>CALZMQ010000043.1 GCA_945788625.1 uncultured Woeseiaceae bacterium
TTGCTTAATCGCATTGGTGGTGTAGGCCAATATCCCGTAAAAGTCGGCTAGTGTAATGTAATTCCGGCAATAAAACGATTGTCGCTTAAAAAAGACAATTCGGCCCAAAACCCAATGAAATCGGGGTGTGAAGCCACGAACCCCGGGCTCGAAAGCCTGCCAGAAAATAACCCTTCCCTGTCGCCTCAAGCAATGTATAATCCCGGCCTTTTCTTTCCCCGGCAGGAGTACAAAATGCCCGCAAAGAAAGCTGCGACCACCAAGCGGAAGAAGGCACCGGCCGCTCGCAAGAAGACCGTCGCAAAGAAGGCCAGAGTGATCAAGAAAGTCACCCGGAAAAAGGCGGCCAGCAAGAAAAAGGCTCCTGCACGAAAGAAAGCGGCCAGCAAGAAGAAGCCGGCTGCGAAAAAGAAGGCCGTGAGCAAGAAAAAGCCGGCCCGGAAAGTCAGCAAGAAGAAGGCTGCCACCAAGAAGAAGGCGGCACCTAGGAAGAAAGCCGCCAGCAAGAAGAAGCCGGCTGCGAAAAAGAAGGGCGCCAGCAAAAAGAGGCCGGCCACGAAGAAGAAGGCCGTCAGCAGAAAGAAACCGGCTCCAAAGAAGAAGGCTGTCAGCAGGAAGAAACCCGCGCCGAAGAAGCGGGCCGCTGCCCGCAAGCCGAGAGGCGATGTGTTCACGGGCCCGATTCACGGCATTGCACCGTACAAGCCCAGGCGTGGGGAAGAGTACATGAGCGACGCCCAGATCGAGCATTTTCGCGAGATTCTGACGGCCTGGAAGCGCGAATTGATGTACGAAGTGGACCGCACCGTGCACCACATGCAGGACGAGGCGGCAAATTTCCCCGACCCCAATGACCGGGCCACCCAGGAGTCCGAATTCGGCCTTGAACTCAGGACCGCGCTGGCGCGCCTGGACGACGGCTCCTACGGTTTCTGTGACGAAACGGGCGAGGAAATCGGCCTGAAACGCCTTGAAGCCCGGCCCGTGGCCACGCTGTGCCTGGAGGCGCAGGAGCGCCGCGAACTCGCTGAACGGCAGTTCCGCGACCGGGACGATCGGTACCGATAAGCCAGGCCCGGTACCTTGACGCGCGAGCCAGCCCCCTACATCGGCCGGTTCGCGCCGTCTCCCACCGGTCCGCTCCACTTCGGCTCGCTCGTCGCTGCCGTCGCCAGCTATTTGCAGGCCAGGTCCCGGCAGGGCCAGTGGTTGCTGCGCATCGACGATATTGATCCTCCGCGAGAGCAATCCGGCGCCAGCGACAGCATCCTCAAATCGCTCGACGTTTATGGCTTCGAGTGGGATGGCGACGTCATTTTCCAGAGCAACAGTCTGGATGAGCACCTGGCAGCGCTCAAGTCCCTGATCGACAGGGGCCTTGCATACCCCTGCGCCTGCTCGCGCCGCGACCTTGCGGACGCGCCTCGCGGCCCCCTGGGCCCCATTTACCCGGGTATCTGCCGTTCCGGTTGCGACGCGCCGGAAGCCGCAATCCGACTGCGCACAGACGACCGCGCCGTCACGTTCGACGACGCCCTGCAAGGGCTTCAAACCCAACACCTCGAACGCGAGTCCGGCGATTTCGTCATTCGCCGCCGCGACGGCCTTATCGCCTACCACCTGGCCGTTGTCGTCGACGACGCACTGGAAGGGATCACCGAGGTGGTACGTGGCATGGATCTCATGGACTCCACACCGCGCCAAATCTGGCTTCAACAGCAACTCGGTTACGCGACGCCCGGTTACGCGCACATTCCTGTGATCACCCATCCGAACGGCGATAAACTCAGTAAATTGACCGGTGCGGCCGGTATTCCCGGCGACCAGGCACCACGTGTCCTCAACGCAGCGCTACTCGCGCTCCGACAGGAACCACCCGCGGATCTCGGGCGCTGCGCGCTCGGCGAAGTCTGGCATTGGGCCATCGAAAACTGGCGCCTGGACGCGATGCAAGGCGAAACGGCGGCAAGTGTAAATTCCGGGGCAATGGCGGCGGTCGAAATCGGGCTTTGGTGACCCACACGTCTTGACATCAACCCCTCATATGCCCTAGCTTCAACCCTGCAACAGGGATACGCTCCCCCGCCCCCTGTTGCAAAAGCCTGAAGGTGTAATCACTCCACGGCGGGCCCCCTGCGCAAGCAGGGGGCCATTTTTTTTGCCAACCGTATTGACCCTCTCAAAGCCGAACAGTAAACGTGTCAGAATCGCGGCAATGACCTCAGAGACAGCGGAAAACCACATCATTCGAAGCGAATTCGAGCCGGCGCGCTGGCTTCGAAATCGCCACGCCCAGACGATGTACCCTAGCCTCCCATGGGCATGGCGATCACGCCCCACGTTGCGGCGCGAACAATTGGAACTGCCCGACGGCGACGTCACCGCCGTGGATTGGCTGGTTGACGCCGATTCAGTGCCCGACTCGGCACCACTGCTCGTCATATTGCACGGCCTCGAGGGCTCGGCGGAGTCTTCCTATGCCCGCATGCTCATGGAAGCCGCGCGGGATCGGGGGTGGCGTTGCTGTGTCCTGCATTTCCGCGATTGCGGCGACTATCGCAACCGCTTGCCACGTCGCTACCATGCCGGGGAAACCAACGACCTGCGTTATTTCCTCGACAATCTGCAGGCAGAACGCGCCGTGTCGCAGAATGAGGGCCCGTTGCTGGCGGTCGGCTATTCGCTGGGCGGCAACGTCCTGTTGAAGTACCTGGGAGAGTCCGGCGACGAGACGCCGTTGAGCGCGGCAACCGCCGTCTGTGTACCGCTCGACTTGCACGAGTGTGCTATTGCTTTAAATACTGGATTTTCAAAGCTTTACCAGCGCTACTTACTAAAACGCATGAAGAAATCGGTGGCGCGAAAATTCGACCGCCACACCGCCGCCTTCGACTGGAACCTGGCGATGGCGTCCCGGACTTTCGGCGAATTCGACGACCACGTGACCGCGCCGCTGCACGGATTCGACGGCATGCAGGACTATTACGATCGCTGCAGCTCCCTGCGCTTCCTGAACGGTATTCAGAAGCCGACACTCGTCATCAACGCACTTGACGATCCGTTCATGACGGAACGCGTCATTCCCGACGAGGACATGCTCTCGGAGTACGTAACGATCGAGGTCGCCGAGGCCGGCGGCCACGTCGGGTTTATCAACGGCGGCCCGCCATGGCGGCCGACGTACTACCTGCCGGGACGCATACTCGAGTTTCTCGAACCCCACGCCGCGAAGCCGGGTCTGTAGGCACAGTAGCGAAGCGGGCGTAGGAGCGCCATCCTGGCGCGATCAATCGCGGCTGGAATACCCCAAGGGCACGTAGGCCGCTCTCACGAACCGGTCTAGGCGGCGTCGACTTCCTTCATGGAAAGGCGGACGCGGCCCTGGCGGTCGACCTCGAGCACTTTGACCTGTACGACGTCGCCCTCGGCCAGCTTGTCGCTGACTTTCTCCACGCGCTCGTTCGAAATCTGCGAGATGTGCACGAGGCCATCCTTGCCCGGCAGAATCGTCACGAATGCGCCAAAGTCCATGAGGCGGGCGACCTTGCCCTCGTAAACGCGACCAACCTCGACATCGGCCGTGATCAGCTCGATTCGACGATGCGCCTCTTTACCCGATGCGCCGTCGACGGATGCGATTCGAATCGTACCGTCATTGTCGATATCTACGGATGCGCCCGTCTCTTCGGTGATGGCGCGGATAACTGCACCGCCCTTGCCGATGACGTCACGGATTTTGTCGGGATCGATCTTCATGGTCATGATCGTCGGCGCCCATTCGGACATTTCCGCACGTGGCTCGCTGATGATCTTGTTCATCTCACCAAGGATGTGCAAACGACCGTCACGGGCCTGATCAAGCGCTATGCTCATGATCTCCTTCGTGATTCCCTGGATCTTGATATCCATCTGCAGCGCGGTGATACCGTCTTCCGTACCGGCAACCTTGAAGTCCATGTCGCCGAGGTGATCTTCGTCGCCCAGGATGTCTGTAAGAACGGCGAACTCGTCGCCTTCCTTGACGAGCCCCATGGCGACGCCGGCAACCGGCGCCTTCAATGGCACGCCAGCATCCATCAGCGCCAGGCTGGTGCCGCAAAATGTATCCGAATTCGTCCATGTTCGGCATAACGGCCTCAATACCGCGGCGCGCCAGCTTTCCGTGGCCTATTTCACGCCGTTTCGGTGAACCGACGAATCCGGTCTCGCCAACGCAGAACGGCGGGAAGTTGTAGTGCAGCATGAACGGCTCTTTGCGCTCGCCCTCGATCGCGTCGATGATCTGCGCGTCGCGGCCTGTTCCCAGCGTCG
This sequence comes from uncultured Woeseiaceae bacterium, assembly GCA_945788625.1. Classification (GTDB taxonomy): domain Bacteria; phylum Pseudomonadota; class Gammaproteobacteria; order Steroidobacterales; family Woeseiaceae; genus UBA1847. Next base: position 4,312 of record CALZMQ010000043.1, read on the forward strand.
CAACGACAATCGCCTGAGTCTCACCACGTGTGAATACGGCTGAACCGTGTGCACGCGGCAGGACACCGACTTCAACGTCGATAGGACGTACGGTGCTTTTGTCGCGGCCATCGATACGAGGCTCACCCTTGATGACACGCTGCCGCACGATGCTCTTCTCGAGCTTGTAGAGCTCGCCCTTGACCTCTTCAGCAGACCACTTGGCATCTTCGTCGCCTGCCAGCTCTTCAACCGCTGCAGCTTTGGCGTCGCCAACTGCCGCCTGACGATCTTGCTTGTCGGTAATCTGGTAGGCGTCGGAAAGACCGGCCGTCGCGGCTGCCGCTACGGCGGCTCCGAGATCGTCGTCAGCTTCCGGTGCGGCCCAGTCCCAGGCCGGCTTGCCGACTTCGGCGGCCAACTCGTTAATGGTGTCAACTACGATCTGCATCTGCTCGTGGCCGTACATGACAGCGCCAAGCATGACTTCCTCAGAGAGGCCAGAGGCCTCTGATTCAACCATCAGGACCGCATCCTTGGTGCCGGCGACGACCAGTTCCAGGTCACCTTCGGCAACGGCGGCGCGACCGGGGTTCAGGACATACTCACCGTCTTTGTAGCCAACCTTGGCAGCGCCAATCGGGCCGGCAAACGGCATTCCCGAAATGGCCAGTGCCGCCGAGGCACCGATAAGAGCCGGAATATCCGGATCTACGTCCGGATTCAATGACATCACCGTGGCGATGATCTGCACTTCGTTCTTGAAGCCTTTGGGGAACAGCGGACGAACCGGTCGGTCGATCAGGCGGCAAGTAAGAACCTCTTTCTCGCCCGGACGACCTTCACGCTTGAAGAACCCACCCGGGATCTTGCCCGCGGCGTAAGTTTTTTCCTGGTAGTTCACGGTCAACGGGAAGAAGTCTCTGCCCGGATCTGCCACTTTCCTGCCAACCGCGGTTACCAGAACCTGGGTCTCGGCCATATCGACGATGACTGCACCGTCGGCCTGGCGGGCAATAGCGCCCGTATCAATAGTTACCTTGTGTTCCCCATACTGGAACGTCTTTGTTGTCGATTTCACGATGTGTACTCAGATAGAAAAAATGTAGGCAACAGCAACCGACCGCGTACCCCGGAAGGGGACGACACATCGGTTACTTACATTGCCGAAATCGCTCGCTGAATTAGCGGCGCAGACCGAGCCGGGAAATCAGCTCGCGATAGCGGTCCTGGTCCCTGGACTTGAGGTAGTCAAGCAATTTGCGACGCTTGTTGACCATTCTCAGGAGACCCTGACGGCTGTGGTGATCTTTTTTGTGCTCACCGAAGTGCTCGGTCAGCTCGGAAATTCTCTTGGACAGCAGTGCTACCTGAACCTCGGGGGAACCGGTGTCGCCCTCGCCTCGTGCGTAATCGGCAACAATGCCCTGCTTTGCTTCACTTGAAAGTGACATCTTTCAACTACTCCAATTAACTCTATTCTTGGCCCTTTTTAGAGCGCGGTATTCTAGCGCCTGTTTGGACCCATTGACACCCCAAATTCATATTTTCACGGGGTTTTTTGTACCTGTCTGAAACACCCTGCGCGGTGCCAGCCGACCGTTGCCGGCAAGCTCGCCCACGCCCAAAAATCGTTGGCCCGCATCGTAGACCCGGGCGAGGCCTGTCGTACCGTCCGCCGCCACCGCCACTGCCTGGCCGCCGCAAAAACGGGCCCCGTCCCCGGCATCGAGGCTCAGGGGGGGCAGACCCTGTAAAGCCACGTCCGGAGCCAGCAGGCAAGCCCTGAGGGCCGCCGGGCCTTCCTTTGCCAGCGCCTCCATGGCCGCGAGGTCGAGCATGTCCGCTGACCTGAAATCGCCCACCGACTCTCTGTGCAAGTGAGCCGTGTGCGCCACCGTGCCGGCTCGTGCGGCGATATCCTCGACCAGCGTCCTTACGTAGGTACCCTTGGAACAGGACACCCTGAACACCAGTCTCGAACCCGCATACTCCAGCAGCCGGATCTCATCGACCCTTATGGGCCGTGCTTCCCGATCGACCGTCTCGCCTTTGCGGGCCAGTTCATACAGCCGTTTGCCGTCCTTCTTCAATGCCGAGTACATCGGCGGTACCTGCATCGACTCGCCCACGAAGCCCTGCAGGATGTCATTCCAGTCTTCGGCCGACATGCCGGGAATCTCCGCGGTAGCGGTTTCCTGCCCATCGGCATCGCCCGTGTCGGTCGCCACGCCGAGCCGCGCCGTAACCCGGTACGTCTTGTCCGCATTCAGCAGGTAGGCGCACACCTTGGTTGCCTCGCCGAAGCACAGCGGCAGCATGCCAGTGGCCGCCGGGTCCAGACTTCCCGTATGGCCCGCTTTTTTGGCATTCAGCAGCCGTTTGACAATCTGCAAGGCCCGATTGGAAGTGATGCCGGCAGGCTTGTTGAGTAACAAAAGCCCGTCCACCGCTTCCTTTCGGCGTCTGTCTAGCTGCGCCACCAGAGTCACCGCGATTCGTCTGAATTCAGTGCGTCGTCGATCAGGGAACTGATTCGCTGGCCCTCGGCAGCGCTGTCGTCATGTTCGAAGCGCAGTTCGGGCACATGCCGCACCTTGATCGCCTGCCCGAGTTTCGCGCGCAGGAAACCCGCCGCTTTTTCCAGGCCCTGCTGAACAGGGCCAGCATCGCCATCGGGGTCCAAAATGCTGTAATAGACCCTTGCGACACTGAGGTCACGCGACAACTCGACCGAGGACAACGACACGCCCTCGAGTCGCGGATCCTTGGTTTCGAACCGCAAAAGCTCGTTCAGGGTACGAAGCACCTGATTGCCGAGACGCTGATTTCTGGAAAACTCACGAGGCATGTCGATTCACGGCGGGACATCAGTCCAGTGTGCGTGCTACCTCGATGCGTTCGAAGCACTCGATCTGGTCGCCGACCTTCACGTCGTTGTAGTTCTTGACACCAATACCGCACTCGGTACCGGAGCGCACTTCGTTCACGTCGTCCTTGAAGCGCCGCAGCGATTCGAGTTCGCCTTCGTAGATCACGACATTGTCGCGCAGCACGCGGATCGGGTTGTGCCGCTTCACGATGCCCTCGCTGACGATGCAGCCCGCGACGTCGCCGAACTTCGGCGAACGGAAAACTTCCTTAACCTCGGCAAGACCGATGATCTGCTCACGAATCTCCGGCGCCAGCAGGCCGACAAGGGCCGCTTTAACGTCGTCGATCGCTTCGTAGATGATGCTGTAATAGCGCACGTCTACGCCCGATTCCTTGATCGCCGTGCGTGCCGCCGCGTCCGCGCGAACATTGAACCCGATAATCACCGCTTTCGACGCCGCCGCGAGGTTCGCGTCTGTTTCCGTGATTCCGCCCACGCTCGAGCCCAGCACCTTGACCTTGACCTCATCGGTGGACAGCTTGGTCAGCGCGTCGCGCAACGCCTCGGCACTGCCATGCACATCCGACTTGATGATGACAGAGACCGTAGAGGCCTCGCCTTCCTGCATCTGGCTGAACATATCTTCGAGTTTCGAGGCCTGCTGCTGCGCGAGCTTCGCGTCACGTGTCTTGCCTTGGCGGAACTCGGCGACTTCACGCGCCTTGCGCTCGTTTTTCACAACCAGGAAGTCGTCGCCGGCACTCGGTGTCTTTGACAGCCCGAGAACGACCGCTGGTGACGACGGTCCGGCCTCCTTGATGGACGCACCCGTTTCGTCGAACATGTTGCGGACGCGGCCGTACTCTTCGCCGGCGATGATCATATCGCCCTGTTTCAACGTTCCTGCCTGGACGAGCAGTGTCGCCACTGCGCCGCGCCCTTTCTCCAGGCTCGATTCGATGACGATGCCCTGTGCCGCACCTACCGCGACAGCATCGAGGTCCATGACTTCCGCCTGCAACAGGATCGCATCGAGTAGCGCATCGACGCCTTCGCCCGTCAACGCCGAAACGTTGACGAACATCTGTTCGCCGCCCCAGGCCTCGGGGATGACTTCGTGCTGAGACAACTCGTTCTTGACGCGCTCCGGATCGGAATTCTCGCGGTCGATCTTGTTGACCGCAACGACCAACGGCACGCCGGCCGCCTTCGAGTGCTGAATCGCCTCGATGGTCTGCGGCATGACGCCATCGTCGGCGGCAACAACGAGAACGACGATGTCAGTTGCCTGCGCACCGCGCGCGCGCATCGCCGTGAACGCCGCGTGTCCCGGCGTATCCAGGAACGTAATTCTGCCTTTCTCGGTGTCGACCGAATACGCGCCGATGTGCTGCGTAATGCCTCCGGCTTCGCCATCCGCGACATGTGTGCGGCGAATGTAATCAAGCAAGGAGGTCTTGCCGTGATCGACGTGACCCATGATCGTGACGACCGGCGGCCGGTCGACGGCCTCGCCGGTGAGACGCTCCTCGTCCGCGAGCAGTTTCTCGTCGACGTCAGCCGACTCGATGGGCACCGCGACATGGCCCAGTTCCTCGACGACCAGCGTTGCCGTGTCCTGATCGATGACCTGGTTGATGGTCACCATTGCACCCATGTTAAACAGGACCTTGACGACCTCGTTACCCTTGATCGCCATGCGCTGCGCGAGTTCGGCAACAGAGATGCCCTCAGGAATCTCGACCTCGTGAACGACCGGGGCCGTGGGCCGCTCGAAGCCATGCTTGGAATCGCCACTGGCGGCCAGCGGCCGTCGGCGCATCGGTGACTTGCGTTTGCGCCGGCCACTCTTGTCCCCGGCGACGTGCAATTCCTTGCGGCCGTAGCGGGTCTCGGGGCGCATCGGCTTCGGCTTGGCCTTTTCCTTGGTGCGACGGGCGCGTGCATCGGCTTCGGCTTTCTCCAGCCGGACTTTTTCCTCGGCTGCGTCGGCCGCTGCTTTCTCCGCTGCTTTGCGCGCATCTTCCTGCGCGTCCTTCTGCGCCTGCAGTGCTTTCTCGCGTGCCTCTTCCTCGCGCTTGGCAGCCTCTTCCTGCTCCATCTTGAGACGCTCTTGCTCGCGCGCTGCGGCTTCGACGCGTTCCTCTTCCTCGCGCCGAACGCGATCGAGTTCTTCCTGTTCTTCCAGCGCCTGCTTCTCGAGTACATCGCGCTTGATATACGTACGCTTACGACGCACCTCGACGTTCACGGTACGTGCGCGTCCCTGGCTGCCCGCGAGTCGCAACTCGGATTGTGATTTGCGCTTCAAGGTAATACGGCGCGGCGCCGCAGCTGTCGCCGGCGTGTCGTCCTGCCCGTGGCTGCGACGCAAGTGAGTCAGCAATTCGAGTTTCGCGTCGTCGCTGATCGTGTCGTCAGACCCACTGACCTTGATGCCGGCCTCATCGAGCTGCGAAAGCAACTTCTCGACCGGCACTTTCAATACCTCGGCAAATTGTGTAACTGTCACATCAGCCATACATAAACTCCCTGAAAGGCGGCTACGCCTGCTGCTCTTCCTCGAACCAATGTGCGCGCGCGTTCATGATCAGCGCTGCCGCATCTTCTTCTTCCATTTCATTGATTTCGAGGAGGTCATCGGTTGCCAGCTCCGCGAGGTCTTCACGCGTCACGATTCCCTTGCTCGCGAGCACGAAGGCAAGCCCCTTGTCCATCCCGTCGAGACTCAGCAGGTCCTCTGCCGGCTCTACTTCATCGATTTTCTCTTCCAGCACGATAGCCTGCGTCAGCAGTACGTCACGGGCACGGCTGCGTAGCTCGTCAACGATGTCCTCTTCAAACTCTTCGATCGCGATGAGCTCCGATGCAGGAACATAGGCGACCTCTTCAATAGTCGAAAAGCCCTCCTGGACAAGGATCAATGCGACTTCCTCGTCGACATCGAGCTGCTTGGAGAACAACGCAATCAACTCCCGTGTTTCCGATTCGCTCTTCTCTTCGGCATCCGCCGCGGTCATGACATTGAGTTCCCAGCCGGACAATTCGCTGGCCAACCGGATGTTCTGGCCGCCGCGACCGATGGCCTGCGACAACTTGTCCTCTTCGACGGCGATATCCATGCTGTGCTTGTCTTCGTCGACAACGATAGACACGACCTCCGCGGGCGACATGGCGTTGACCACGAACTGTGCCGCGTTGTCATCCCAGAGAATGATGTCGACACGTTCCCCGGCCAGCTCGTTCGATACGGCCTGGACGCGCGACCCGCGCATGCCGACGCAGGCACCGACGGCGTCGATTCGGCTGTCGTTACTCCGCACGGCGATCTTGGCGCGCAATCCGGGGTCGCGTGCGGCGCCGAGTATGTCGATCAGGCCCTGGCCGACCTCCGGCACCTCGATCTTGAACAGCTCGACGAGGAATTCAGGCGAGGTACGTGTCATGAAAAGCTGCGGGCCTCGCGGTTCGGAGCGAACTTCGGTGAGCAGCGCCTTGATACGATCCTGTGGCCGCACGGGCTCGCGCGGGACCATCTGCTCACGCGCGACAAAGCCCTCCGCGTTGCCGCCGAGATCGATGTAGACGCCATTACGATCGACGCGTTTGACAAGACCCGACAGCATCTCTCCCTCACGGTCCTTGTATTCCTCGACGACCTGCTCGCGCTCCGCTTCCCGCACTTTCTGCACGATGACCTGTTTCGCGGTCTGGGCGGCAATACGGCCGAACTCTACCGACTCCATCGGCACCTCGACGTAGCCGCCGGGTTCCGCGTTTTCGTCTATATCGACCGCATCGAGCATGCGCAGCTCGCGATCCGGCACTTCCAGCTCGGTCGATTCGTCCTCGAACACCAGCCAGCGCCGAAACGTGTCGTAATCGCCCGTCTCGCGATCGATCGCGACTCTTACTTCGATATCCTCACCGTGTTTCCTGCGCGTTGCAGACGCCAGTGCGGCTTCGATTGCCTCGAATATGATGTCTTTCTCGACGCCTTTTTCGTTCGAAACGGCGTCAACAACCATCAAGATCTCTTTGCTCATTACGCTAAAACTCCAAAAATCCCGCGCGGTCTAGAGGCCGTCGGGCACCAGCCGGGCGGTGTCTATCGCCGCCAGCGCCAGGCTGTGCGACTCACCATCCACCTCGACCACAATGTTCTCGTCATCCACGGACAACAACGTACCGCGGAATCGCCTGCGCCCCGCCACCGGGAAGCGCATTTTCACTTTCACGATTTGACCCATAAATCGTTGAAAATGATCAACTTTTGTCAACTTACGGTCCAGGCCGGGTGACGACACCTCGAGATCGTAGTTTCCCGGTACCGGATCCTCGACATCGAGCAGCGCACTGACAGCCAGGCTCACCTTCTCGCAATCTTCGAGCCCGACGCCCTCAGGCTTGTCGATAAACAACCGCACCAGGCCGCCCTTCGCCCCCAGCCGAACCTCGAGGTCCGCCAGTTCGTAGCCGAGTCGCTCGATACTGGGTTCGAGCAGCTTGGCGAGCTCTTGCCCCGTAAGCGACATATTACCTGACCTTTCTCACGTAAACCTTTGTTTCAAAAACAAAAAATGGGCCAATGGCCCATTCATACCCAGCGCCTTGTCGTTGTCGTCAGACAACAAAAAACCCCTGAGCGGGGCCTGTACCTACCAAGAACTTGGTAGCGCGGAGTCCTCAGGCGACCTTTCGATCTGCCTGTCACGCGGCCCCACTGGTGCGCTGGCGCGGGATTATACGGCAATCATGCGGCTACGTGCAACGCCGAAACGGCGCTCGATCAAGAACGAAAAGAGGGGATCCGCCGGCCGCTCGCGCAATGCAAAAAATACGCCCGCCGAACCCGCCTGTACACGTTTCGCGGGACCCTACAGGCTGTGCACAAAATCGCGAATGCCGTTGAGCAGCATTTGCGTGGCGAGTATGACCAGGATCATTCCCATCAGACGCTCCATTGCCCGCGATCCGCGCGTTCCGAGGATTCGCAGCAGGAACGGCGACGCAACCAGCAGGATAGTGGCGCCGAGCCACGCCAGCACCAGAGCAATGCTCCATTCCGCAAGTCGTTCCGGCTGACTGGAACTGAGCAACAACAATATTGCGATCGTGGACGGGCCCGCAATGAGTGGCACGGCCAGAGGCACCAGAAACGGATCGTCCGCTCCCTCGATCTCCTCAGCCACGGTACGCTTGGGAAAAATCATGCGCAGCGAAATGATGAACAGTAATATGCCGCCGGCGATGTTCAGGGAGGACTGGCTGAGGCCGAGAAAACCCAGTATCGAGTTCCCCGCAAAAAGAAAACCGAGCAGTATGACCAGCGCGATCGTCAGTTCCCGGGCGACGACGAACGTACGGCGACTGCTATCGAACTTCGACAGCACCGCGTTGAAAATCGGGATATTGCCGAGCGGATCCATGATGAAAAACAGCGTGACCGATGCGGTCGCGATATCGTGCCAGTTCACAGACAGACTCCTGAGCGTACAGACGAGCGGGAAACCCGCGAGGGCGGGTTCCTGTATACGCCTGTTGGTCGGAAAAGTCCTGTTCAGGCGGCGATCAGCTGTATTTCTTCAGAATCTCGAATACTTTCGAATTCGGACAGAAGGCGTTGTCGCCTTCTCCCTTCCCCTCGAGCCATCGCTCACACACAGCCTCTGACCCGCAGCTTTGGCAGCGTTGCCGTACTTCTTTCATGATTGTCGGGATTTCACCGCTCTCAGCGATCGATGGATCGAGACCCACCGATTCGAGCATCGTTCGCATTCTTCGATCGGAGTTCGCGGCAAGATATCCACGGTACGCGAATACCAGTGCAGCGGCCGCAGCCAGCATCGCTATACCAATCATGACCTGAAATGGCGAGATATCCATGGTTCGTCTCCTCGCGTCGAGACATACCCTAACTATAGGTCCATGCGCCGTGTACCGATCTACGTAAATACCGATGCTCACGCCGCGAGATTCTTCGAAGAACCGGGCTCGAGCGGAATCTACTTATTCGGGTGCGTGTTCCAAGTCTATATAGTCTCTGTTGTTGGACGACTACGCGAAATGATCGAGATCCGAATTCATGGTCGCGGCGGCCAGGGTGGTGTAACCCTGGCGAAGCTGATTGCGACATCACGATTTCTACGGGATCTCTCGGTGCAGGCGTTCGGCCTGTATGCCGCCGAGCGATCCGGTGCCCCTATACAGGCATTCTGCCGCTACTCCGCAGAGCCCATTACCAACCGCAACCTGATCTACGAGCCGGACCACGTAATCGTGCTGGATCCGACATTGGTCGGGCCGGCAATCGTTGCCGGCCTGAAAGCGGGCGGCTGGTTACTGATCAACTCCCCGCAGCCGCCCGAGGACTTCGCCGAGCAGTTCACTAACAATCGAATCGCAACCCTGGACGCAACCACGATTGCCCGCGACAACGACCTCGGCACACGCAGCGTGCCGATCGTTAACACGGCGCTCGCCGGCGCAGTCGGGAAAATGCTGTCGTTCCCCCTCGAGGAAATTATCGCCGCGCTCGAACATCTCGGGTTCAAAGGCCCGAATATCGCGGCCGCGAAACGCGCGTACAGGGAGGTCCGGGTTCTGGACCTGCCCTTCGACGCTGCCCCAAGCGAAGAAACAACGGCACCGGCAGACACAGCGCGCGGCCCCAGTCTTCTGGAAGGCGCCGGTAGTGCTTTGCCGGCTTTGAAAACGGGACAATGGGCCACGGAGCAACCGCACCGACAGCAGATGATTCCGCCGTGCAATCACATTTGCCCGGCCGGCAACAACGTGCAGGGTTTCATCGATGCGCTGGCTCACGACGAGCCGGACGCGGCACTCGAGATACTGCTTCGCACAACACCGTTTCCGTCTATTTGCGGGCGTGCCTGCCCTGCCCCGTGCATGGAGTCCTGCAACCGCATCGAACTGGACGGCGCCGTCAACGTGCGCCAGCTCGAGCGTTACGCAGGCGACCACGGCCAGGTTACGCCTCAACCGCAAACCACGCGCGACGAACGCACAGCAATCGTGGGCTCGGGTCCCGCCGGCTTAACGGCCGCCTATCACCTGGCGCGGCTCGGCTACCGTGTCAAAGTTTTCGAGTCGGGCCCCGAAGTTGGCGGTCTGCTGCGATCGGGCATTCCCGATTATCGACTGCCCGAGGCCACTGTAGACCGCGAAATTGACCGTATTCTCGGTCTTGGCGTTGACGTTGAGACCAGCCGGCGCATCGATCGCCAGACTCTGCTCGACCTGGCACGCGATCACGATGCCGTTCTTGTGGCCACAGGCCTCCAGGAACAGCGCAATCTGCGACTGGGAATGGACGCCACCGAGACTGTGGTTCAGGGCATCGACTTCCTCGATCACGTGCACCGTGACAACGTACGCGTCGACGGCGAAGACGTTGTCGTCATTGGCGGCGGCAATACTGCAATGGACGCCGCTCGCTCTGCGTTGCGCCTCGGCGCCGACAGCGTTCGCGTTGTGTATCGCCGCACTCGCGCGGAGATGCCCGCCATTTGCGAGGAAATCGACGAGGCCCTGGAAGAAGGCGTCAACATCGATTTCCTGACGCAGCCCGTCGGTCTGACGGAAGAGCCGAGCGACGGTATGCGGCGGTACTGTCGACTGACCTGCCGACGCATGGCACTCGGCGAAACGGACGCCTCCGGACGTCGCGCGCCCATGGAAATTCCGGAGTCGGATTTTGAAATTCCCTGCCATCGGGTCATCCTCGCGCTCGGGCAATCACCTGACGTGTCCGTGTTCCCGGAGGGCACAGAGGTCAGGGAAGGCAGCCAGTTGCTGGGCCTGTTGGAGACTCCGGTGTTTGCGATTGGTGATCTCGCGACGGGTGACGGCACGGTGGCCGGCGCAATTGGCAGCGGCCGGCGCTCAGCCTTGCACATTCACAACGTGTTGAGTGGCGAATACGTTCGGACCACCGAACATGCGGACATATCAGGCGACGTGGAGGTCTGCAGCGACGAGGTGATTCTTGCGGACGCGCTCAAACTGCACCTGTTTGAGCGACAAGCCGCGTCGCGAGGCGAGTCGATCGATCTGAGTGAACGGCGCTCGACCTTCGACGAGGTGCACATGGGGCTCGAGGACGCGAGCGAAGCTTCTCGGTGCCTGTCCTGCGGCGTCTGCAACGAGTGCGATTTTTGCTGCACTTATTGTCCGGAAGGCGTACTCAAACGGGTCGGGCATCGTCTCGAGTTCGACTATGCGTATTGCAAGGGCTGTGGCGTTTGCATGGCGGAATGCCCGCGCAACGTCATTTTCATGAGTCATCTATAGCCGGGACGGAGAGTGACGATGCCTGTACAGGTCATTACTGGAAACCACGCCGCCGGCTACGCATTGAGTGTCGCGGGCGAAGCCAACCGCGCAGCGCGCGGTACCGCTTGCGGTATCTACCCGATCACACCGCAGACCGAGATCGTCGAGTACGTTGCCAAGTTCCCATTCAGCAAAGGCCGCGTCGTACCCGTCGAAAGCGAACACAGCGCTATGGCCGTAACGATGGGGGCATCGATGAACGGCGCGCGCGCGTTTACCGCGAGCTCGGCAAATGGCATCGCCTACATGGCCGAGAACATCATGGTAGCCGGCTATTACCGGCTTCCCATCGTAATGGTCGCCGTCAACCGCACACTCGGGCCGCCGTGGAACATCTGGGCGGACCAGGGTGACACGCTGATGCTGCGGGATTTCGCGTGGCTGCAGTTTTACTGTGAAGACAACCAGGAGGTGCTGGACACGACCTTGCTCGCCTTCCGGCTTGCGGAGGAACGACGCATCATGTTGCCGGTGCTGGTTTGCATGGACGCATTCATCGTCTCACACACCCAGACAGAAACCTCGCTCGCCGAACAGGACGACGTCGACCGCTTCCTGCCGGATCTCGACCTGCCGCACCGCATGCGCAGCGAGGAAGCTCGTACGCTCGGCGGTCTCGCCTGGCCGCATGAGGGCCTGTCCATGCGACTGGAAATCGACGAGGCGATGAAGCGCGTACCCGGCGTATTCCAGGAGTGCCGCGAAAGCTTCACACAAATATTCGGCCGGGACCCAGGTGACGTGATCCAGACATTCGCCACCGATGACGCGGATTGTGTGCTCATTGCGAGCGGCACGATGGCCACGACGGCACGTGAAGTCGTTCGTCAGCGACGCGAAGCCGGCGAAAAGACAGGACTCGTCAAGGTCAAGATGTTCCGGCCGTTCCCCGAGGACGCATTGCGGGACGCATGCCGTTCCGCGAATCGCGTGGCGGTGCTCGATCGAAACTACGCAGCCGGTGTCGGCGGCGTGTTCTGGCAAGACACACGCGCGGCGTTCCAGGGACACCGGGACGATCTGCTGATTCAGAACTACCTCACGGGATTGTGCGGCGGCGACGTCACGCCGGCCGTGATCGACGACATCCTTGCGGACCTCGGCACACGTTCCGAGGCGGGCGATCCGGTGTGGATGGGCATCGAGGCCAGCGAGGGGACATTACAATGACTGCTGCGACCGCGATTCACACTTCGGAAGAGTGCCTGTTACGACCCGGCAACACGAACTGTGGCGGCTGCGGCATGAGTGTTGGCCTGACGATGTTGGGTCGTGGCCTTGCCGAGGCGAACGACACGTGCACGCTCGTCATTCCTGCCTGCTGCGGCATCGTCACCGCAGGCGCCTTTCCGACGACGAGCTACGGCGTGCCAACGATTGCGACGACGTTCGCATCCGCACCGGCCGTGGCCTCGGGCGTCGCGTCCATCCGCGACCTCAACGATGAACCGGGCCAGGTGATTTGCTGGGCAGGAGACGGCGGCACCTACGACATCGGCTTCGCGACGCTGTCGGCAGCCGCCGAGCGCAACGAGAACATCATCTACATCTGCTACGACAACGAGATTTACGGCAACACCGGCGGACAACGCTCCTCGGCAACGCCGGCCGGCGCGCGTACGACGACGACTCCCTGGGGCAAAACCGAAGGCAAGAAAGACATCATGTCGATCATAGCCGCGCACCGGATCCCCTACGCCGCCACGCTGTCCATTGCGCATCCGGACGACTTCGCGGCGAAAATCTCGACCGCCCTGTCGATCCGTGGCTTGCGATTCCTGTTGCTGCACTCGCCCTGCCCGACCGGCTGGAAGTCCGAGCCCGCGGATTCCATCGAGTTGGTGAGGCTCGCCGTGGCGAGCGGCCTGTTCCCGCTCTACGAGGTGTTCGATGGCGCGAGCTATCGAATCAACGTCGAACCGGACGGGACCGATTTGGCCGAATACTTCCTGCGGCAGCGACGCTTCGACGACGAGCAAATCGACCTGAATGCAACGCGCCGCGCTTGCGCGGACCAGATACAGCGGCTAAAGGCGCTCGCCTCGCAATACCCACCAGACAACTGACCAACAAACGGAGTTAGGCCAACGTTTCGTGACACTCGGACCCGAGCAGTCGATTTTGGGATGTACATATTTTCGTTTTGGGCTGCTTCGACTACACGGAAAACGAGAGTCAGCGGCAGCCAACTACAGGCAAGAGGATTGCGGCGGGCATCGCCACGAATCGCGTTGCTCAGCGCCTGCCGGATGCAGACTGAATAAATCCCCGAATATCCTCCAGGGCATCCCGCCTGAAGATGCTGTCTCCCTGGCCCTCCGGATCCTCCAGCGCATGGCCGGAATGTTCGTAAACTCTGACGTCGATGTGCGGGTTCTCGAGTGAACGCAACCTCTCGGCGCTTCTCGCCGACGGCACGTTGGTATCGTTCTCGCCATACAGGACCAGCGACCTGACGGAGATTCTTTGCCAGTAGGGGGCCGCATCGAAGTTTCCGACGGCGTCCCAGTGCTCCTTTTGCCGGATATTGATCAGCGACCACGCGGCGGGACGGGCAAGCAAGTTCGAAAAGCCGGGAAGGAATCCCATCTGCCTGATGTTGTAGTTCTCTTCGTACACCAACTGATCATGCATCGGGATTGCGCCACCCACGATGTTCACTACGAAATCGATGTCCTGCGTTTGGACGGCGACGACGGGGGCTATGTGCCCACCCTGGCTCAAGCCGATGACGCCAATGTCGGAGATAGCGATCTCCGACTGGGCATTCAGATAATCGATGGCCGCTACGCTGTCTGTTGCAAGGTCCTCAAAACTGGCAGTCCGCCAGTTTCCCCCTGACTTTTCCGAGCCGCGCTTGTCGGGAAGAAGCACTACGATGCCGTTGGCCTGAAGATAGTACGTCAGCGTCAGGTACCATCCGCTGTCACGACGGCTCGTGCCGGAACCATGGATGATCACGGCGGCCGGAAACGGGCCCTCTCCTTCCGGCACGAACAACATCCCTGCCAGGCCCAGGTCCTGCGCGTCGTTTCGAAAGCCGATCTCCCGGTAGTTCGTATCCTCCAGCCTTACGTATTGAAAACGCCGCGATTCCGGTTCGGAGAGCTGCGTAACTAGCACAGGAATAAACAGGAGCGCGAGAAGGCCAAGCGACAGAACAGTTATGGGTCTTTTCATGCCCGCCCCATTCAAATACGTTTCACTCGCTTTCCAGAGCGCGCTGCCGGTCGGCCCAGTAACGCGCACAATCCGCTATGAGGTCGCTTACGGAAACAGCGAAAAGGCTATTGCCTATCTCTATCGCATTCGCGTAAAGCTCGAGTTTGCGTTCCATCGCTCGTTCCTGCAATTGCGTGTCCGGATCGTCGCGCTGCTCGAGGAAAGCCTGCAGTATGACCAGGTCGTGTGCGGCACCCAGCGTAAGGTGCAGCTTGCGCAGTCTCTTTCGTCGCTTGCGTAGCTCCTGTTTGTTCAGCCGTTCCAGGATGCGGACGTGGTACCAGTGATACTTGCCCATACGCCGCAGCCGATGGAAATGTTCGTCGCACTGCTCCCGCATTACGTTCTCCCAGGCCTCGAGGCACTTGCGATAGGTGCGCGCAAATCCCGGCGCAAGGTCATGGAAACCATGCATGTCGACGGGCAAGGCCTCCACCGTCAAAGGGACTCGCATCAGAAGCTGCCGGAATTGCTCCATGTTCGGTTCCGCGCCCGGTTGTTGCGTTAACACCGGTTTTTCCTTCGAGCCGGTAAGTGCCGCGATCGTCTTGGCACAAACGGCCAAATCGCGATTACCGGCGAGTTGCTTCGCGGCGCTACGGAAACGCTGGTCCTCCCGTTCGAATGCATCACCCATTATCGGCCGTGGGAGCCGCAGCAAACCGCGCAACTTCTTGCACCGGGTGCGCAGCAAGTGAACCTTACGGTGGCTCGGTATCGTTTCGTCAGCCAGGTTGTCCAGTGCATATTCGATTTGCTCGCTCGCGATACGCCGCAATCCGGAAGCGATCGGTTCGTTTTTGAGGAGATGAAAAGGCATGGCAGATCGTGGCAATTGTCACGCGAGCAACGCGAGATCCCAGACTTCGACGCCCGTGGCGGGTTCACCTCTCAGCAGAGCCACAAATGCGTCCAGAGCGCAGCGCGCATCGCCCAGAGGGTAATAGAACGCATCCCAGTTCTCGCTATCCTCACCGTCGTGGTTTGCGATGACGTGCTGGAAGCTGTGAGCCTTCCGTAATTCCGAATACGCACTCGACGCTCGAACCTCGATGTTCTCGAGGTCTTTCAGAGACAAATCGCCCTTCTGGCGACGAGTACGCCGAAGGAGTTTGCGGCGCATCACATCGGTCACCAGGTCAGGCAAATTGACCGACGGCTGCGATTGCAACATCAGGATTTCCTCCCGGGACAGGGGCGACATGAACACGCTCAGCCGCTCGATGGCGCCCAGGGCGGAATGAGATTGCAGCACCTCTCCGACGAAAGGATTGCCTTCGAAAAATACATCGCCGTGTTTCAGATCGGTTTCAAGTTGCTTGAGATCCAGCGCCTGCAGGTCTCCGCGTACATCCATAACGACATATTGCGATTTACCTTCAAGTTCGGCGATTTGCTGGCGGTCACGGAAATGATAGTCCACGCCGTCCAGTTCACCGGGCCGCGGATCCCGGCTGTTATAGAGCACCAGGGGCTGGAGCTTCTGTTTAAGCGGTCGGTGAAACCGGCTCAACGCCTTATCCAGCGGGCTTTTGCCGACACAGGATGGGCCGGCGAGAATGACCAATCGGGAGGAGCCTGTCTCCATGTCGACGATCATAAGCAAACGGTCCGAGAAGCACGAGGACGGTAAATGCGTACTTGCCGTCCCTGGCCGATTGGCGCTCGACACCCTCAGTTCGGGATCTTTTCCCGCCAGGCAGCCGCCGCAAGCAGACCCACACCAAAAGGACTGGTCGAACCGGCGGCGCGTTCGGGCCTGCGATTCGCGTCCACACATAGCTCAACGGATCGCCGTCCGGATCCTGCAGCGCAAGTCGCACTTCATAGTCGGTAGCCGGATCAAGAAGAAGTGGGCTTGGGAGCCCATCTAAAGAATGAACGCGCTTCCGCCTTTGCGATGCGCTAGAAACTGCCAGGTACCGGTTAGATACGTAGAAACCGCAGCCCGATGAGCGAGTACACTCTAGGTCTGATTCCGCGCCTGGAGGTTCCATGCTGCTCTTAATCACTGCAGTCGGCGTCGTACTCGTCGTCTCGTTTCTGTGCTCGATATTCGAATCTGTCCTGTTGTCGGTGACGCGACCGCAAATCGAACTTCTCGCCAGCGATGGCCGCCGTGCCGGGACCCTGCTCGCACGCTTCAAAGAAAACATGGACGTGCCGATCGCAGCGATCCTCATCGTGAATACGGCTGCGCATACGATAGGTGCCGCAGTCGCGGGCGCAAGCTACACGAACGTTTTCAGCTCCAATACGCTGTGGTTGTTCTCAATCCTCTTTACCATCGCCGTGCTGCTACTCACGGAAATCATTCCTAAGACGCTTGGCGTTTCGTATACATCGGTGCTGGCGCCGTCTGTCGCGCATGGTATTCAATGGCTCACGGTTGTCTTGCGGCCGCTCGTTGTCCTGAGCGAGCGCATCTCCCGATCGCTGCGGGACGACACGGACGTACCCGTGACGTCGGCGGAGGAGATTCGACTGATGGCGCTGCTCGGCCGCAGCGAAGGTGTCGTTGGCGCGAGCACGGCGGGCATGATCGTCAGTGCTACGCAATTGAAACATTTGCGTGCAAAGGACGTCATGCTGCCGCGCGAAGATGTCCAGTTCCTTTCCGGAACAATGAACCGCGACGAGGTGCTTGCAGTGCTGCGGCAGACCGGGCACAGCCGCTTCCCGTATTCGCCGACCGGAGAACTCGATGACGTAACTGGCGTCGTTCTCGTGAAGGAGTTGCTCTACCGGCTACTTGCGAACGAGGACGATGTCGTCGACTGGGAGTCCGTGCGCCTTGATGCGCTCGTCGTGCCCGAAAGCTCACCGTTGCTTCGCTTGCTGAGGACGTTTCAGGACAGCCATCGTCACCTCGCAATCGTCGTTGACGAGTACGGCGGTGTCGAAGGGATCGTAACGCTCGAGGACGTCCTGGAAGAAATTGTCGGCGAGATCGATGACGAAAGCGACCTGCCGGCCAACGACATCATCGAGCGAAAAGACGGCACATTGTTCATTCACGCCGCCGTCGACTTGCGCAAGCTCTCGGCGAAACTCGGGATACCCTGGGATCCCGAGAGCGATGTGTCCACGATCGGCGGGCTGGTTTCGGAGGAGTTGGAGCGCATTCCGGCGGTCGGCGATTCGATTACCTGGCGCGGCTACGAGATCACGGTGCTGCGCGCCGATCGCCAGCACGCAACACTGCTACGCGTCAGCAAGGCCTGACGGACCCGCCGATGTAAACCTTCCTTGACAAATTGGAAAGGGTGACGTACATTCGCAAATGACAACTAACCTTTACATTTCGACAATGAGGATTTACATGGTGACTGAATCTCAAAAGGACCAGCCGGAGCGCACGTCATTCTGGCAAATGCTGTGCTTCGGCTACGGCACCGCCGTGGACCGCCGCAACAATCGGCGCTTCATGCGGTGGTGCATCGCATGGGCACTTGCGATCATCGGCGCGACATGGATCGTCGAGACTTACGACAATCTCCCGACGATCGCGTCGTGGATCATCGCGATATCCCCTAACGCGTTTGCGCTCGGCGCCCTCGTCTCCTACATGCGTTACCTGCGAATGGCGGACGAGTTGCAGCGCAAGATCCAGATCGAGGGACTGGCAGTCGGTTTCGGGGTCGGCTGGATCTTCGCCATCGGTTACCTGGTCGTCCAGTCGGCGGGTGCCCCGGAATTGCCGGTAACAGCCATCATCCTGGTTATGACGGGCGGCTGGATCCTCGGCAATGTGCTGGCTCTTCGACACTACCAATGAAAAACAGACTCAAAGTACTGCGCGCGGAGCGTGACTGGACGCAGGCGACGCTCGCCGAACGGCTGCAGGTCTCGCGGCAAACCGTCAATGCAATCGAAACCGGCAAATACGACCCCGCACTACCGCTGGCGTTCAGGATCGCTCACCTGTTCGGCGCGACAATCGAGGACATATTCACACCGGAGGAGCTGTCGTAAACTGCGTCTTGCGTTTCCCAGGCGCAACTGCTGCGGTTCGTCGGCCTGAGAGGCGCCGGGCGCCGGCTATAACCGGATGCAAATCAACGCCGATCGATGATAGCTTGGCAGCACGGCAATGAGCAGGAGGTTCAAATGAACTGGGATGTCACCGATTTTGCTGTTTTCGGCGCCCTAGTGATCGGCGTTGGTGTCACCTATACACTGGCAGCGCGGAAATCAGGCAACACCGCTTATCGATTCGC
Source organism: uncultured Woeseiaceae bacterium (assembly GCA_945788625.1). Taxonomy (GTDB): domain Bacteria; phylum Pseudomonadota; class Gammaproteobacteria; order Steroidobacterales; family Woeseiaceae; genus UBA1847. The sequence goes on from CALZMQ010000043.1 coordinate 22,963, forward strand.
CGTCGGCATTGCACTCCTGGGCGCATTCCTCCTCGTCTGGATAAACGGCGCCGTTGGCATCATTGGGAATGAGAGCAACGATGCCAACATGATGTATGTCGGCGTGCTCGCCGTCGGCGTCATCGGTGCGATCATCGCGCGCATGCAGCCGAAGGGCATGTCGCGCGCGTTGTACGCCACGGCGCTGGCCCAGGCGTTGGTAGCCGTGATCGCGCTGATCGCCGGCCTGGGTTCCACGGGCCCGGCGTGGCCCCGCGATATCCTGCTCCTGACCGGTTTCTTCGCGGCGTTGTGGCTCGTATCGGCCTGGCTATTTCGAAATGCCGCGCGGCACCAGATCCCGGCGGGTACCGCGCAGGAAGAATAGAGCGCGCCGCTTTAGATCAACTCGGCGTCGGTCACGATTTCAACTAGTGCAGGGCCATCGTCGTGGGCCAGCGCCTCGTCCAGTGCCGGTTTCAGTTGCTCCGCGGCTTTGACCGGGATGCCGTGGCCGCCGCAGAGTCTCGCATAGGCGGCGAAGCTCGGATTGTGCAGGCTTGTCTGCCAGACGGGCCACTCGCCGGCGCGCTGTTCCTTCGAAATCTTGCCGAGTTGCGAGTTGTTCAGCAGCACGTGAGTGATGTTCATGTTGTACTTCACGGCCGTCGTGAAGTCGGCCAGGTACTGGCCGAAGCCGCCGTCGCCACTGATCGAAACGACTTTGCGTCCCTTGTAATCATCCTGGTCCTGAGTCGCGGCCCACGCACCCATCGCGGCCGGGAAAGAGAAGCCGATTGAGCCGAGATAGCCCGACATCAGCACGCGCTGTTGCTTGCACTCGAAATAGCGGCCGAAGGAGTAGGTGTTGTTGCCGACGTCAACCGCAATGACCGCGTCGCCGGGCACTGCATCGGTGAGAGCGGCGAACACGGCAGCAGAACTGATGCCTTGTCCGCGGTCATCGTCGAGCCGACTCAGTTTTTCCTCGCGCCAGATCGCCCACCTTTCCGCCAGTTCGGGACGCTGGTCGACCGTGTGGCTCGCACCACGCATTTCACTGGCCAGGCGCTTCGCCGTAACGCCGATCTCTCCCCATACCGGCGCGGCCACGCCGTGGAACTTGCCGAGCGCCATCCGATCGAAGTCGACCTGCACAATCGGCCGTTTGGGCGTGATGCCGGTGTGGTTCGAAAACGACGAGCCAAAAGCGAGAATCAGGTCGCATTCGTTCATGAACCAACTCGCAACCGGGGTGCCAGAGCGTCCGAGAACGCCCGCGGCCAGGGGATGGTCGTCGGCGATCTGACCTTTCGCCTTGAACGTTGTCAGTACCGGCGCCTTGAGCTGGTTTGCAAGTGCGATCACGTCTTCCATCGCATCGCGCGCGCCGTAGCCGACGATGACGATTGGTCGTTTCGATTCGGCAATCAGCTTTGTCGCTTTTCCGAGTGCGTTTTCATCGGGTGCGATCGCGGAGGTTGCGATTCTCCCCTCGGGGCTCGAAGCGCCGGCCGATTCCGCGGCTGCCAGCGTCTGCACGTCGTCCGGGAAGATCAGGTGCGCGACGTCGCGCTCGACGATCGCGTTCTTGCACGCGAGCGTCATCAACTCGGCGTGTTTCGACGTGTGCAACACCGTCTGGCTGAAACGCGCAACCGGGGCAAACGCCGAATGGAGATCAATCTCCTGGAACGCGCCCGGTCCGAGCACCTGCACGTCCACCTGTCCCGTCAGGGCGAGCACCGGCGCGCGATCGACCTTGGCGTCCCACAGGCCCGTCATCAGGTTGGTCGCGCCGGGCCCGGCGATCGCCAGGCAGGCGGCCGGTTTGCCCGTCAGCTTGGCGTAACCCGAGCACGCGAACGCGGCAGCGCCTTCGTGGCGAATGCCGTAATAGTTCAATCGGCCTTTTTGCTCTTCGAGGCGCAATGCATCGGCGAGACCCAGGTTGGAGTGCCCCACCATGCCGAACACGCTCGTGACGCCCCAGTTCGTCATCGTCTCGGCCATCACGTCGGTGACCGTTGTTTCGTGCAACGCGTCGGGTTCGAGCCCAACGTAGATGCCGTCGTCGCGCACGTCCACCGGGAACAGTTGCTGGCCGCTGTCCTCGTGCCCACCCGGCGGCCTTCCCGTTTTCGGATCGAAGTCCCAACCATGCCACGGGCACCGCAGCCAGCATTGGCCGTCCTCACCGATTTCGATCGAGCCTTCGCCGAGCGGGCCGCCCTGGTGCGGGCAACGGTTCTCCATCGCCGTGTACTCGCCGTCGATGTTCGTCAGCGCCATCGAATGCACGCCGGCCGTTACGGTCTTGACGCGGCCGGGCGACAGTTCGTCAAGATCGGCCACGCGTTGCCAGTTCAGTTCTTGTTCGTTCATTGCACTTACCCTTGCATATTCGTGGCTAGTCGGGTCAATCGGCCGAAACGCCGCCATAGGCGACACCCGTGAGTTGACACATATCGGTCTTGAACGATGTCAGGTCGGAGGAACTGAAGTCGGACAAGTGCCGGTGGCCGGCGGCACGCGCGACCACGGTCATCAGTTCGACGGCGGCTTCGAAGTACCTCGCCAGCCGTTCGGCCGCGATATCGACGGGCAGTCGCTCCCGCAGGTGCGGTTTCTGCGTCGCAATGCCGACCGGGCAATTGTTCGTGTGACAGGCGCGCATGCCGAGGCAGCCGATCGACTGCAGCGCCGCATTGGAGACGGCAATACCGTCTGCGCCCAGCGCCATCGCTTTCGCAAAATCGGCCGGGACACGCAGCCCGCCGGTAATGATCAGCGTAACGCCATCCGCGCCACAGGCATCGAGGTGTTTCCTGGCGCGCGCGAGTGCCGGGATCGTCGGCACCGAGATGTTGTCGCGGAAGATCAATGGCGCGGCGCCCGTGCCGCCACCTCGACCGTCGAGGATGATGTAGTCCACGCCGACTTCGAGCGCGGCGTCGATGTCCTTCTCGATGTGTTGCGCCGAGAGCTTGAAGCCGACCGGAATGCCGCCGGTTCGCTCACGTACTTCGGCCGCGAATTCACGAAACTGGCTCAGATTCTCCCACTCCGGAAACCGTGCCGGCGAGATCGCCGACTCGCCTTCGGGCAGTTCCCGCACTTCGGCAATCTTGCCCTTCACCTTGGCGCCCGGCAGGTGGCCGCCCGTGCCTGTTTTTGCGCCCTGCCCGCCCTTGAAATGGAACGCCTGCGTTTTCTGTACCTTGTCCCAGGAAAAGCCGAAGCGTGCCGAAGCGAGCTCGTAGAAGTAATGCGAGTTCGCTTCCTGCTCTTCGGGCAACATGCCGCCTTCGCCGGAGCAGATGCCGGTGCCCGCAAGCTCGGCACCCTTCGCCAACGCGACCTTGGCTTCCTCCGACAATGCGCCGAAGCTCATGTCGGAAACGAACAAAGGGATGTCGAGGCGCAGCGGTTTCGCGGCATTTGGCCCGATCGTGAGATCCGTGCCGACCGGCTCGTCGTCGAGCAGCGGCAGCTTGTGCAGCTGACCGACGACGAATTGCAGGTCCTCCCATTTCGGCAGGCTGTCCCGCGGCACGCCCATTGCCGAGGCCGGGCCGTGATGACCTACCTTACTCAGGCCTTCATTCGCAAGCTTGCGAATGAACTTGACGTACGGCTCGTCCTTCGTGCCGGTCGGGTCCTGGTACGCGCCCTGATAGGCGTCGCGAATGTACGGCTGCGGATGGCTTCGCGCCCATGCCGTGATCTCGTCTTCGTCGACGAAGACCTGTCCGTGCTCCACCCATGCGTTGAACTTCGGCAGAGTCTCGGTGTTGTTGTATTCGCTGATACCCGTATCAAGGCGGTAATCCCAGCCGTGCACGCCGCAGATGATGTTGTCGCCGTCGACATGGCCGTCGGCCATCAGTGCGCCGCGATGCGCACAACGCCCGTACAGCACGCTGACTTCGTCGTCGAAACGAGTTACCACGAGGTCGACCCCAGCCACCAGCGCATGCGCGGGAGCACGATCATCGAGTTCGTCCAGCGAGTAGATCGGTAGTGCATTCATAGTCTTACGGCTCCGGGTTGTTGTTTGTGGTCATTCCTTCTCTGAGAGGCATGTCGGATACGGGTTTGCCTTCTTCGCACTCGCCCATTTGCGCGGCGAGCCTGCCGTAAGCGTTCGCGAGCGGTGCGGCGGTAACACCGTGCAATACCACGCTCAAAGCGACCGTAATTACGGTAATCGACAGTATCTCTGCCCGGTGCGGTATCTCCGCCTCTTCCAGTATCAGCAGTACGAACAGGATCGAGGCGAGTCCTCGCGGGCCGAACCAGCCGACGAAAAGATGCGTCGGGAGCCGTATCCCCGAGCCCAAAAGCGACAACGCGATCGGAATCATGCGAATCGCAGTCAGGCTGAGCACGGCGTAGACGACGAATTCGACATCGACGTGTGCGAGGCCCTCGGGTAGCAGTGACGCGCCGAACACGAGGAACGTGATCAGCATAAACAGCTGCCCCTCGCTCTCCATGAATTCGAACAGGTAGGTGCACGGATGGCGTAGGCAGTTCCCGAATACGAGACCGCCGACAAAGGCGGAAATGAACCCGTTGCCGCCGACCATCTCCGCGAGGACGTAGGCGAGCACCGATATCGACAGGATGCCGATGCCCTGGAACGCAGTGGTCGCCCAGGCCCGTTCGGCTGCCGTGTCCAGCAATCGTGCACCGGCATAGCCGATAACCGCGCCGACGAGCGGTCCCAGCGTGACCTGCAGGAGCCCGAAGCGCAGCCAGTCGCCGGCCTCGTTCGTGCTGTGGGCGGCGCCCGCGAGCGCTGCGAACAACAGCACTGCCGGTAACGCGATGCCGTCATTGAGTCCGCTTTCTATGTTGATCGATTGCCGAATTCGAAGTGGCACGGCTTTAGCCGACACGACCGCCTGCCCGAGAGCCGCATCGGTCGGCGCCAGCAACGCGGCGAGTAGCGCCGCCTCCCACAGCGAGAATGCCGGAAACAACGCCAACGCCACGAACGTGCCCGCGGCGATTGCCAGTGGCAGGCCGATCAGCAGCATGCGTACCGGCAGGTTGTGATCGCGGCGTACGCGGTCGAGATCGATGCGCGCAGCGTCTGTAAACAGCACCAGGATCAGCGTGAGTTCCGCGATCACGTGGATCGCCGAATGTCCGACGTCGATTTTCGCAATGCCGAGGCCACCCGATCCGGCCAGGAAGCCGAATGCGACGAATATCATCGGCGCCGTGAGCACAGTGCCTTCGAGTCGGCCGGAGACCAGCGCGTAGGCGAGAAACAGCCCGCCCACGATTGCGATGCTTGAAAGATCGATCGGTTGCTCCTCATTATTATTGACGACAGCAAACCGCCAGCCGCTAGAGTATGGCACGCAGCGACATCGATTATCGATATGCGATTCCGCAGGTTACAATCTGTTACAGCTCACTGCAGATACGCACGATATTCTCTTGGTTTCACGTGTCACCAAAACAGACTGGTAGCGAACACGCAGCTTGACAATACAATGGACGACCGCAATGTCAGAGAGTACCGTCAGGCATAATCTTGCTCCGTTAGGATTCCAGCACTCAGAGAAGGCCAGCTCATGAAGAACAAAACAGTAGTCCTGTGCACCGCGTTACTTGGTAGCTTGCTCGTCTCCGCCCCTGGGACAGCCTTCGCGGACGATAACCTCCTCAAGGACTCGAGCTTCGAGCTTAAGCTGCCTGCCGATCAGGGCGGCTGGATTCTGTTCGACGAAAGTTCGTTCTCGTCGAACGAGGCGCGCACCGGCAGCCAGTCCATGTATAACTGGGGCTACAGCCGCACCGTCACGTATCCGCCCTATTTCGTTGGCATCGTGTCCGGCAGCTTTCAGGAATTTCCGGCCGGCCCCGGCTCGCGGTGGCGGATGACCGGGTATGGCTTAGCCCCGACCAAGCTCGAGGGGGCGCCTGCCTTCGGTATTGTCCAGGTATCGTTCTTCGATGCTTCTGGCAATGACCTGGGAACGGTTGAGACTGCCGGCGACACTACCGCTCGAGCCAAGACGTCGAACGAAGTCAACGCCCAGACGCCTGCCGGCGAATGGACTCTCCTGGACACGGGAACCGCGACTGCTCCCGCAGGCGCCGCGACCATTCAGGCCTTTACGCTTTACGTCGACTTCTCCGGCTCCAACACGACACAAGGGGTGTATTTCGACGACCTGAGCCTGTGCGCGCTCGAGGGTGACGACGACGATGAATCGGACTGCAAGGGGCTTGAGGGCGATATCGAGCAAGACGACGACTGAAACTTGTACCGGGGAACGCAGTAGGTTTTCAGATCGCGGCGATCAATTGAATCCGCGGCCACATGTGGACGTCGAAGACTCAGACTAATCAAGATAACTAACGCAATGTTTTGTTATACGGCACCACGATTCTGCAGGACCGCGTAGAGAACCGGACCTTCCGGAAGTGCGAAGAACCTCTGCATCTGTTCCGGGTTCGGCACTTTGATCAGGCGTTCGCAACGCGAGCACTGGACAAAAAAAAAGCGGCCCCGGAAGGGGCCGCTCGGAAGTCGGGCAGCGACTAAAGGCGTCCCGCCAAATGGTCGCTAGACGTGCCGCTTACGGCGATGCGTCTGCGGCATCGAAGTTGAGCGATGTAACCTCGTCGATTGCGATAACGGCTTCCTTGCCCTCGGGCGGCACGAAATCAGTGCCGGTGCAGGTGAATGCCGCCTGGTACGTGACGGCCAGCAGGTTCTCAATCAAGTAACCGTACGTATTGGTCGTCATGTCCATGGCGACCTCGCCAGTTGCGACGGGAACGTCAGTAGTGTTTGGTGTGAGACCCGCCTCGAACACGTACACCGCCGGCACGAATCCCGCTGTGCAGGACGCGGATTCTACCAACTCGGCGGCGACCTCGCCGGTCAGCGACCCGATCGGCGGCGGGGCGTCTTCGGCCAGGAAGTCAACCGTGGTCGCTGCAGCGGGCAGGATCTCGGCCGATTTGCCTGCTGCCGGGATGAAGTCGGTCCCGGTGCAGGTCAACGCTGCGTTGTAATTGGCAGCCATAAGCGGGATCGAGTAGCCGTACTGCCCGGTCGCCATATCCACGGCGACTACGCCGGTCGCGACGGGATCGTCGGCAAAACTCGGTTCGACGCCGTCTTCGAACACGTACACCGCCGGGGTGAACGCCGCATCACAGAATCCGGATTCGGGCGCATCAGGGTCGAAGAATACGCTGTCGACCTGGCCGACCAGGGTGCCGGGCGCGTCTTCGGCGGCAAAATCGACGGTCGTCACTTCGTCGAGCAAAATCTCGGCCGGTTTGCCGGCAAGCGGGGCGAACAGGCTGCCATTGCAGGTGTAAGCGACCTCGTAGTTGCCAGCCAGCAGAAAACCGACCGAGTACCGCCATGGCAACGACCCGTCTTCCTGCATCTGCTGCTCGACGAGTCCGGTCGCGATCGCATCGTCTTCGGCGAACGGGTCATCGAACGGATTCGGCTCGACACCGTCGTCGAACACGTAGACCGACGGCGCGAACTCGGCATCGCAGGCATCCCATGCGATCAGATCGTCGGCAACCTGGCCGACGAGCGTGCCGACCTCGTTGTTTGCAACGAGCTTGACGACGGGCTTCATCATAACGTCGGGAAGGAGTCCCCGCGGCCCGTTGAATGACTTGCCGAGGTCCCACTCAGCGGTGTAGTCGCCGGTGCGGTTGACCGCAACGATGATGTCTTTGTTGAGCTGTAGGCCACGCTGCGACCCACTCGGGATGAACAGGTTGAAAACCCCGCCCGAATCTCTGACGAGGTAAGAGTTCTCCGTCTCGTCGTCGCAGCTTTCGCCGGTCGGATCGCCATCGTTTACGCCACCACTGAGGTCGCGCGCCGCCTTCACCTTGAGCCGAATCCACTCGTATTCCCCGGCCGGAACCTCTGCACCGGTCACGATTGGATGCGAATTCGCGCCCTGGTGGGCGAGCAGGTTGACGACGATCGGCTGCTCGAAGTCGATCGCCTCTTTGTCGTCGCTGTCGGCATGTTTCAGTTCGACGCCATCGAAGCGGATGCAGACTTTCGTCGCATCCTTGATCGGCGAGTCACTAACGCTCAGATTGAGATAACCGGTATTGCCCGAAGGCGGCGGCGTCCCTGTGGACGGCGGCGTCGGCTGCGACTGACTACCGACCCCACTGCCGGACCCACCGCAGGCGGCCAGCGCTAGTGCAAGGACAGATACCAGACCAATACCGGACCGTTTGGTTATAGTCGTCATTTGATAATTCCCCGTGACTTACGTTTTGCTATCTGCGATGTAACGACAGCAATGGCGCTAAGGTTGCAGACTTTTTACATAATATCGATAAAAAGTCGGATTCCGGTGGAATTTCAGATTGTACATTCGTTCCCGCGTCTGGCACGACACTTGTGAACTTCCGGACAATCGAACGGTTGGTTTGACGGAGGGTCCGTTGAGTTCAGCGCCGTTCGGCCAGCTCCTGCTCGATTTGCGCGATTTTGTCTTTACTGAGTCGATAGAAGAAAATCGCAAACGCGCTGAGTACTGCCAATACGGCTGGGATGACGCTGAACATCAGCTTGATGCCCTCGATTGCGCTGGCGCTTTGAACCTGATTTGAAACGAAACCGAACAGGTACAGTATGTAGCCTGCCAGGCCGGCGCCGATTGCAAGTCCCATCTTTTGTGCAAATTGCGCGGCCGAGAATACCAGTGCCGTCGTTCGTCTCCCCGTCTTCCATTCGCCGTAGTCGGCACAATCGGCATACATCGACCAGACCAGGGCAGCCGTAGGACCGGCGACCACCTGGCCCAGGCAACCGACTCCGACCATCAGCCAATATCGATCCGGCGGAATAAAGTAGAACGCCGACATGGTCAGCGCATTCATCAATGTCAACGCAATCATCAGGTGCCGCTTGTCGAACAGCCGGCACAGAGGCTGCGTCAGCACGAGCCCTGCAACCAGGGCAAACGTGCTCAGCGACAGGAACACAGCGGTTTTGTCAAAGATCAGAAACAACGGTGTTCCATCATCCCCGACGTAGTACTTGAAGTAAAAGATCGTCGACCCGCCCCGAATGGCGATATTCGTCAGGGCGAAGATCCCCGAGAAAAACAGTGCAATCCACGGGCCGTTTCCGAGCAGCGCTCGAAAGTCCGATTTGATATCGGTGCTCGGCTGCTCCGGATGCACTCGCTCCCTGGTCGTCGCGAAACAAGCCCAAAACAACAGGATGGAAATCACCGCAAAAATCATCATCGTCAGTCGGAAGCCCGTTTCCTCGTTGCCACCGCCCAACACATTTTTCAGCGGCGTAACGAACGTGGCGATTATCCAACCGGCGGAAAAGGCGCAGATGAAGCGGTAGCTCGCAACCTTGGTACGCTCCATCGACGATGGCGATATCACGCCCATCAATGCCGAATACGGCACGTTGATTGCCGTGTAGGCCAGCATCATCAGCGTGTAGGTTGCGTATGCGTAGATCAGCTTGCCGGTCGCCGTTAAATCCGGCGACAGGAACATCGCGTAGCCCAAAAGCCCGTACGGAATGGAAGCCCACAGCAGATACGGCCGGAATTTACCCCACTTCGACTCGGTGCGGTCCGCAACCAGGCCCATCAGCGGATCGCTGATCGCGTCGACGATCTTGGTAACGAGGAACATGGTACCGACAGCGGCCGGATGCAGGCCGAAAACATCGGTGTAGTAATACAGCAGAAAGAGATTGAATACCTGGAAGAAGAAATTCGACGCCGTGTCCCCAAGGCCGTAGCCGAGTTTCTCCGTGAATTTGAGCGGTGCCGCGTCCGTCGTCATAGTATCGGTCAATTGCTGTAACGTAGTTGGATGCCAACGGTACGTGGCGGGCCGAAGTGTGAAATCGTGCCGCCCGTGGTCGCGGTCGGCGTGTGGATCGTGATGTATTCTTCGTCACTGATGTGTGAATAGCAAGTCCTGCGCGAACAGGCCGTAGGGATACAGTCTTTGGTGAAATTGACCTGCGTCCCGGCGAGCGTCAGCGGGATTCTGGAACAGCGGCCGCCGCTTCGGATGCGAGGCTGATGCCGCCGATCCAGACAGTGGCTCGGAACGTCGGCGGGACGGGCTCGCCATCGACCTCGAGTCCCGAGATCGGCCTGAAAATGACCTTGAGTCCAACGGGCTCGCCGGCAACGATTGCCGAATCCAGCGGGAACACGAAGTCGGCGCCTCGCGGCATGCCGTACAACGACAGCAAGCCAGCAAGCGCCGGGGCGTTGCCGCAATCCGCCTCGTCCGACGACGCCACGTAGACTTCCCACGACACCTTGGGTTCTTCATCCGCCTCGACACTGTGCAGTTGCAGTACGAGGTTCTCGGCCGGATCGGCCACGATGGTGCTTACCCGCCGGCGCACCTCCGTGTCGCCCGGCGCGATCAGCGTGATTTCCGCCGCGTCCTGCCCCAGTTCGAGAGGACGCGGCAGGTCAACCGCCAGGATCTGCGCCATCGCGATCAAGGGCCACATTCGAGCCTCCGAGTCTCATTGGAAGAGGCTGTCCGACTCGTCGTCGAGGCGCGGCAAGCGCCACGAGGAGCGCCGGCAATCCGCTGGCGTATCCTCACGCTTTAACCGCCCTCTTCTTCCTGTCGACGCAGCTTCTCCTGCTCGTCACGGGGTGGCTGCGGCATCGCGGGGTCGGTCCCGATACTGATTTCCCGGATCGATAGCTGGGCGCGCGGTTCCGGCCGGTCTTTGTAGCCCTTCCCGGCATCCAGGCCGTTCGTGGGCACCAGCATGATCTCTATCTCCTGGAAATCGCGCACGGTGCTGAGTGCCTTGTCCACCGGGAACACGAAGTCGGCCGGCGAATAATGGTGTTTCTTGGTCTTGATGCCAGCGCTGAACATCCCGAAATCCCCGACGAAGTAGCGGCTCTTCGGGTCGGGTTTCAGGCCCGGCGGGCCAAGATACACCGCATAGCTGACACCCGGCTGGACGTCCGCCTCGACGCCGCTGATGTTGAGTGTCGCCGAGTGTTGGCGAGACCTGATCACTTCATCAATGCGTCTACCGCCGTCCAGTTTGACTTTTCGTGGATCGAGCTTGAGGCGAACCGCTTTCTTGCGGATCAGGAACGGCCCCGGCCAGCGCACCAGGATCCTGATGAGGTCGGGGTCGATCTGCCACACCAACGGGCAGTACTGGTTGACCTGCGCGGGCTCGCCTTCGTAGCTGTAGCTGAGCTGTTTCGCGGCGCGCAGGACGTCGCAGCCCTTCATTGTTACCTCGTTACAACACTCATCGAAAAACGTGTAGGTCGTATTTCGCCAGGCCGCGTCGCCCACCGGGCTGGACCGCCCGCCGCCCTGCGCCAGCCAGAGGTTCCACAGCCGGTCGACTTGCGAGTGGTGCAACCAGAAAATAGGGTCCCGCGCGGCACTCGAGACGCTACTCATGTTGCCTCCCACGGTGACGTGCACGGATCCGTGCGGACCGTTCACCGAAGATTGGGCGTTAAAGTAGTCGAGTAAGGCCATCGCGTTTGAAACCGATGTGGCGAGTGACGTCGACAACTCGCCTCCGCCGTTCATCGAGGCATTGCGCGAGGCGTCGAAGAGCGTGTCGCCCACGGTCCTGAACGGGGCCGGAATGGCGCGCTCGGACGGATTGGTCCAATCCCAGTAAGGAATAGCCCAGTCGTACATCTTGCCGTACTTGCGGACGATTCGCTCGAACCAGTACAGGTACATGCGGTGCCAGGCCCAGAAGAATCCCGGGTCCGTGTGGCAGGTATTCCAGGCAGTCAGGTTGCGGGGGTCCGGCGTGCCGTGGATCGCCGCCTGGTAGAACCAGCTACACGGGTTTTCGTCAGGCAGCGCGCGCATGGCATTGATGGCCCTTCGATAGCCACGCAGGATCGGATCGTGCGCGCTCATGCCGGAGGCATTGCGTCGAACCGTCGGGCCGACCGCGTAGTCGGCGAGAGCCGGGATGCCAGTGAAATACGGGACGCTCGTTGCGACCACGGCTGCGGCACTCCCACGAAGGAAACGACGTCTGTGATTTTGTATCACCTCGCCTCTCGACGTCTCAGGTTTCTCGTGCGTCGACGATCTGCAATCACCCTGGGTGTCAGTAGCAGAATTCGTAGGATGTAGGAATCTCAGTAGGTCCATGGTTCACCCCGCTTGATATCGATGAGTCGTTTGGATTGCTTCTGTAGCTGGCAATTCGTGCGCATTACCTATTCAACCTAAGCTTAGCTAGTTTTTTGCGATGTGCCGCGATGCGGCTTGCAGGAGCGCGCCTAACCCTGGGGCATGTAGCCAGCGGGCGAACTGCCGCGCGCTCCTACGACGAAATGGCTCAATCATGTCAGCCGGGACCAGCCGACGACGCCCGATGCCGCCGCCAGCAGGTGCAGTACCAGATCCAGATCAACAGTGCGAATGCCAACAACAGCAGGAGGCGAAGCAACAGGCACGGCAGGCAGCCACGACCGTCATCCGGTGGTGTCGACTCCGGTTGCATCAGCGTGACATATCGGGTGTCCTCACGCGGGTAGGTGTTGTTGTTGGGAGCGGTCGCCTTGACGCTTATCTGACCGTCGACTGCCGGCCAACCGCGATCGCTGAGCGTACCGGTAAGTCGCACCTCGGCGCCCGGCAGATAATTCGACGGCAGCACCGCTACGTCCAGGCGGTAGTTGGAGGCAACGGCCGCGGCAAAGCCCACGGGCACGAGCCCCTCGTACGGGTTTATGTAGTCGGAATGCTGTATGTCGGATTCCGCCATCGCGATCTTCGCAGCGCGATCACTCCATTTGCCGTTCGGCGTGAGTTGCAGCAGCCAGTCGCCAACGTACTCGCTTTCCTGCGAAATGTCGGGAAACACGACGCGAAATATTCGATAGGTGTGTCGATTCATTTCCTGGATCGGAATACCGCCTACCGACGTTCCGGCAACGATTACGTCGCCACTCGGCGTAACGAATTCCAGGTCGTAAAACGGCCTCAAGACAGGGTTGTCGAGCACCAGGAAATTGGCGCTGCGATCGGAAGAAATAATGCGAGCCGTATCGACGACGATTGGGTTTGACCCCAGCAGGCTGATGACATGGGTCGGGTCCACCACGAGATCCATACCGGTCGCATTCGAAAATATCTTGAAATAGAAGGTCTCGAGATCGAACAGGTTTTCGCCACTCAAGCTCCCGGAGACCTGGTGATAGCCTTCCGTACCCATATTGGTGATGTTCTGCAGCTTGGTCGGTTCGATGTCGAAGCCGAGACCAACACTGTACATTTGCAGGTTCGCATTGTCCGACTGAATGTCGCCGATAACGTTATTGATATACGGGCTTTCGTTCTCCTTCCCGTCGGTCATTACGACCATGACCTGCTTTCGGTCGGTCAACGCGCCGCCCAACTCGGCGGCCGCTGTTTCCATGGCACCGCCGATGCCCGTTCGGCCGTCCGGTTTCAGGCGCGAACCGTCCGTTAGCGCACTGTCGGATAATTCGGACATGCTGATGCCGTTCTTCTTTGCATCGGTAATGAAGTCGAGATTCATATACACGCTGTTCGACGCGTTGTACTTCACGTATCCGATCTTGTCACCGGTACCCGTGCCGCCGATATCCTCTCGCAACAAATCGGTATAAAGCATCGCCGCATCGCGCATGGCGTCGATTTTCTTTCGGTCGCCTGCGGGGTCTTCCATGCTGCCGCTGCGATCCAGAACCAGCACACTGTCAACAGGAACCGGGCTGATGCCCGTGCCCGTCAATGTCACTACCTGCGTGGCGGTCGACGGGTCGTCGCTCGTTACTTCCATCTGTATGGTGTGCGTTGCGAGTTCGTCGGGCTCATAGATTTGCGTCAAAATGACCGGATCGCCGCCCGGTTGAATCACGATAGGCGTTATCTCATTGAGATCGCTCCATTGGTCCAGATCCGGATCGCTTGCCGGCGTCGTTATCGCAACCGAAATGGTCAGAGGCGCATCCCCATCATTGTGAACGACCAGCGCCTTCTTGAACGCAAAGCCGAGTTCTACCTCGCCGAAATCGAGTATCGAGTCCACTCGCAATACGGGCGTAGCCGTGCCGTCGCACATGCCCTGCAATGCATCGATATGGGGCTGGTACGACATACCACTCGGCATCGTGCTGCCGATGGCATTGTTCAATACGGCGTTACAGTAGGAATCGGCGCCCTGGTTGATCATTGACGATATTTTGGGGAACCGCCCGGCATTGCCCTGAACGTGACAGGACGTGCATTCGCCCGGGCTTGGTGTTGCTTCCAGAATATTGGTCGGGCCAGCATTTTGTGGCCAGTCGGGGTGCACAAGCGGGTCGTACCAGTCGTTCCCGAACAGGCCGCCAAAGTCGAGGGCAGTACCGGGATGTGTCACATACGGGTTTTCGCCGGCATGACAGGTAGTACAGATTCCGCCAGATCCATCCAGCAACTCAGCGCCGCCGGCGAAATCGAGGAGCGGATACGTATCGCCCAGCGTCACCGGGAAACCCTCGTCATTCTCCTGGTTGTCCCAGAAACACACCTTGCTCGTCTGCTCGCTGAGGCAGATGATGCCGAGGAGTCCGGCCGAACTGCCACTTCCGTTTCCGCCTACCCTGGGTAACGCGATACAGGCACCGTCTGTCGTCGGGCTTTCGTACTTGTAGACGCGTGCTTCACTGCCCTGGCTTATGAACTCCTGGGCATCCGATAGCGAGCCTATGAAGTCCCATCCGGTGCTTTCATCACTGTTCCACGCGGGCGGTATTGGCACGCCCGACGCTGCGCACTCGTTGATATACGCCTGACCGCTCAGCATCGTGGAAAAACCGACCACGTCGCGATCGGTCCCCTCCTGCCGTTCGAGCTTCTGTAGCCGCTCCATCATCTGCCGCGGAGGTGTGAATTCGTCGTCGTCAGCCCCTGACAATCCCCATCGAAGCTTGGTCTGAATCAGGTTGATCTTGCCCCGCATGACGTGCCCATGTTTCGGCCGGACCTCGAGGAGCAGCCAGTCCGCCAACTCGGCAGTGGCATATAGTTCCGTTCGCCTGCCCCAGCTTCTTCCAGCCAGTACCTCGGACCTGGTGTCGTCAAACCGTTTCTTTTGTTCGTCAGTTGCTTTTGTGTACAAGTCGTCCAGGTAGTACCGCAGGGCCTGGTCAATAAACTCCTCGGTGATTTCAATCTCGTTGCCGTCCTGATCGAACATCGATCCATGCCCTATGAAGGCGATCGGTTCTTCCTGCTGAGCTTGTGCGGGCAGTGTCATGACCGCCGTCAACAGCAAGGTTCGGCAGAGGGTTAGTAAGGTGGTGGTCGTCCACGGAGCCATGATGTTGTCCCCTTCGATGCTTCCGGAATCTTTCCGAGACTGCAAAAAACTAAAGCCTGCAATTCCACAAGCGTGAGAGTTGGTGAAAGTCCCTCAATGGACGAGCAGATCCCTCTGATCACGGAAACCGGCATCGTGGCCCCCGCAGGGGCGGACCATGACCGCTGCTACAGCATCGAAACGGCGCGACCTGGACCACTAGCGACCATAAGTAGAAACACTAATTGAACGTCTTCAGGGGCACCCCAATCAAAAACCAAGGAGGTGTGCAATGAGTCAATCGAATACTCTGCGGTCTCACCTGGTGGCGATTTGTTGTCTCGCCATTGTCCTGGCGGCTTTCCCGACCCTCGTCATTGCCGACGAACCGACACAAATGACTTCCGATCCCGGTTTTCGACCGGAGAGCGAGCACGCAGCCGCTTTCCTCGACGCTTTGGGAAACACGAGCATCGCGGTTCTTCCATCGATCGTCCGAAGAACCGACCGAACCGCACACTCGTTCGCATCACAGGAGCAAATCGTCGCTTACCTGAACGATTCCGGCTTGGCCTCGGCCGTAACAAAACCTCGTCGAGTTGATCTGGGGCCGCTGCGGCGACCATCGCAATGGGAGCTGTTTCAGTACGGAGAGGAGAAGATCACTGAAACGCTCGGAGGGTACGACACCGGCACCGACTATACGCTCTTGATGGAGTTTCTCGTTCCCGAAGAATCCGCGGTGTTCGGCATTGAGGTCTACCTCATGGACCGCCAGGGACGAAGTGCATTTTCGTTCCTGCTGAACTCTCACCATGAGATGTTCTCCCGCGCGCGTATTTTCGCCAGGAACTCAACTGAAGGCGCGCGCGGAGAGATGATAGAGAACGCTACCGGGGTCGGTTTGGATGCGCTCAGACTGCAGATTGAGCGAGCAAAGCAATCGGTCGCCGCCATGGCCTTCGAAACCGGCAAACGAGGCATGCTGCTTGCCAACGAAACGGCGTAGGTTTAGAATTGTTCTAAATAAGTGAAATAGCACGGCGCAAAGCCGAATGTTGCTGACCCCTCAACGAGACTCCTTTGCCATGGCCCGCTGCAATTCCGGGAAACGGCCAGACCACTTGCGTGCGCCAGCCTGCCAAAACCAGGCTCCATCTATTTCCGTAGCATCGTGAAATCACGTTGCATTAAACGCGTCGATGCTACTTCTCTTGCTACAGGAGGAATAATGTCAATGTTCAAACGAGCGAAACCAACACTCGCCGCATTCGCGGTGGCGATGTCAATGATGGTGACATCGAGCCCAGCGTCTGCCCAGGACATGCCAAAGCCGAACAAATTCTGGTGGCCCGAGCAGGTCGATCTCAGCCCGCTACGTGCGCATGGTGTCGAGTCCAACCCGATGGGGGCCGACTTCAACTATGCCGACGAGTTCGCGAGCGTCGACTACGACGCCTTGAAGAAGGATCTCGAGGCGCTGATGAAGGATTCAAAGGACTGGTGGCCGGCGGACTACGGCCACTATGGGCCATTGTTCATTCGCATGGCCTGGCACAGTGCAGGCACATACCGCACGCTTGATGGTCGCGGCGGCGCCGACGGCGGCCAGCAGCGTTTCGACCCCCTCAACAGCTGGCCCGATAACGCGAATCTGGACAAGGCTCGCCGACTGCTCTGGCCGATCAAGCAAAAATACGGCAACAAGATCTCCTGGGCCGACCTGATGATACTGGCCGGCAACATTGCGCTCGAGTCCATGGGATTCGAGACTTTCGGCTTCGCCGGTGGTCGTGTTGACGATTGGGAGGCAGACCTTGTCTACTGGGGGCCGGAGAAGCAATGGCTCGCTGACGAGCGCTACAGCGGTGAGCGAGACCTGGAGAACCCCCTTGCCGCCGTACAGATGGGGCTCATCTACGTGAACCCGGAAGGTCCGAACGGAAACCCCGATCCGGTCCTGGCGGCCAAGGATATTCGTGACACGTTTGGCCGTATGGCAATGAATGACGAAGAGACCGTTGCCCTGATCGCGGGCGGGCACACTTTCGGTAAGAACCACGGTGCTCACAAGGTACAAGATTGCGTCGGGCCCGAGCCTGGTGCCGCAGGCATCGAGGAGCAGGGCTTTGGCTGGATGAACAAGTGCGGCAGTGGCAATGCCGGGGACACGATTACCAGCGGCCTTGAAGGCGCATGGACCGTGACCCCTGCTGCGTGGAGCATGAACTACCTGCAGAACCTGTTCTCCTTCGAATGGGTACAGACGAAGAGCCCCGCCGGTGCGACGCAGTGGATACCGAAGAACGCGGACGAACTCCAGTTTGTGCCGGACGCGCACGATCCGACGAAACGTCATGCGCCTGTCATGCTGACGACGGATCTTTCGCTTCGCTTCGATCCAGAGTACGAGAAGATCTCGAGGCGCTTCCTGGCCAGCCCGAAAGAGTTTGACCTGGCATTCGCCAAGGCCTGGTTCAAGCTGACGCACCGTGACCTCGGCCCGCGGGCGCGCTATCTCGGACCTGACGTCCCCGAAGAAGCATTGATCTGGCAGGATCCGGTCCCTGCCGTCGATCACGCGTTGATCGATGCAGATGACGTGGCGGACCTGAAGTCCGAGATCCTCGATTCGGGCCTCACCGTGCCGCAGCTCGTCAGGACGGCCTGGGCATCGGCTTCCACGTTCCGTGGCACCGACATGCGCGGTGGCGCCAACGGCGCGCGTATTCGCCTTGCGCCTCAAATCCACTGGAATGCGAATAACCCCGATGAGCTGGAAGAGGTACTGGCTCGTCTCGAGAACATCCAGGAGGACTTCAATGGCGCACAGCGGCGCGGGAAGAAAGTATCGCTCGCCGATCTGATCGTCCTTGGCGGCGCCGCAGCTATCGAGCAGGCCGCAAAGAACGGCGGACACGACGTGAAGGTCCCATTCATGCCGGGCCGCACGGACGCATCACAGGACCAGACTGACATCGATTCCTTCAACGTTCTGCGACCGACAGCGGACGCGTTCCGCAATTACTTCGGTGAGGCTGCGCGTCGTTCACCTGCCGACATGATGGTCGACAAGGCGGACAAGCTGACCCTGACAATTCCCGAGATGACCGCCCTTGTCGGCGGGATGCGCGCGCTTGGAGCGAATGCAGGCGGTGTTGAGCATGGAATATTCACCGACCGCCCGGGTACGCTCAGCAACGATTTCTTCGTAAACCTGCTCAGTATGTCTACGGCGTGGACAAAGTCCCCTGATGCCGACGGCATCTACGAAGGTCGCGATCGTGCGACGGGCGAGCTCAATTGGACGGCCACACCGGTTGACCTGGTCTTCGGTTCGCACGCCGAGCTGCGGTCTGTTGCAGAGATCTATGCTGCTGGCGACGGCGAAGACAGGTTCGTGAAGGACTTCGTCGATGCCTGGGCCAAGGTGATGACTCTCGACCGCTTCGACGTCGCTGAATCCCAGCGGGACAGCATGGTCGCAGGCCGGTAACACGTAATGGGCCCCGAAAGGGGCCCATTTTTGGTTTTGCAGCGGGGGCGCGCTTTGCACGTTAGCAATGACCTCGACCAATCAGGCGAACGCATCGAAATATTTGCTGAATGGACAAGCAACTGTCATACACTGCTTACCCGAAACTTCAATGAAAACGGGCCCCACACGGGGCCCGCGGGTAGTTTGACTCTTACAGCGCTTGCAAATGCGCCAGCAGTACCCGAAATTGAGGGGCGTCTCGCAGGAGCTTCCGACCAGCCTCACGCAACCGGTCGACCTCGTTCTCGGGCAGGGCCAATGTCGTGCCGATACTATTAAAGTAGGTTTTTTCGTCCTGAGTCTTGAGCCCTTCGAAGCTGACTTCGATGTAATACGGCCCGCGCTCGCTCCCGGATGCGTCGGCAGACCATTGCCCGATATTCTCCTGCATTAGTGCACGAGATTCGAGATTCAGTTGCCGGACATGCGTACCCATCAGAGCGGAAGCCGTTTCGCCCATCGTCGGCTTCTTCGCGCTTTTCTCGAACATATTTTCCGATGCGGTCTCCGCGTTGACGACGATGAAGACCAACGTCTCAGGCACCGGTTTCCGAATAACGGCGACCGCACCGCGAGCCCCGCCGTGTACCAACACCCGATCGATCACGGCATGTAGACCCAGGTTGTCTGCAATGCCCCCGTCGATCAGATGGATGTATGGCCTTGCATCGGCATCCAGATAAGATTCCATGTTCCTGATGATCGTTTCCCTGCGCGTGAAGAATTGCGCGCCGGCAAGTGGCGGTTTCATCCACCCGGGCTTATCCATGTCGCAGCTGTGAGCGTGATTCTTCAAAACGATTGGTGCAAATGCGAGTGGATAGGCTGACGACGCCGTCACTGCCTGGGAAATTCTGATTTGCGAGAGGTCGGTACAAATCAAACGGAGCATTTGCGGCGTGAATGCAAAACGATCTCCCGTTCCAAGGTCCGTGGCGTTAATCTCGATAAACGGGCCACCCCGGTCGTACAGATCGGCGAAAGTCGCTTCATTGAAAATATGCGTATCGTAGAATTCTATGGCCGCCTCCGTTCGACTGATTCCCGTTGATACCGAACGGATCCAGTTTACGGGGTTAAGCACACGCCACATCAGGCTTCTCTGCACATCACGCGTCAGAAATTTCTCTACGTAATCTTCGAAAATCCGGTCGCCGTACAAGCCGTAGTAGGCTGCCGTGAAACTCCCTCCCGAAACCGAGCTGATGATGTCTATCTCATCCAGTAGCCGCGTATTGCCCGTTCTTGTTGTGAACACAGTATCGCGCAGCTCCTCCAGAACACCGTAGGACAGCGCTGCCGCGCGAGTTCCTCCTCCCGAGAACGACAGGAAAAGGAAGATATCCCCGGCATCTATTGTTTCGAATTCGGCAGAACGGACCTCCGCAAGCGGCACGTTGTCAGGCTTCATGGCCGGCTGCAACGCCGTGCAGCCGGCCAGAAGGACAACGACTATAAAGACAATGTAGCGATCACCGAGCATGACCAGCCTGATCCATCGATGCGGGCGCGAGTTCCGGGAACAGCTCGCATCGATCGTTCAGGCGAACTCGTGTCGTTTCCCCGTCCACCTGATCGATTATTGAACACCGCCACTCGACCTTACCGACCTTCCAGTCCCCTTCGGAGTCAGGACCCACTTCCGCTTTTACGACGATGCCGTGACGATACTTGTCGATATTCATGTACGTGCAGAAGTCACCCAACGAATAGGCAAGGAGCTTATTGCTCTGCTTCAACTCATACGCGGTGATGACCTGCGGCGCGTGTGTGTGGTGGCCGACGATCATGTCCCAGTCCCCGAGAAGGGTCTGTCCCTTCTCGATCTGCTCGGGTCCGGGGTACATTTGCATTTCGTATCCCCAATGGGGCGATAGCACATTGAAGGCCGTCGGGTCATAGGCGTTCTCGATGTCCGTGAACTCCGCAAGATAGGTGCAGGGCTGATTCGACCATTGGGTAACGCTCGCTACATTGATGCGGCCATCCAGCAGAATCGATGGCTCGTCTTTGCGACCGACAACCTGAAAACCATGTCTTTTCTGCAGCTGGTAGCTCTTGCTGAATTCGTCCCAACCGAAATCGCACGTGTGGTTATTGGCATTGGTCAGCACGAATCTTTCCGGCGGCATCAAGCTCTTCAGGTCCTCGAGGATCGCCTCGGTATGCAACGAAGCCATCAATCCGCCGTTTGTTGATGCGATCGTGCCTTCGAAATTTCCGATCAGGTAGTCGGCGTCCGCGAAAAACTGTTTCAGATCGTGCGCGAAATGCAGGCGCTTGCCGTCGAGTTGCATGAGATCGCCGAAGAAGCCGAGCGACGTTACCGGCGTGATTTCATTGAGCGTAATTGATTGGGGAATGAAATCCGTAAGTTCCTGATGTCTGTCGGATGGACCAAAGATATTGTTCCTGATCCAGGCAAGTGTCTCGCCGAAGTCATAGGGTATTGGTATCTGCTTTCGCCGAATGTCCCCCGCCCAGTCGGGTTCATTTTCGACACTTTTGGATTCAAGCCCATGTGTGGCTTCCGATTCCGTATCGCCGATCTCAATCGTATCGGGATCATTCGGTTGCTCAACACTCGATACAGAGGCGCAAGCCGCTAGTAAGAAAATACTACCGGCAACGATCCCTTTGAAGAAGGACATTGGCGAAAACACCACATCGCTCCGCGGACCGATTACAGATGGCCCCGACGATTCTGGCGCCCTTCGAACGAAGGAAACAGGCACCTGGCGCCGTGTCGTTCACACTTGCCAGAATTCGTCCCGTTGATGCAGAAAGTCTGGCATCCCGACTAACGAAGTCAATTCTGGGATGTACCTAAAGGGCGTATTGGCTTTGCCATCAGCATTGAACCCGGACGCAAATTCTTCGCCAATCCGCTGGCGACGGCATCTAATCAGGAAGCGCGGCTTGCAGCCGGCCCTACGATCAGGAACAACGGCGCCCCCCCTATTAAGGTGACACACGTCATTTACATTGAAACGAGCTATCGAAAAAAAAGCGGCGAGCCCGAGGGCTCGCCGCCAAGTTTACCAACTAACCTGGTCGATCATCTAAGGATTGTAGTCCGTTGAGCTCAACTCCAGATCGAAGGTGCCAAACAAGAATTGCTCATAGGTAGAGCCCGTTGCACCCCAGGTCGGAGAACTGGATATGTCGACCGCACCAGGGCCGCCGGCATTACCACCGCCCGGGGTTACGCCGACAATACCGTCGGTCGCATCGACGGCACCATAGTCGATCGTAATGCTGCCGTCAGAGCGCAGCGTCACACTAAAGGTGTTCCTGTCGCCGGCGAGGAACTGCGGCACATCCTGGAAGAACACTGTCGCCTGGTTCGCCTCACTCAGGACGCTAACGAAGCCCCCCTGATTCGGACTCAGGTCGTCCCACAGCGGCGCGATCCTCGGCTGATCACTCAGAAATTCCGTGACGCTTTCGGAAAAGTCCGTGTCCCCGGACCCGAACGTCACGTTGCCATTCGAGTTGACCCAGATGCTGTCATACGAACCGCCCTGATAGGGGAACGAGAACTGCAGCGGAACTTCTTCCGAATCGTCGTCGCCCAGAGTCAGCAGATCACCCGGTGGTGGAGTCACCGAGAATATATCCATGAGGTAACGACCCTCAGGTCCCAGGCCGCCGATGCCGTCGAAGTCGAAGTCAGGCCACGTGCTTACTGCCACCACGTACTCGCCATCGGCCGGGACCGGGAAGTTCTCGATGATAGAGAGACCGCCGACAACACCCTTACCGTCGTCGTCCAGTGCCAGCAATTCGCCGTCATGGGTGAAGATCGCAATGATCGAGTCGATCTGACCTCTGAAGAGATCCACGGTCAGCAGTTCGCCCGCCGACGCGTTGAACCAGAAGTAATCGACATCACATGTGTCTTCATGCCCCGGACATGCCGAGCCGTAGATTCGATCGATCTCGGTGAAACGTTGCATCTCTATGCTATCGAACGGCAATTGGATATTCTGCGAATATCTAATGCTTTCGTTGCTCTCGAATCGATCGCGGAAGTCTTTCGGCGTCGCATAACGGAGCGTCAGACCGTCCAGATCGTTACTGCCGCCGAAGAACGAGAACTGCTCGAACACAGCCGTGTCTCCTCTGGTACCGACCGGCTGACTGGCCGCTTCAGCACTCAGATCCGTGCCTTCCTCGAAACCCGAGGTCGCGAACACGCCACAACTGAATCCGGCAAGGCCGTCATTCGCCGTCATGTCGCCGTAACTGACGTCGAAGCGATTGTCCGACCGGATCACGACCTCGAAGCTGTTTTCGCCCACGGCCGTCGGAAACCCGAACTCGGGAACGCGATCATAGATAATGGCGAACGTCTCGTGGTTGTCACGAATCTCGAAGGTGACAGCACCGCCGTCGGCCGGGTTCAGGTCATCCCACAATGGCGCAATCCTGGCCGGACCCCCCAGAAGACCGGATACGCTTTCGAAGAAAGACGAGCTGCCCGCACCAAACGTCACGCTGCCGTTCGAGTTGACGAATACCGATTCGAAGTCCGCCCCGCACATATTGAAATTGAACGGCAGGAACAACTCGACAAAGCCGTCGTCGGGCAATGGTAGCGGTACGCCGGGAGCGGGTGCATTGAACAGCACGTTCGTACCCGCCAACGTCGTACCCGCACCGCCACTGAGTGCAACGAATTCGCCGGGCACGTCCGTGCTGCCGTTGGTCGATTCGTTAGCACCGTTGTAGTATTCCTCCGGTCCTGGTAACGCGATGCCGGGCGTGCTGAAAGCGCCACCGACGGCCTGGGTGGGACCCATATCATCGACGAACAGGACGTAGTCTGCTCCTGGCGAAAGACCGTCGATAGTATATTGCCCGGTGACTCCGCGATCGCCCGAAATCGCCGAGACCGCGTCCCCGAACGGGTCGGCCACGTTGCGGGCGATGACGTTTACGCCGGTCAGCGGCGTAACGCCGTTCGGGCCAAGGATGCTGCCCGTGATCGTCACCGTGTTGGCGGCGAAACCGGCCTCAGGATACAGCCTCGAGTAGAACGACACGTCGTCCGCGTGCAGGGTCTCCTGGCCACCGCCGCCAAGCAAGAACGGGTACATCGTCTCGACCGAGTTGCCCGGCGCCGGACCGAAGTCGTTGTTCGGCGTTGGGCCGCTGGTATCGCCCAATGCTACCGCCTGCCCGTTGACGATCGTGTGCGCCATGCCGCTGTAATGGCCGAATTCGTGTACGAACACACCGAAGAATTCCGGAAACAGCGGGAAACCGCCAAGCACTGCACCGCCGTTCAGAAACGCCACGCCCTCGATCGGCACGCCGTTAGCATCGAAGGTATCCGCGCTGGCGAAACCGAGAACGCCGGAAGGGCCGAACAGATCCACAAAGATCGAGCCGTCTTCGTCGAAGACGATCGGACTCAACCCGTCCGAGGTGTTCGTACCGAAGAAGAGGTTGAATATGAATGGGGCGTAATTGGTCACATCCACGTTGAACGGCATCAGGCCCTGGTTACTGTAGGTAGCCGTCGAGGTGCCGACGTCCTCCCAGACCTGGAACGCATTGCTTACGAACGCTACAGCCGACGGATTGTCGAGGATGGCCAGACCACCCTGATCGGGATTGAACGGGATATTCTGTCCACCAGCCGCCCAGCGCGTGAAATTGTCCGGGTCATTCGGATTCAGGTCCAATGGACCTGCAGCAAAGACGCCCGCCGTACCCAGGGACAGCGCCAGCGCAACGAGGCCGGCAAAGATTTTTTTAATTGTCATTTCTCTTGTCCTCCTCATGAGCCGAGCTTGGCGCGGATAAGACTGGCGACAATCGCGTACGATGCCGCGCCGCTATCCGGCACCCCCTGAACGTCCATCCCCTGGAACAGGCCCGAGTTGTTGAAGCCGTTGATCACCGACTCGGTGTTAACGAAATTGAAGCACCCTTGGGCAAGGCCCATCGTTGTCGTCAGGCCGATCGGACCACTCGGAGAAATAAACAGTAGGTACTCTTTGCCGGACTGAATGACCGGAAAACTGGGCAGCACCTTACCCGCCTTCATGTTTTCGAGATTGCCGAGCATCTTGAACCGCACTATCTGAACTTCTTTTTGCGACGAGACTTCGCCTTTGAATACTTCACTTACTGCGACTGTATACTGAAGCGCCGGCAAATCACCGCCACCCCCGCGTACTGTAGTCTGCTCGATATCCACCACAGTGCCCCGGACTATCGTGGCGGATCTTTCTGTAAGTTGATCCAGGTTCATCTGGACCACGGTGGTCGCAAAAGCGTGCGAAGCAAACAGCCCCAAGAAGGCCATCGGCAACAACAAGCTCAAATGCATTAGTCTTCGCATGTTGCACTCTCCAATGTTATTTCGGTTGTTTTGATTGGGCGGGGACAACAAACATCGCGACCTGGGTGAACAGAGGTATTTCTGTCGTCAGCAGAGGTCAACGGTGTGAGTGCCCCAGTACAAGTGAAAGCCAGCGGAATTATTGTAATATTGCGCCGCGTGGTTTACGTATATACCGATACGGAACTGTTATCAAATAAATTTGTTTTGACAGCAAAATCGCAAGTTTAGGAAATGCTATTACTTTTCGGCGCATGCAATGACAATCCAGAAAGGACAGGAACAACGCAGCGCAAGTTATCTCGTTATGTAAAGCACTGCCTCATGATGTTATGTCAAATATAGAAATTTGACTGTCTTCCCGGGCACGACGCGTGAACATCGAATGAGCAGAAACGCAAGAAAAGCCTCGTCGAAAGGACAAGGTCGGGTCGAATATCCGCACACGATTCCCGACGCTCAATCAGCCCGGATCAAGGCAAATCGGCCAGCAGCTTCCGGCGAATAGCTACCGTTGCCGCGTTTCCGGTTGGTTACTCCAGGCTATGGCGATTCGGGGCATCAGCCAGGTTCTCCAGGATTGCCTGATACAACTGCGTAGCGATTTCATGCAGCTGCTCGATGTCGACAACCCGACATGACCGGGATCCCGCCGCGAATTCGTGCGCGCTGTTTGATGATGCGAAGTGCCGAACATGACGGCAGAATGCCAAGCCAACATCTTGCTCTATTGAAACTGCGTCAGCTACTGCCATTGTCGCAAGGGCAGTCCCGGGATCAATGGACTGGACTTTCCCCGGGGCGATTTCCAGCCGCACTAGTTCGCGGCTTTGAGGATCAACGGATTCAATCAGTACCACGCGATCTATTAGCTTGGGTATCACGTGCGCCCAAAGTGCGCAGCAGCTGAAAACAGCCTTACCGTCGATTTCGACCCTGTGATAGCCTGGCGTCAGCCTCATCCCGAACAGGTCGATGAGGCGGCCGCTATCGTTGAATGCGCATCGCGCCTTACTGAGCGCTGCCTCAACCTCGTGGTCATCGACGCCAACTGCATTGGCAATCTGGCCCACGGTAAGTGGCTCGCCTCGTGCAAGTAGCGGGAAACTCGCAAGCAACAGCCCCGCGTCAGACCACCGTTCCGCCAGGCATCGAATCGTGGAGTCAAACTGTCGAATAGAGTCTCGCATCTTGTCCCGACCCCGCACTAAGCTGTCAATCGGAGTGCTGTTGGCCTCGATACTTGCCGAAAAGCATTTCGGGGACGAAGGTCAGCATGACCAGCGCGAAAATTCCCCAGGTAACATACATCAGCCCGTAGGGACCAAGATCTACGAAACCGAAACCAACGAGCACGCTCAGCGCCGCACCAGCCAACAATATCGGACTCGAGTAGTAGCAATGCCTACGATGA
This sequence comes from uncultured Woeseiaceae bacterium, assembly GCA_945788625.1. Lineage (GTDB taxonomy): Bacteria > Pseudomonadota > Gammaproteobacteria > Steroidobacterales > Woeseiaceae > UBA1847. The sequence goes on from CALZMQ010000043.1 coordinate 49,592, forward strand.
CACCGTCGAGCATTAATCGCGCAGCCTATTCCCATCCAGGCCAGGCACACGGCCAAGACCCCTGTCGCCCATTCAGCGGGCGGCCTGATGAAATTCAAACACAGCATTATTGCAATCGGCGCGCCCCAAAGTAACCCGAACGGCAAGGGCCTCACAGCAAAATCGTTATTGGATTCAACATCATTCATCGAACTACATCCCCTCTTTCGAACTTAGCAGTCAGGCTTGCCAACCTGAATTGGCGGACATTTCACAGTGCCGAATGAGCAGTAGACACAGCAGTCGCCCGTATTCGGTTTCAAAAGCGCGCCGCACCCAAGGCAGTCGTAGTAGTACTGGCAGGCATCTGTCGGCATTCGTTCTCGCGCCTCGTGCCCGCAATGGGGGCATTTGATGACTGAAAATTGGTCGAAATCGAGCATTCAACTCGCCACTGGCTGGTACCTTCATCTCCGAACGCGTATGGTAAACCCTGTAGTCACTACAGGGTCAAGTGGAAATGAAGATTGGTGAACTTGCTTCGGCCTGCGATTGCCCCGTCGAGACTATCCGGTACTACGAGAAGGTCGGGCTGCTGCCGCCGGCTGGCCGCCAAGCGAACGGCTATCGCAGCTACGAGAACACGCACAGAAAATGGCTGCAGTTCATCCTTCGCAGCAAGAACCTGGGATTCAGCCAGAACGAAGTCAGGCGGCTGACTGATCTTGCACACCAGAAACGGCCTGCCTGCGCGGATGTTCACGAGTTGCTGGAAGAACAAGTGCACGATGTGAGAAAGAGAATAGAAGAGCTGCAACAACTACAGCGCGCGCTTGTTCGGCTTAAAGCCCAGTGCCGGGATGGCAGCCTGCACGACTGCCCGGTAATTGATGAGCTTATGAGCTAGTACAATCCTGAATTGTCATGCACGGTACTGCAATCTTGTCCGTGAACGCCTCCGGATCACATCTGCAGCCATCTCTCGTTCAGTCTGATGATCTTCACGCTGGTCGCCGGATTGACGAAGTCATACATAATGACATTGGGCAACTTCGGGCGAGGCATCCCCGCTCCGCGACGAACGCCCTTGGCCTCGTGAACCTCTTCAGGATTCAACACCAGCTCGTGCCTGTTGTTGTCCATATTCAACTTCGCCTGTTGCTTCAACGCAGCCATCAAGTCATCCGACTTTTGATGCGTACCGACCGATCCTTTGGTTAGCTTGCCGATATTGCGAGCCTGCGATTGATATCCTTTCCTTTGGGTCAGCGTCCAGTACAGCACTGAAAGGTGGCGGTCGTCATCATGGTTGTGATGCTCTTCCGCCCTCTCGAGTTGACCTGTCCACACATCTTCGATACTTGGCGACTTGGAATACACACCACAAGTGAAGAGACCTTTATCGCCTGCGCCGATCGCGCCTTTCCTCTTCTTGAAGCTGTGTATGCCGTTTTCAGGGTCGATGTATGTGCCGAACTGTTCTTTTACTTTGTCGGCGCGGAAATGCCTTTTCTTCACGATCGCATCCGCCGCGAACGCGGCGATGATTTGACCCCTGACCGCGCCCAGGCGCGTCGTTGCAATGTTGGTTTCGAAATCGAACAGGTATTGAGTGCCAATACCCTTGACCATATCGATAATCTCGTTTTGCCTGTTGCTCTTCGAAAATCGCAAGATGACGAACTCCGACCTGCCGTTTTCGCTCTTCAGAAAGCTGACAACATCACCCAGTATTTTTTCGAGGCTGGCACTCTTGTATCCACCGTGATCGGCACGGCCATCCTTGATGCGAACGTCAAAAAACCGTGAGCCACCGCGGCACTGTTTCCCAATGTCCCTGTCCTGTGCGATCGCAAAACCTTTAAGCAGCCCGCTGGTTTCTCCTTCATAAACACCGGCATCATGACTGCCCGGAACGGTTATCTGGTTCAGCAGCTTCTCGTCGGAAATGGAACCCAGAAAGTTCGAGGTTCGTGTCATATTACTTCTCCGCTTGTACCGAATGGCGCGTTGGAAGCGTCATGATGAATTTGATTGACCACACGAAATGTGGGTTCGGACCACAATCAACGAGATCCCGGAGACGCAGATTGAGCCGCCACCGGAGCGTAGAAAGAACTCATCAAGATCAGTGAAGCCCCTGCGTTGTTATTATTACGCCCGATGTTGAAGGCGGACTACGGTGCGTCGTCGATTCTTATGCAGTCCATTATATACACAGAATTTCGAGAATCTCATCCCCGTATTGGTCAAAGGATCCCGTCGAACGCCAGCCCAATCGTCTGCAGAAACCGCAAGACCCGCTCGTCGGATAGGGGGAACAGCCGAGGAATAGCCAGGTGTGCCCGAGCTCGGTTAGCTGCTCGGTCGTCCGCTTCAGCAGTTCCCGACCGATTCAACGCTTTTAGAATTCAGGCAGACCTTTACTCAGAAGTCGGTGCCGGTGCACCGCGGGCTTCCATCTCCCGCACATTTTTGAGCTGGGTGGCCATCTCATGCCGAATTTCGTCCATCATTGCATTGAATTCGGGATCATCGCGAAGCAATTCCGTATGCGGGCTCCGCTCAGCCTGCATCCACCAGGATACACAACAACCATCGTCGATCGCCTGTCTCAAAGCAGCAAGCGCTTGCTCCTTCTTGTTCTGTCTGGCGTAGATTTCAACATCGGCAAATCCGTAGCCGAAAAATCCCGACCTTGGCATGGCCCGCAGCTGTTCCAGCGCCTTGTCCAGCAATCGGTCGGCGCACTCGCGGTCACCGGTCTTCTTCAAGGCAAGAGATACGTGAATAGCTGACTGAAGACTCGGGCGTGAGACCTCAGGTTCACGATCGCACATGAATTGCGGATAGACTTCCGAAGCGCTGCGAAGCACCTCTCGGTAGCGGCCCGAAGCAACGTAAAGTAAGAGCGTCGCGTTGTTGCCGGGCACAATTGCCTGGAGTCGGTCCGCGGCTTCCCGAACTCCTGTCTCGTTGCCTCGGCGAAAGTTCAGCAATGCTGCTGCCATATTCGACTGATATCGGTCCGGGCCGCTTGACAGGGCCTGGTCGATCCAATACTCAGCCTTTTGGTCATCGCCGAGCGCGAGATAGTAGATACTCAGTCCATAAAGGTTAAAGATGTATCGCGGATCTCGTGCGTAGCTCTCCAGGCTCCAGCGTATGCCCAGGTCCAGCCGTCCGTATGCGTAGGCGTGCAGACTGCCGATCAAGTGATAGGTGCTCGCATAGGCCGGCTCGATCTCGAGTGCCTTTTGATAATATTCCATCGCCTCTTCAAACCGCCCTAGTCCGACAAGTGCTTGACCGAGGGTCGCTATCAATGGCGGTGAAACAGGATCCAACGTATAGGCTCTCTCCAGCAGGGGTAACGCGGCATCCGGCTGCCGCAAATAAATCAGGAGCACGTCGCCATACCAGTGATACGCCCTGGAGTAATTGGGATCCAACTGTATGGCGCGCTGAAATGCGTCGACGGACCCCGCATAATCGCCCACCTTGGCCCGCATGGCGCCTCGCGCGACATAGGCCTCGGCTAATTCACCGTCCAGCATCAGCGCCTTGCTGATAGCTGGCTCGCCATACTCAAGCACATGATTCAATGACATTCCCGCGTAGTCGCCGAGAAGCATATAGGTGTCGGCCATGCCCACGTAGGCGAGAGCAAATTTCGGGTCAATCTCCACGGCCTTCTTGAAATGCTCCAGGGCCTGCTCGAGCGAAGCGCTGGTCCGGCTGAACATCCGTTGCTTGCCCAGCCAATAGGACTGGTACGCTTCCAGGCTCGCTGTCGGGACGTTGCTCAGACTCACCTGGTCCTGCCGTGACAGGGTTGCCTGCAGCTTGTCGGCAATCGCCGCTGCTATTTCGCTCTGGATTGCGAAAATATTATGAGTCGTCAGCTCACGATCAAAGGTCTCCGACCACAGATGTGAATCGGTGCTTGCATCGACCAGCTGGACCGTGATCCGAACGCTATCGCCCATTCGTCGGACCGAGCCTTCCAGTACGTGAGCAACATTCAGCTTCTTCGCAATGGTTGGTACGTCAAGATCTTTCCCCTTGAAAGAGAATGACGACGAGCGCGATATCACCCGAAGATCGTCGACCCTGGAGAGGGTGTTCAGCAACTCTTCCGAGATGCCGTCAGAGAAATATTCCTGTTCCGGATCGCCACTCCAATTCTCGAATGCCAGCACAGCAACTGACTTGCCCGTCGGCGCGATCGGCCACCACGTGTGCATGGCGAAGAGTATGACCGCGGCAGCAAGCAGCGCGATCACGATGAAATCCATGCGCCGCCCGGTAACGCGCGTTATCGAGTCTTTGGACGCTATGTCTTTCTCAAGAGCGAGGCCCTCGGGCGTAATCTCGTAGAACCAGGACATGACCAGCGCGATCGGGAACCCGATGGCCAGCACCGTCAGGACTAATGATCCGGCCCAGGCCGGCAGGCTGGCGAGCCCAATCACGACTTCGGCCACTTGCATGACAACCCACGCAGCGACCACGTATAGCACCGCCATTCGGAGCACATTGCGGCGCCTGAGTTCTGACACCAGTCCCATGCGTCAATACTGACGCCGGCACAAGGGTTGCTTCAATGCGTATCGGCCGCAGCCTGCGGTGATCGGTATCATCCAGTTCTGATCGATTGGCCTCAGATCAGTGGGAACATCTGATTGCACCCAGAGCGTTCGCTGATCCTCAACCGGGCAAGAGCTTTGATTCGAGGGCTTGGCGGGGGGCCGGGCCAACAACTGGCGCGTAGCCGAGTCGAGCCAGCATTTGCACCGTATCGCCGGCATTGTTCGAGAGAAGCTCGTGGGCCCGTTTGTAATGCTCAGCCATCTCGGGAAATTCCTGCAATGCCTGGCTCAGGGGGTGAAAGGACAAGCCGAGCGCGTTTGCAGCAAGTTGAGTGCGAACCCATGCACGCCCGGCATCGAGCTGCGCGCGCCGGGTATTCGTCGGTGTCGTGGACCACACGTAGGCCATCGCCGATGCGCAGGCGCGATCATAGAATTTCAAAGACTCACGATAGGCGCTCGACTCCGGATCGTCCAGGGCTTCGGGTGACATCAGCCCGAGCATTCCAATCGTCGAAGTGAGTCGATCGTCGATCGACAGTCCGTAGGGTTTCGCATCCACCTCGGCCTTGCCGATATGCATTACCTCAATGCTCTCCCGACGGGTACTGGCTGTATCCCATTCGACGGCCCATGCATCCGTTGTCAGCGTTCGAAGCTCGTCGACGAGAGCCGCCTCCGCGGTTGCAAGGACCTCTACGCCATCCACCGTTCCAGCCTGCAACTCAGCCAATGTGCCAGGATCAACTGGGCGTGACGTGTCGAACGGAAGGCGACTGGTTCTCCGATCGAGCACCGTCGAAAACAACGGATCGGCGGGGATAGAGGCATCCTCGACCAAGTCAACGTAAGCGATCGGTCGGTCGTCAAGCAAAGGCTGCGGCTCGCCCTCGGGAAAATAAGTTATGTCCGCGCGAAGCCCGGTCTCGGCCGCTGCTTGCCGACACAGCTCGAGAAAGCAGCCGAATCCAATGGTTATCTGGCGATTGGGCGGATCCGTCTCAGGCAGCAGGCGATCGAGATCGCAGTAGACGGTAAACTCGCCGCCCTCGCCCAGGCCTATTCGCCATGGCTGCATGTTGTGCGGATTCGGTGCAAGAATCGCGTAAGCCAACACATTGAGTCGCGGATCGCCGAATCCAGCCGAAGCGGCATTCCACGGCTCCCTTGCGGATCTGGCGGGCCCCGTTTTTACCCACCAGGTACCTCCGAGTCCAAACAAGACCGCCGAAGCCGCCCCGGTCGTCAATAGTGCCCTTCGACTTACCATTCTTTGCGACCTCCTCGTTGTGTCCGTCCGAAGCCTGTAATTCTACCCAGAAAAAGCCCGATGCGGCGGCGGGGTTACCCCGATAACCGCACATGGTCCATCGAAAAATTCGTCAATGACGAAAGCACGACATCGGCAGCGGCGAAAGCCGGATTGGAAATATCTGCCGGATCAGGCACAGCAATCACCCATGCCCCCGCGCCCTTCGCAGCACGAACACCTGCTGCGGAGTCCTCAAATGCAATGCAGTCACTCGGATCAACTCCCAGCCGAGCAATGGCCGAGAGGTACACGGCAGGATGTGGTTTGCCTTCGCTCTCAGCCTCCGCAGAATGCAGGACTGAGAAGTTGTCTATTAGCCCAAAGGTCTCAAGAGAGGTCCGAACCAGTCGCAGTGGAGATGACGAGGCAACTGCAAGCTCGTATTTCGCTGCACTCAGCATATCAATTGTTTCCCTGACACCGGGCATCAGTCTGCCACGGCTGACAATGAGACGGCTGACCTCTTCCAGGATTCGGGCTTCAACGACCTCCAATGAGTCAGTGTGCCATGGGAACTTCTCGTACCAATGGCGTACGACCCCGTCCAGTCGTACTCCAACGGTCTCTCGGCACATTTCTCTGGTTAGCGGCACCCCAACGGATCTGAACACGTTGATCTCCGCCTCCTGCCAAAGAGGTTCAGAGTCTATGAGCAAGCCGTCCATGTCGAAGATGGCGGCTTTCATTCGCAGTCACCTATGTTTTGGCGCACATAGACTGGCGCCGACGTCACCATGGAATTGGTTTCGATCCGTTTTCGGTCAGTTGCTCCCAGAAGTCCTCGAGCTTCATTTTCTCGTCGGGCGAAAGACGACAGTCGGCAGCCGCGAGATTGCTTTCGAGCTGTTGCTGCGTTCGAATCCCCGGTATTACGCAGCTGACTTCATCATAGGAAAGCAGATAAGCAATTGCTTTGTGCGCGAGTTCGGACTTATCTGCGACAAGCCACTCGATTTCTGACACGAGCTTTGCTCGCCGTGCGATTTCCTGCTCACTCCACCGCGCCCGGATTCCTTCGAAACGACTGTTCGCATCAAACCGTCCAGTCAGCCAGCCGCTGTCCAGCGGCACCTTGGCGATTATTCCGGCCCCGTGTTGACGGACTGTGTCAAACGAATGACGAACATCCTGATGAAATATGTTGAACAGCACCTCCAGCACCTCGCTGTTGGTGTTCGATATGCAGTCCCGTACCTCGACAGCGAAGTCAAGGCTGGCGCCGTAGTGCCTGACCTTCCCCTGCACCCGCGCCTCCTCCATTGCGGCCCATACAGGATCCGTACCCGCGTATATTTCACTCGGCGGATTGTGCAGAAGCAAAACGTCCAGGTAGTCCGTGCGTAACCTGCCCAGACTGGCCTCCAGGCTCTTCCAGAACCAATCGACAGAAAATTCCTTTGGGCCTTCCGGCGTATGACCGAACTTGCTGACGAGTACGACTCTGTCACGCTTGCTCTTCAGAGCCTTCCCGAGAATACGCTCACTTTTCGTATCGGCGTAGTTGGGCGCGGTATCGAACAGATTAATGCCGCCGTCTATGGCCTCGTCAATCAGTCGAAGCGCAGTCTGATCATCCATTCCGCCCCACGAATCACTGTTGCAGAGTTGCCAGGCCCCGTAGCCGATCTCTGACACTTCCAGCCCGGTTGATCCAAGTTGTCGTCTGTTCATGTCGGCCCGAATGTCCGTATATGGACTCCCCTCAAACCCACAGCCTGAAAGGAAGCATGCCTACTGCAATGAGTACCGCACACCATTGCAGCACGAAGACTGCAGCCAGTCCACCAAGCAGATTTGCTCGCGACTCTTTCCAGGTCTTCCTGGCACGCATGATTGTTAGTAGCATTCCAACAGGCAGTATCATTGTTCCTGCCGCAAGCAAGACGCTTGCAAACGTTACGTCGCCAAGGGCCATGAATGATTGCGTCATAAAGAAGGGTATTGGGACGAACAACAATGCTGAAGCGAAAAACGCCGGAGCCTGCGACTGCCTCAACATCTTGGAGCGATAACGAATTAACGACCCGGTGCCAGCCAAAAGCAGCCAGGCAAGCCCAATCAATCCTAGAAAAAGGCTGGCCCAATGTGCAGCCAGATAAGTGATTGAGACCTTCTCATATGTTCTGAATCCATCGCTGATCAGATACTCACCTTCTTCGCCTCGGAGAAGAACATGAGATGGCGTAGCGCGGTCATTGGCGACGTAAATACCATCGCCAACCGGCCGTAATCGGCGAAGACCCTGTTGCATCGACGCCAACGTGAGAGAGTCATCGTCAGGGGAAACTCTGATCGCTCCGAATACATTGTCAAGGTATTCGAATGTCTCAAATCGATTCGGGCTAAGAACATACCAACCGTGCCACTGTGAGCTGTCGGGAGCAGGACTGACCGCAAGTGGCGATGATGCTTCAGCAATTCGCAGTGCGCTAACGAACAAGCCATCGAGTCGGGCGTAGTTGGCAGTTTCGCTGTCCGTGTTAACGCTGTACGCGAAAGCTTTGTTTTCGTGCGGAAAAACACAAAGCATTGCAACAAATCCAACGATGTTGCCACCGTGGCAGTATCCAACCACGCCATGTCGGTCCCGACGTCCCAGGCCAAGAGCGTAGCCCGCGACGAGGCCACCGTTTGCCGCCTCTGTTCCGACGGGCTTACCTCGAGACCGCATCAGTGCTTCGTCGACAAATTGTTGATCGTCAATAACGCCGTCACTCAGAAGAAACTGTGCGAATCGAGCCAGATCGGCTGCTGTGGTCGTGAACTGTCCTGCTGGCCTCAAGAATATCGGGCTTGCAGCGTACCTCGATCCGTCATCGATATGCCCCCATGCGAGCGTCGAATCGGCGTTTATACCCTCCTGCGTTGTAAACGAAAATGTACTGTCGCGCATCGCAAGCGGGGCGAGAACGTGTTCGTCGAGATAAGTTTCGTAACGGCCGTCAACTACAGATTCGATAATCATCCCAAGCAATGAGTAGCCCATGTTGGAGTATGAAAACCGTGAGCCGGGCCGTGATCGAATTTGCAACTGTTCTCTTGGCTCTGGGAATGCAGCAATTAACGGCGTATCCGGTTTCGGCCGCTCGCTGAACATTTGCCACAATCTCGCATCGTCCAGCCCAGATGTGTGATCGAGAAGATGCCGAACCGTCACATCGGAAGGGCCGCGCCAGGGATTATGGAACGGGAGGTCTGGCAGATAACGACTAACCGGAGCATCGAGCGCAACAAGCCCTTCGGTTGCCAACCTGAGTACACCGGTCGCCAATAGACTTTTTGTTAACGAGCCGACATGGAATCGAGTTTCAACGGTGAAATCGGACCTGGACGAATTGTCTCGAAGTCCCGCGGCACCGAGACGCACCTCCCCATTCTCACCAACTAACGACCAAGCGGCGCCAGTCAGGCCTTCCTCAATTAGAATTGCCTCGATATCCGTTTGCAGATCGCCGCCATTAGCGTGGCAGACGGATGCTGACAAGACCGCAATTATTGCGGCCATAGCCAAGCGTGTGAATCGCGCTCCTCGCATCAATGCATGACTTCACTGGTATAGGATATATCAGCTTGGCAAGAAGGTTCGCTACGGCCAATAGCGGTCATTCGAGTTTAGCCATGCTAGCCAACCTTCCCTTGTACCGCATTCAAGCCCCTACTTACGCAGGAAGTGACACGACGCCGAGTTGCTGAAACATAGCCAGCATATCCAGGATCTCCCATTCCTCGACGATCTTACCGTCCTTGAAATGACTGAGTATCATCCCGTTTATCTTCACGGGCTTGCCGGTAGGCGGAATTCCCATGAGATCGCCTTCGTGCGTACCGGTTAAGGTCACGGTGATCACGACTTTATCACCGCCATTAACCAGATCGTCGATTCTCACGTTCAGATCGGGAAAAGCGATTCGATATGCAGCCAAAAGACTTTTTAGTGCCTCCGGACCATCTAATTCTTGATCGGGACTTCGATAAACGTAGTTTGGCTGAACTAGTTCGTCCAAGACCGAGAAATCTCCATTGTTGATAACCTCGCCGATGAATCGACGCAATACTGTTTCATTTACTTCAGACATTGGGCATCTCGCTGCATATTGAGACTGAAATTGGTTTTCCAATCGCTATTCGAAATCGGTCTTGCTTGGGTCATTACCGGCCGTTCCGACACATTCTAGCCGAATGGCCGGATTTGAGGGGTGACTTCAACCGGTCGATGCAACACCTAAGCTCTAATGATAGAGCGGAGGATGTTGCACATGAAGCAGAGATCGAAGATTTACTACAGCTCGGATGTACGCTATCAACCAGCAGGACCTCGATGTATGCCCAGGAGTGGGTGCCATTAGATTAGCCTGCTATATGGCAGATTACAGTTCGTAACTCTGGGCGATTTGGGCAGAGAAACATAAGTGCTCGCGTTTCCCGCTACTGGCCAAGAGGGGACGTTCTCCTCCTTTGACTGGCAGATCGCATATCGCCTTCTATACTTTAGTGAATGGCCGGCCAAAGAGGGACTGTGGATATGTACCGGATTCTGGGCGTTTGTGCATTCGCACTCTCCTTCTCGTTGCTCGCTGCCTGCGCCACTCCCAGCGTGACGAAAGAGGCCTCTCGCCTGCAGCTGGAAGCGTTCGATGGTACGCGGCAAAGCGTCGCCAGCTACTCGGCGATAGTCGCGAAAGAGATCCAGGCGATTCAGTCACTTCGGCGCGCATCGCAAGATCTGGAAGCCGTCGCGGTGGTCGTCGAGTCTGTGGCTACGGAAGACATAGAGCCGACCGATGCGCTCGATCGGCTAACCAACGAACTGAAAAAGAAACGCAAAGAACTGGCGGATCGGGACGATCCATTGCAGGCCTTGTTAAAAGAACACAAGGCCAGTATGAAGACGCTGCGCGACCTGCTCGGGCTGCTCGAGCAGAACCAGGCACTAATAGATCGTTACCTGAATACCGATCTCGGACCGACAGCCGAGCAGATCACGGGGCTCCGCGAGGGGCTCGAGACCCTGAAGGCGGCTGGCGCGGGAGGTGGCCCATGAAGGCCCGTAACTTGCTGACTGGCCTCGCGCTTCTGGGGTTTGCCGTCTGCGCGCGGGCCGCTCCGCCTCAAGGACTGATCGATTCGTCCAAACAGATGATCGACTATCTGCAGGAGATCGAATCCAAGCTGGTCGCGGATCAGCCTGCACTGAACACTGGATTCGAGAATTTCATGGATGGCGCGGGAACGCTCGTGGACAACCTCTCGGATGGTCGCAAGGAGATGGAGCGACAGCAGATTCTGCTCGATTTGCAGAGCGTCTGGGACGACTCACGATTTCGCAAACCAGTGCTTTACAGAATTGCGCAAGTCAATCTTGCCGTCGACGACATTGCCATCGCCCAGTTGGACGCTATCCGTGGGCTCGAGATCAAGCGTCGGGCGGCCTACCGAGAGCTGATCGCGCAGGTTAAGTCGCTGCGTCGCAATCAGGCTGCGCTCCTGGAGTATCTAGCCGACGACTCTGCCAGCAAGCAGCTCGGCGAACTGAACGTCGGCTTGCTCGCAACGTCGGTAGCCGAGGCCAAAACGCTGCGCAACAAACTGAACGGGGTCGTCGACGAAGAGATCGACGTGGATGAAGAACGCGAGGCTCTGCAGCGCGCCGTCGACAATCTGCAACGATTGTTGGATCGGATTGAACGCTGATAGCAGACGCACAGAATACACGAGAGGACACAGACCATGTCATCGACATTGACGGAGCTGAAGGGTGTTGCGAAGGCAGCCAAGTCGCTGCAGGCGGAAATCAAAAGGCTACGCAATGCCGGTCAAGATAAGAAAACAGACCAGATCGAGAAGAAAGCGCTCAAGCTGATCGACAAGCTGGAGGCGGCCGCCGTCAATGCCCAGTCTCCCGGGCAGGGATCGTCCGACGACCTGATCGACGTGTTAAAGGTCGAGGAATCTGTTCTGAAAGCCTATCTGAATCAGCCCGGCGGGCTGCCGTTCGCCGAACGAATCGTGACACGCAATCAACTGGCCGACGTGCAATTCAAGCTGGGGGCCGTCAGGATCGGCACAACGTTGACTTGGGACAGACTGTTGAAGCCAGCCGAGTTAAGACAGTACAAGGAGGATCTTAAAGCTGCCGCGCAGGACGTGCGACGACGCCGAAAATTGCAGACCGTGCTTTCGTCAGTATTCAACATCGGCATCATGGCCATTGGTCTAACCACAAAGATTGCGACTCTGGGTTTGTAAGGGACACATAGATCCGATGGCTGAATTCCCTGCCTGATCCGTTCTGTTTCCTGCCCCGGGAATTTTGGCCGAAATTATTCGTCAGGCGGTAGCGAGTCTGACAACCGGTTTTCCGGGACTTCATCGGTGTCAGCGATACATTGGCTGAGCGACCGGGCGTTGTTATAAAGAAAATCAGAAGAATGGTGCGCTCGAAACGGATGTGCCACTACCACAAATTCTCGTTCTCACTACCGTCGCCCCTCAGCGCGGTGACCGGTTTTTTTTCTTATAGGTATATGCCGTACGAAGTTCGAGCCCACGTGTCGCTCCGCCAACTCTATGATCTCTTTCTGATACGACTCGTACAACGATAGCTGTTCGGCAAACAGCAATTTTCGTGCCTCTTCGTCATTCGCGTCAAACCACTGCCGCCACTTCCTGGTGTCGAAATCACCCTCCTCTGAGTGCTCAATGATTGCTTCGTGTAAATCATTCATTACAAGTGCCTGTTCGTAAGTCAACGGCAATGTGGGCCAGGTATTTTTTCGCACCAGGTTGTCGCTTAGAAACGACGATATCTTTGCCAAAGCCCGCACCTCGTTTTGCCTCGAACTGAAGAGTTGCCGTTCACCTACGACCGGCATTGCGTCAACCGCAATATCAAGGGAAGCCAGGGAAGTGTGTATTTTTTCCTGTGAGGCCAACTGAGACGAACTGTCACCTGTGCCATATATCAGTAAGACATGAAGACGGCGATTCTCCAGCATTTTGTCTTGAGCTGTTTCCACCACAAAATCGGGATTCCCGAACACACCACCAAAACTGATCGCACAGTCGAAGGTATCGCTGCGCAGAGCGATCAGTAGGGCCAGTTCGGCGCCAGTGCCCCTGCCGAACAGGCAGAGCTGGCTTTCGTCCGCGAAATCTTCCTGCATCAACCCGTGTATAGCATCAGCAACATCCGATACTCGGGCCATCAACGACGTTGCCGGAGGAGAGGCGTCGCTTCTTGCCGCCGGACTACCGTTCAGCATCAGCACATTGAGGCCCTGTCTGTGGAAGAACCAGGTATCTTCATCAAATCCCCACTGCCACCTCGATTCGTCAGATACGCCCCGTAACATAACGACCGATGGTTTTGCTTTGCTCGAACCCTCTAGCGGCAAGCTGATGTATCCCGATACTTCCGATCCGGTTTTCGACTCAAAACTGACGGACCGAAGTTCGTAGTTGTCATCTTCGTCTCCACCTATTATCGATAGCGCACTTCTCGAATCTACCAAGCGATCGGCTTGGCCTGAAATTGTATCGACGATGAAATAGGAGCTCGGATAATCATCATCCATCCGCTTCGCAATTATCCTTCTGCCATCGATGCTCGAACTTACAAAAGAAATATCAGAATTGGGCATTGCTGCTAGAAACGACTTGTGTAGCTGCGTTAAACGTTTGGCATTGTCGAGATAGGACCAGCCTGGTAAGCCGGGAACATAGCGCGCGGCGAACGGACGGTTAGAGCTGTCAACCATGACCTGATCAACAGCGAAAGACTCATGCTGAAAAAGCACTGTCGTTGCACCGGTCTCAATTGCCACAGCAACCAGACCCTCAACGACGGAGTCAACGTCCAAAGTTGCGAACGCGACGCCCGAGTCGTCGACGGCAACAATCCTCGGGGTTCCATGCAACTCTCTCCAACTCTGATCACCCATGTCGCTCCATAGCATGACCCGATTTTCCCCAGCGTCATTGATGCCTTCCGCCGCCATGTACTTCGTATTCGGGGACACGGAAAGCCTGGTTAGCTGGAACGGTGGATAATCAAGTGGCTCGATGGAATCGGATGCAAGATCGATCCGCCAAAGGCCGCGATCACCCCTGTCAGCCACCAGGAAGGCGCCGGGTTTTGACGACAGACCGTCGCCAAGGGCCAATCTTCTTCCCGCCAGAGCTTTCTGTACGGCTGATTCGCCGCCGTTAGCGCCGCCGATTCGCATTGAATCGCCGGTAATTTCCAGCACTTCGATTTCCCCGGTGGACTGTGGCTCAAGTTGATATTTGACATCTTCGGCGAGCTGTAAGGCGATGCGCTGATCGTCAACCCAAGCGACGGACTGAATGCGCTGTGGAACTTTTGACTTCCGGGAGTAGGCAGTATTCTTATTGGCCACACTAACGATTAGCAGAAGATCCACGTCCCCCGAGCGATTCAGCAGTGCAATATGCTCGCCATCAGGCGAAAGTAACGCTGCCTGAATGCCGTCACGACCAAGAACTGATTGCCCGGCATAACCTGTCAATGCGAAGAGTAACAAGCAGAGCAAAGTGAATCTGTTCTTCATGAGGCTCCTCCTCTGTATCAGCGGTGCTGATACTGAAGGCGCATTATCGCGTTTTGTTGGTGGTCAGAAAAGCCAGGACCAGACCAATTAGTGGCCCTTAAGGAAAATACCAGTCGAGTAGCTGAGTTCGGCGTCCGGACATTGACCTCGCGGATCGCGGCTGGAAGCCGCTCCTACGACGAGGAAAACGAAAATGGACCCCCTCGTGGGGGCCCATTCCCCGTTTGGTAGCGGGGCGTGATTGCCCTCGCGGCTTCGCCGCTCAGTTGTGTCGGCCCGGTTGACGAGGTGAATCCTGCACCTCTCCCGGCCTTGAGCTGCCACAGAGTGCCTCGTCGAACAGGCGAAATTGTCGGGCTAACCCAATTGGCCCGCGACGAAGTTCAACGCTACGCAATTCTACGAATTGATGCCGTGCTCCAAGTACGGCATGAAGGGACCAAAGCAGCGTCTTTGGGTCGGAAAAGGAGCTTGAATAATGCCGCTAAGCGAATATGTACCTGACCAGGTGTGGTTGCAGGAATACCCGATACATTACGCAGGCTGTGATTTCGACGCCCGCATGTCCGTGATAAGAATTTCCGACACGGAACTCCTGATACATTCACCGTGCGAGATCGACTCCGCGACACGGGACGCAATTTCGGTACTTGGAGACGTGGCCTATATTGTTGCTCCGGGCTCCTATCACCATTTTTACATCCCCTCTGCGCAAGCGGCCTTCCCTGATGCGGACACTTACATATGCCCAGGAATCGAAAGAAAGAGACCTGATCTGGATTTCGACTGGTTTCTCGGCGATCGTCCTCCGGACGCCTGGGCGGGCATCCTTGATCAGGTCCTGGTCAGGGGCAACAAGTTCATCTGGGAAGTAGCGTTTTTTCACAGGCCAAGCAAGACACTGCTGCTCGTTGATCTCATCGAAAACTTTACTGACCAGACGCCCAACGTGAATTGGCTATTAAGGCTATGGTGGAAAGCGGTTTTTCACATGTGGGATCACCCGAAGCCTGCTCCGGAGTACCAGATGGGATGGAAAGACAAGGCGGCGGCAAGTAAGTCGCTAAGCAAGATCCTCGAGTGGGACTTCGACAGGATCATTCTGTCTCATGGCGACCTCATTGAGACCAATGCGAAGGAACGGGCATTAGAAGCATGGAACAAGCCACTTAGCGCAGCCTGAATAACTGGCTCCGGCTGGCAGACGCAAAAAAAACCGGTCCCAATGGGACCGGCCTTCTTTGAATGTTAGCGAGGGCAGAATGGCCCTCGCCCGCCTTAATGTCCGATTTTCGGAGCCCTCTCCCCATATACACGCTCCAACAGACCCTGGAACCGCGGATCGTCACGCACAACGTCGAAATGGGGCCAATAGGCGATGTAGGTCATCTTGTAAGAGCCGTGCTCGACGGCCTGGTCCAGCCAGTGCAGGGCCTCGTCGACCATCCCGGCGCGGGCGAAGGTTCAGTACACCAACGCAAGAAAAAAGTGCACCGACAATTGAGGTGTCCGCACCTGCATGGCTCTGGCTGCGGCAATGGCCTCGTCAAAGCGGCGCGCCATGTACAGGTGGGACGGCAACGGCAAGTTGTGCGCGGCGCTGAACGGGCTGATCGTCAGCAGATCGCGCAACCGGGCGATGCTTTCGTCCATGCGCCCGTCGAATAACAGGCAGTCGGCCACGCCATGAATTGCATAGGGGGCCGACGGGTTGAGCCGCAGTGCTTCCTCGAACGATTCGCAGGCGCCATCAAAGACCCACGTATACCACCGCAGCCAGCCGAGCCCGGAGTGACCGATGGCAACCTGGTCATCCGCCTCGATCGCGTTCAGCACAGCGGTTCGAAGCTGCTCCTTGGATTCTCTCGGCAAGGCAAAACCAAACATGCCCTGCATTGTATGGGCCACCCCGAGCTCGCCCCAGGCAAGCGCGAACTCGGGTTCGATCTCGACCGCCATCTCGAACTGGTCGATGGCGGTGCGGATTCCGTCCCCGGTCAACGCATCGAGATGCGTAATGCCGATAGCATAAGCCTCGATGGCGCGCGGATCGATCGGGCCGGTCAGGTTATGGCCGAGCCCGCCTGCCCCCGGCGACGGTCTCGGAGCACCGATCTCGGTGCCAATGGCGTCTGCCATGTCGGCAATCAAGCTGAAGACATAGGGCGTCTCCCGAGTGTATCGCTCCGCCCAGAGGTGATCGTCGCTCCGGCCGTCGATCAGCTGGATAGTCACCTCGATCGTGCTGCCTTCCTGAAGCAGGCTGCCCTCGACCAGGGCGTCCACTCTCAGTTCCCGGGCGATGTCGGCCGTAGACATCTGGCTGCCCCGATAGCGCTTGGTCGACTGCCGGGACGTGACCCGTAGCCCGGGAAGCTGTGAAAGCTCCGTGATCAGGAGATCCTGGATACCATCGACGTAATAGTCCCGTTCCGGGTCGCCGGTCAGGTTGCTCAGCGGCAACACGGCGAGCGAGCGGACGGCGTCCTCTTGCGGCGTCGGATGCTGAGGCTCACGCGACCAGAAAACGGCAAGGAACATCAACGCGACTATCGCGGCGGTGCCCAGGAACAAGACGCGACGCACATTTGTCGCGCGGGGCTCCTCCGTTTGCCGTTCAGGTTGATCCGAGGTTGCGACCTCCTCGACCGTGGCAACGAAGCGATAACCTTGCGTGCGAACAGTCTCCAGGTAGCGGGGAGTGGCCGAGTCGTCATTCAGCGCTTTGCGCAGGCGGGCCACGGCCTTGGTGAGCGCCGATTCGCTGATCACCGTGTCGCCCCAGACGGTGTTCATCAGCTCGTCTCGGGTCACAAGCCGGTTGCGGTTGGCGATCAGGTAGATGAGCAGCTTCAGGACAACCGGCTCGAGATGAATCTCCTGCCCGTCCCGTGAAAGTCTCCACGTCTCCGGGTCAGCCAAGAAACAATCGAATCGGTACACAGGACTTTGTCCCTTTCTACCCGCCGAAAGATCCGCGCATCGGTATTGACGGCCGAATACGCTGAATACCTTCTATCTTACGGCTCTGGCGGTCGAAAACCATGTGGTAAACCGAAAGGCCGACACACTCGAACGGACTCCGTCCCGATACCGTCAGCTCCCCGTCACCCAACCGTCATGCAGCGATGCGAGGGCCTTCGTAGGCTATCAGTGCTGGGCGGCGGTCCCGGTGGATTGCGATCCCGGCAACGACACAAGCAATGGAGGAAGAAATGAAAACTCTGAAACGCATGATGGTCGCTTTGCTGGCTCTTCTGCCACTTGCGACCGGGATGGCCGTCGCGGACACCGACCACGACTATGACCGTATCTTTATCTTCGGTGCCAGCTTCATTGATTCTGGCAACCATTTCGTCATCACCGGTGAGACCGCGCACCCGCCTTTCGTGCTATTTGGCCCCAGCTACGGAATCGGCGGGCATCATTTCAGCAACGGTCGCACCTGGGTCGAACTCCTGGCACAGGAGATGGAGCTGACCGAATGGGCAAAACCCGCCTATCGTGATCCGGCATTTGGCAACTATGCCGTTGGTTACGGGCGCGCACGTGACATCTTGCCCGACCCGGTGGAACCCAGTCTTGGGGACCAGGTGCAGGCTTGGAGAGATAACGGTTATTGCACCTACGCTCCGATGGAGGACACGCTGTTTGTCGTGGATGCCGCCTTCTTTGACCTGGCCGACATAATCGCAGGAGAGGATCCGTTCGTCGTCCTTTCCGGCATGACCACCAGCATCGACACAAATATCGGCATTCTTTATGAGTGCGGCGCACGCAACCTCTTGTTCGCGTTCATTCTCCCTGCGGAGATTTCGCCAATCGTGCCTCCGCCTGAGGATCCGACGGCACCGAGCCTGAGCAT
This sequence comes from uncultured Woeseiaceae bacterium, assembly GCA_945788625.1. GTDB lineage: Bacteria > Pseudomonadota > Gammaproteobacteria > Steroidobacterales > Woeseiaceae > UBA1847. Next base: position 67,910 of record CALZMQ010000043.1, read on the forward strand.
GATTTACAACTACATGTTCTTGCAGCCCATTATCCAGTCGTACGCCAGCGAGACAGATATGAATGTCTCGGTCGTCGATTACTTCGCTTTCGTCAGCGGAATGTTGGCGACGCCAGAAGCATTCGGCCTCACCAACCTAACGGACACATGCGTGACGCTCGGCGTCACCGAAGGCGCATTCTGCAAAGACCGCGATGGATACCTCCTCTGGGATCCGCTGCACCCGACGAAGAAGGTGCATGCACTGTTCGCAGAATTCGCGCTGGGACAGCTGCCGTAACCTGACGGCCACGAACAGGCTCTACCTCTGCGTTGGCAGAACGCGGACTGAGCCACTGAACGAAGGGCCGCCTTTCGGCGGCCCTTCTCCCGAATACCAGTTATCGGGCGTATACCTCAAATCAGAACGACCAACGGCCCTGCAATGTGATCGTGCGGGGCGGATCGATGTGCTGGAAGTACGTGCCGTCGAAACCGAGACTACCCAACGGAACGTCATTGCCGAAAGTCGTCGTCGCTTCATCGGCCAGGTTCTTGCCAATGACCGCAATCGACCATTTTCCGTCGATTGTGCCGAGCGAAATTCGCGCATTGATTTTTTCGTGCGCCTTCTGATCGAGTAGCGTATCGCCGTCTGCGGCGATAACCGTATCGTCACTGGCATTGATGTCGATCGAAAAGCCGAGTTCAAGATCGTTACTGATCGGCCGGATATACTGAGCCGCAATATTCGCCGCCCACTCCGGCGCGAATTGCAGTTGCCAGCCGGACAGATCCTGAGTGCAGGTCGCACGCGTATTGCCGGCGGTAACCCATGCGATGACTTGCGTCGACGTGCAGGCAGAGTCGGGAAAGCTGTCGTATTCCGCATTCAGCAAGGCCAGGGCGCCGGACAGGATCAGTTGCTCGGTGACGGCAAACGTCCAGTCCGCTTCCAGGCCTGTCACCACCGATTCGGCTGCGTTGCCAACGACAAAGCTGGCATTGCCGTCGAACGTGCTTTCCTCCCGCTTCGATGCCAAGCACCGTCTCGTCCTCGAATTCTGCATTGGCCAAACTCCCAAGCGCATTGTCCTCGTCGAACCCGCCGGCCTTGTAGCCGCTGGATATATTCAGATACAGCATCGAATCGGCGCCCGGATCCCACTGCAGGCCGACATTGCCGGTCAGGTGGTCCTCGTCACGTTCCAACGTGTACGCATAGGTTCCCGAAAGCTGCAATATCGGCCCGTAAACCACCGCCAGGAACGGGTCCGGAGTCGTGCTGCCAACCTGCGACTGGAAACCCGACTTCGAGACCTCCTTCTCGTCTTTTGAATACCGCAGGCCTGTCACGATGCGAAAATCGTCGTGAAGATTGAACGTGAGTTCTCCGAACGCTGAAATCGTGGTGGTGTCCTGGTCAAAAAACGCAAACATGTCGCCATCGATGTCCCCAGCCTGCAAGTTGGTGCCTAGAGCCGCATCGATCTGGGCACGTACGCTGGCATCGACAGGCGGCAGTCCGGTGAACCGCGCAGGCGTGATTCGGTCACTGGTCAGGTCGGCTGTCTGGAAGAAAACACCGGCGAGGAAGTCGACAGCATCACCACCCGGTGACGTAAGCAGGAATTCCTGGCTGAATTGCTCGTGCTCTTCGAGCCGCGAGCGCTCCAGGAACAGGAGTGCGCTGTAGTCACCGTCCTGGGAGTCTCGATAATCATAGCCGGTTACGGCCGTAATCGACGTGACTGCGAAATCGCCCCAATCATAAAGGGCTGTCAGCTGCACCACGCTCGCTTCAGTATCGTGGAGTTCCGGTTGCACGGATGTGCGGACATTTCGAACGTAGTCGAATCCCGGTGAGAAACCTGCATCGCCGAACGTCCGGTAGAGGACTGTTGCTGTCGGAGTCGCGATGGAAATCACCTGCTGCCGGCCCAGGTACTCATAGTGGTTACGCTCGGCCTTCAGCGTGAACACGAGAGATTCGGACGCGTCCCATTCCAACGTTCCCCGTATCGTCAGATTGTCTTCCTCGGGCCCGCCAACACCGCCGACAGCCGTGTTCGTCATCCAGCCTTCGTCGTCGGATTTCCTGGCCGCGACACGAACTCGTACCGTATTGCTCAATGGGCCCGAGAGCATGGCGCTGACACTGGTTCCGTCAACCTCGGATTCGAACGCCGCCTCGATATAGCCTTCGAACTCTTCTGTTGGCTGTGCAGTCGTGCTGTTTATCGCGCCCGCAATCGTGTTCTTGCCGAACAATGTCAACTGAGGGCCCTTCAGGACCTCCACGCGTTCGACGTCGAGAAATGGGGCACGCGAGTACGCACCACGACCGAAATACACACCGTCGACAAACGTGCCCACTGACTGTTCAAAGCCCGGGTTCATACCGGAGCCAACACCGCGAATGAAAAGCAGTGGGGTGATGGCGCTTTCGCCGAGGTGAACGTTGGGCACATACAAGGCCAGATCTTCGAGCTCTGCCATGCCCATCGCCTCGATCTTGTCACCGCTGACAACGGATAGCGCGATCGGTACATCTTGCATTTCGACGCGCCTCTTCATCGC
>CALZMQ010000044.1 GCA_945788625.1 uncultured Woeseiaceae bacterium
TATTCCTGCCACGCACAGTATCTGCAAAGGCAGGACTGTCGGCTCCCATCGTGCTCCGTATACAAACGTAATGAATGTGGGCGCGACAACCAGCAGCCCTGCCAGGAGCGGGAAGATGACCATTGTCACTACACAGGTTGCCCTTTTGAACGACCATCGCAATGCTGAATCGTCATGTTGCATTTTTGCAAAGGCGGGGAAAAGAACACTGCTCACCGACACTGACAACCGTGTGACGGGCAACATCATCAAATAGTGTGCCCGGGAGTAAAAGCCGAGAGTCTGCATACCCAACTTCATTCCCGCAAAAAAGTAGCTGATATTTCGTGAAATGTCGGCAAGGACCTCCTTACTGGCGAACTGCACAGCCACACCGAGCAGTTCTCTGCATACCGGCATACTGAATGCTAATTTCGGCTTCCATTTCGTCATGATTGCCAGCTGAACGGCGGCGATCGCCGATGCAAGCACTCTTCCGACAACCAGGCTCCAAACGCCGAATCCAAAAACGGCCATCGTTACCGCGATGGCACCGAAGCTGAGCATTTCCAGCCAGTTCGAAATCGCAATGGGTCTGAATTCCATGGCTCTGCGTGCGAGTACCGTGGGTACTCCCCGGAATGCGAGAACAAGGAATGCCGTGGAAAGAGATACGAGTACAGTGCCGACAAGCGGGTCACCCATCACCACGGTAAGTATTGGTGCGATGGCCGCGAGAACAAGTATGGCGAGTAACGCCGTGATCAGCTGAAGGACAAAACCGGTTGCAAGATCCAACTCCGAAACTTCGGATTTGCGGACAAGCGCGGACGCAAATGAGGACGAAATCAGCGTGCTACCGACCTCGATAAAAATCAGGCACGCTGCTATGAGTCCGAAATCGGATGGTTCCAATATGCGCGCAAGCGCTATGCCAATTGCAAACGAGATCGCCTGGCTGCCAAGCGTTCCCGAGATTGACCAGAGAGAACCTCTTCTGGTCTTGGATCGAAGACTCTCGTCTGTCACTTCGCCTCACATCACCCTGGGGCAACAACAATGGTTTGATGCGCCACTCTTTGCTCAAACAAGCTCAAAGGCGATGCATGATCTACGATGTCCGGACTATGCGCATTATCAAAGGCAGCACTGTGTTTGGCAAGCGCCGGTCGATCGGTAAGGTAAGCGTTGACATAATACTACCTTCGGCGTGCGGCGCTTCGGCGCGCGGTTCCGGTATTTTGCGTTATTTCCGTTCGCCAAAGAGGCTTAAAGAATGGCGGGGCTCCATCAGAGTCGTGGAAAACTGGACAGATTGCGGGGAAAAATTGCAAGCTAAAGCGCATCGCGCACCGGGAACCCTGTGCGCTCCTGCCTGTCGGTAAACATGGATTGAAGATCCATCACGACGATTGGCATGTCGGGCCAAGGAGCCAATAGCATGACAAGAATTCTCTCTCTATTGATATTGCTCGCCGCGGCACAAGCGAATTCAGCCGTCTATCTGGTTGGTAAGGGCATGCAGTACGAAAGGCCGAGTGAGGTGGCAGCGGTTGCAAAGGACGGGGACACCATCGAGATCGAAGCGGCGGATTATAAGGGCGACGTCGCCGTCTGGACGCAGAATAACCTCGTGATTCGGGGGGTTGGCGGCAGGCCTCATATCATAGCGAATGGAGTTGCCGCAGAGGAAAAAGCAATCTGGGTTGTGAAAGGGGACAACACGATCGTCGAAAATATCGAGTTTTCCGGCGCGAGCGTTGCGGACCAGAATGGAGCCGGGATTCGTCTGGAAGGCACGAATCTGACGGTTCGCAGGTGTTATTTTCACGATAATGAAAACGGGATTCTGACCGGCACCAATCCGCACAGCAAGATCCTCGTCGAATACTCCGAGTTCGCGAACAATGGATACGGAGACGGTTACTCCCACAATATGTACATCGGCCGCGTGGCAAAATTCACGCTTCAGTTCAGTTATGTTCACCACGCGCGTGTCGGGCACCAGGTGAAAAGCCGCGCCGAAGAGAATGTCATCAGGTTCAACCGCATCATGGATGAGCGAACCGGTACCTCGAGCTACATCATCGACCTTCCCAACCCGGGTAAGGCACACATCGTCGGTAATGAGTTGCAGCAGGGGCCGCAGGCGGAGAACTGGGCCATGGTGCGTTCAGTGCAGGACCTCATCTTGGTCAACAATACGCTCGTCAACGATCGCGGAAGCGGGGTATTTGTCAGCCTTTCGGGCCCAGGTGATGCGAGCGTCCTGCAAAACAACATCTTTGCAGGGCGTGGAGAGATCGAATCCAATGGTGCGACAATGCGCGGCAATTTGATGTCCGACGATATCGCGTTCGTCGATCGCCGCGGGTACGACTATCGCCTGACGGCATCCTCGGCTGCAGTAGACTCAGGAACCATGCCTGATCCGACGGCCCAGGTTCTGTGGGAATATGCTCACGTCGCCAATCGCAAGGAACGGGAGGAACAGGGGCCGATCGACGTTGGTGCTCACTCTTATTGATTTCAACGGGAAATTATGTCAACGGCCGGCCGCGAACGCGCCGCGAAGTTGCTGCAGAAGTCTCCCGGGCTGGGGTAGAATATGGGCATGAAGAATGCGTTTAATATTGTCATTGCGGCCGTACTTCTCCTTGCAGGCAGCCAGGTGCAGGCTGAGCTGTGTGGCGGCCCGCTCAGCGACAACAATTTCGGTCGACCGCTTGACTATACGAGCAATCAGGACAAGTACGGTTATTCGGGCGGGCAGGGCAACAAACTGCTTATCGTGGAGAAGCATCATTTCAACCGCGATGTCGAAACGCTCGTGGCCGGCCAGCAGGGACCGTTGCCCGGCGATATCCACTACACACTGAAGCAATTTCCGAACCATTATCGAGCATTGAATACAATGGCGAAATGGCACTTGCAGAATCCAAATCCCAAGGATGAGGATTGTGGTCAGTGCCTCGAATGGCTGCTTTCCGCAGAATGCTACTTTGCCCGGGCACTCGCTTTAACGCCCGAGGACCCCATGATTTACTATATCTTCGGTTTGTACTTGCACAAGAAAGGAGACCTGGACAAGGCAGTGGACGCCTACAATGACGCATCCACTCTGGGTCTGGATACCGCGGAGTTCCACTACAACATGGGTTTGCTGATGGTTGACGCGAAGGACTACGAGTCCGCTCGAGCGCATGCGGTGAAGGCGTACTCGAGGGGTGCCCGGTTCCCCGGGCTGCAAAACAAGCTCAAGGGTCTTGGCGAGTGGTAGCATACGGTGCCACGCTACAAGAACCTCTGCTGACAATAAAATACGGACCTGAAGAAACTTGAGCCGATCTGAACGCCCTTTGGTGACCATCGTTCTGCCCGCGTTTAATGAGGAGGCTATCCTCGAGCAAAACGTGGATATTCTGTTTGATTATCTCCGGACGCTGGAGCAGCGTTACCGCTGGGAGATAATCCTGGTCAACGACGGCAGCAGCGATGGCACCGGTGATGTTGCCGAGCGCTTGGCCGAACGCTACAGCGAGCTGGAAGTCGTCCACCATCGCGTAAATTTCGGGCTGGGTCAGGCATTCAAGACAGCGTTTCGTATGTGTACAGGCGATTACGTCATCAGCCTTGATATCGATTTGAGCTATTCACCGGACCACATCGAAACACTGCTTGCGAAAATCGAGGATTCCCCGGCAAAGCTGGTGCTCGCGTCGCCGTATATGAAGGGGGGCAAAATCTCTAATGTGCCCACGCTGCGCCGCGTGCTGAGTGTATATGCGAACCGTTTCCTGTCTTTTTTCGCGCAAGGGCACCTGTCAACGTTGACGTGCATGGTGCGTGCTTACGACGGCAGATTCATCCGGAAGCTGGATTTGCGTGCCATGGGCATGGATGTCATGCCCGAGACCGTATACAAGGCCATGATCCTGCGGGCGAAGATCGAGCAGATCCCTGCGCATCTTGACTGGGGACTGCAGCGGCAGGCAGGAACCGAAAGAAAATCGAGTATGCGAATCCTTCGTCATATTCTGGCAACGATACTGTCGGGGTTCATATTCCGACCTTTTATGTTCTTCGTTCTGCCCGGTTTGCTGCTGCTTGGCCTGTCGCTGTACGTAAATATATGGATGGTGGTCCATATCGTCGAAGCATATGGTAGCGTTCTGACGGACGTGGGCTTGTCAGGCCGGCTGTCGTTGGCGGTAGCGAAGGCGTACGATCTGTATCCGCATACGTTCATTGTAGGGCTGCTTTCGCTGATGGTTGCGATACAGCTGATTAGTCTCGGCATCATGTCGCTGCAAAGCAAGGCATACTTCGAGGATTTGTTCCATCTCGGTTCATCAGGGAAGCGCTACGACCGCGACACATAGACGGGCCAGCCATAGCAGAATCGGACGCAAGTCTGACTTGGTTACAGGGACTACATCTCCAAATGCAGTGTGATTATCATCACGGTCAGCAGCCCACGGTTGGTCTAGACTCTGCTGCGACCGGTTGTTACCGGATTGAAATCATTGGAAAATAAGGAAAAATGGGAAAAATACTCGTAACGGGAGTCGCCGGGTTTCTCGGTTCGAATCTCCTCGATAAGCTGATGTCTGAAGGCCATAGCGTGGTCGGAATCGACAACTTGTCCATGGGGTTCATGAGGAATATCGAGGCACATGTAGCGGATGCACAGTTCCGTTTTATTGAGGCGGATGTTACCGATCCGGCCGTATTCGCTGGTATTGACGACGAAATCGACTGCATCGTGCACCTTGCTGCTTTCAAGATACCGCGGTACGGGACCGCCCTCGACACACTGCAGATCAATTACCGCGGCACGGAAAACGCCCTGGAGTTCGCCAGGCAGCGAAATTGCAAGTGCGTGCTCGCGTCGACGTCCGACGTTTACGGCAGGAATACGCAACTGCCATTCAATGAAGCGGAAACGGACAGCGTTATTGGTTCGTCCATGGCGCCTCGCTGGGCGTACGCAGTGTCGAAACTGTTCGATGAGCACCTGGCCCTGGCCTACCAGGACGCCTATGGCTTCCCGGTGACGCTGCTGCGCTTCTTCGGCTCTTACGGGCCCAATCAGCACCTGACCTGGTGGGGTGGCCCGCAATCCGTGTTCATAAACGCCGTCCTCAACGACGAGGTAATTCCCATTCACGGTGATGGCTCACAGACGAGAAGCTTCACTTTCGTGTCCGATACGATCGCGGGGATATATCAGTCTATCGTGCGGGATGAGGCGAACGGAGAAGTCATAAACATCGGTTCGACGTTAGAGATTTCGATCCTGAATCTCGCTAAGAAGATCAAGGAGCTTAGCGGCACCGCGGGCGAGCTCAGGATCGAATTTGTCCCTTATGAGTCGTTCACCGGCAAGAAGTACCAGGACGTGATGCGGCGGATTCCGGATACGAGCCTGTGTAAGAAGCTTCTTGGAGTCGAGGCCGTTGTGTCGCTGGATGAGGGGTTGCAGCGAACCATCGAATGGCAGCGGCAGATAACGGCCTAGAGCCTTGCCGATCGCCTGCAGAGATCGTCACCAGGTAAACAGCGAAGAATATCTGTCATGAAGGTAGGGATCATAGGTGCCGGGATAACCGGTCTCGGTCTTGCCCAGAGACTGACGCGAGAAGGTCACTCGGTGACCGTCTTCGAGCGTGAAGAGCAGCCGGGTGGGCTCGCGACCTTCCAGGATCATGGCGAGTTCATCTTCGACCGTTTTTATCATGTCATCCTGCCGACGGATCGATACCTGATCTCGTTTATAGAGGATATCGGGCTCGGGGACGAATTGTGCTGGGGAACGACGTTGACCGGTTTTTTTGTCGATCGCCAGACATACTCCGTGAGCAACGCACTCGAGTATCTCAAGTTTCCGCCGTTGTCTCTCTGGAGCAAAATGCGCCTGGCATACACGATCCTCTACTGTTCGCGTATCGATGATTGGAAAAGGCTGGAGCAAATCACCGTCGAAGACTGGCTGCTCAGGTTGTCCGGCCGCGCTACCTACGAAAAGCTCTGGAAGCCGTTGTTACTGGCCAAACTCGGCGAAAATTACCGCCGGGTTTCGGCGGTTTTTATCTGGAGCTACATCAAACGCATGTTCTCGGCCAGGGACAAGTCGGCAAGCCGTGAACAGATGGGCCATGTACGGGGCGGCTACAAGACCGTACTCGACCGCCTTGAAGAAACAATCGTGCAAGGTGGCGGAGCCATTAACCTGGGAGTGACGGTCAAGCGTGTGTCTGCGGCGGCGGAATGTGGCGTTGAGATTTCTCATGATCGCGGTACCGACCATTTTGACAAGGTTGTCTTCACCGGGCCGGTGAATATCCTGCAGCAAATTGTCGATCCCGCACTGGTAGACGTTCGGGGCTCGGGCAAGAACGTTGAATATCTGGGCGTCCTCTGCATGGCGCTGGTCACCCGGGTACCGCTAACGCCGTTCTATGTCTTGAATATTGCCGATGAGCAGGTGCCCTTCACCGGGGTCATCGGCATGAGTACAGTTGTGGATACCGGAGAAACCGCAGGCCTCTACCTGACTTATTTGCCGAAGTACATGTTGTCAACTGACGCCGAAATGCGGCAACCCGAGGAGAAAGTGCGAGAGGAGTTTCTGCACGGCCTGCGGATAATATATCCTGATCTCGACGACGCCGATATCGTCAGCGCTCGAATTCACCGTGCCGTGAAGGTGCAACCGCTTCAGGTCCTGAATTTCTCTGAGATAGTACCGAAGACCGCAACGCTGCATCCCGATTTCTTCGTGCTCAATACGGCGCAGTTCGTTAATAACACCCTTAACAACAACGAAGTAATTCGCGCCGTAGACACTTTTGTAGTTCAGTATCGGGACGCGCTCGCGCGCGATCCAGCCACTTCCGCCGAGCAGCAATCGGCAAGCTGAAACGAGGTTCTTACGTTATGTCCGAAAGAGCGTATTTTGTCCACGAATCGTCATATGTCGATGATCCGTGCTCGATAGGCGACGGGACCCGTATCTGGCATTTCAGCCATATCATGCAAAACAGCGAGATCGGCAAGAATTGCAACATTGGTCAGAATGTCGTCGTATCCCCTGGATGCATCATCGGCGACAACGTCAAGATCCAGAACAATGTATCGGTTTACACCGGCGTGGTTTTAGAGGACGACGTCTTCTGTGGTCCCTCGATGGTATTCACCAACGTGATAAATCCGCGTAGTCACGTGGAACGCAAGGACGAATACCAAACGACGCTGGTCAGGAAAGGCGCAACGATCGGCGCCAACGCAACCATCGTCTGTGGTGTGACGCTTGGCCGGTATGCATTCGTCGGTGCCGGTTCCGTGGTAACTCGGGATGTCCCGGATTATGCCGTCGTGTATGGGTCGCCTGCGCGCATCAGGAGTTGGGTTTGCAACTGCGGGCTCGGATTGTCGCTGTCCGGCGATCCGCAAAGCGACGAGACCGCAACCTGTGAGTGCGGCGCAAGCTACCAAAAGCACCGTACGTCTGTAACAGAATTGAGTGAGAATACCTAGCAGGGAACTGAACAAATGGCCGCAAACAAAGAAATGAAGGTGCCGTTGCTCGATCTGAAGGCACAATACGAAACAGTCAGGGAACCGGTGCGCAAGGCGATAGACGAGGTCTGTGACAGCCAATGGTTCGTAATGGGCCCCAACGTCAAGGAGCTCGAAGATCGGGTGGCCAAATACAGCGAATGCCGGCATGGCATCGGCGTGTCGTCCGGAACCGATGCATTGCTCGTGGCGCTGATGGCGATGGAGATCGGGCCGGGTGATGCAGTAATAACGACGCCCTATACATTCTTCGCGACCGGCGGGGCGATCGCGAGGCTGGGCGCGACGCCAGTTTTCTGTGACATCGACCCCGAGACATTTAACCTGGATCCGGCAGCAGTTTCGGCCGCGATAGAAAATGATTGCGACCACACCGGCGGAACTCTCGTCCACAAAGCGAGTGGTAAGAACATCAAGGCCTTGTTGCCGGTACACCTGTACGGCCAGACGGCGGACATGGTGGCACTGATGGATATCGCCGGAGCTCACGGCCTGGGCGTAATTGAGGATGCGGCACAGTCCATAGGGTCGGAATACAGCGATGGGCGCAGAGCGGGCTCGGTGGGGCATATCGGGTGTTTTTCCTTCTTCCCCAGTAAGAATCTCGGAGCCTTCGGCGATGGTGGCATGTGCACGAGCAACGACGATGAGCTCGCCGAACGCATCCGGGTTCTGCGGTTACACGGTGGCAAGCCGAAGTACTATCACGCTCTGATCGGCGGAAATTTCAGGCTCGATGCAATTCAGGCTGCAATCCTGCTCGTCAAGCTTGGACATCTGGACGACTGGACGGCAGGAAGGCAGGCGAATGCCAGGATGTACGATACTGCCATCTCCAGGTCGGGCCTCGACGGCAACGTCATTGCGCCGGTCACGCGTACGGGAAGAAGGCACATCTACAACCAGTATGTGATTCGCGCAGAACGCCGCGATGAGCTCCGGCAATTCCTGGGCAACGCGGGAATTGGCACCGAGATCTACTATCCGGTGCCGCTCCATGTGCAGCAGTGTTTTGAATACCTGGGGTATTCCGAAGGTGACTGCCCAGAGGCAGAGAAAGCCGCTAACGAAACGCTCGCTGTGCCTGTATACCCGGAGTTGACGGAGGAGCAGATCCAGTACGTGGTTGACAAAATATCAGAGTTCTACAACTAAGCAATGCGTATTGTCAGCGTAGTAGGCGCCCGTCCCCAGTTCGTGAAGCTGGCGCCCGTTAGCCGTGCCATGTCATCCGTGCACGAGCATGGCGGTCCTGTCATCGAGGACATAATTGTGCATACGGGTCAGCACTATGATCCGGGGCTCTCCGATATTTTTTTCTCCGAACTGCAAATTCCGGAGCCGGGCATTGAACTGGATATCGGGTCCGGAAGTCATGGCCGGCAAACGGCTGGAATGCTGGAGGGGATAGAACGCGTATTGCTTGACGTAGGGCCCGACATGGTAGTCGTCTATGGGGACACGAACTCCACGCTTGCAGGCGCACTTGCCGCAGCCAAGCTGAGAATTCCGATTGCACACGTTGAGGCCGGGCTCAGGAGTTTCGACAGGGACATGCCGGAAGAGGTCAACCGCATAGTATCCGACCACGTCGCTGACATACTTTTTGCGCCCACGGTAACGGCAATGGAGAACCTCGCCAAAGAAAACCTGGCGGAAAGGTCCGTGCTCGTGGGCGACGTCATGCTCGACGCCATCCGGTTTAATAGCAATCTGTCGGCACAGAGGTCGGAGATTCTTTCGATTCTGAATCTCGAGAACAGGCCATTCGGTGTGGCGACCCTGCACCGGGCAGCCAATACCGATAGTGATCGTCTCCTCGTGCTGCTCGATGCACTGAATCGCGTCGCCCGGGATCTCCTGCCCGTCGTCTTTCCGGTCCATCCCAGGACTGTCTCCCGAATCGGCACCGAGTGCCCAGACTGGCAGCCCGGGCCGGGACTGTCCCTTATCGATCCAGTCGGCTATCTCGATATGATCAGGCTGACCGATGCTGCGAGCGTCGTCCTCACAGATTCCGGTGGACTGCAGAAAGAGGCGTTTTTCCTGAATACTCCCTGCGTTACGTTGAGAGAAGAAACCGAGTGGCCCGAGACGGTCGATGCGGGTGGCAACGTCCTCGTTGGTGCCGCACCGGACAGGATCTGCGAAGTAGTGAGCCAGGTACTTGGCGAACTCAGGGATAACGGGAAGCAGCCATCATTTTCAGCAGAGCAATATTTCGGCGACGGAAACGCCGCTGGAAAAATCGTAAATGGAATCATAGACTTCGTGCGGCGATAGACCGTAACCACAGGAGAATGTGCCCCAGTGCCGAAACCGAGTGTGCCGCAGTTCCGCTTTTTCCAGAAGGGGTGTATGCGATAATTCGCGCGCCAAAAAAATGCACGGAAATGTTTGCAGTCGGTTTGAGTACCTTTCAACAGGAAGTGCCATGTCTGGTGCCTGTCGAGTCGAGGAAAGACAATGAGTGAAATTGCAGTCGTGGGAATAGGTGGTTGGGGTAAGAACCTGGCGAGGAATTACTTTCAGATCGGCGAAGCAAATCTCCGCTATGTGTGCGATCTGGACGAGAAGAAACTCGAGGCCGCGCTCAACCAGTATCCAGGTGTCCGTACGACAACGGATTTCGGCGAGATGCTGAAGGATCCGGAGTTGGATGCTGTTGTCATCGCGACAACAGGTCCGACCCACTATCGGCTGGCAAAGAGCGCCTTGCTGGCAGAAAAAGACGTGTACGTCGAGAAGCCGTTCGTGCTTGAAGTGGCGCAAGCAGAAGAGTTGATTGAACTCGCGGAATCTACCGGGCGGATTCTGATGGTCGGGCACCTTCTGGAATACCATCCAGTGGTCGTCGAGTTGAAGAAAATGATCGAATCTGGCGACCTCGGGGATATCTACTACATCTACAGTCAGCGGCTCAACCTGGGCACTGTCAGGGAAGACGAGAATGCACTGTGGAATTTTGCGCCACACGACATTTCCGTGATTCTCTACCTGCTTGGTAAAGAGCCCGTCGATATTTCGGCGCGTGGCCAGGCTTATCTGCAGGAAGGTGTCGAGGACGTTGTGTTCTTCACTCTCACCTTCCCCGATAACTCGATGGCGAGTATTCAGGTTAGTTGGTTGGATCCTCACAAAGTACGCAAGCTGACTATCGTCGGTAGCAACAAGATGGCTGTCTTCGATGATCTCGAAGCCAATGAGAAACTCAAGGTGTATGACAAGGGGGCAGAATTGTCCTCCGACTACGACACCTATGCGGAGTACATCGGACTCCGCTTTGGTGACATCACCGTTCCTTACATAAAAACAGGAGAACCATTGCGCGCTGAGTGTATGCACTTCCTGGACTGCATCAAGAACCGAACTCAGCCGGTAAGCGATGGCAACGATGGGCTCCGTGTCGTGCGTGTGCTGGACGCGGCGCAGCGCTCACTCGAACAAAACGGGGCCCCGGTTTCACTGGGATGACTTTGCAGGTACTACCATGAATGAACAGTCAACGAGCCGTCGAATTGCGAGTCTCTCGCTCGACCTGGACAACCAGTGGTCTTACATGAAGACCCACGGCGATCCGGGTTGGAAGTCGTTTCCGTCATACCTTGACTGGTCTGTCCCGCGTATTCTCGACTACCTGAAAGCGCGGAACCTGAAGATCACATTTTTCATAGTAGGACAGGACGCCGTGCTGGACTGCAATGCTGATGCGATGAAGGCCATTGGCCAGGGCAATCACGAGATCGGCAATCATAGTTTCAATCATGAGCCGTGGCTTCATACTTACACCGAAGACCAAATGGAGAAGGAACTCGAGACTGCGGAGAAAGCAATAGTAGGCGCAACCGGGCACATGCCGCAGGGCTTCAGGGGCCCTGGCTTCAGTTTGTCGGAGATTACGCTTCGGACGCTATCGCGCCGGGGATACAAGTATGACGCGACTGTATTTCCGAACCTTCTGAATCCTCTGGCACGGGCCTATTTCTTTGCGACCAGTTCGTTGACCGCCGAGGAAAAGGAACAGAGAAAGGAGCTATTCGGGACGTGGCGTGATGCACTACGGCCGGTGAAACCATTTCAATGGGTTTTCGACGATCAAGCATTGATGGAATTGCCCGTTACAACGATGCCGGTGTTCAAGACGCCGATACACATGAGTTACATCTTGTTCGCATCGCGCTACTCGCGGACGCTTGCGATGATGTATTTCCGATTCGGTCTGTTGATGTGCCGGTTGACGGGAACCGGGCCGTCGCTACTGTTGCACCCTCTCGATTTCATAGGCTGCGATGATGTTGGCGAACTCGCATTTTTCCCGGGCATGGATATGCTGGCGGCTGACAAAATAAGCATCGTGACCGAGGTTCTCGACATACTCGAGGAATACTACGACCTGGTCACGGTTGGCGAACACATCGATGCGGCGCGTCCGCCGTTTCGTAAACTCGAACTCGGGGTCTCCCGCGGGTGAAATTCAGATTCAGGCTACAAGGCAGGGAAAATGCAGCAGGAAATTATTGAGCTAATTGTCGAAACAGCAAGGGAACTCGGTGAAGACGAATTGTCACTTACGGAAGAACTCAACGCTGATACGCGGCTCTTCGGGAAGGAAGGTGCACTCGATTCGATGGGTCTTGTCACTCTGATTATCGCAGTCGAGCAGGCAATCGAAGATCGCTTTGAATCTCCCGTCGCGCTCGCCGACGAAAAGGCTCTTTCCCAGACCAGGAGCCCCTACAGGTCCGTAGCTACGCTGGCTGAGTATGCGGCAAGCCAGATCCAGGGAAGCTAGGCAATGTCTGAACCCGTCACCGTCATTACGGGTACGCGCAAGGGCATCGGCCGCCACCTTGCGGAGTACTATTGCGACCGCGGCCACATCGTATTCGGCTGCAGTCGTGGCGAACCAGGCTGGGAAAGGGACAACTACAATCACTTTGTTGCTGATGTGTCGGACGAGGGTCAGGTCAAGAGCATCTTTTCCACAATCCGTCGCGAGCATGGGCGGCTGGATAACCTGTTAAACAACGCCGGTATCGCGTCCATGAATCATTCGCTTCTCACGCCGGTGAATACAGTGCGGAAGATCATGGACACTAACGTGATCGGCAGCTTCCTGTTCTGTCGGGAAGCCGCGAAATTGATGAAAAAAAACAAGTACGGGAGAATCGTGAATTTCTCGACAGTAGCCGTGCCTCTCAAGCTGGAGGGCGAGGCCGCGTACGTGGCCTCCAAATCCGCCGTCGAAGGTCTGACCAACGTGCTCTCGAGGGAATTTGCCGGTTTCGGTATTACAGTCAACACGATCGGTCCGGTCCCCATTGATACGGATCTGATCCGCGCGGTACCAAAGGACAAGATCGAATCGCTGGTCGAGCGACAATCCATAAAACGCCTCGGTCAAATGGACGATGTTGTCAACGTAATAGATTTCTTTCTCAGGGCTGAAAGTGAATTCGTTACCGGCCAGAGTCTTTATCTTGGAGGCGTGTAGTGCATATTGAGTTCCTACGGGAGAGGTTTTCGGAATCCAGCGATGCGGATGCGCTCGTATGGCGTGAACAGAGTTTTTCGTACCGTCATATCCTCGATGAGATTGACAATTGGGTCCGAATTCTCGACGAAGAACAAATTGCCAAGGGTTCTGTCGTCAGTATCGAGGCAGACTTTTCACCGCGTGCGATTGCCCTGATGCTGGCGCTCGTTGAGCACAATTGTGTCGTCGTGCCACTAAGTAGCTCGGTAGCGAACCAGATTCCGGAGTTTCGCGAGATCGCACAGGTAGAAGCTGTCATTTCGGTTAGTGCCGACGATGTTCCGGTCATAACACGGACCGGCGTTCACGTGGATCATCCAGTATTGCTGGGACTGAAAGAGGTAGCGCACCCGGGGCTGATACTTTTCTCGTCTGGATCGACCGGCAAGAGCAAGGCAGCTGTTCACGACTTCGTGCCGATGCTTGAGAAATACAAGGTGCCTCGTCATTCCCTGCGTACTATTACGTTTCTTCTGTTTGACCATATAGGTGGCGTGAACACACTGCTCTACAATCTGTCAAACGCAGGTTGCGTGATTACAGTGCCTGATCGAAAGCCCGAAACGGTGTGTGCGACGATCGAGAGGTACGGCGTTGAGTTGCTGCCCACATCACCCACGTTTCTCAACCTGTTACTCGTGAGTGGCGCGCTCGAAAAATACAAACTCGACAGCCTGAAGATGGTTACCTACGGAACCGAGGTTATGCCGGAGAGCACGCTCGCGCGAATCCACGAGATACTCCCCAACGTCAAGTTGTTACAGACTTACGGGCTTTCAGAAGTCGGAATTCTCAGATCCAAATCGAAATCGTCGGACTCGCTTTGGGTCAAAGTGGGCGGCGAGGGTTTCGAGACGAGAATCGTCGATGGCATGCTCGAGATCAAGGCGAAGTCAGCAATGCTAGGTTACCTGAATGCACCGAGCCCGTTCACGGAGGACGGTTGGTTCAAGACCGGTGACGCAGTCGAGGTGGACGGAGAATACATTCGAATTCTCGGTCGCAAGTCGGAAATCATCAATGTCGGTGGCGAGAAAGTATATCCGGCCGAAGTTGAGAGCACTTTACAAACTATGGACGGAGTGGTTGAAGTGGTAGTAAGCGGCCAATCCCATCCGTTGACCGGCAACATCGTTGTTGCACGCGTCAAACTCGGTACCGACGAAAATCTGCCCCAGTTCCGTAAACGCATGCGCGAGTTCTGTTCGGAGAGGCTCGCACGCTTCAAAATTCCGCAGAAAGTGGAGTTGGTCGACCAGTCGCTGCATGGGGAGAGGTTCAAGAAGATGAGGAAGTTGTGAACGAAGTCGAGCACAACGGACATATTCATCGCATAAGGGACATCACGCTTGAGGATCGGGCAGGGATGGACAGGGTGGCCGATCTGCATATCGAACTACTCGGCTTCGGGCCAATGGCGGGGCTGGGCCGGCTATTTATCAAAGATGCCTGTTATGCCAACAACATGCGGGATGACCAGCTTAAAGTCGCAGTTTATGAGATTGACGGCGTAGCCGGCGGATTCGTAGCGTACACAGATCGGTCAATATCATTTCACCGAACGTCGCTGAAGAAACACTGGGTGCGAACTGCATTCACCCTGGTTCGTTCACTGCTGCAAGATCCTCGGCGCATAGGGGCACTCATGCGCGCGTTGGCTGTCCTGGGTTCGCGACGCACCGAGCACGGTGTCGTGGGCAACGATCCGATGGGAGAGGTTGTGTGTGTGGCGGTGCAGTCTGAGTATCTGAAAACTGAATATCGCTTGCCCAGCGGCCCTCGACCGGGTGAGTCCCTGATCGCGTACGCCGCGCATCGGTTGACGGATCTCGGCGTCGATGAGATGCGCATGCTGGTTGACGCGGACAACAAGGCGGTGCTGTTTTTGTATCGCGCGCTCGGGGCTCGATTCGAAAAATATGAACAGGCGGGTGAACCAATGGTCCAGGTGTGGTTCGATCTACCCCTGTCGAACCAGGAACTCGAAATTCCGTGGACATGAGAAAACAGGGCTCCGCATACGACATGGCACCATCGAGCAATCACCTTCCCGGGGACTATTGGCAGTCTCACTACGACTCGATGGCCCACCATGAGTCGCTCGACCTGTTTGATGCTGAAGCACGAGACTATTTCGCCAGGCTGGAAAGAGTGGTCCCTTTGGGTGATTTTGAGCAGGTACTCGACTTTGGTTGCGGCTTGGGTTTCGTGTCCGAGTTGCTCGCGACCAGGGTCGGTAGCCTTTTCTATTGGGACTATTCTGAAAACATGCTTGAAACGGCTCGAACCAGGCTCGCTGATACCGCAAATGCCCGGGCGATCGATCTTTCCTGTCCGGATGAGGATCAGGCCGACTTTTTTGACCTGATTGTCATCAACAGTGTGATCCAGTACATGTCGGAGGACGATCTCTCTCAATGGTTGAACCGCTGGCGAGGCATGTTGAATGGAGATGGAGTGCTCGTAATCTCTGACCTGATCTTGCCACAGCCGGCGTTTCTGAAAGAGGTCCGCGATTCCCTGTTGTTTTCGGCAAGAGAGGGGTTCCTGGTTCGCACGCTCCTGAAGAACTTCGCGCAATATGCGCGATATTTGAAGGTGAGAAGAGATGCGCCAATGACGCGGTATTCGAAAGAACGATTTGCACAGCTTGCTGAGAACTCAGGATTCTCTGTCAGTTTCCTGGCAGAAAATCTCACATACCGTACAAACCGGTTCAGCGCGCAGCTACGTCCGGTATCCGTTTGAGCCGATGCAAGTGCTCGAAAGCTCAATAATCAGCGATGAGGACGAATTCTGCTCGTTAGCCAGTGACTGGAACAAACTGGCGCACCGAACCGATCAATCTTCCGTATTTCTGCGGCACGAGTGGAACGACGCCGCCTGGCAGTGGCTTAAGAAAGACGATTGTGAGCTTTGCATAGTCTGCGTACGACGCGACGAGGAACTGATCGGGCTCTGCCCGCTCGTTCGTCGTCAGACGGTCCGAGCCGGGATACGCCTGAACGAACTCGGCGGCCTGGCGGTTCCAGACACCCAGGAATTCAGCGTGATTGCCAATCCGGCTGACCTGGGTGATGTTGTGACAGGTCTGATGAACATACTGAAATCCGGCACGGTTCGTTGGGACATCATGAATCTGGAAAAACTGCCGGCAGACTTGCCCGCGACGAAGGTGCTGGAAGATACGGCACGCACCTGTGGCTATGATGTTCAGACGCTTCTGAAACATGACAATCCAGGAATTGATTTGCAGGATGACTGGGAGGCCTATTACGGCCGCCGCTCCAGGAGACTCAAGAAGGGCAATAACCTGGTCAGAAATCGCTTGCAACGCGATGACAAGGTTGTGGAGATTCGGTGCTTCGATTCCGCTTCCGAAGGATTCGAGCTCGCTCGTCTTCTCGAAACGCTGACAAAGCTGTCGGCAAGCAGTTGGAAAGCGAGCACCGGCCTGACATTGAACAATCCAGGGCCTGGTGCCTTTCTTGCGCGATTGAGCGAACATGCCGTGAATAACTCCTGGTTGCTGGTGTGGCTATTGACGATTGATCAGGAACCGGCTGCGATGGAGTATCAGCTGGAATTCAATGGCGTTATCTCGGCCTTGCGTGCCGACTATGACGGCAAATTCCAGGACTACTCTCCGGGTACTCTTTTGAACTGGAGAATAATCGAGCGATTGTTCGAGCGGGAGGCTTCCTACTATGCGCTCGGCCCTGGCAGCAACCCGTATAAGTCGCGATGGGTGGAGGAAGCCCGGGAGCTAAGAGACGTCATTATGTACGGGCCTTCGATACGTGCCCGCGCGCTGCATACGCTCGAGATGCACATCAAACCACTCTTAAGGCGAATTCTTCAGAAAACCGGCAGTGACAGCAGCCGCGAGCCTTGAGCGAAAAACGTGCACTATGTCCGGCCAATGAGATTTCGGGTTGTTATCGTGCTTGTGGTCTATGACGCTTTTCTCGTTATGTATAACGCCGCCAGGGTCTGTTGCGGTAGATCGTGTACTCTGTGTGCAAACTAGGTTGGTGAGTCAAATGTCAAAGCTCCGTTCCCGCAATAGTCGCTACAAGCATTTTGTAAGTAAGTTATTGATATTTATACTTGTTCTTGCTGTACCTGCCGCTAACGCAACGTCGCTACAGTATTTCGGCAACGGCGACAACGACATCGACCGGGTAAAGATTCGCATAGATGATCCATCCAACAACAACCCTGGCCCGCCTGCGGACGTTGGTGCGGGTGATTTCACTATCGAATTCTGGCTCAAGGCGACGGCAGACAACAGCGCCGGCGCCATTTCCTGCGGCTTCAATTACAGCTGGATCAATGGCAACGTCGTTGTTGACCGTGACCGTTTCAACCAGGGCCGCACCTTCGGCGTCTCGCTGGGAGCCGGCAGAGTCGCGTTTGCAATCCAGAATGGATCATTTGAATCGCGCACGATATGCGGATCGACAGACCTGAGAGACGGTGCATGGCATCACGTGGCCGTGCAACGAAGACGCAGTGACGGTTTCATGTGGCTGTACGTTGATGGCGCGTTGGAAGCATCTGGAGATGGGCCGGACGGCGATGTGTCATACCCGGACAATGGGGTACCGACAAACGACTGTAGCGGGCCATGCACCGGCAGCGATCCGTTTCTTGTAATCGGCGCCGAAAAACACGATGCCGGGCCGCAGTTTCCGTCTTTTTTCGGGTGGGTGGACGAGCTTCGGCTATCCGATTCGCTCCGCTACTCGGCTAATTTCACTCCCGTCCAACAAGCATTTGTCGCCGATGCCCAAACGGCTGCGTTGTACCACTTCGATGAAGGAAGCGGTGACGTCATCAGTGATTCCGCCTTTGGCTCCCAAAGCCCCGGCCAGCGAAGTTTCGGTGGCAGTCCGGCCGGCCCGATCTGGAGCGTGGATACGCCGTTTTCAGGTGGTGGCAGCGCAGGCACGCTGCAGTTGTCCAGCGCAACATACTCGATTGGAGAGGCGGGCGGCAGCCAGGTGGTTTCTGTACTGCGTGTTGGCGGCAGCAGCGGCGCCGTGTCGGTTGACTATACGACCACAGACGGTACCGCGGTTTCCGGATCTGATTACCAGGCGGTGAGTGGCACGCTGACCTGGGCTGACGGTGACGCTACTGCGAAGAATTTTTCGATCGCGATCATCGACGACGGCAGCGTGGAATCAAGTGAGACTGTGAGTGTGGATATCAGCAGTCCAACAGGCGGTGCGACGCTTGGGAATCCATCGTCGGCAACTCTCACGATAACGGACAACGACACCGTTAACCCGGGATCCATCCAGCTATCGGCAGCAGCGTACTCTGTCGCCGAGGATGGCGGTGCGGCGACTATCGCTGTCAATCGCTCCGGTGGATCCGACGGCCTCGTGAGTGTCGATTACGCGGTCAGTGACGGTACAGCGGTTTCCGGATCTGACTACCAGGCCGTGAGTGGCACGCTGACCTGGGCTGACGGTGACGCTACTGCGAAGAATTTTTCGATCCCGATCATCGACGACGGCAGCGTGGAATCCAGTGAGACTGTGAGTGTGGATATTAGCAGTCCAATGGGCGGTGCGACGCTCGGGAATCCATCCTCGGCAACCCTCACGATAGCGGACAACGATTCCGTTAACCCGGGATCCATCCAGCTATCGGCAGCAGCGTACTTTGTCGCAGAGGATGGCGGTGCGGCGACTATCACTGTCAATCGCTCCGGTGGATCCGACGGCCTGGTGAGTGTCGATTTCGCGGTCAGTGACGGTACCGCGGTGGCGGGCTCCGATTACGAGGTGACGATGGGTACGCTGACCTGGCCGGACAGTGACACCACCGCAAGGACGTTCACGGTTTCGATAACCGATGACTTTTCCATCGAAGGCGATGAAACGATCAATATCTCCTTATCGAACGTTACGGGCGGTGCGACTCTGGCCTCCCCCTCGACAGCAGTTCTGACGATTTCTGACAATGACGTGCCGAGTCCCGGCAGTGTGCAGTTTTCATCGGCCACCTATTCGGTGGGTGAGGGCGCGGGCGCCGCGTTGACGATAACGCTGACGAGAAGCGGCGGCAGTGATGGCCCGGCAACGGCAGATTATGCGACCTCGGACGGTAGCGCTACGGCAGGGGCTGATTATGAGTCATCGTCGGGAACGGCTAGCTGGGCGGATGGCGATGCCGGCGACAAGGGATTTTCAATAACCATCAACGATGATTCGCAGTTGGAAGGCGACGAAACGGTCAACGTCAGCTTGCAGAACGTGATCGGCGCGGCCGTCGGAAGTCCGCAAAACGCGATATTGACGATCGTAGACGACGAAATGGCGGCACCGGGTACGGCGCAGTTCGCCGCGGCGGCTTACTCGGTCGGCGAAAGCGATGGAACAATTTCAATCTCGGTTACTCGTGTCGGAGGCACCGATGGCGCGGTGTCCGTGGCCTATTCATCGCAAGGGGTGTCGGCCGTTGCGGGCACGGATTTTCAGTCTGTCAACGGCGTTTCGGCTTGGGCGGACGGCGACGGATCGCAAAAGACCATCGTTGTGACGATTAACGACGACGCCCGAGACGAGATTAACGAAACGCTAACGCTCTCGCTGAGCAATCCGGCCGGTGGTTTGCAGCTAGGTACACCCGACAAAGCGACTATCACGATCGTCGACGATGACGTGTCGCCACCGCCTATCGGCGGCGGGGGTGGCGGCGGCGGGGCCGCCGGGATCTTCCTGCTGCTGGGTATCTTGGGCGGTATCGCCATTCGGACAACGCAGCGGTCTGCAGCGTCAGGGTGGTAATTGCCTGAGGAAGAACTCACTCAAACCGTGGCAAGGTGGCCATAGTTTCGGCGCGATGGGTACGGGCGTATTGTGCCGAACAAGCTCGGCATGCCAGACTTGGCACTTTATCTGTGCGAATTCGGACGCAGCAACCAACAGACATCCTGATAACAATGGGCGAAAGCATACCACTCGAGACATTGCGCGCGTTTGCGCGCACAATTCATGCGGAGGCACGCAATTACGGCTTCCAGCAAATCGACTTTGTGCGCCTCATCAATGAGATGCTGGACCTTACGGCGGATGAACCACCGCAAACGTCGAGTGGCGAGTCGCCGAGTGAGCTGGCCCCGGGAACCTGGCGCGTCGACAGGTTTCCGCTCGAATCCGAGCGCCTTGAAATTCGCAAGGCGAATGCAGAAACCGATGGTGCGCTTCTCGAGAGCTGGCTTACGGATCGGTACGGACGTCACTTCCTGCTATCTTGCGCAACGGCGCAGCAAATGGATCTGGAGACGCTCTTTTCACGACCGAAGAACGATCTTGGAATTGTACAGATGAGCGACGGCCAACCAATAGGTGCGGTCGCATACCTGGATATCGATCAACATCAGAAGAGGGCGGAGCTGCGCAAGCTTATCGGCGAGCCGTTCGCCCGCGGCAAGGGCTTTGCGGAAGAGGCCACGCGGCTGTGGATTTCGTATGGTCGGGATGTGCTGGGGCTGCAAAAGGTATACGTAAGCACGTTGCAGACGCATTTGAGAAATATCCAGTTGAACGAGTCTATCGGTTTCCGTGTCGAGGGATTGTTGCAGCGCGAGATATTGATCAACGGCATCCGCTATGACGTGCTGCGCATGGGCTTGTCGTTCGAGGATGGGCTGCCGGGTGCAACATCTCCGAACGGCTACTAGTCCAGGCGCGATCCAGGCTGGCGCAGAAAAGCGTCACAAAGAACAATTAGCGGGCCGCGATCATTCGTATCAGGACCGTTTCGTCACCGATCGACTGTGGTGTCGTGCCCGTGCTGCGCCTCTCTTGAGTCGGGCTCAGGCTTGTGACTGCAGGTAGTTTTTGGTACCCAATTTGTCAATCAGCCCGAGTTGTGTCTCCAGCCAATCGACGTGTTCCTCTTCTGAAACGAGAATCAAGTCAAAAAGGTCTCGCGTGACGTAGTCTTTGTGCGCCTCACAATAAGCAATACCGGCTCTAAGGTCTGGAATGGCATCCAGTTCCATTTCCAGATCGCAATTCAGGATTTCGGGAACATCCTCGCCGATTCTCAGCTTGCCCAGGTCCTGCAGGTTGGGCAGGCCTTCAAGGAACAGGATGCGCTCAATGAGCTGATCCGCATGTTTCATCTCGTCGATTGACTCGCCGTGTTCGTAGTCTGCCAACTTGTTGAGGCCCCAGTCCTTGAGCATGCGCGAGTGCAGGAAGTACTGGTTGATTGCTGTGAGTTCGTTCTTCAGCACCTTGTTAAGGTGCTCGATGACAGTCGCGTCACCTTTCATGTCATTCTCCGTGCAGACTGGCTTTATTATTCGAGCCCGTAATTGTAATGAAAATAGCAGTGTGGGGGGGGGCTTTTTTCCGGTGTCGCGGCGACTGCCGCAATTTGGCCGAACTTGCGAATAACTACCGTGGCCGATCGGCAGTAGCGACCTACCCAGGTCTGTGTCAGGTGGAATACCCGCGGTGGACGAACAAAAAGAAAGCCCCGTCGTGCGGGGCTTTCTGCAAATCGTTTGGTGCGAATCTCAGGCGAGGGCGGGTTGGTAAACAACCGGCTCGAAGACTCTCGAACTGTGTCGTGACTCCCTGAGGATTTCAAATGCCGCTTCTTTGCAAGAGCCGCAACCCGAGGCTACACCAAGCTCGCGCTGCAGGCCCCAAAGGTCTTGCACGCCAGAGTCCGCCGCTTTGCGGATTTGCTTGTCGGTGATGGCGTTGCAGACGCAGACGTACATAAATTCAACCACTTGGGGAGATTTACGATAGTTAACTGCAAATGAGAATGATTGTCAATAGCATTACGTATAAACCGCAACGTGCGTCACATTATTGCTTGTGGAAGCGGCTCGTGGGCGCGATTATGTCAGCACCAATCGCGTCCATGGGGCGCTGTGATGTGATGAGACTCATGATGAACGATTTGTTTGATGTGTCAGGAAAAGTCGCTCTTGTAACCGGTGGTTCTCGCGGTATTGGCGAAATGATCGCCGAAGGCTTCGTCGCCAACGGCGTAAAGACCTACATATCCTCGCGCAAGGCCGAGGCGTGTGACGCAACGGCGACACGCTTGTCGGAGCAGGGCGAGTGCATATCGATTCCCGCGGACCTCTCGGGTAGCAAGGGTATCTCGGTATTGGTGGACGAGATCAAGAGCCGCGAGGATCAGCTCGACGTGCTTGTCAATAACGCCGGGGCGACCTGGGGTGCCGAAATCGAGGAATTTCCTGAGACTGCCTGGGACAAGGTAATGGACATCAACGTCAAGTCGCCGTTCTTTCTTACCCAGGCGCTCTTGGGGTTGTTGGAAAAGTCCGCTTGTCCCGAAGACCCGGCCCGCATCATCATGATTGGCTCCGTTGACGGCCTCAACGTCAACAGGCTGCCGACGTTCTCGTATGGCCCGAGCAAGGCGGCTGTCCATCATCTCACCCGCACGCTGGCCTCACATTTGGCGGATCGCAATATCAACGTGAACGCCATAGCCCCGGGCCCGTTTCCGAGCAAGATGATGGCGCATACGCTTGGAACTATGGGCGAGCAAATCCGCCAGGGCGTTCCATTGAAACGCATCGGGAAAAGCGAGGACATGGCCGGCACGGCCATCTACCTTGCGTCAAAAGCGTCCAGTTATGTCACAGCCGCCGTAATCCCGGTTGATGGCGGACTCATCGGGGCAGCCGGTACCCTGTAAGCATGGCCGACAAACTCGACTGCGTGGTTGTCGGTGCCGGCGTCGTCGGGCTCGCTGTTGCACGATCGCTTGCGGTGGCCGGTCGCGAGGTCGTGGTCCTGGAGTCCGAAGCTGAAATCGGTATGCACGCGAGCAGCCGGAATTCCGAAGTCATCCACGCGGGCCTTTATTATCCCGAACACATGCTGAAAACCAGGCTTTGCGTTCAAGGTTCCGAGAGTCTCTATCGATACTGCGAAGATCGCCAGATTCCTCACCAGCGGATTGGCAAACTGATTGTCGCTTCACGCGCGGACCAAGTTGAAAGACTGCTTGCCATTCAGTCACAAGCCACAAAAAACGGCGTAAATGATCTGCTGTTAGTCGACGAGGCCGAGATCAACAAGCTCGAGCCCGCAGTCAGCGCCAAAGCCGCACTGATTTCGCCTTCCACGGGAATCATCGATTCGCACTCTTTGATGATCACGTTGCAGGCCGACATCGAGGCGAATGGCGGTGTCGTTCTGACGCACAGCCGCGTTTCTCGCGCCAGTATCACAAAGGATGGCTTCGGGCTCTCGGTCGCAGGCACAGCAGAAGAATTCACCTGCTCAGCGTTGGTCAATTCGGCGGGATTGTTCGCCGAAGACTTCGCAAATTCCGTAGTGGAACTCGATGCCTCTAATGTGAGCAAAGTGCGTTTCGCCAAAGGGCATTACTTTGCGTACCAGGGAAAGTCGCCTTTCAATCATCTGATCTATCCGCTACCGGCTGAAAGTGGGCTCGGCATTCATGCGACGAATGACCTGGGCGGTAATGCTCGCTTCGGTCCCGACGTTGATTGGGTCGATACCATTGACTATTCATTCGACGAAAGCCGGAAGAGCGAATTTTCCGCTTCTATCAAGATTTACTTCCCGGATCTGGACGACAACAAGCTGGCGCCTGCCTATACAGGCATTCGCCCGAAGCTCACCAGGCCCGGTGAACCGGCCGCAGATTTTCGGATCGAAAGCGATGCCGAACACGGCGTAAAAGACCTCGTCAACCTTTTTGGTATCGAGTCACCAGGGCTGACCGCTTGTCTCGCGATCGGCAATTACGTTAGTAATCTCCTACAGCCTGTACGTCAGTCCCAGATACGCCGTTCTCGGTAGTCCCGGACGCACGCCGGCCGGGCGTCTGGCCGCGATGTAGGTCTCATCGAGCAGGTTGTCGACCTTCATGTAGCTCGAAAGGTTCTCCGTAAACTGCCAGTTCGCGACCATGTCCCAAACGATATGGTCATCGACGGATTCGGTCGACACGAATGCACCTTGTCCCGCCTTGCTGCGCATCTTGCCGATGTAACTTGCGGCCACATTCACGCTCCATCTCTCGGCCAACAGTCCTGCTGACGCGCTGAACTGATGTTCGGGGATGTAAGGCAGTTCGTCGCCCACCTCGACCTCGCCCCAAGGGTCGAAGTTCGAATCGAACGCGTTTCTGAATTCGGCTTCGCGCGTCCAGGTGTACTCGAGACTTGCAGGAACGTCGAAGCTGCCGATGCGCCAGTTGTAGCCTGCGCTCAGCTCCAGCCCACTGACGATGGCTTCGCCGCCATCGAACTGGTCACCGACGTCGCCGCCACCGCCGGTGGAATCGGTCACGGTGCCGACGAGGTTGTCGTAATCATTGCGAAAG
Organism: uncultured Woeseiaceae bacterium; assembly: GCA_945788625.1. Lineage (GTDB taxonomy): Bacteria > Pseudomonadota > Gammaproteobacteria > Steroidobacterales > Woeseiaceae > UBA1847. The sequence goes on from CALZMQ010000044.1 coordinate 24,470, forward strand.
AAGATCGACTCGAGGCTCAATACACCGTCGTCAAACCGCATGCCCGCTTCGAAATTGATACTGCTTTCTTCCTCCGCGGTGCTGCCGGGTGACGGGGGATTGAATCCCCTGTGCAGGCCGGCAAGCAGCCGCCATTCGTCGTTGAATCGGTACAGTGCACCCATACCCGGAATAACGACGGATGTGGAGTTCTCGCGTACGCGCGTAGGGCCGTTGCCACGTGCTGGATCGTCGGTCGCAAAATCCAGGCGTTGCATGTCGATGTCTTCGACACGCATGCCCGGTGTCAGTATCCACGCGCCACTGCGAATCTCGGTATCGACGAACAATGATCGAACATCGGCAGTCGACACGCGGTTGGTCGTCGAGCCCGGGGCACCGGCCGTCGTCAGTGTCAGAACACCGTTGTCCATGCGATAGGAGTCCTGGTGCTGGAAGCGATCTTCTTCGTCATCGTGGATACGCACGCCCGTCGTCAGTGCTACCTCGGTATCGCCGAAGCCGAAATCGAATTCCAGGCTCGCCTGGACGCCCTGCGAAAAGTAAGTGCGGTTGTTGGCCCGTTTCAGGAGCGCATCGTCCGGACTCGTGTCGCCCTTGATGTAGGCAAGCTCTTGCGCGTAAGCGTTCGGATCGGCGAGCACGTTGCCGATGCTGGCGCCGTTCACCGAGCGCAGTTTGTACCAATTACGTGCGAAGTCGTTGCGGTAGGCCGTAATCTCACCGCGCCAGCTGTTTCCCGGATCAATGACGTAGCTGAGCTGATATTGCTCATGATCGCTGGCGATGTTGTCACCTGCGGAGGCTGCATAACGCAACAATGGATCGATGGCGAAATCCGTGTCGGTCAGGCCGAGGTAAGTCGCGTTCGAAAGCTGGTCCGTATAGCCTGCCTTGAACCGCAGGCTCTGGTACACGGAATTGGCCGGATCGCTGTCGAACTGGAACTTGGCAACGTAGTCCTGGAGTTCGAAGCCCGTATTGCCGCCTACGGGTCCGCTTATGGCCTTGAAGCCGTCGCTTTCGCTCTGCACCGTTTCCAGGAGCCACGAAAAGCGCTCGCCGCGCTGCCCGAAATTCAGCAGCGCATCGTTGCTGCCGTATTCGCCGAGACGCACGTCGATCTTGCCGCCGGTCTGCTCGGGTATCGGCGTCGAGATCATGTTGATTGCGCCGCCGGTTGTGCGGGGACCTATGACAATCGCCGACGGACCTTTCAATACCTCCAAAGCGGTCATGCGTCGCTGTGTCGGGAAGTAATACGCGGACGGCGCGGAGTAGGGCGCCGGAGCGATCAGTATGCCGTCTTCCAGGAGCGCGATGCGAGCGCTTCGATCGAGGCCAGAACCGCGGATGCCAATGTTGGGCCGCAGGCCGAATCCCTCTTCTTCCTGCACATAAACACCCGGCACCGTGCGCAGCACGCGCAGGATGTCGGACTGGCTGAACACTTCGAGCTCTTGCGAATCGATCACGTGCGCCGAACCCGGCACGTCAGCGACATCCGTGCGGTGGCCGATGATCGTGACCGTGTCGATCTCCTCGACAGCGCGGGTTGGCGTTTCGCCTTGGGAAAGAGCCAGTCCGGGCGCCAGCAAGCAAGCTGCGAACAACGCAGCGCGGGTGAGAGTCGGGATATTCATAGTGGTATAAGGGGGTTTGGTCCAGAGAATGCCGTAACGTTAATCTAAATGAGAATGATTCGCAACTGCGGTTAGTACCTACCCAAACTGCGAATGACCCGTAGGAGCGGCCTACGTGCCCCTGGGGTATTGCAGCCGCGATTCGCCCGCCTGACGCGGCCTCATCCACCGGACCTGGGACACACTTGCTGGTGTGAACCACCTACTGCACACATAGCCGCCTTCATGGCACCATTGTGCATCGCAGCAAGATCTTCTCCGAAATCAGGACGGTATGAGCGAACAAGCCCGAAGACTACTCATCGTGGAGGACGACCCCGGCCTCCTGAGCCAGCTCAAATGGTGTTTTGAGGACTACGACGTCTATACCGCTGAAAACCGCGAGGACGCCATTGCCGAGCTGCGCCGGCATGAGCCGGCCGTCGTCCTGCAGGACCTTGGCTTGCCGCCCAAGCCCGAGGGCGTTGAAGAGGGGTTCGCAACGCTGACCGAGACACTGAAGCTCGCTCCGCACACCAAGGTCATAGTGGTCACGGGCAACGGCGAGCAGGAAAACGCCCTCAATGCCGTGGCGCAGGGCGCCTACGATTTCTACGAGAAACCGGTCGACACCGACACGTTGAAATTGCTGGTCGATCGGGCATTCAATATCGCCGAACTCGAGTGTGAGAATCGCCGCCTGCAGAACCAGGTCAACGAGTCGCCGCTCGACGGCATCGTCGCTGCCAGTGAGGGGATGCTGGCCGTCTGCCGCATGATCGAAAAAGTGGCCCCGAACGACGTGACGACTTTGTTGCTCGGCGAAAGCGGCACGGGCAAGGAACTGCTCGCACGCGCGTTGCACCGCCTCAGTCCGCGTGCGGACAACAACTTCGTCGCGATCAACTGCGCGGCCATTCCGGAAAACCTGCTCGAGTCCGAGCTATTCGGCCACGAGAAAGGGGCATTTACCGGCGCGCACAAACAGTCGATCGGCAAAGTCGAACTCGCCAACGGCGGCACGCTGTTTCTCGATGAGATCGGCGATATGCCGATGGCCTTGCAGGCGAAAATGCTGCGCTTCCTGCAGGAACGTGTCATCGAACGCGTGGGCGGTCGCCAGGAGATATCGGTCGACGTTCGTGTCGTCTGCGCTACCAACCAGAACCCGACGGAACTGATCAAGGAGGGGCTGTTTCGCGAAGACCTCTACTATCGCGTCAGCGAGATTACGATCAACATTCCCCCGTTCCGCGATCGCGAGGAAGGCCGCCTGATACTCGCGCGTACGATGTTGCACAAGTACTGCAAGCAACAGCGCAGGGCGCTGAATGGTTTTTCGGATGACGCCGTGCAGGCTATAGAGGCGTATCAATGGCCAGGCAACGTCCGCGAACTCGAAAACAAGATCAAGGGCGCGGTCATCATGGCCGACGGCAAGATGGTGACGGCGATGGACCTCGGCTTATCCGTGGGTGAAGAGGGTCCGTCACTGAATCTCCGCGAAGTACGTCAGAACGCCGAGTCGAAAGCCATCCGCGTCGCGTTGACCCGCAGCTACGGGAATATTTCCAAAGCGGCTGAATTGCTGGGTATAACGCGGCCGACGCTCTACGACCTGCTCAACAAGTACGGCCTCAGCGCGGAAGGCTACTCGAAGAAAACCGCGCCGTAGCAGCGCGCTGGGGCGCGCTCCTACAGGGAGTTGGTGGTGCGGCGTTAGCGCGTCTTGAAGGAGTCGGGATTCAGCTCGTGGCGCGCCAGCAGCTTGTAGAAATCGGTGCGATTGCGTTTTGCGAGGCGCGCCGCCTGGCTCACATTGCCCATCGTGATCTGCAGAATCTGCGACAGGTAATTACGCGTGAATTCGTCGCGAGCGTCCGAGAATGACGCCAGTTTGCCGGCGTGCTCGCCCAGTGACTGCTGCACCAGTTCGCCGCTGATGACGGGCGAACGTGACAGTGCGACGTTTTGCCGCACGACGTTGTACAGCTGGCGGATATTGCCGGGCCATTCCGCCGTAACGAGCATCTCGACAGCCTCGGGCGCATAGACCTTTCGCTCCTGGTCCGCCTCTCGCGAGATTAACTGCAGGAAATGCGCAACGAGCAGAGGAATGTCCTCGCGGCGTTCGTCGAGCGTGGGCAGCTTGATGTTGACGACGTTCAGGCGATAGTAGAGGTCCTCACGAAACCGGCCCTGGGTCATGAAATCCTGCAGGTCGCGGTGCGTCGCCGAGATAACGCGCACGTCAATATGCTTCGCCTCGGTGCTGCCGACGGGACGCACCTGGCTCTCCTGCAGCACCCGCAGCAGCTTGACCTGCAGCCGCATCGGCATATCACCGATTTCGTCGAGCATCAGGGTGCCGCCTTCCGCTGCCTGGAACAGGCCGTCGTGCGTGCGCGTCGCACCCGTGAAGGCCCCCTTGGCGTGCCCGAAAAGCTCGGACTCGAGCAGGTTCTCCGCCATCGCGCTGCAGTTGATCGCTACGAATGGCTTGTTGCGCCGGTCACTCGCCCGGTGAATGGCCTGCGCCAGCAACTCCTTGCCGGTGCCGCTCTCGCCGGTGATCAACACGCGCGTGTCCGTTGCGGCGACCATCTTGGCCTGCTGCATGATTTCTTTCATCAGCGAATTGCGTGTAATGATGTCCGACGCCCAGTCTTCGTCCACATCGACCGTGCCGGACACCTTGAGTGCGCGCTCTACGAGCGAAATCAGCTCATCTTTGTCTATCGGTTTGGTCAGGAACCCGAATGCGCCGTGCTGTGTTGCGGTAACGGCATCGGGAATGGTGCCATGTGCGGTGATGATGACGACGCGCAGACCCGGCGAGCGCGTCTGCAGTTCTTTCAGCAGACCGATGCCGTCCATCTTGTCCATGCGCAGGTCTGTCACCACGAGGTCCGGGCTGAAACGGTGCAGAATGGCCAGAGCCTTGTGCGCCGATTCGACGGCCTCGACCTCATAGCCTTCGGCGCGCAGGCGGATGCTCAGGAGTCGCAGCAATCCGGGATCGTCATCGACGAGCAGGATCTTGCCTTCGCGTTGGGATTGTCGGGCGACCATTGGCTAGAGGTTAGTGGTAATAGGTAACCACGGCAAGGGCTCAGACCACTAAAAGAGCCAGGCTATTCCTGCTCGCGAATGGAGCGTTCAATCGAAGTGATGGCCTCGAGCTTGTTCTCGGCGTCCTCCAGGGCGCGTCGCAGCCGGCGGTTTTCGGCCTCGACGGAGGCAAGGCGCTGGCTGACAGCCTGCTCCTCGGTGCGTGCCGTCTGTGAGTTGGATGCGCGCAGGGCACGGGTTTCCGACGTAGCCACGATGAGCCGCTCAACACTGTTCAGATGGATCGTGGCGAGCGAAATCTCTGCAGGTGTCAGAAGCTGCGTCTGCGCCAATACCTCGCGCAGCAGGCTCTGAGCCTGTTCAGGGGCGAATTCGGGATGCCCCGGCGTTGCCAGCACGAGTGCGAGTCTCAGGTTGGTATTGGGTCCGGGCGTCAGGGTGGCGCCCGACGTCGCATCGGCGAAGATTTCGGCCTGCGTCGCCGGGTCTCCGGCAGCGAGCCCGTACAACTCCTTCAGGTATGCGTCGGCCTCCGGTGCACCCAGGATGACCAGGTCATCGGCTTTCGCCGTACGACGGCCCTTCAGCCAGTCGGTCGTCTGTGTACAGCCCGCCAGCAATGCACCGATCAGGGTCAAAGCCGCGATGCGCCGCGCTCGTTTTGTCAGCTTCCAGTTATTCATTTGCTGCCATCTTCCGTTGTGCCACATCGCGCGACTGCGGGATGTGGATCCTGAAATGCGCGCCCGGGAACTCTTCCGAATCGATCAGTTCTACCGAGCCGTCGTGCGCCTGGATACACTCCAGTACCACCGACAATCCGATGCCCGTGCCGCCCACCTGGCCGCCCTGTTCGCGGCGGCCCTGGAAGAAAGCATCGAAAATGCGCGGGCTTTCTTCTTCTGGTATACCCGGCCCTGTGTCGCCGAACTCCAGCACGAAACTCGTCGGAGTACGGTGTGCACGAATCGTTATCAGGCCTCCTCTCGGCGTGAACTTGACCGCATTCGACAGCAGATTATCCAGCACCGTGCGGATTTTGTCTTGATCCGCCTTCACAATAATGTCCTCGACTTCCAGCTTGAGCTGAATATTGGCAGCTTTCAGGGCGAGTCGTTGCGCCCGCGCGAT
>CALZMQ010000045.1 GCA_945788625.1 uncultured Woeseiaceae bacterium
TTCTGAATTTGGCTCCCCGACCCGGACTCGAACCAGGGACCAATTGATTAACAGTCAATCGCTCTACCAACTGAGCTATCGGGGAATATCTCGGCACCCGGCCATTACGCAATTGGGTGCGGGCCGGGATTTTGGAATAGCACCCGGCCGAAGTCAAGCGGCCAGGGCGCGATTTATGCGATTGACTGCCTCTTTCAGTTCTTCCATGGAGCAGGCGAACGACATTCTGATATAGCCCGGGGCGCCGAACGCGGTGCCGGGCACGCAGGCGACGTCCGCGTCGTTCAGTAGCAGTTCGACAAGCTCGATGTCGCTCGACAGGCTTTTCGCTTCGAGAACGCCCGTCACGCGAGGAAATGCATAAAACGTGCCTTCCCCGTGCCGGCACTCCATGCCGTCGATATCGTTGAGCGCGGCGACGAAATAGTCGTGGCGCTCCCGGTACGCCGCCGCCATCTCGGCCACCACGCCCTGGTCCCCGTCCAGCGCCGCCTGGGCGGCCGCCTGTGACACGCTGCAGGCGTTGGTCGTGCTCTGGCTCTGGATGGTCTTCATCGCGGAAATCAGCGTCTCCGGACCCGCGGCGTAGCCGATACGCCAGCCCGTCATGGCGTAGGCCTTCGACACACCGTTCGTCGTGACGATCCTGTCCTTCAGCCCAGGACAGGCAGTCGCGAAGCTCACGAACGGCTCGTCCGCCCAGTGGATGTGCTCGTAAATATCGTCCGACACCGTGACCACGTCCGGGTGTGCTTCGAGCACGGCGCCGAGCCCCTGCAGCTCTGCTCGCGTATAGCTGGCGCCGGTCGGGTTGCACGGGCTGTTCAGGAACAGCAAGCGGGTCTTGTCCGAAATAGCTGCCTCGAGTTGCTCCGGGACGATCTTGAAATCCCGCTCGATACCCGCGTCGATTACGACCGGGTCCGCCTCGGCAAGCCGCACCATGTCCGGGTACGACACCCAGTAGGGCGCCGGGATGATCGCCTCGTCACCGGGCCCGAGCAATGCCATGCAGAGATTGAACAGTGCCTGCTTGGCGCCGCAGGTGACCACGATATCGACGGGCTCGTATTCGAGCTGGTTATCACGCACGAGTTTTCTCTGGATCGCCGCCTTGAGCGCCGCAGTACCGTCAATCGGCGTGTACTTGGTTTGGCCCGCGGCAATGGCCGCTCTTGCCGCCTCTTTGATGTGTTCCGGCGTATCGAAATCAGGCTCCCCGGCACCGAGGCTGATGATGTCCCGGCCCGCTGCACGCAGTTCTGTCGCGAGTGCCAGCACTGCGCCGGTTGGCGATGGCTTGACGGCAGCCATGCGTTTGGAAACTGATAAACTCACTCGATTGCCTCCGAATTATTGACGCTCATGGTACGCGAATCGAGAGACCTACCCAATACGCAATGCGACGATCGGTACCGGCTGACGCTGGTATCCGATTTCGGTCCGGCCGGCGACCAGGGACCGGCAATCGAAGGTCTTGGCGACGGTCTCGACGACGGCCTTGCACGCCAGACACTGCTCGGGGTCACAGGCTCCGGCAAGACCTTTACGATAGCGAACGTTATCGAGCGCCTGCAGCGCCCGGCCATCATTCTCGCCCCCAACAAAACGCTGGCCGCACAGCTGTACGGCGAGATGCGCGAGTTTTTCCCGCGCAATTCGGTCGAGTACTTCGTTTCGTATTACGACTATTACCAGCCCGAAGCGTACGTGCCGAGTTCCGACACCTACATCGAGAAAGACGCGTCCATCAACCAGCACATCGAGCAGATGCGCCTGTCCGCGACCAAGGCGCTCATCGAGCGGCAGGATGCAATCATCGTCGCAACCGTCTCGGCCATTTACGGACTCGGCGACCCGGAAGCGTACTTCAGCATGGTGTTGCACCTCGTGCGGGGTGATCGCATCGACCAGCGCGCGATACTAAGGCGCCTCGCGGAATTGCAGTATCAGCGCAATGAGCTCGACCTGACGCAGGGCACCTATCGCGTTCGCGGCGATGTCATCGACGTATTCCCGGCGGAATCGGACCGGGACGCAGTGCGCATTGAACTGTTCGACGACGAGATCGAATCGCTGTCGTACTTTGATCCATTGACGGGCGAGGTCGTGCGGCGGGTGCCGCGGCTGACGATATTCCCGAAGACCCATTACGTGACGCCCAGGGAACGCCTGCTGGAGGCCTGCGACCATATCAAGGTCGAACTCCGGGAACGGCTGGAGTACCTAAGAAAGCACGAAAAACTGCTGGAAGCTCAAAGGCTTGAGCAACGAACCTTATTTGATTTAGAGATGATTCGGGAGCTTGGTTATTGCTCGGGAATCGAGAATTACTCCCGCTACCTGTCCGGGCGCAATGTCGGCGAACCGCCGCCATGCCTGTTCGACTACATTCCCGACAACGCCATTCTCGTCATCGATGAGAGTCACGTCACTGTGCCGCAACTCGGGGGCATGTACAAAGGCGATCGATCGCGCAAGGAAACACTGGTGGAATTCGGCTTCCGCTTGCCGTCGGCCCTGGACAACCGGCCGTTGCGCTTTGATGAGTTCGAGGCGCTGTCGCCACAAACCATTTATGTTTCGGCGACCCCGGGAAATTACGAAGCGGAGCACGCGGACAATGTGGTGGAACTGCTCGTACGGCCCACGGGACTGATCGACCCAGCGGTCGAGGTGCGTCCCGCCAGGACCCAGGTCGATGACGTACTCTCGGAAATAGGGCACCGCGTTGCGGCAGGCGAACGCGTGCTGATCACGACGCTGACCAAGCGCATGGCCGAGGATCTCACCGACTACCTGCAGGAACACGGCGTGCGTGTACGCTACCTGCATTCGGATATCGGCACGGTCGAGCGCACGGAGATCATTCGCGATCTCAGGCTGGGGGCATTCGACGTGCTCGTCGGCATCAACCTGTTGCGTGAAGGCCTCGACATGCCGGAAGTGTCGCTGGTCGCGATCCTCGATGCCGACAAGGAAGGGTTCCTGCGCTCGGACCGAGCGCTGATCCAGACCATGGGGCGGGCGGCTCGCAACATCAACGGCACGGCCATCCTGTACGCCGACAAAATGACCGGCTCGATGGAGCGCGCCATCGAGGAGACCAACCGCCGTCGCGAAAAGCAGGTGAGCTACAACGAGACCCACGGTATCAAGCCGGCGACGATCGTCAAAAAGGTCGCCGATATCATGGAATCGGCCTATCCCGCACCCCGGAAAGGGCGGCGTGCGGTTGCGGACGGCAAGGCGGACTACGAGTCGATGAGCGCGGCGCAGCTCCTGAAACAGGCGGCGAAGCTCGAAAAGAAGATGCTGAAACACGCCCGCGACCTGGAGTTCGAGGAGGCAGCCAGGCTGCGGGACGAGATTCAGGCCATCCGCGAGATGGGACTGGGCCTGAACGACCCGAAATCGGGTTAAAATGCCTTGCAGTAAAGCAGGTGCTTCAGTATCTTACGGCTCCCCTCGATGGAGCCGGCAGCAGACGGTAAAGCGGGCAACCGCGGGGCCTGCAATCGAATGGGTGATTAGCTCAGGGGTAGAGCGCCACGTTGACATCGTGGAGGTCGGTGGTTCGAGACCACCATCACCCACCAATTCCCCAAGAAATGCCCGATTTTTTTTGGATAAATCGGTGTTTTTCCTGTTGTTTCTTGGCAACTGGCTATATAGAATCGCGGTCCCGTATTGGCTGCGGCGATTTGCCGCGCGCCGGAGAGGGTCGGGGCATTTCAGTTTCTGGAGGATTTGGGTATCGCAGTTACAAAGCGCGTAAGGCGAAATGACGAAATCGAGGCCACAGAGGTGCGAGTTATCCGTTCCAATGGCGAACAGGCAGGGGTCATGGGCATCGCCGCGGCGATCGAATTGGCAAAAGATGAGGGACTGGACCTCGTTGAAGTATCACCCATGGCCGATCCGCCCGTCTGTCGAGTCATGGATTTTGGCAAGTACTTGTTCGAGCAGAACAAGAAGAACCAGTCTGCGAAACGCAAGCAAAAACAGGTTCATGTAAAAGAGATCAAGTTCCGTCCCGGAACGGACGAGGGCGACTACCAGATCAAGTTGAAAAAACTCGTCCATTTCCTGGAAACGGGCGACAAGACGAAAGTCACATTGAGATTCAGGGGCCGGGAGATGGCACACAAGGAATTGGGTGCGAATCTGCTGGCCAGGGTGCGGGACGACCTGGAAGAGTACGGGTCTGTTGAGCAGATGCCGCAGATGGAAGGACGGCAAATGGTCATGGTCATCGCGCCCAAAAAGAAGTAAGCAGCAGTAAGCAACAGAAAAAGTGAGTAACAGCCAAACGGTGTGACAACCCGGAGGCTCTACCCGCCTGCAGCGGCCGCAATACCGCGGTACGTAGCACGGCCAATAAGTGAGAACGACATGTCGAAGATGAAGACCAACCGGGGCGCCGCCAAGCGCTTCCGCAAGACGGGTAAGGGCGGCTACAAGCGCTCCCAATCCCATCTCAATCACATCCTTACCAAGAAGAAGTCGAAGCGTAAGCGCCACCTGGGCTCTACGGAGCAGGTTGCCGACGCCGACGTAAAGAGCGTGCGCCGCATGCTCCCTTACAGCTGAGAGGAGATTGAGAAATGGCAAGAGTCAAGAATGGCGTCACCGCCAAGGCACGCCACAAGAAAGTCCTCGGTAAAGCCAAGGGCTACTACGGTGCGCGCAGCAAACTTTTCAAGACGGCCAAACAGGCTGTCATCAAGGCCGGCCAGTACGCGTATCGCGATCGTCGCCAGCGCAAACGCCAGTTCCGCGCTTTGTGGATCACGCGTATCAACGCTGCCGCACGATTGCACGGGTTGTCCTACAGCCGACTGATCAATGGACTGAATCGTGCGGAAATCGAAGTGGATCGCAAGGTCCTCGCCGATATCGCCGTTCATGATCCCGAGGCCTTCGGTGCAATTGCCGAGGCTGCTAAAGCCGGTCTCGAGCAGCAGGCCGCCAGCTGATCTTCGCTTGACTCGCGCGCGTATTGCGCGCCCGGGTTGGGACATCATCCATGCAGGCACTGAGCGAGCTCATCGATCAAGCCGCCTCTGAAATCGACGCGGCAACCGATCTCGCCGCGCTTGACGCGGTGCGGGTTTCCTATCTCGGCAAGAAAGGCGAGCTGACCGCGCGGCTGAAGTCCCTGAGTCAGCTCTCCGCCGAGGAACGGCCCGCGGCGGGGCAGGCGATCAACCGGGCCAAGCAAGCGGTTCAGGCGCGCCTGAATGCGCGCCGTGAAGCGCTCGAAGCGGCAGCACTCGAGGCGAAACTGGCCTCGGACGCCGTTGACGTGACGCTCCCCGGGCGTGGCACTTCGATTGGCGGTCATCACCCCGTCACGCGGGCGCGGCTTCGCATCGAGAAGATATTCCGCAACGCGGGTTTCGGCATACGGACCGGGCCGGAAATCGAGGATGATTTCCACAATTTCACGGCGCTGAATATCCCGGAGAATCATCCCGCCCGCGCGATGCACGACACGTTCTATTTTCCCGGCGGCATGCTGCTGAGAACGCATACCTCTCCGGTGCAGATTCGTTCGATCGCTGCCGAGGGCGTTCCGATCCGCATCGTCGTACCCGGCCGCGTGTACCGCTGCGATTCGGATCAGACGCACACGCCCATGTTCCACCAGGTGGAAGGCCTCGTGATCGACGAGAACATCAGTTTCGCAAACCTGAAGGCAGTGCTGCACCAGTTTGTCGAAGCGTTTTTCGAACGCAAGGCGGAGTTGCGATTCCGGCCGTCCTATTTCCCGTTTACGGAGCCTTCGGCAGAAGTCGACGTGAGCTGGGGTGAGGGTAAATGGCTGGAGATCCTCGGCTGCGGCATGGTGCACCCGAATGTCCTCGAGAGTGCCGGTGTGGATTCCGAAAGATACACGGGATACGCATTCGGGATCGGTATCGAACGGCTCGCGATGCTGCGCTACGGCGTCACCGACCTGCGCACGTTTTTCGAGAACGACCTCCGCTTTCTGCAGCAGTTCAGGTAACGCCAATGAAGATTGTAGAATCCTGGCTGCGTGAATGGGTCGACCCCGAGCTGGAAACAGAGGCGCTGGGGCACCAGCTGACCATGCTCGGCCACGAGGTGGACGGCATCGAAGTCGAAGGCGAGGGTATCGCCGATGTGATCGTTGCCGAGGTTGTCGACGTAGCCCGGCACCCGGACGCCGACCGCTTGAGTGTCTGCAAGGTGTCGGACGGAGGCGGCGAGCTCATTGACGTGGTTTGTGGCGCTCCGAACGTTGCCAAAGGCATGAAAAGTCCGCTGGCGAAACCGGGCGTACGCCTGCCGAACGGCCTGAAGTTGCGAAAGGCCAAGATCCGCGGCGTGGTCTCGAACGGCATGCTGTGTTCCGCTATCGAACTCGGGCTCGGTGACGAGTCGGACGGCATCATCTCCCTGCCGACCGATGCGACTGTCGGATCGGCCCTCGTCGATTTCCTCGCGCTGCCGGATGCCGTCTTCGACCTCGACCTGACCCCGAATCGCGGCGATTGTTTCAGCGTGCTCGGTATAGCGCGCGACCTGGCGGCGATGACGGGAGCGCCGCTCAAGGACACGCAGGTCCAGCCTGCCCCGACCGCGATCGAGGATACACATCCGGTCGAACTCATCGAGCCGGATGGTTGCCCGCGCTTCGCAGGGCGAGTCATACGCGGCATAGACCCGGGTGCAAAATCCCCGATCTGGATGACCGAGCGGCTGCGCCGCGCCGGCTTGCGCGCCATTTCGCCGATCGTCGATATCACGAATTACGTCATGCTGGAACTTGGCCAGCCGCTGCACGCCTATGATCAGGCCCTTTTGCAGGGACCGATCCGGCCAAGGCTGGCAAAACCGGGCGAGAAGGTCACATTGCTCGACGAAAAAGACGTCGAACTCAATGACGACACGCTAATTATCACGGACGACCGCGGGCCGATCGGCATCGCCGGCATGATGGGCGGCCTCAGTACCGCGGTATCGGACAATACGACCGACGTGTTCTTCGAGGCGGCATTCTGGCCTCCCGATTTCATGGCGGGTCGTGCTCGGGCCTATGGCATGCATACCGACGCGTCGTTGCGTTTCGAGCGTGGCGTCGATCCGGAAGGACAGGGTCGTGCTGTCGAACGAGCTACCGAATTGCTGCTCGACTTCGCAGGCGGAAAAGCCGGACCGTTGGTTGTCACTTCGGCCGACGAATTCCTGCCGAAGCGAAACGTGATTTCGTTGCGCAAGTCGCACGTTACGCGCCTGCTCGGTGTTGAAATTGACGATCACGAAATTGGCGCAATTCTCCAGGGACTCGAAGTCACCATCGAACCGGTCGCCGGCGGCTGGAATGTAACGCCGCCGAGTCATCGTTTCGATATCGAGATCGAGGCCGATCTCATTGAAGAGGTGGCTCGAATTCACGGCTACGATTCGATTCCGGAAACAACCGCTTTCGCGCAAGCGCCGCTCGAGACGGTTACCGAAACTCGGATCGACTTCGAGCAGGCCGCCGCGACTCTGATCGCACGCGACTACCAGGAAGTTGTGACCTACAGCTTCATCGATGCGGAATCGAACACCACATTCACGGGTATCGAATCGGAGCTCGTGCTCAGCAATCCGATTTCCTCCGAAATGTCCGTCATGCGCGCGTCACTGTGGCCAGGCATGGTCGCGGCAGCCGCGGCGAACGCCGCGCGCCAGCAGGATCGCGTGCGCATTTTCGAAGCCAGCAAGTCCTTCCATGGTTCGCTCGGCGAGCACACGGAAGTGGAGAGAATCGCCGGTCTCGTCACCGGCCCGGTGGTGCCGGACCAGTGGGCAAGCAAGCCGCAAAATGCTGATTTCTTTGACATAAAAGCAGACGTCGAAGCGTTGCTGTTGCTCGCCGCCGAAGCCTCTGAACTGAGTTTTTCAGCCACCACGCACCCCGCATTGCAGTCCGGCCAGGCCGCCGAGATTCGTCGTGGCGAAGCTGTCATTGGCGTGCTCGGCAAGTTGCACCCAAGCCTTGCCAAGCGCTACGACCTGAAGCGCGACGTTTACGTTTTCGAAATAGACGCGGAAAAAGCGCTGGCATCGCGCGCGCCGAGTGCGGCTCCTATTTCGAAGTTCCCGGCGATTCGTCGTGATATTGCCGTCATCGTGAATGACTCTGTATCCGCCGACGAACTGCTCACTGCGGTCGCGTCCAGCGCACCCGAGCTGATTCGGGATGTCAGGATTTTTGACATATACAGGGGTGCAGGTATAGAAGCTGGGCGAAAAAGCGTCGCAATAAGCTTGATTTTACAGGAAACATCGCGCACCCTTACTGACGACGATGCGGACGCCGCCATGGCTGCGGCAGTTAGCAAGTTAGCAGACAAATTCGCCGCCGAACTAAGAGACTAATCCCGATGGCACTGACAAAAGCAGAGATGGCGGAGTCGTTGTTCAACGAGTTGGGACTTAACAAGAGAGAAGCACGCGAACTTGTCGATATGTATTTTGAGGAACTGCGTGCGTCACTTGCAGTTGGGGAACAGGTGAAGCTTTCCGGATTCGGAAACTTTGACCTTCGGGATAAAAAAGAACGTCCAGGCAGAAATCCGAAAACCGGACAGGAAATTCCGATCAGCGCGCGTCGCGTCGTGACCTTCCGGCCAGGACAAAAACTAAAGGCCCGAGTGGAAGCATATGCTGGAACCGGGGAATAACGACGAACTTCCTCCCATACCTGGTAAGCGCTATTTCACGATAGGTGAGGTGAGCGACTTGTGCGCTGTCAAGCCGCACGTCCTCAGGTACTGGGAACAGGAATTCCCACAACTCAAGCCGGTCAAACGACGCGGCAATCGCCGCTATTATCAGCGTCAGGATGTCTTGATCATCCGCCAGATCAGGAGCCTTCTGTATGACGAAGGATTCACGATCGGTGGTGCGAGACAGCGGCTTACCGGCGACGATGCGAAATCGGACGTGACCCAAAGTCAGCAGATTATCAAGCAGATACGTATGGAACTTGAACAAGTTCTTAAGATCTTGCGCCGCTGAATTCTTAACTTCCCTAAACTCACAGCGACAAGTATCATTGCCGCCCTGTAGGAGCGCCTGACAGGCGCGACAACAGACGGTCGGGGCGTAGCGCAGCCTGGTAGCGCACCACAATGGGGTTGTGGGGGTCGGGAGTTCGAATCTCCCCGCCCCGACCAACTAATAAAAAAGGCCGCTCTCACTATTAGGGAGCGGCTTTTTTATGTTGGGAGGGAACCGGAACGACGAGAAGAGTTCGCACCGAGGTCGACGCAGTCGACCGACAGGCGCGCAGCGCCCATCTCCCCGCCCCGACCAACTAATAAAAAAGGCCGCTCTCACAATTGGGGAGCGGCTTTTTTTATAACAACCGTTCTAATCGTGGGCAATTGTTTTTTCGGTAAAGAGAAAGTCCTTCAGCTCTTTATCGAAGGTCGGGTCACGACGACGAATCCACTCGAGCACCATGGCGGCATGTTCTTTTTCTTCGTCCCTGTTGTGGGCGAGGATCGCCTTCAACTCATCGTCTTTGCAGGCATCCACTCGCTGGTTGTACCAATCTACAGCCTCGAGTTCCTCCATCAACGAGGTAATCGCACGATGCATGTCCCGGGTTTCGTCGCTGAGTTCGCCGATCGGCTCGTGGTAACCCTCGTTAGCCATTCACAATTCCTCGATGTCGGTGCTGAATGATTTTGATTTGCCGCAAGCAGCTGGAGTAAGAAACCTATACGGGATTGATCATGGGCAGTTTCCGGTCCTGGATGCCGAGCAGGATGGGCTTGGCGGTTTCCCTGTAGATGTTGACCTTCGCGTTGAAGGCAACGCGAGACAAGCCGTGTTTGTCCTTGATCGTCAGGCGCCGGATATTGAATTGGCCACCACCCATGTTTTCGCCCGTGAGGTAACACTTGATGGCCGTCACACGCTCGCCGGACAACTCCATGCCGCTGAGCTGCGACAGGTTGCCCTGGGCGCGCTGCAGAAACGTCACGGCATCGATGTTCGGATCGATGAAATTCTCGTCATCGAGGTCCTCCTGCTTGATGTCGGCCATGAAGTCGCCGACGAGAATCTGCCCCGGCAACGCCGCTTCGATCATGCGCGCGAGTTCGATGGTCACATCGCCGACGATGAAATCCTGCATGGTCGGGTTGAGGCCTTCCGCTTGATGAAATTCATAGCAGCTGCCGACGTGGAAGCAGGCGCGCAGACGCGGCACGGCTTTCGATGCGGACTTGCTCCGTGCAATTGCGTTGTCTGCGAGCACGATGTGCATCAGGTGATAGAGATTGACGCTGGCTTCCAGACCGTAGTCGCGGTTCCAGATGTAGAACCCGTCGCCACTCGAGGAGCGTGCGAAATTGAGGTCGACATCCTGCTCGAGCATCTTCGCGTGCGCGGAATTGAGTGAATAGGAAAGGCTGTTGAGCTGCGTCATCTGCTCGAACGGGGTGAGCAGGCCGAAGCCGACGATGTCGAACAAGGTAACGGCGCGACTGGCAACGTAGTTGATGCCGTAACGCCGTATCATTTTCTCGATGATCTGCGTTTCGACGGGCCCGCCGGTCAGCGGTTCGCGCAGCCTGACCTGGATGGGCTCTACTTCGAGCAACCGAGCCACTTTTTGCATTTGCGATATTGAGAGTTGGCGATCACCGGAAATCAATTCCGTAATGAATCGTGGCGAAAGGCGCGGTGGCAGGTCGTTGTCGCGTGGCGACGTGTACTCTGCAATGGCGTAGTGGGGCACCACGAGAATCAATACACCGTCATCCAGCGGCGACCAGCTGAGGATGTTGTTCTGTCCCAACGCCCACTGGCTGTGCAGGCACTTTTCGAGATGCACGAGATTGCTGCGCTGCCGCAAGCCCATCTGCTGGGCGAGCCCCGCCAATTGGTCCAGGTACGGCGAATAGTCGGCTATTCGTCGAATCCCGGATTGCGACAAATCTTCTAATTCCATTCCAATGCCCGCAGCTACTTTCGCGAACGTGTATTCTCTGCCACAGTTCGCACAGCCCAACCTAATCAACTCTCGTATATAGCGCAAGTATTATCAATCGGTTGCCGACATGGTCTCGAAACACCACGAACGGCCCTTCACCCATAAGCAACGGTTTTACATAACAAATGACTGCAGCAGGACCGGATATCGAGGAAGTTCGCGGGTTGCGGGACCGTCTCGGCGAAGAAATAGTATTTACGCCCGTCATTCGATGCGCCGCGATCGAGGCGGCAATCGGGGGCGAGACGCGCGTGTATGCCAAGCTGGAGTTTCTGCAGCGCACGGGTACCTTCAAAGCGCGCGGTGCTCTGGCAACGCTGCATGGGCTGTCCCCCGATCGGCAGGCGGCAGGTGTGACGGCGGTCAGCGCGGGCAACCACGCCATTGCAACCGCCTATGCGGCACAGGCGGTTGGTACGACAGCCAAGGTCGTGATGGTCAGGACCGCCAATCCTTCTCGTATCGAAGCTTGCCGGTCCTTTGGCGCCGAGGTCGTGCTTGCGGACGACGTGCACGAGGCTTTCGATGTAGCCGAGAAAATCCAGAATGAAGAAGGCCGCTATTTCGTGCACCCGTTCGAGGGTCCCGCCGTCGCAACGGGTACCGGAACAGTCGGTCTGGAGATCTGCGAACAATGCGACGATTTCGACGCGGTGATCGTTCCGGTCGGAGGCGGCGGACTGATAGGCGGCATGGCGAACGCAATCAAGCGATTGCGACCCGGCTGCGAGGTGATCGGTGTCGAACCGGAAGGCGCGGATACCATGCACCGCAGCCTCGCGAGCGGCGAACCGCAGAGAATCGACAAGGTCAGGACCATCGCCGATAGCCTGGGTGCGCCTTTTGCGCTGCCATACTCTTTCGGTCTTTGCCAGTTGCACGTCGATCGGCTGGCAATGGTCGACGACATGCAACTTCGTCGCACGATGGGATTCCTGTTCAGCGCCATGAAAATTGCCGTCGAGCCGGCTTGCGCGGCGAGCACTGCGGCGTTGATGGGTCCATTGCGTGACGAGTTGGCCGGTAAGACTGTCGTACTCGTAATGTGCGGGAGTAACATAGATTGGGCCACGTTCGAGGAACAGGCGATTTTCGATGAGAGCGTTGCTTGATCAGCTAAAGGCGATCGTGGGTCCGGCAGGATGGACGTCTGACCCGATCGCTCTGCAGCCGAACCTGACAGAATGGCGCGGCGTTGTGACGGGAAAAACGCCGCTGATGGTGGCTCCGGCGAGTACTGACGAGGTGTCCCGGGTTGTCCGGGCGTGTGCCGATGCTCATGTGGCAATCGTACCGCAGGGCGGCAACACCGGTATGTGTGCCGGTGCCGTGCCGGACGATTCGGGCACGCAGGTGTTGTTGTCGCTCGGCCGGCTGAATCGCATCAGGGAGGTCGATGCCGCCAACTACTCGATGGTGGTTGAGGCGGGCTGTGTCCTCGCGAACGTGCAGGAAGCGGCCAGGGCCGTGAATCGCTATTTTCCACTCAGCCTCGGCGCCGAAGGCAGCTGCCAGATCGGCGGCAACCTCGCAACCAATGCCGGCGGCGTCAACGTGATTCGCTACGGAACTGCGCGCGCTCTCGCACTGGGGCTGGAGGTGGTACTCGCCGACGGTTCCGTCCTCGACGGCTTGCGTTCGCTGCGAAAAGACACTGCCGGTTACGACCTGAAACAGGTGTTCATCGGCAGCGAAGGTACCCTGGGAATCATCACCGCGGCCGTGTTGCGCCTGTTTCCAGAGCCGGGTGAGACCTCGACCGCATTCATTGCCATTGGCGATAGTGGCGACGCCGTGCGACTCCTTTCGCATCTGCGTGGCGCCCACGCCAACACGATCGAGGCGTTCGAGTTGATCTCGGCGCGCGTCATGAGGCTGGTCGCGGAACATCTGCCCAATGCCAGGCTGCCATTCGAAGCGGACTATCCATGGTACGTGTTGCTCGAAATCGCGACCGGTGGCAATGCGCAAGCGATGGAAGATGCACTGGCCGATGCGGCCGAAGCGTCGCTGATCCTGGACGCCGTTATCGCGAAGAATGCGGCAGAGGCCGGCGAACTGTGGGACGTTCGCCACTCGATGTCCGAGGCGCAGAGAAGGGCCGGGAAATCGCTCAAACACGACATATCGGTACCCGTCGCCCGTATGCAGGAATTCCTTGCGCGAGGAGACGCCGTGCTGGCGGAACTGATGCCTGATGCCGGCCTGATCGCCTACGGGCACGTTGGCGACGGCAATCTGCATTACAACGTAACGCTGCCCGGCCACCTGGCGCCCGCTGAGAGGGAAGCAGCGGGCGCCGCGGTTACCAGCGCGCTCTACGATCTGGCCGCCGGGCTCGGCGGCAGTTTCAGTGCAGAACATGGAGTAGGGGTGCTGAAAAAGCCGTATCTCGAGAAATACCGCGGAGGGGTGGAATTCCGGCTCATGAAGTGCCTGAAGCAGGCCCTCGACCCCGAAAACATCCTTAATCCGGGCAAGGTAATCTGACGACCAGTTCCGGAATCCGGCTGTATCGAGCCGGTAGACTACTTTGCTACCTATGAGCGCAGAATTGGACAAGATTCGAAATACGTTCGCCGACCAGCTTGACAGCTTCGATGATCGTCTGGAGTCCAAGGTCGACGATGTGGAAATGCTGGCCGAGATCCAGGAGGGCATCGGCGGCCTGCTCGCGGGCAACGGTAGCAGCGAGGCCGAGATCCGGCGGATCCTATACGAGCGCTATGAGGCAGGCACGCTGCGCAAGGAGACGTTTCAGCTCGTCAAGTCGATGCTGGACCGCTACGTCACCGAAAAAGTGCCGACGAGTCCAAACCCGGAGCCCGTCGTCCCACCCCTGCGTGTTGCCGAGCAGGATTCCATCCTGGGACACGGCCTCGACGATGAACGAGAGGGCGACGATGAGTTCGGTACGACGACCGTCATACCCGCTGATTTCCTGCCCGATCGAAGCGCCGAATCGTCAAGCCAGGTCGGGTCGCTGTTGCGCGATCGCTTCCTGCTGCAGGAGCAAATCTCCGGTGGCAGCATGGGCATTGTCTACAAGGCGCTCGATCGTCGCCTCGCAGAGGCGGAGTCACCCGAGCCGTGGGTCGCAATCAAGGTGTTGTCGCCGCAATTCGCAGAGAACCGGGACGCGCTGCGTGCGCTGCAACAGGAGGCTACAAAAGGGCGCTGCCTGCTGCACCCCAATATCGTACGATTCATCGATCTCGATCGCGATGACGACCTCTATTTCCTGATCATGGAATGGCTGGAGGGTCGCACGCTCGCCGACATTCTCGATACTTCCGCCGCCAAGACCGTCGATCGTGACACGGCATTTCAAATCGTACGCCAGGTCGGCGACGCGCTCGACTACGCGCATCGATGTGGCATCGTTCACGCGGACGTCAAGCCGGGCAATATCATGATCATGCCCAATGGCGACGCCAAGCTGTTCGATTTCGGCGTAGCGCGGGTACGGCAGCAACAGACCGAAGCGGATTTCGATCCCGGTATTCTCGGTGCAATGACGCCAGCGTATTCAAGCATGCAGGTGCTCACCGGTGAAGAGCCTGCGGCGACCGACGATGTGTTTTCCCTGGCCTGCCTGCTGTACCGACTGGTGGCGGGCCACCGTGTATTCGGCCCGCGGAATGCGGCGGAAGCTTCCGAAGAGGGGATGAAACCGCAGCGCCCGCAGGGACTCAATGACACGCAATGGCGGGCACTCAAGAAAGCTCTGTCTTACGCGCGTGTGACTCGCTTCAGCTCGGTGAAGCAATTCCTGGATGCGCTGGATGAATGTGGCGAAGACACGATCAGCTTTGAGGCACCCGAACGTTTCGGCACGGAAAGGGAAAGCGGCAACGGCAAGTGGCTGGTTGTGGCAATTGCGTTGTTGGGCCTGGCGGGTGCTGCTGCGTATCAATACGGCCTGCTCGATCCGTGGTTGAATGACGGTGACGCTGAGACGCAAATTACACCGGTCGAGCCATCCCCTGAGCAAGCGCCCCCAGCGGTACAGACCCCACCTGCCGCCGTCGCTGATCAGCTGTTGCCTGTCAATGTCGACGAGGCCACCGAGGAAACATTTGACCCGGAACCGCTGCAGGAACCGCTGGTGGACTTCTCATTGCTGCCGCCCGCAACGCTGGAACTCGAGATCGCGATGCAAACCGGCGCCGTCACCCGTTCGAAGGTCACCTTGCGAGAAGACGATGAGCCTGTCGTAATCGATTTCGTGCGCACCGGGGAACTCGGCATTCCGCTGACCTTGAAGCTCGAGGAGGTCGGCTTTAGCGGCAACCGGTCGCCATGGGGTTCGAGCCAGTACACATTGTCGGATTCCGGCATCCTGCGCTTCCCGGTCGGGCAGGATCGCAGCCGCATTACTCTCACGATGAGCTCCGATCCGCTGAGAGAAGCCGACCAGACGTCTACGTTGCGCCTGCGCGAAACGGATTCAGCCGACTCGGAGATCGCGGTACTAAACGTTACGCTCGAAGACGACGATCAGCGGGCGTTCGAAGGCAAGCTGCCACGCAATACGATCGCATTTGCCGCCAGCCAGGCGTCCATACGCGAGACCGACCCGGCCGTACAGATCGATCTTGTGCGTTTCAATCCGGACGACACGTCAATGCAAATCGGGTATTCGTTCGCCGACATAACTGCTACCGAGGGCGAGGATTATTTCGCACCGGGCAGCTACTCGATTTCATTCGGACCCGGCCAGAGATCTGCACGACTGCTGATCCCGCTGGTGCAGGATACCCGGGTCGAAGGCGATGAAGCATTCGTTGTCGAACTCGCGGATTCGGGCGCTCCCGCCGCCATGGACGTGTACCGGCGCATCGTAGTTATGATCCGGGACGACGAGCCACAAAGCCCCTGATTTGCTGCTAGACTGCCGCGCATGAGCGAGAAAGAACTGCGGCGCTATTCCCGCATTGTTGTCGATGGCGTCGAGCAAGCACCGAGCCGTGCCATGTTGCGTGCGGTTGGATTTTCCGAAGACGATTTCAAGCGGCCACAGGTGGGCATTGCGTCGACATGGAGCATGGTCACGCCCTGCAACATGCACATCGGCGGTCTTGCTGAAGAAGCCGCAATGGCTGCCGGCGAGGCCGGCGGCAAAGGCGTCGTTTTCAATACGATCAGTGTGTCCGACGGTATCTCGATGGGTACTCCCGGCATGCGCTACTCACTGGTGTCTCGCGAGATCATTGCGGATTCGATCGAAGCGGTTGCGGGCGCCGAGGGGTTCGACGGCCTGATCGCGATAGGCGGTTGCGACAAGAACATGCCGGGTTGCGTCATGGCGTTGGCACGCCTCAACCGACCATCCGTTTTCGTCTATGGCGGAACGATCCGGCCGGGCGCCGAGCGTCGTGACATCGTTTCCGTTTTCGAGGCGGTTGGTGCCAGGTCCGGCGGCACGATCACGGACGCCGAGTTGCTCGAAGTCGAACGAACGGCGATCCCCGGTCCGGGCGCCTGCGGGGGCATGTACACGGCCAACACCATGGCTTCGGCCATTGAGGCCCTCGGCATGAGCCTGGCAAACAGCTCCGCACAGGAAGCCGTGTCGGATCAGAAGATCGATGATTGTCATCGCGCCGGCGAGGCCGTCATGAACCTGATCCGGCAGGACATCAAGCCGCTGGACATCATGACGCGCGACGCGTTCGAGAATGCCATCGCGGTCGTTATCGCGCTGGCGGGCTCCACGAATGCCGTGTTGCACCTGCTGGCGATGGCACGCGAAGCGAACGTGCCATTGTCGCTGGATGACTTCACGAAGATCGGGGCACGAGTACCCGTGCTGGCCGACGTCAAACCCAGCGGCGAATACCTGATGTCGGAGTTGATCGAGATCGGCGGCATTCAGCCGCTCATGAAGCGCATGCTCGACAAAGGACTGTTGCACGGCGGATGCATGACCGTGACCGGTAAGACCCTTGCCGAGAACCTGGCTGACGTTGCCGATTATCCACCGGGTCAGAAGATCATCCGGGGTTTCGACGACCCCATCAAAGCAGACAGTCACCTGGCCGTCCTGTACGGCAACGTTGCGCCGGATGGTGCGGTCGCGAAGATCACCGGCAAGGAGGGGCTGCGTTTCGAGGGAAGCGCGCGCGTATTCCATTCAGAGGAAGAGGCCTTGCAGGCAGTGCTGGACGGTCTCGTCGTTGCAGGGGACGTCATCGTAATTCGCTATGAAGGGCCACAGGGCGCACCGGGCATGCGCGAGATGCTCAGCCCCACCAGCGCCATCATGGGTAAGGGGCTGGGGTCTGATGTCGCCCTGATCACCGACGGCCGTTTCTCCGGCGGCAGTCATGGTTTCGTCGTGGGTCACGTTTCGCCGGAAGCGGCTGCAGGCGGCCCGATTGCCCTCATCGAGGACGGTGACCGCATCCAGATCGATGCGGAAAGCAAAGAGATCAACGTCGCCGTGGCTGACGAGGAACTGGCCAGGCGGCGGGCGGTATGGAAGCGACCGCCGTCCCCCGTGAAGCGCGGTGTGCTCGCGAAA
This sequence comes from uncultured Woeseiaceae bacterium, assembly GCA_945788625.1. Lineage (GTDB taxonomy): Bacteria > Pseudomonadota > Gammaproteobacteria > Steroidobacterales > Woeseiaceae > UBA1847. Next base: position 17,553 of record CALZMQ010000045.1, read on the forward strand.
TACCGCAATGAAGTCTCCTCGGCCTCCGAGGGCGCCGTCACGATTCCGCCATCCTGGGACGAATAGGCGTGTCCGGACTTGACGTTTGCTGCAAGGTTCGCTCTACTTCGACGATGCAATTTTCCGACACCCACGTAATGTGCCGACGTATCAACCAAGTTGATGCACAAAAACACATAGAATACATGGCGCGCCAGAGGTGCGTGGGTGCGAGTGGCAACTGTACCGGCTAGTTAATAAAGTTCGGACATTGTCAGCAAACCCGCCGGGATATTCCTTGCGGGTTTTTTTTTGGCAGGGCGTAAGAGAGCGAGTGTATGAGCAAGAACGTTTCCGAAGCCGACTTCGAAGATAGCGGATTGCTGGGCGCGGCGCCGTCTGTCGCGGAATCGCCCTGGGTCGTCATGAAGTTTGGTGGGACCAGCGTTTCTTCACTGCAGAACTGGGCCACCATTGCGGAGCTGGTGAAGCGCCGCCTCGATGCAGGGCTGAGGCCGGTTGTGGTGCACTCGGCACTCGAGGGTGTGTCCAATGCGCTTGACGACGTCCTGGAGGCTGCCGTGGCAGGGGACCCGCTGGACAAACTCACGCTGATTCGCAGGCAGCACATGGAGCTGGCCCAGGAACTGGGCCTCGATGGCGATGCGCTGCTGGGCAGCACCCTGCATCAGCTCGAGCAGCTCGTCGCCGGCGTGCGCCTCGTCAAGGAAGTCAGCGTGCGTGTGCGAGTGCGCATAATGGCGCTCGGGGAACTCATGTCGACGCGCCTCGGCGCCGAGTACCTCAGGCTCGCCGGGGTTCCCGTGCAATGGGTTGATGCACGCGACCTCCTGACCAGTCGATCGCGACCGGGTCGCCGCACGGCGACTTCCTACCTTTCGGCCACCTGCGACTTCGAGGCCGACGAACACATGCAGGCCACCTTGTCGGACAACGGCAAGGTCATCGTCACGCAGGGCTTTATCGCCAGGAATTCAGTCGGCGATACGGTGCTGCTGGGCCGTGGCGGTTCGGATACCTCGGCGGCCTATTTCGCAGCCAGGCTGCAGGCCCGCAGGCTCGAGATATGGACGGACGTGCCCGGGATGTTCACGGCCGATCCGCGTGTCGTGCCATCTGCACGGCTGCTGGTTGCCCTGCATTATGACGAGGCCCAGGAACTCGCCTCGGCCGGAAGTTCCGTATTGCACCCACGCTGCCTGTCACCCGTTCGGCAACACAATATTCCCTTGTTCATCCGCAGCACGACGGCGCCGGAAATTGCCGGTACTGTGATTTCCTCGGTCACCGAAGAAGTCGAACCGCGAGTCAAGGGTACCTGCATTCGCAACGGCGTAACGCTCGTATCCATGGACACCGTCGGCATGTGGCACGAGGTCGGATTCCTCGCCAGGGCGTTCGCGGTCTTCAACGACAACGGCGTATCTGTTGACCTGGTGTCAACGTCCGAGACCAACGTAACGGTGTCGATCGATACGGCGGACGGGATGCTGCCCGACGACGTCGAAGCGGCGTTGATCAGCGAATTGCAAGAACTTTGCCAGGTCCGCGTCATTTCCAACTGTTCCGCCATCAGCCTCGTCGGCCGCAAGATCCGCACGATTTTGCCGCGCCTCGCGCCCGCCCTGGAGGTGTTTGAAGAAGAACGCATTCACCTGATGTCGCAGGCAGCCAACGACCTGAATCTCACCTTTGTCGTGGACAAGCAGCAGGGTGCAAGACTGGTTTCCAAGTTGCATGCCTCGGTTATCCGCAAGACCGGTGCGTCGAAAGCCTTCGGTGCCAGTTGGGAGCGCCTGTTTGCGGGTGACGAGCCTGCGGCTCGCACGGCCGATACGTGGTGGATGCAAAGACGCGATGAACTGCTAAAAATGGCGGACGGGCAGTTGAATGCCTACGTTTACGATCGCGCGAGTGTCGAGTCGGCGGCGAAAAGCCTGCTCGATCTCAAGAGCATCGATCGAATCCTCTATGCTGTGAAGGCGAACTTCAATCCCGAATTGTTGCGCACCCTGGATGCGGCGGGAGTGGATTTCGAGTGCGTGTCTCCCGGAGAGGTCGAGTGGCTCGAGGAAGTGATCCCGGGCCTCGACCTACGCCGCATTCTTTACACGCCCAATTTCGCGCCGCGCGAGGAGTATGAGTGGGGGTTGTCGAAAGGGCTGCAGGTGACACTCGACAATCTGTTCCCGCTGCAGTCGTGGCCAGAGCTGTTCCGGGGAGAGAAGATATTCATTCGACTGGACCCGGGGCAGGGCCGCGGTCATCACGAGCACGTCAAGACGGCGGGCGTACACTCGAAATTCGGCGTACCGCGTTTCGAAGTCGACGAGCTCGTTCGCCTGGTGGATGCGGTGGGCGCCGAGGTTATCGGTATTCACGCGCACAGCGGCAGCGGTATTCTGGATCCGGACAACTGGCGCCGGGTTGCCGTCGGGCTGGTGCAGATCGCGGAGCGATTTCCGTCGGTCGAGACCATCGATCTCGGCGGTGGCCTCGGTGTCGCGGAGAAACCGGGCGATCATCCGTTCGATCTCGCGCGCCTCGACAACACGCTTGCCGAAATCCGTGAATCGTACCCACAATACAAATTATGGCTGGAGCCCGGGCGTTTCCTGGTCGCTCGTGCCGGCGTGCTGCTGACGCGAGTAACGCAGACCAAGGGCAAAGGCGAAATGCGTTATATCGGCGTCGGCACCGGTATGAACTCCTTAATCAGGCCGGCCCTGTACGGTTCCTACCACGAGATCGTCAACCTGACGCGGGCCGACGAGACGCCCAGCGAGACCGTGACTATTGTCGGTCCGATCTGCGAGACCGGTGACAGGCTCGGCAGCGACCGCTTGTTGCCGCCGAGTTCCGAGGGTGATGTAATTCTCGTGGCCAATGCCGGTGCCTACGGCTACGTCATGAGTTCGCACTATAACCGTCGCGAAATTGCCAGGGAGATCGTCATATGAAGCTTTTTTGGGCGCCGCAGACACGCTCGCAACGTGCGATCTGGATGCTGGAAGAGGCCGGCATCGAGTACGAACTCGAGTTGATCGATATTCGCAATCCCGAGCGTCAAGACAGCGACGAGTTTCTCGCGGCGAGTCCGATGGGCAAGGTGCCCGCAATCGTCGACGGAGACGTGGGCATGTCCGAGTCGGCCGCGATCTGTATTTACGTTGCTGACCGCTACTGCGCCGGTACGCTGGCGCCGGCGTACGACGATCCACTCCGCGGCCAGTTCCTGTACTGGACGATGTACACGCCTGCAGTGGTCGAGCCCGCCATGTCGGAGAAGTTCAACAAGGTTGAAGCCAACCGGGTCCGAAGTGGCTGGGGCGATTTCGATCTCATGATCGAGACTTTCGACGACGGCCTCGAGGGCAAGGAGTGGATTCTCGGCGACGAATTCAGTGCCGCCGACGTCATGCTCGGGTCGAGTGCCGTGTTCATGCGCATGTTCGAGATGCTGCCCGACACCAGGAACATCGGCGCCTATGCCGATCGTTGCATGGCACGCCCGGCGCACCAAAAGGCATCGGAATTATCTAGCGGATAAGGATCGGTTCCAGGCAGGCAGCAGAACCAGATCGGGTTCCGGCTTGTCTTGCGCGAGGTAGGGCAGGCGCACGACCTCGAGGTAGCGAAACTCGCCGCGTCGTGGCGCGGCGCGGAAATGCAGACCCAGCAGGCCGTCCGAATTTACGCCGAAGAACAATCTCGCCTTGCCGTTATCTGCGAGTGTCAGCAGTGACAGATTGCGCAGCTTGCTCAATCGTCCGAGGGCGCCACCGTCTTCGAATTCGAAGTTGTCCATCGGACGGTTCCAGTCATGGGAATAGGGCATCGGTTCGACCGGGTGGTGCAGGTGCCAGCGAGTCGCGTAGCCAGGCTCCGCCAGCAGTGATTTGAGTGACAGGGTCAATGCGTCCGGGGTATCGTTGCGGCCATCCGGCGACCCCGCATCGTCAGCGGAGCTTGCTGCGCCATACAGCATGCTGACAACGAAAAGCACCATCCAGCTGGTTCTGAGCATGACCTGACTCCCTGGTCCGTGGCAGCAATGCATGCGCCGCTCGGGTCATTCCACGGGTTCCGCATTTACGCTGTAACACTGTGACAGAAAAGTCCGTCAGGTTCGTTTATCTGCGTCACGCAATCGAGGACCAACTGCGTCGGGCGTTATGTAAGATTGCTGTGCCGTGACTCCAGCCGCTCGGCAACGTCCTGAAGGCTCAGGCTCTGGTTCGCGAGCAGTACAATCAGGTGGTAGACGAGGTCGGCCGCTTCGTCGATAGTTTCTTCGCGATCGCCCGATGTTGCGGCCAACGCGAGTTCCACCCCTTCCTCGCCGACTTTCTGTGCAATACGCCTGATGCCGGCAGCGGCGAGTTTCGCGGTGTAACTCCCGGCGTGCGGACTCCTGATTCGCTCTTGCACGATCGTTTCCAGTTCGCCGATAAACGCCAGGTTTGCATTACTCATGGTCTCGTCCTAGTTCCTTATGTGGACCCGGTGATCCGCCAGGTAGGCTTTCAGATCGGGAATCGGTATTTCTGCGCTGTGAAACACGCTGGCGGCGAGGGCGCCGTCGACGTTTGCCCGCTCGAACACCTGCAAAAAATGGTCCATGGTGCCGGCGCCGCCCGATGCGATCAGGGGTACCTTACAGATGGCGCGAACCGCCGCTAGTTGTTCGTTGTCGTAGCCCTTTCGGACACCGTCCTGGTTCATGCAATTGAGTACGATTTCGCCGGCGCCGCGCTCTTGCACTTCCCGTACCCAGTCGAGCGTCGCGCGTTGCGCGGCCAGGGTCTTGTCCGGGTCACCGGTGTACTGGTAAACGAAGTAGCCGCCGCCTTCTTCACGGCTGTCGATGCCGATTACCACGCATTGGGAACCAAATCGTCGCGCGAGGTCGGAGATCAACTCTGGCTCCGCGAGGGCGGGGGAATTGATCGAGATCTTGTCGGCACCCTTGTTGAGCACGTCCTCGGCTGCTTCGACACTGCGAATGCCACCGGCAACACAAAAGGGGATGTCGAGGACGGCCGCAACGCGGCTGACCCAGCTGCGATCGACGCTCCTGTCATCAGGGCTCGCAGTGATGTCGTAGAACACGAGTTCGTCGGCGCCTTCCGCGCAATAGCGTTCAGCAAGTTCGAGAATATCCCCGACGACGCGGTGATTGCGAAACTGCACGCCCTTGACCACGACACCGTCGCGCACGTCGAGACATGGAATTATGCGCTTGGCCGGAATGACGACACCTCCGCAGCTGTGATCTTTCCGTCGAGCAGCGCGCGACCCGTTATCGCAGCGGGAACGCCCTGTGCACGGAGTTTTTGCAGATCGCCGATACTGCGAACGCCGCCGGACGCCTGCAGCTGTAACTGCGGGTATCGTTCGAGAACGGCTCCGTACAACTCGAAGTTCGGTCCTGCCATGGCACCGTCACGACTGACGTCCGTGCAAAGCACGTGCTCGATTCCCGCCTCGGCGTAGCCGTCGATGCATTCCCACAACGAAACACCGCTGTCTTCAGTCCAACCGTGCGTGGCGAGCATCGGTTCGCCGGTTGCAGCAATCCTGACGTCCAGCGCAAATACGATGCTATCGGTGCCAAACTCGGACACCCACTGTTTTACGCACTCCGGCTCAGTGACGGCAAGGCTACCGATCACGCAGCGCGTTACGCCGTTCGCTAACCAGGTCTCGAGCGATTCTCGATCGCGGATGCCGCCACCGAGCTGGATGTCGAGCCCTGAGTCTGCGGCGATCGCGGCCACAATCGATCGATTCGCCTGCTCACCCGAGCGCGCACCATCGAGATCGACAATGTGGAGATCGTTCACTGCAAGATCCGAGAAACGACGCCCGACCGCAACCGGATCGTTGCTGTACTCCGTGGTCTTATCGAAGTCACCCTTGAACAAGCGGACGCACTTACCGTCCTTCAGATCGATTGCGGGAATAATTCTCACGAGGGCATCTCGATGAAGTTGCGGAGCAACCGCGCGCCTGCTGCTGAAGAGCGCTCGGGGTGAAACTGCGCGGCAACGAAATTCTTTCGGCCTATGATGGCCGAGAACGGGTTGGCATGCTCGGCCGTTGCCAGCGTGAACTCCGAAACGGGCAGTGCGTAGCTGTGCAGAAAGTAAAAGAAGCTGGCGTCGGCGATATCCGCGAGAATGGCATGATCGGCAACCTGCCGCGTTGCACACCAGCCCATGTTGGGAACCGGAAAGTCCGGCGCCGACGGCAAGCGTGCTGCGACGCCCGGGACGATGCCGAGGCACTCGACGTCCTCTTCTTCGGAGCCCTCGCAAAGCAACTGCATACCGAGGCAAATGCCGAGTACCGGCTGCTCGAGACTCTTGATGACGTCCACCAGGCCCGCGTCGGACAGACGAGTCATTGCATCCCTGGCCGCGCCGACGCCCGGCAGCAGCACACAGTCAGCAGATCGAATCTCGTCGGCATCAACCGTTAGCGTGGCCGTGGTGCCGAGTCGCTGGAAAGCGAACAGGAGAGACGCGATATTCGCGCCGCCGCTGTCGATAATGGCGATTCCACCCATGCCGCCTAGCTCAACGTGCCTTTGGTCGACGGCAGGTCCGTGCCGTCCGTGCGAATCGCCTGGCGCAGCGATCGTCCAACCGCTTTGAAACAGGCTTCGATCATGTGGTGGGTGTTCTCACCTTTGACCTCCACGTGCAGGGCGGCGCCCAGGGAATCGGCCAGCGAGCGGAAGAAATGTTCGACCATCTCGGTCGAGAGCTCGCCGACACTGTCGCGTGGGAAAGTACCGGAAAATTCGAAAGCGGCCCGGCCGGACAGGTCGAGGGCGACCTTCGCCTCGCTTTCGTCCATGGGCAGGAAAAACCCGTAGCGTCCGATGCCGAGCTTGTTACCCAGCGCTTTACGCAGGGCGCTGCCCAGGCAAATGGCCGTATCTTCGACCGTGTGATGTTCATCGATTTCCAAATCGCCATCGCAGTGCAGCGCGAGACTGAAACCACCATGCTTCGCAATCTGCTCGAGCATGTGGTCGTAAAAGCCGATGCCGGTATCGACCTTGATTTTGTCAGCCGTGTCCAGGTTGACACTGGTCGTGATGCGCGTCTCATTGGTATTGCGTTCGATCGTTGCGACGCGGTCCGAGTGACACAGAAGATCCACGATCGCGGGCCAGGTCAGGGCATTCTCGGCATCGACGTTGACCAGCAGCCCACGCACGCCGATACGCTCGGCCAGTTGCATGTCCGTTTCGCGGTCGCCGATGACCGCTGAAGCAGTAAGATCGATGTCGTTGGCGGCCAGGTATTTTGTCAGGAGCCCGGTGCGCGGCTTGTGGCATTCGCACTGGTCGTCGGGTAAGTGCGGACAAATGAAAATTTCGTCGAAGGAGATGCCCTGGCTGGTGAACAGGCGCAGTGCGTGGTCATGGCACAGGTCGAAGTGCGCCTGCGGGAACGCATCGGTGCCGAGGCCGTCCTGGTTGCTGACCATCACGAAACGAAAACCGTGCCTGGCAAGTTCCAGCAGTGATGGGATGACACCTTCGACCAGCCGTATCTTTTCGACGGCGTCGACCTGGTAATCGTCGGGTTCCTCGATCAGGGTACCGTCACGATCTATAAACAAGATTCTTGCGGACATCGTCATGAACCCCTAAGCGATCGCAATGCGCTCAACAACTGCTCGTTGTCGGCGGCGCTGCCGACCGAGATTCGAATGCAGTTTCCCAAGTCGCCGCCAAAATGCCTTAGCAATACCTTGCGGTCCGCGCAATGGCGCATGAGCTTCTCGGCGTCGTCAACCTCGATCAGGAAGAAGTTCGCCTCGCTCGGCCAGATCTTCCTGACGAAATCGAAATCACCGATAGCGTCAATCAAACGATCCCGTTCAGAAACAATGCGTTCGACTGCTCGCTCAGCCGCTGCCAGTTGTTCGTCCTGCAACGCATCCTCCACGCATTCGACGACCGGCGTGGCGAGCGCGTAGGGCGCCTGTACTGCGTTGAGCATTCGAATGACGTCCGTGGGTCCGGCGACTGCGCCACAACGCGCTCCCGCGAAGCCAAGCGCCTTCGACAGGGTGCGCAGCACGAGCAGATTCGGGTGCTTGTCCAGCATGCCTATTGCCGACGGCGTGCGGCTGAATTCCACGTACGCCTCGTCAACGACTACCGCGGAACGCTCGCCGCGCAGCTCGAGCAGGCGCTCGAGATCCGCGGCGGGGAGTATCGTGCCCGTCGGGTTATTCGGCGAGCAAATGAATATGAGCCGTGTGGCATCGCTACAGGCCGCCAGGATCGCATCGACATCGATGTGGAAATCGTCTTCCGCCAGCGTTGCCACCTCGACCACGTTCGCACCCTGGACGTCCGCATAATGCCGGTACATCGAAAACGACGGCGTGGTGGTAAGAACGGTGTCCCGGCCGGCCCGGCAAAATGTACGCACCAGTAAATCGATCGCCTCGCTCGACCCGCGAGTCACGAGCAGTTGTTCCGTACCGCAGCCGAAGCGTCTTGCCAGGGCGCGCTGCAGGTTTCGCGGGCGAACTTCCGGGTAGCGATTCAGCGGACGACGAAAGTTTCCCACTTTGCTTGCAACAGGCGACTCGTTGGCATTGAGGCGGATCGTATCGTCTACCTGTTGCGCCGCGTCGTACGCGTGCAGCTTCCGAATCTCGGGCCGCGCCAGTCTCGCGATACTCACGTCGCCGACCTCAGCCGTTGACTGACCGCAGCCGCGTGAGCGTCGAGCCCTTCGAGCCCGGCAAGGCTGATCACCGCAGGGCCCAGGTTGTCCAGTCCCGCGCGACTCAGCTCCTGCACGGTCATCTGGCGCATGAACTGGTCGACACCCAGCCCGCTGTAGGTGCGCGCAAAACCGTAGGTTGGTAGCACGTGATTCGTTCCGCTGCAGTAGTCACCGACCGACTCGGGCGTCCACGGGCCGACGAAGATCGAACCGGCGTTGCGCAGCATCGGCAAGACGCCGCGCGGCTGCTCGATCTGCAAACTGAGGTGCTCGGGGGCGTACTGATTACTGACGCTGATGGCCGCGTCGATGTCGTCGACAATGACGATACGCGCATGCGCCAGCGACTGCTCGGCGATCCTGGCGCGCGACAGCCGCGTGAGCTGCTCCCGGATTTCGGCGACGACGGTGGTTGCAAAATCGGCGGACGTAGTCACCAGTACGACCTGAGAGTCTATTCCGTGCTCTGCCTGTGACAGCAGGTCCGATGCAACGAATTCGGGCGATGCCCGATCGTCGGCGATTACGAGGACCTCGGAGGGTCCGGCGGGCATGTCGATGGCAGCGCCCTCGGGATCGCTGGCGACTAACGATTTAGCGCTGGTCACCCATGCATTGCCGGGACCGAAGACCTTGTAGACCTTGGGTATGCTTTCGCTGCCGTAGGCCATCGCAGCGATCGCCTGCGCGCCACCGACCCTGTAGATTTCCTCGACACCCGAGCGTGCGGCGGCTACCAGCACGGCAGGGTTGACGGTTCCGTCGGCTTGCGGCGGTGTGCACATGACCCGTTTCGGGCATCCGGCGATGGCTGCCGGCACTGCGAGCATGATTGCAGCCGATGGGAGCGGGGCCGAACCGGCGGGCACGTACAGACCTACCGCGTCGATTGCGTGCACGACCCGCTCGCACACCACACCCGGCATCGTCTCTACCCTGAGCGCCGCCGGCACCTGTTGTTCGTGAAAACGGCGGACATTGTCGATTGCGAGGTCGATGGCGTCCAGTTGCTCGGCGGTCAGTTGTCCGGCCGCGGCCTCGATTTCCTGCGCCCCCACCCGAAATTCGTCGATGTTGACGCCGTCGTGTTTCCCGGTCAGCCGGCGCAGGGCCCGATCGCCGTCTTGCCGTACCTCTGCAATGATTTTTGCCGCTGCGGCCCTTATCGACTGGTCCTGCGCGACGGAAGGCCGCCGCAGCAGCGACTCGCGAGCTTCGTCGTCAAGGTCCGACCAGGTATGTAATTGCATGGCGTCCATGAATCAGGCGAGCATCTTTTCGACCGGCAGCACGAGCAAGGAACTGGCGCCGGCCGCCTGGAGGTTCTCGAGCGTCTCCCAGAACACGTTCTCGCGGCAGACGGCGTGCACGGCCACCTTGTCGTCGTTCCCATCGAGCGGCATCACCGTCGGCGCCTCCGATCCGGGCAATAGATTGCGTATCTCCGCAAGCGCCGACCGTGGCGCGTGCAACATGATGTACTTGCTCTCGCGCACCTGCAGTACGCCATCGAGGCGCTGCAGGATCTTGTCCACCAGCGCTTGTTTCGCGTCCCCCAGCGGGGCCTGGGTCTGGATGACGACCGCCTCGCTGTCGAGCAGGACATCCACCTCCTGCAGGCCGTTGGCCGCCAGCGTGCCGCCGGTCGAGACGAGGTCGCAGATGTAGTCCGCGCGGCCGAGTTTCGGCGCGATTTCGACAGCTCCGGAGAAATACACGGTTTCTGCATCGACCTCGTGTTTATTGAGGTATTCTCTCAAGATAGCAACGTAACTTGTTGCTATTCTTTTATTTTGCAGTGACTCAGGGCCCGAGTAATTCACCCCGTCCGAGGCCGCCAGCGAGAGGCGGCAATGGCCGAAGTCGAGCTCGTAAATCTGCTTGAACAGCGCCTCGCTACCTTCCGCCAGCAGGCCGAGGCGTTTTTCCTCGACGATATTGAGACCGACTATCCCCAAGTCACAGACGTCCTCGCTCACCAGGCCGGGGATGTCGTCGTCGCGCACCAGCAACAGGTCGATCGGCATGTTCTCGCCGTAGCAGATGAGCTGGTTCTTGCTTTTCGTGACGATCAGGCCACAGCGCTCGAGCAGGTCAATCGAATGATCGGTCAGGCGACCGGTTTTTTGCACCGCAATTTGTATGCGCTGCTCGGGGGTATCCATCGGGATTTCCTTAGTGGGAAGAGTGGGTGTCGTTGTTCGCGGCGCGTTCGATCACCGTGCGGTAGCCGCCGAAGCCGTCGGCCAGGAAGCGTGCCACGCGGCCGATCGTGGTGACGCTGACGCCGGTGAGATCGTGAATCTTGCGATAGGGCAGGTCCTTTTCCAGGTACTCCACTACTTGCCACCGATCGACGAGGGCCTGCAGCTCGGCCGGGGTGCAGAGATCCTTGAAGAAATTCCGGCACTCGTCGACGCTTCGCAGGCTGACAACTGCCGCAAACAGGGCGTCTTCGGCCTTGTGCTGCTGACGTTCGGATTCGTGCCTGTTCGGCTTCATTCTGCACCAATGTATTAACGTGTTAGTACGCTAATACATTATGGAACGGATAGCAACACTCCGATCGCAATCATGTCCCGATGGGTACCGATGAAACTAAAATTATTTGAAACAGGCACTTGACCGCTCCAGGAATTCGCACATACACTCTCCGAAACTCATCGAGACCGGTCGAGGGATAGGCCCGACGACGCCGGGGCAACCTTCAGGACTAACCATCCTGAAAAGGTGCCAACTCCTGCGATGCGTTGCGATTTCGCAACGGCATCGAGAGATGAGGGTAACTGCAACATTCCGTGACAATGCGGATGAAGGGCAGAACAACCCCTCCCTTGCGGGCTTCGCAGGGTTCCGATGAGAAGTAATTGGAATCGATTTGCGGAGACCGACCATGACTTCCATAGCAAGCAAAGCCACCCGCGCAGTTCGTGCGTCCATTGAATCGGACACGCAGCACGGTGCCGTTGTGCCGCCCCTGCACCTGTCGTCGAACTTCGCGTTCGAGGGTTTCGGTGAGAAGCGGCAGTATGACTACACGCGCTCGGGCAATCCGACGCGTGACGCACTCGCCGACGCGCTCACCGAGTTGGAAGGTGGGGCTGGCGCCGTTGTGACGTCGTCGGGAATGGCGGCATTGACGCTCCTGACGCAATTGCTCGAGCCGGGCGATGTCATCGTCGCGCCGCACGATTGCTATGGCGGCACTTTCCGATCGTCGACATCGCGGCGATAGCGAAGATCGCGGAAGACTGTGGGGCCCTGTTCGCCGTGGACAATACGTTCCTGTCGCCGGCCTTGCAAAACCCGATCGAGTTCGGCGCAGATCTCGTCATTCACTCGACCACCAAGTACATCAATGGTCACAGCGATGTCGTCGGCGGCTGCGTCGTCGCCGCGACGGAAGAACTGGCCGAGCGGATAGCCTACTGGGCCAATTGCATAGGAATCACGGGCGCACCCTTCGACAGTTACCTGACCTTGCGGGGCATTCGCACCCTGCATCCGCGTATCAGGCAGCACGAAGAAAGCGCAAGTTTGCTGGCCGGCCTGCTCGACGCGCACGACCTGGTCGATCGCGTTTACTACCCCGGGCTGCAATCGCATCCCGGTCACGAAATCGCCAGGCGCCAGCAGCGCGGTTTCGGCGGCATGATCAGTTTCGAGATCCGCGGGGGCGAAGCGGCGGTCAGGGCGTTCGTCGAAAATCTCGGCTTCTTTTCGCTCGCTGAGTCACTCGGCGGGGTAGAAAGCCTGGTCTGCCACCCGGCATCGATGACGCATGCACCGGTGAGTGAGGAAGCGCTCGAGGAGGCGGGAATCCGGCCGAACCTCGTGAGGCTTTCGGTCGGCCTGGAGTCTGCGGAGGATCTGGCCGCCGACATTCTCGCCGCGCTGCAAGTCGCTGCCGCGGCAACTCAACCGCAGCCCGTTGCGGCTGCCTGCGGCTGATTCCGATGAGCCTGCCGGCCTATCTTCTGGCACAGATCTCTGCGGAGACCGAATTTCTGCGTCTCGCCGACGGCTTCCGGCTCGAGTGCGGAGAGACGCTCCGCGAGGTCGACATTGCCTACCGGACCTGGGGCGATCCGGCCAATGCCGCCGCGAACGCGATTCTAATTTGCCATGCGCTCACGGGTTCGGCAGATGTCGAGGCCTGGTGGCCGAACATCATTGGGCCCGGCAAGACATTCGATCCGAGACACGACTTCATTATCTGCGCAAATATCCTCGGCAGCTGCTACGGCACGACGGGACCCGTCAGCCTGCACCCGCAGAGCGGCGAACGCTATCGCGCCGATTTTCCGTGCGTATCCGTGCGCGACATGGTCGAACTCGAACGCATTTTGCTGGACAAACTGGGTGTCGGGCGGCTGGAACTCGTCACGGGTCCGTCGCTCGGCGGCATGCAGGCACTCGAATGGGCCGCCTCCTATCCGGATCGTGTCGCCAGCGTCGTCCCGATCGGCGTCGGCGGACGCCACTCGGCGTGGTGCATCGGTGTCAGTGAAGCGCAACGCGCCGCGATTGCCGCGGATCCCAACTGGCTTGATGGCTACTACACGGATGACGCGCCGCCGGAAAACGGTCTCGCGGCCGCGCGCATGATGGCGGTTTGCACCTACCGCAGCTGGCAAAGTTTCGAACAACGCTTCGGCAGGGATCGCCGCGACGACGACCAGTACCAGGTGCAGTCCTACCTCAGGTACCAGGGTGCGAAGATCAACCGTCGTTTCGACGCCAACACCTACGTGACGCTCACGCATGCTATGCACACGCACGACCTGTCCAGGGGCAGGGGAGACTATGTTGATGCGCTCAGGGCCATCGAGCAGCCCGCGCTGGTCGTGTCGGTAAGCACCGACGCCCTTTACCCGCCCGAGGAACAGAAAGTACTGGCCGAGCTGCTCCCGGACGCGCGCTACGAGATACTGGAATCCGCGCACGGGCATGACGGGTTCCTGATCGAGACCGAGGCGCTGGGCGACATGATCGCCCGTTTCCGCACCAAGAATCGAGCCGCGGCCCCGCTGCGCGTGGTCAGTTCAGGCAGCGAATAATTTCGTCCGTCATCTCTGATGTCGACACAGGCGCCTGATCCGGGCGCGCGATGTCGGCCGTTCGTGCACCACCACTGATCGCTGCGCTGACGGCAGACTCGACTGCGGCAGCCTCCGACTCGAGCGCCAGGCTGTGACGCAACAGCATCGCGGCACTGGCAATTGCACCACAGGGATTTGCAATGCCACGGCCGGCGATGTCCGGTGCGGAGCCATGGATGGGTTCGTACAGCCCGCGTGCCGTGTCGCCCAGCGACGCCGACGGCAGCATACCGAGGGAACCCGCGAGCATGGATGCCTCATCGGTGAGGATGTCGCCGAACATGTTCTCGGTCACGATCACGTCGAAATCGGCGGGTCGGCGCAACAGGTGCATCGCGGCCGCATCGACCAGCAGTGTCTCGACTTCGATGTCGGGGAACTCTGCGGCCATGATGCGATCGGTGACATCGCGCCAGAGGCGTGACGTTTCGAGTACGTTGGCCTTGTCCACAGAGCAAAGCCTGCCGCGGCGATCAGCGGCAAGCCTGGCCGCGACACGCACAATGCGTTCGATCTCGTGTGTGTGATAGATGCATAAATCGCTGGCTTTGGATTCGCTGCGCGTTTTCTCGCCGAAATAGATGCCGCCGGTCAGTTCACGCACAACCAGCAGGTCCACACCGTCGAGTATCTCGGCTTTGAGCGGCGAGGCTCCCGCGAGTTCGTCATGTACGCTGACCGGACGTATGTTGGCGTATACGCCCAGCGCGGAACGCAGCTTGAGGAGTCCCTGTTCGGGCCGTACGGCTGCATTGGGATCGGACCATTTAGGGCCGCCCACTGCGCCAAGCAACACGGCGTGGGCAGTCTCGCACGCGTCGATCGTGGCCTGCGGCAGCGGCTCGCCGGTTGTATCGATCGCGGCTCCGCCAATCAGTTGTTCGCTGAATTCGAATTGGTGCTCGAATTTGCGCGCTACGGCTGCCAGGACCCGCCGTGCGCACTCGGTTACATCCGGGCCGATCCCGTCGCCCGGCAGGAGAACAATCACGGCTTCCATGCGCGGGACTCCTCGAATGCCTCGATGCTGCCGAGTTGCTGGCGGAGGAACCCAAGCTGGTCGATTCCCTCGACCAGGCAATACCTGGCGAAGCCATCGATCGGAAAACCGACGGCGGTTCCGTCGGGCAGCGTCACTGTTGCGTTTTTGACATCGACAACCAGCTCGGCAGCCGGGTTTTCCAGTAACCAGCCGTGATTTGCCCTGTCGAGGACGATCGGGACGAGGCCGTTTTTCAACGCATTGTTGCGGAAGATATCGGCGATCTCGGTCGAAATGACCGCTTGAAAGCCGTAGTCGAGCAGCGCCCACGGCGCATGTTCGCGTGACGAGCCGCAACCGAAATTATTGCCGGCCACGAGAATGCGGCAATCCCGGGAATCCGCCTGGTTGAGCGGGAAGTCCGCCTTCTCGCTGCCGTCTTCGTTGTAGCGAAGGTCATAAAAGACGCTCTTACCGAGGCCTTCGCGCGACGTCGTGGTGAGAAAGCGAGCAGCGATTATCTGGTCGGTGTCGATGTCTTTTGTCGGCAGAACGACAGTGCGCGACTCGATTCGCTCAATACGCTTCATGACAGAGTCCTCGCATCGGTGACGCGACCACGAACCGCCGAGGCGGCGGCAGTCGCCGGACTCGCGAGTACCGTGCGCGCTCCTATCCCCTGGCGCCCCTCGAAGTTGCGGTTGCTGGTGCTGACACTGAGCTGGCCGGGCCGCGCAATGTCGCCGTTCATGCCGATGCACATCGAACAGCCGGCTTCGCGCCATTCGGCCCCGGCGGCGAGGATGACCTGGTCCAAACCCCTCGATTCGGCTTCGTTCTTGACCTGCTGCGAGCCCGGCACGACCAGCATGCGTACGCCGTCAGCAACCTTGCGCCCCTCGAGAATTTTGGCCGCCTCCTCGATATCCGACAGCCGGCCGTTCGTGCAGCTACCGACGAAGACCACGTCGACCGGGCTGTCGGTCATGGGCTTGCCCGACTCGACCCGCATGTAATCGAGCGCCTTGCGAAAACTCGGGTCCGAGCCGCCGTCGGGCACCGGGTCATTGATACCGATGACCATGCCGGGGTTGGTGCCGAAAGTGACCATGGGCTGCATCCGTCCGGCGTCCAGAGTGACTGACCGGTCGAATACTGCGCCTGCGTCGCTGTGCAGCCCCCTCCACCTTGCGACAGCCGCGTCCCAATCGCCACCCTGAGGTGCGCTTGGGCGTCCATCGAGGTACTCGAACGTCGTCTCGTCGGGGGCGATCATTCCGGCGCGGGCGCCGGCTTCGATCGACATATTGCAGATTGTCATTCGGCCTTCCATATCGAGCGCAGTAATCGCGTCGCCACGATACTCGATTACGTGGCCCGTGCCGCCGTCGACTCCTAT
>CALZMQ010000046.1:0-32851 GCA_945788625.1 uncultured Woeseiaceae bacterium
ACCCAAAGCAGACATTGAATATTCTGGAAGTCCAGCTGAAGTGACTTCATCGACTGTCCGGAGTATCAACAAGAAACACTAACAGGCATTTACTCGAACTCACGGAGGAAACCCTGCGATGCGATATTTCGCGATGAGGCTGGCGCTCACCAAGCGGTTTCGCCGAACATTTTGGGCGGCGGCCACACTCGCAATATTGCCGATGTGTATCTATGCACAGGATTCTGAGCGACATGTAACCGATGAGTATGAGCTACTGACCACACTTCAGCCGGAACGCATCGCGCTTCCAATTGGAAACGAGGGCAAAATGCTGGAAGTGGCGGTTTACCTACCGCACAACTACGATCCTACGGAGTCTTATCCGCTGCTCGTCGTTCTCGACGCTGACCCTTTGCTAGGGCTGCTAAAGACACTTAATTTCTTGTGGGCCGAAGAAGGGAAAGCAGTCCCTGTGATTCTCGTCGGTCTGCCGTTTGGAGCCTCAGCGGGCACGATTTGGGCTAATCGATCGCACTTTCTATTGCCGAATCCTGTTGGGGTCGTCAACTACTATGGCAACGAGATACCGGTAAATAGTGGCGGTGGCGCATCAGACCTTGCCAAGTTCATTCAGGATGAGGTTTTGCCAAGCGTTCTGCAAAAGTACAGCGTGGACTCCAACCGCGTCGGGCTTGCTGGTTTCTCCATGGGTGGACTGTTCGTCGCGTGGCACCTGGTCACGTATCCGGACGTATTCACCGATTACTTGGTCATAGCTCCTCCACTTTCCCCACCTTTTGTCGATGCAACATTCGAGAGTGCAACGAAGAAACTTCAGGGGCGCAGTTTTTCCCGGCCAACACGGCTCTATGTCGCGCATGCGGAGACGGACCTGGAATACGTTCTGATTGGTGCCAGCGCATGGATATCCGGGTGGCAAGGGCTCGAAGATGCCAACCTTAGCTTTCATACCGAAGTAGTCAAAGATCACCGTCACGACGCGGGGGCGATTCCTGCGTTGATCAACGGCTACGAATTCTTGTACGGACGGTGAGCGCGGTTGCGCGTTGGCTTCATGGCCGCCCTCGAGATCACCTTCGGTGTCCGCTTCTGGCCGATTGCGGGCCGTTACCATTTCCCTTAAGCAGACACTCGGGTGACCGGTACTGGCAAAAGCGGACGGTCACGCATTTCTATACGAAACGACAATTTTCTGAGGGTGCAGGCAATCTACCCACAGGCCATGCTAACTCGATGGACCTATCCGAGATTCTTGAGCAGACCAGGCCACCCGATCCCGAATAGGTTGATCTGATCGAACAGGCCTTTATCGAGGGACAGATTGATGGGCTGAGGGCTAAGCTAGCGATCAACATCCACTTTCTCAAGGCAGATAGCCTTGTCCTATATCGACGTCAGTCGTAGGTTTCGCGGCTCGCGAGATCTTTGCATACTTCGCTTCCGGAGGGGTTTGGAGACAAACTGCCTTCAAGCCTGCCAGGCTGCTCAGGCCACTCGATAGTCGCAAACTTATTTAGACAGTCAATGTATGCAACGATCGGGAGTTTAGCTCGATGGGCGTCGATGGTTGTTTGTGCAACGGCCCATGAGGCTACAGCGACGATTGCGACAGCCGCATACGCAACGGCTCTCTCCCAGTTCGATCTTTCCATCTTTAGATCCTCCATTCAGACCTAAAAAGAACATAGTTCAGGCCGACGGATTCGCCATAGGTAGTAGTGCTTACAGGAGCAGGCCACACGGTTCCGGGAGCGGCCTTCTTGTCTTGTTAAACGCCACCGCCCTGCAAAGGGGGACGCGCACAAGTGGAAAAGGATCGCGTCAGGGATGAATATCAAGGGGTTACAAACGAAATCGGCCGGTTCCGGCGTCAAATGGCCGGAAAAAGGCTTGTCCAAAGTTTACGAAAAGGCGTAAGAATACGGTTCGTGTGCCCCGTCAGCAGTAGTCGGACCGATTGTGGTGTTTGAATAATAGAGACATTCATTTTGAGTCAACGCCAGTAGCGACCGTTGGAGTAAATCCTGCCATTCGGGTGTTCCTGTTCGTGAAAGTCGCCGCGGGGAAGGCTAATGAATCCCGACGCTTCTCCGCGCTCGTTGTACTTGGAGAACCCGTTGCGTACTAGCGCGTCACTTGCCTGGTCCGCTGATTCAAACGAAATTTCGTCAAACACACCACGTGTATCTCCGTAGAAGACAACTAGAGCCGAATTTCCTTGCTCGATAATGACGGCCCAGTTGTGCTGAAGGAAATCAACTATTTTGAACCAGGGGTCACTTGCCCGTTCTTCTGAGATCGCCGTAAACACCATCTCCTCCTAATGGCCAGAAGTAGCGGCTGCCAACCCACACCCGGCTATTCAACAATGGACCATGCTTACCCGTATATACGTAGAGGCCAAAATCGTCAATGAGGACTTGGCCGATCAGGTCTGGGCGCAGTGGGATATTGGTCTGATCTCAGATGATCTAGCGGCTTGGGCGTGGTGTATATTGGTGCTTACCTGGCCGGTGGCGGATGATGTTCGAGCGGACGAGAATAAAGTAGGCAACAGCGCGAGCTGCTGAAAAATTATCGATCCCAAAGACGGACCGAAACTATCTCTATATGGCCGTATCCAACTCACCGATGCTACCTGCAGCCGTGTTTGGAATGAAACAAAAGTTGGTGGCTAGTCCGTTCGTTGCCGTGGCTTATCTTTGCGCAGCAGTAATTGATGCGGTTTCCCGAAGTGAAAGAATTGATGACACGCAACGGGGGGAAGTGGCAACCAAGTGCGCAATGGCCGCAATGGCCTTAGAGGATGCTACCGAAGAGGAAGCGATTGCAGCGGTTAAGGAGTTTGTCTCGATGCATCGCAGGTCTGCCGAGAATCTAGAACAAGCAGTAATGGCAAAATACGAGTAGCAATGTTCCGAGGATTCATGATTGTCTGTTGGGTACTATTTGGAATCGGTGGTGCTCTGAGGGAATGCTTGGGCAAGGATTTGAAAGGTCAGCTTTACCCTCGAAAGCGGCCCGTTAGGTGTCTGTATTTGACCCAATACGACAGGGTGCCGGGGACGGATTGAGCAAGAACTCAACAGAATCGGAGTCAATGCGATGCTAATCAACCAACAATTTATAAACGCCTTCACTGGCCACATTAACGCAGCAAATAGCGGCAGGCTCGACAGGGCTGCTCGTCTTACCCCCAAATCAAGCTTCTGGCAGAAGGAGAGCTCTATGCGCCCCATCCTTGTCGAGCTGAATCAGAGGCTGAATCAAAACGTCACCTGGGCAAACCACAAGCACGTATTCCAACCTCTCTTTGTCAACATGAAGCCTGAGAAGCAGCGAAAATATTCGGCAGCAATAAAGTTTCTGCAAAAGAGCCTGATGGGACAAGCAAGTCACATGTTTGCCGCGCTGCGCGCAAATCAAGCTAATGGGCAGCCACTATCGACAAAACTCTCGAAATCTCAGCAACGTTACACGATTCCTATAGTAGAAGGTGATGCCGGTCCCGGGCTGTGTTTGCACATGGCCCTTTTGTGGCTGAAGGAACAAATGAGTTTTCATGTACGATCCAATTTCCCGCGGCTTGAGGGAAAGAACGTTGTAGCGAGCAAAAACGCGTGGAAGCTGACTACAGCAGCCATGGCCAACCGCGCACATTCTAATGAGACTGTCGCGGCTGCAGCACGATTGGGCTTAACTGCAGAATCCCAACATTGGGCCTATGGTTTCCAGACCATTCATAATAAGTTTCAGCAAGCACAGGAGGTCAGACCACTTTTGATTTCCTTCTATGATAGCCATCATGTGGTCGCATTGATTCGCGAACGCTCCGGTTCATTTCAGTTTTATGATTCAAATGCCGGGTCTTATCGGATTCAGCCCCATCTCTTGCAGACCTTTCTGGTTACTTATAACGACACCTGCTTGCCTCTGAAGTGGCCAACATATGCCGAACCTGCGAACAAGAAATTCAGTGGAATATATACCGTAGTCAAGGCCTAGAGACGGCCCATGCCCAAAACCTCCCAGGTTCACTACGCAGGGGCACTATAGGCTGATCCTGGCCTAGCAGATCAGGTGTGGGAGCTGTGGAATGCTGGTGTTATCGATGACAGCCTCGCGTTTCTTACGTCGTACATTGTTTTGCGGGGAGGAAGCCAATGAATAGATCATGGGTAGCTGCGGGTCTATATGTATTCGCGCTGATATTGTTCGTCCAGCCCCAAGCGCGCTCCCAAAGCTTGTCTTGCGGCCTTAAGCCCTTGCCCAAATTGGGATGCAGGATTGGGCGTTGCGTTGATGGTGTTTGGGAGCAGGTCTGCGACACTAGCCCAGGTTTGTCATGTGGGCTGAAACCCCTACCAAAGCTCGGTTGCCAAATCGGTCGTTGTGTTGATGGTTATTGGGAACAAGTCTGTAACACGAGTCCCGGCCTCTCGTGTGGCCTCAAACCACTCCCAAAGCTTGGTTGTCGAATAGGACGATGTGTAGACGGGGTTTGGGAGCAGGTTTGCCAATGATAGTGCCCGAATTTCCGTAATTTCGGCGACCACAAGCAGACCGATCCAAGTCAATTCGATCCGCCGATTTCTGATGCCCTATGTTGGTTGGTATGTTGGGTATAATCAAGGCTCATCCATAAGCCATTGAAAATACACAAGTAGTGGTGGAGGTGGCGAGAATCGAACTCGCGTCCGCAAGTCCTACGCTACGGGGTCTACATGCTTATTCCGTCTTTAATCTTACTGTGGGCTACCCGACGGGCAGGGAAGACTCACAGCCAGTTCGGCAGAGATTTAACGGTTCGAGCCCCGAACATGCTCTTGCCGCGGTCCTGTGTCGGTGACTCCTGCGATCCGGACGCACAGGCACGATCCGGGCAGAAGGCATTTGCTGGTTTTTAGGCAGCTAGTGCGTAGTTGTCTAGTTTTTACAGCTGGATTTACGAGGTTATCTGTTCCTCGGCATGCACCCGGAGTTTCGCGACCCACGTCGAAGCCATGTCACCCCCGTGTGTGACTCATAGTGTAGGGGCTAAGCCGCTGAATTCAATACACCAGCGCACAAAAAAACGGGGTCGAACCGAGATTTTGCCAGCAAAACCTCGGTTCGACCCCGGTTTATTGGGTTTAGTGCTTGAGGATGCGTTCTCTCTGGCGTTGCCAGTCACGATCCTTGTCGGCGGCACGCTTGTCGTGCTGTTTCTTGCCCTTCGCGAGGCCGATGTTGAGCTTGGCGCGGCCCTTGTGCCAGTGCAGGTCCAGCGGCACCAGGGCGTAACCCTTGCGTTCGACGGCGCCCGTCAGCCGGTCGAGCTCGTGCCGGTGCAGCAACAGCTTGCGGGAGCGCGTCGGGTCGGCCTTGATGTGCGTCGAGGTCGTCTTCAGCGGCGAGAAATGGGCGCCAACGAGCCAGGCCTCGCCGCTTCGCAAGTTCACATAAGCCTCTGCCAGCTGGGCCCGCCCCTCGCGCAGGCTCTTGGCCTCCCAGCCCTCCAGGGACAGGCCCGCTTCGAACGTGCTTTCGATGAAATAGTCGTGACGTGCCCGGCGGTTAACGGCAATCAGCTTTTCTGCAGATTTTTTGTCTTTCTTCTTGTTCATGGTCTTGTAGGCACAACCCGGTTGCGGCGAGCGGATTATACGGTCAAAGCGTTGTCAGGCCCCGGGATTTGTATAAGAATCTCGCATTCAGTGCCGATTCGAGAATAACAATGCTAAGTAACCAGGCGGGCGACGGGAAAAGAACCTCGCTCCACGGCCACTGGTCCTCACGGATGGCGTTCATCCTCGCGGTCACCGGCTCGGCCGTCGGGCTCGGCAATATCTGGAAATTTCCCTATATCGCAGGACAGAACGGCGGCGGGGCATTCGTGCTGGTCTATCTCGTCTGCGTTGTCGTCATCGGGATGCCCGTCATGATGTCGGAGATACTGATCGGGCGTCGCGGACGACGCAATCCCGTTGCCACGATGCAGCTGCTGGGCAAGGAAGAGGGCAGCTCCAACAAGTGGGGTTGGGTCGGCGGCATGGGCGTCATCGCGGGCATACTCATTCTCTCTTACTACAGCGTCATTGCGGGCTGGACACTGGCTTACGTCGTCAAAAGCGCGTCCGGCGTGTTTGTCGACGCCAGCGCGGCAGCGGTCAGTGACCAGTTCAGTGGCTTTGTCGGTGACTGGCGCGTCGTGGCGTTGTGCCACACATTATTTATGGGACTGTCGGTGTTCGTGGTCGCCCGAGGCGTCGAGCGCGGCCTGGAGCAGGCCGTCCGGTTCATGGTGCCGGCATTGTTGTTGCTGATGCTCGTGCTGTTAGGGTATTCGATCAATTCCGGTTTCTTCGACGAGGGTGTGGCCTTCATGTTCACGCCGGATTTCGAACGGCTCACCTGGAATAGCGTTCTCGCCGCACTTGGCCAGGCATTCTTCACGCTCAGCATCGGCATGGGCGCCATCATGGCCTACGGCGCCTACCTTCCCGAAGAGACGTCGATCATTGGCGCATCGGCCGCTGTCGTGACGGCGGATACTGCCATTGCAATACTGGCCGGCCTGGCCATCTTTCCACTGGTATTTGCGAATGGGCTGAATCCCGCGGACGGTCCCGGCCTGGTCTTCGACACGCTGCCGCTGGCTTTCGGGCAGATGCCCGGCGGCGTCTTTTTCTCGACGGTATTCTTCATACTACTGTCGTTCGCGGCATGGACGTCCGCCATCGGCCTGATGGAACCGGCCGTTGCGTGGATCGTCGAGCGGTTCCACAAGACACGGGCGCAGGCGACCGTTGCCGTCGGCCTGCTGATCTGGTTCATTGGTCTCGGCAGCGTGCTGTCGTTCAATGTCCTGGCGGAGTTCAAATTCCTCGCAGGGACCATTTTCGCCAATGTCGATTACCTGACCAGCAACATCATGTTGCCGTTAGGGGGGCTGCTGATCACAGTGTTTGCCGGCTGGGTGATGTGTCGCAATTCAACGGCCGATGAACTGCGTGGCTCTGGCAAACTCTACAAATCCTGGCGATTGCTGGCTCGATTTATCGCACCCATCGGAATACTGCTCGTTCTGTTCAACGCCGTGTTCTAGCGGTACGCGATGCGCAGGGTGAATCGCAGCGCGCTGGTGCCGTATACGGCAGCGCAGATGTATGAACTCGTCAAGGACGTCGAGTCCTACCCGTCGTTCCTGCCCTGGTGTAACGACGCAGAAGTTCACGTTCGCGAACCGAACCTTATTGAAGCGTCGCTTGAGTTGCATCATCGTGGTATCAGTAAACGCTTCAGAACACGCAACCCGTTGACCGAAAACGAAGCGCTCGGCATCGAACTGGTCGGCGGGCCGTTCAATCGACTTTCAGGCGGCTGGGAATTCAAACGCCTCGGCGACCAGGGATGCAAAGTTTCGCTGGAACTCGAATTCGAGTTCGAAAGCCGCACGATGGACATGATCTTCGGTCGCTTCTTCGAGAAGACCTGCAATGCGCTGGTCGATTCGTTCACGCAAAGAGCAGCACACATATACGCCGGGCTGCAGGAATAGGACGGTGCAAATCGAGGTAGCTTTTGCATTGACGGATGAACAGCAGTTACTCGCGCTGTCTATGCCGCAGAACTCGACCGTCGCCGATGCGATACGCGCCAGCAAGCTGTCACAGCGATTTCCGGACGTGGATTTCGACGTGCTCGACGTGGGCATCTGGGGCCGCGTTGTCGCCAGGGATCATCGGCTTGCAGACGGCGACCGTGTGGAAATCTATCGTCCACTCGAGATCGATCCGCGCGAGGCGAGACGGCAGCTCGCGTCGCTTGGCATGACCATGGGGGCCCGCCAGAAAGGCTAGAGACTCGGGTCGAGCTCCTGCTCCTTGCGGATCTCGCTGACACGATCGTCCACAAAGAAAACCGAGACCCAGCGCTTCCTGCCGGCGTCTTTCCGGCCTATCTTCAGGTAATAAACGTAATCCCAGCGGTCCGTGTGGAACGGATCGTCGACCATCGGCGTGCCGAGCAGAAAGCGGATCTGGTTGCGGGTCATGCCGACTTCGGCCTGGTCAAGATCCTCCTGTTTGATCAGGTTTCCCTGCGAAATCGTGGTGCGATAGACGCAGCCGCTGGTCGCCGACAGGGCGAAACAAGCGAGCAGGAGAATGAATGATTTGCGTAATGCCATAGAGCCGGGCTGCCAACTGGGTCATAATAGGCGCGCATCATACCCTGAAAGAGTTTGTTCATGCAGCAACGACAGGAACTTCGTAAAGCGGGCCTCAAGATCACGCTTCCGCGCCTGAAAATCCTCGAGATTCTCGAGAATGCCAGGACTCGCCACCTGAGCGCCGAGGATATCTACAAGGACCTGTTGAAGTCGGGCGAAGATATCGGTTTGGCGACGGTATACCGCGTTCTCACGCAATTCGAGACCGCAGGGCTCGTCACGCGGCACAATTTCGAGGGCGGGCACTCCGTATTCGAACTCGACGACGGCGACCATCACGATCACATGGTTTGCGTGGATTCCGGCGAGGTCATCGAATTCGTGAATGACGAAATCGAGCGCTTGCAGCATGACATTGCCGAACAGTACGGCTACGAGTTACTGGACCACAGCCTGGTCCTGTACGTGAAGCAAAAGGCCGACGGCGGTAACGACTCCGGCGAGGAGTAAATCAGGCACGCATTTTTCGAGCGCCTGCGAGCATTTCCGCAGCGTGATCGAGCGTCTTGCGCGTGATATCCACGCCACCCAGCATCCTGGCCAATTCTTCGATACGCTCGTCTTTACTGAGCACATGCAGTCGCGTGCGAGTCGACTTGCCGTCGGTGACTTTACTGATTCGAAAATGCTGATCCGCAAGGCTCGCGACCTGTGGCAAATGTGTCACACAAAGAACCTGTCGGCTTTCGCCGAGTTCCTGCAATCGACGCCCGACCATCTCGGCGACGCCTCCGCCGACGCCGCTATCCACTTCGTCGAAGACCATGGTCGGAATCAGGCTGCCGTCGCTTGCAATGACTTGAATGGCGAGGCTCATGCGTGACAACTCGCCGCCGGACGCGATCCTGGCCAGGAGTTGCGGCGGCTGGCCGGGATTGGCGCTAATGAGAAAGTCCATTTCATCGATGCCCCACGGGCGCGCGGCTTCGTACTCGAGCTCTGTCAGTGCAACCTCGAACACGCCACCCGGCATGCCGAGCCCGCTCATAGCCTCCGTGACCGACCGGGCAAACGAAGTCGCGGCTTTGCGTCTGCCCCTGGAGAGGGCGGTAGCGAGTTTAAGGTATTCGGCTTGCGCCGCCGCAGCCTGTTGTTCGAGTTCACGCCCGCGTTCCTCCGCATGGCTCAGCGCATCATGCTCGCCTCGAAGCTTGTCGAACAGCTCCGGCAACTCGTCGGCCGATACACGATGTTTGCGCGACACGGTCTGTATCGCATCGAGTCGCTCCTCGACCCAGTCGCGGCGGTGCGGGTCCATGTCGATGGTCTCACCGTAGCGACGCAGCGATTCCGTGGCTTCGGAAACCTGGATACTGGCGCCGTTCAGCATTTCAAGCACGGGTTCGAGAGACGGATCATAGTCGAGCAGCGCCTCGAGCGACCGTACGGCTTCTGCCACAAGGCTGTTGGCGTTGGCGGTATCGTTTTCGAACAAGCTGTCCAGCGCGCCGACGACACCCTCGGCAAGCCGGCCGCTGTTTTGCAGTTTTTGACGCTCTGCGCTCAATTCCGCGAACTCGCCAGGCGCAAGATCCAGGGACTCGAGTTCCTGCAGCTGGAAAGCGACCAGGTCGAGACGCGACGCCCGGTCTGCTTCCGCGGCTTTGAGTTGTTGCAGGGACTCGGACAGGGTGCGCCATGCCGCAAAACTCGATTCTGTCGCTGTGCGTTTGTCCAGCAGGCCACCGAAGTGGTCGAGGATGTCGCGTTGCACGGGACGGCGTCCGAGCGACTGGTGAAAATGCTGGCCGTGAATGTCGAGCATTAGCTCACCGAGGACCTTCAGCTGTGTGATCGGCACGGAGTTACCGTTGACGAAAGCACGTGAACGACCGTCTGCGTTGATGACGCGCCGCAATACGCACTCATCGTCCATGTCGAGCGCCTGCTCCTCCAGCCACGCCTGCACCGCCGGTAATGCCGACACGTCGAATTCGGCGGCAAACTCGGCGCGTTTCGCGCCCTCGCGAACCAGCTGCGCGCTGCCGCGTTCGCCGAGTACCAGGCCCAATGCGTCTACCAGAATGGACTTACCGGCGCCCGTCTCGCCGGTCAGCACGGTCATACCCGGCGCAAACTCTATATCGATCTTGTCAACGATCGCGAAATCGCGTACCTGCAAATTCATCAACATGTCATGTGTTCCGCGTCCCAGTCATTCATTGCGCCTGCGGTTGTCGCGTCCCCAAAAGAGCTTGGAGCGCAATATGCCGTAGAAGTCGTAGCCTGGTGGGTGAATCAGTGTGATGCGCTTTTCAGCCGCCGAGATGATCAGTTTGTCCTCCGGGGTGATGGTACCGACGCGATGACCGTCGATCGTGATGGCTGCCTTGGTTTCGTCGCGCTCCAGCAGAACGACCTCGATGGCCTGGCGGGCCGGAATGACGATCGGCCTGTCCGTGAGCGTATGTGGACAAACCGGAACCACGACGACGGTGTCGAGCTCCGGTGAGATTATCGGGCCGCCGCAACTCATCGCATAGGCGGTGGATCCGGTCGGTGTTGCGACGATGAGCCCATCGCCCGAATGCGTATTGACGAAAACGCCGTCGACGTGCGTTGAAAAATCGACCATCCTGCCGGTCTCACGTCGCTTCAATACGACGTCGTTCATCGCGTAGGCAACGGTCTCCTCGCCAGAGCTGGCAATGAGCCGCGCCTCCAGGAGCAGCCGCGAGTCTCGCGAAAACTCGCCGCGTAAGACGCTGTCCACGCTGTCGATCATCTCGTTCGGTGTGACGTCGGCAAGGAAACCGAGTCGCCCGCGATTGATGCCCAATATGGGCGTCTCCGATTCGCGCGCGAGCCTGCTTGCGTACAGCATCGTGCCGTCGCCGCCTATGGCAATGGCAAGATCCGCATTGCGGCAAAGCTCCGACTCGCTCATTCGCTGCGCCGGAAATTCGAGTGCCAGTGCGTCTGACGCAAGCACGTTGATGCCGCGTTTTGTCAAATGGCGGGCCATGTCCAGCATGGGCTCGGATACCCGGGGGTCATCGTGTCGCCCGAATAATGCAATGTTCGGAAATAGCGTATTCATGTAGCGATTGTTGCAAACCCTTGACCGACCGCCAAGCCGTTGCTAGCGTGTTGTTCGGTACACTATCACAGCAAATGGCGCGGGGATTTCCCTCGTTTCTAGTGGATGTCAGCAGAAGCAACTAAACGAGCACCCAGTGACCGCGGACGGCACCTGCTTCGCGTCCTGATTCAGCGCTACATTCGCGACGGGCAACCTGTCGGCTCGCGTACCTTGTCCAAAGACTCCGGACTCGATCTGAGCCCCGCGACGATTCGCAACGTCATGTCGGACCTGGAGGATATGGGCCTCGTATCCGCGCCGCATACGTCAGCCGGTCGCGTCCCCACGCCGCAAGGGTATCGCCTGTTCGTCGATACGCTCGTACGTTACCGGCAACCCGGCGACGGCGATATTCGCAAGATTCAACGGCAAATACGCGGCCAGTTCGATGATCCCGGTACGCTCGTATCGACGGTCTCGAACATGTTGTCCGACATCACGAGAATGGCCGGCGTCGTCACGGTGCCGAGGCCGCCACAGGCGACCCTGCGGCAAATCGAGTTCCTGCCGTTGTCGGAGCACCGTGTTCTCGTCATCCTCGTGATCAACGATCGCGAAGTACAAAACCGGATACTGCACACGGATCGAAACTACAGCGCATCCGAGCTGCAGCAGGCTCAGAATTTCATCAACGAGCATTATGGCGGCACCGACCTGCACTCCGTCCGGGAGCGCATACTCAAGGACCTCGACAACACACGTGACTCGATGAACCAGGCGATGCACGACATCATCGCGGTAGCGCATTCCGCGATGGAAGGTGCCGAACACCCGGATGACGACTATGCACTCGCCGGCGAAACGAACCTGATGGACTTCGCCGAACTCTCCGATGTCGACACGTTGCGGCGCCTGTTTGATGCGTTCTCGCAGAAGCGCCTCATCCTGGACCTGCTCGATCGCAGCATCACGGCGGACGGTGTGCAGATATTCATCGGTGAGGAGTCCGGGTACGGCATTCTGGATCATTGCAGTGTCGTGACCGCCCCGTACCATGTCGACGACGATACGATCGGCGTGCTGGGCGTCATCGGCCCGACCCGGATGGCCTACGACCGCGTCGTGCCCATCGTGGACGTTACGGCCAAGCTGCTCGAGTCTGCCCTGGGGCATTCGACCTGACGCGATGCTATAAAAAAAACACGCCAGACTCTTGATATTTTCGGGCCGGGCCCCACACTCCGTCCGTGATTTCTGGTCGGTTGCCTGATTGGCGGCTGCAGTATCGATTTGGAGCAGATCAAATGAATGGACAGGCAAAGCGCCCGGACGAAGCGGTCCCCGGGCCGGATGCTGAAAGCCCGCCTGAGGACGTCGAAGCAGCCAGCACCGAGGCTGCCGAGCCGGATGTGGACGAGGCTGCTGCGGCGCTCGCTGCGGCGCAGGCAAAGGCCGACGAGAACTGGGAGCGTTATCTGCGCGCCTCGGCGGAAGTCGACAATATTCGAAAACGCTCGGCACGGGATGTCGAGAACGCCCACAAGTTCGCGCTCGAGCGGCTCGGCAAAGAGCTGCTCGCGGTCAGGGACAGCCTGGAAATGGGTCTCGCCGCCTCGGAGAACGCGAGCGTCGAGAGCCTGATCGAAGGCAGTACCGCCACCCTGAAGCTCCTGAGCACCACGATGGAGCGCTTCGGGATCACCGTCATCGATCCCGAGGGTGAGCCCTTTGACCCGGAATCGCATGAAGCAATCAGCATGCAGCCGTCGGACGAGGCAGAGCCGGGTTCCGTCCTGGTCGTTGTCCAGAAAGGCTACGCCCTGAACGGCCGCCTGTTGCGCCCGGCCATGGTCATCGTCGCGGGCGACTAGGGCGTTTTTGGGAAAAAGCGGGCGAAAGCGCTTGAAACAAAGGGTGATGGCCCCACCTAAAAAGCCAGATTTTAGAAATTCATACCGGATTTGGAGCAAAAAAACATGGGTAAAGTGATTGGTATCGACCTGGGTACCACAAACTCCTGCGTGGCAGTCATGGAGGGCGACACCCCAAAGGTCATTGAGAACAGCGAGGGCGATCGCACCACGCCGTCGATCGTGGCGTTCACCAAGGACGACCAGGTGTTGGTCGGCCAGTCGGCGAAACGACAGGCGGTGACCAACCCGGAGAACACGCTGTTTGCGATCAAACGACTCATCGGACGCCGTTACGAGGACGACGTCGTGCAGCGTGACATCGACATGGTGCCGTACACGATTACAAAGGCGGACAACGGTGACGCCTGGGTCGAGGCCGGCGACAAAAAGATGGCGCCTCCGGAGATCTCGGCTCGCGTGCTCATGAAGATGAAAAAGACGGCCGAGGATTACCTCGGTGAAACGGTCACCGAAGCCGTCGTCACGGTACCGGCTTACTTCAACGATTCGCAGCGGCAGGCAACCAAGGATGCGGGCAAGATCGCGGGATTGGACGTCAAGCGCATTATTAATGAGCCTACCGCAGCCGCGCTGGCTTACGGGATGGACAAGAAGCGCGGTGACAAGAAAATTGCCGTGTTCGACCTGGGCGGCGGTACCTTCGATGTTTCGATCATCGAGATCGCCGAAGTAGACGGCGAGCACCAGTTCGAGGTGCTGTCGACGAACGGCGATACGTTCCTCGGCGGCGAAGACTTCGACATGCGCGTCATCGAATACCTGACGGCCGAGTTCCAGCGTGAAAGCGGGATGGACATCACCGGCGACGCGCGGGCAATGCAGCGCCTCAAGGAAGCGGCGGAGAAAGCGAAGATCGAGCTGAGTACACAGCAGCAGACCGAGGTCAACCTGCCTTACGTAACGGCGGATGCCAGCGGTCCCAAGCACCTCAACATCAAGCTGACGCGCGCCAAACTCGAATCCCTGGTCGAGGAACTGGTCGAACGCACCATCGCACCTTGCAAGATAGCGCTCAACGATGCGGGATTGAAAGTCAATGAGATCGACGACGTCATTCTCGTCGGCGGCCAGACGCGTATGCCCAAGGTTCAGGAAGAGGTGCAGAACTTCTTCGGCCGGGAGCCGCGGCGTGACGTCAACCCGGATGAGGCAGTCGCACTCGGTGCGGCCATTCAGGGCGGCGTGCTTGCCGGCGACGTCAAAGACGTATTGCTGCTCGACGTAACGCCGCTGTCGCTCGGTATCGAGACGCTCGGTGGCGTCTTGACCAAGTTGATCGACAAGAACACAACGATTCCGGCGAATGCGGAGCAGGTTTTCTCGACCGCAGACGACAACCAGACGGCCGTGACGATTCACGTGTTACAGGGTGAACGTGAGCGCGCCATGGACAACAAGTCGCTCGGTCGTTTCGACCTCGCCGATATTCCTCCGGCGCCTCGCGGATTGCCGCAAATCGAGGTGACCTTCGACATCGACGCGAACGGAATCCTCAACGTGTCTGCCAAGGATAAGGCGACCGGCAAGAGCCAGAATATTGTCATCAAGGCATCCAGCGGCCTGTCTGACGGTGAAATCGAAAAGATGGTGTCCGATGCCGAGAGCCATGCCGAGGAGGATCGCAAGTTCCGCGAGTTGGTTGATGCCCGCAACCAGGCCGACGGGCTCATTCATGCGGCCGAGAAGACGCTCAGCGAACTCGGCGAGAAGGCCACGCCCGAGGAGCGCCAGGCGGTCGAAAACGCCGTGTCGGACCTGAAGACGGCACTCGACGGCGACGACAAGAGTGTCATCGAGAAGAAGACGGCTGCATTGGGCGAAGCATCCGGGAGTCTCGCGCAGAAGCTTTATGCCGAGCAGGCCGCAGAAGGCACGACGGACGAGGCGGGCGCCACTGCCGCCGATGACGATGTAGTTGACGCGGAATTCGAGGAAGTCGACAAAGACGACGAGTCGAAGTCCGGGTAAGCTGACACAAAAGGGATGACGTCAGGGCGCCCATGGGGCGCCCTGACTACAGGTAAACATGGCGAAACGCGACTATTACGACATACTGGGGGTCTCGAAATCAGCGTCCGCTGACGAGATCAAGAAGGCGTATCGTCGCCGGGCCATGAAGCATCACCCGGACCGCAACAAGGGCGATGACAGCGCCGAGGACAAATTCAAGGAAGCCAAGGAAGCGTACGAGGTCCTCAAGGACACCGACAAGCGCGCAACCTACGACCGCTTCGGGCACGATGGACTGCGGCCCGGCGCGGGCCGTCCGGGCGGCCAAGGCGGCTTCGGTGCCGAAGGCTTTGGCGATATTTTCGGCGATGTGTTCGGCGACATATTCGGCGGCGGTGGGCGCCGCAGCGGCGGCCCCCAGGTATTTCGCGGCGCCGATCTCGGCTATGAGCTGAAGCTGGATCTCGAAAACGCGGTCACCGGCGACAATGTCACGATCGATGTGCCGACCCAGATGACCTGCGACACCTGCAAGGGGAGCGGTGCGAAGAAAGGCAGCGAGCCGGTCAATTGCTCGACCTGTGGGGGTGTCGGCCAGGTACGGATGCAGCAGGGTTTCTTTTCCATACAGCAGACCTGTCCCACCTGTAAGGGCGCCGGTACGACCATTTCCGATCCCTGTACCGATTGCCATGGCCGCGGTCGTATACGCAAAACCCGTACACTGGCGGTCAAGGTACCCGCGGGCGTCGACGACGGCGATCGCATCCGATTGTCCGGCGAGGGCGAGGCGGGCCGCAACGGCGGGCCGTCAGGAGACCTCTATGTCGAAATTCGCGTGCGGCCGCACAAGATATTCCAGCGTGATGGCTCGAACCTCTCCTGCGAAGTGCCGGTCAGCATAGCCACAGCCACCCTGGGCGGTGAGGTCGAATTGCCAACGCTCGATGGTCACGTAGCGCTCAAGATCCCGGCCGGCACACAGTCCGGCAAGATGTTCCGCTTGCGCGGCAAGGGCGTTACCACCGTACGCGATGCCCGCAAGGGCGACCTGTTCGCGCAGGTCGCGGTAGAAACGCCGGTGAACCTGACCTCGGAGCAGCGCGAGGTCCTGGAAAAATTCGACTCACTGCTGCGCACGGGGGGTGAAAAGCACAGCCCGCGTGCCGGCGGCTGGCTGGACACCGTCAAGCGCTTCTTCGAGCGCATCAGTTAGGGCCACGCGCCATCACTGCCATCAGCATAGGAGTCGCCGGCGCCGGTCGCATGGGCCGCTTGATCGCTGAGAGCGTTGAACGGGCGGCAGACCTGGCATTGGCCGGTGTGTGGACACGCGGCGGCGATCTCGACGCGGTCGTGGCCACCGCCGACGTGGTCGTCGACTTCAGTCTGCCGGCGGGCACCGTGGAGGTGCTGGCGGCCGTGTCTCGCCACCGGAAGCCCCTTGTATGCGGCGTCAGCGGGCTGGACGAGGCACAAATGGCGCAGCTCGACCAGGCGGCGAACCAGGTTGCGGTCGTCTACGACCGGAACATGAGCCTCGGAGTCGCCGTGCTCGAACGCTGCGTCGCGGATGCTGCGGCATCGCTGGGTTTCAGCTTCGATGTCCAGGTATCCGAGACGCACCACATTCACAAGAAGGACGCACCTTCCGGCACGGCGCTAAAACTGGGTGAGGCCGTCGCCCGGGCGCGCGGCGAAAGCGGCACCGGCTCCGTGCATTTCGAGGTGGAACGTCGTGGCGAGGTACCCGGCGATCACGAAGTGGTCCTGAGTTCACCGACTGAGCGCCTTGTATTTGCACACAGTGTCACGACCCGGCAGGTATTCGCCGACGGGGCACTCCGGGCGGCGCGCTGGGCACTGGATCGGCCGCCGGGCTGCTACCATATGCGGGACGTGCTGTTCAGCGACTGACAAAGCGGGCAAAAGACGCAAAAAAACACGCTCTGCGTCTGGCGTGCGCAGCCCGCCTTCAGTAAACTACGCCGGATCGCTGGGCGGTCAGTGAAGTTACGAGCGGGAGGCCACGTCCTTCCGCTTTTGTGCATCTGAAACAGGCACAAGTCGTGACGATCTGTACGGAAACGACGGCAGACTCGCTGATGCGCGGCCGATCCGGTTTTCGTATTTCTATTGAGGGTCGTTCTTGAGCACGCCTGCGATACTTGCACTACAGGATGGCACCGTATTTCACGGGACATCGATCGGTGCCGAAGGGCAAACCATCGGCGAAGTCGTTTTCAACACGGCAATGACCGGGTACCAGGAGATACTGACGGACCCGTCCTATTGCCGTCAGATCGTCACACTGACCTACCCCCATATCGGTAACACCGGCACCAACAGCGAGGACATGGAATCGTCGAAGGTGCACGCTTCCGGACTGATCATCCGCGATGACACGATGGTCACCAGCAGTTGGCGATCAGAACGGTCGTTTGCCGAGTTTCTGAAGCAGGGCGATGTTGTCGCCATCGCCGGAATCGACACGCGCAGGCTCACGCGCATTATCAGGGAGACGGGCGCGCAGTCCGGCTGCATCATGACCGGCAACCCGGCTGTTGAAACCGCCATTCAGCACGCGAAGAAATTCCCGGGTATCGCGGGCATGGATCTTGCCAAGTTCGTCACGACCGATCGTGCATTCCAGTGGTGCCACGGCACCACCTTCGGCCGCAAGCCGCGCGTCATGAGCCGCCGTATCGCCCCGTACCATGTCGTGGCGTACGACTTCGGCGTAAAACGCAACATACTGCGCCTGCTGTCGGATCTCGACTGCCGCCTGACGGTCGTCCCGGCCACGACCGCAGCTGAAGACGCGCTGGCGTTGTCACCGGACGGAATATTCCTGTCCAACGGTCCGGGCGACCCGGAACCCTGCGAATACGCAATTACGGCAATTCAGTCCTTCCTCAACGAAGGCATCCCGATCTTCGGAATCTGCCTGGGCCACCAGTTGCTGGCCCTGGCCGGCGGGGCGAAGACCGAGAAGATGAAATTCGGTCACCATGGCGCGAATCACCCTGTCCAGGATCTGGAAACCGGGCAGGTCCTGATAACGAGCCAGAATCACGGCTTTGCCGTTGACGAATCGACGCTGCCGGACAACCTCGAGCCGACGCATCGTTCGTTGTTCGATGGCACCTTGCAGGGCATCGCTTTCACGGACAAGCCGGCGTTCAGCTTTCAGGGACATCCCGAGGCAAGCCCGGGACCGCATGATCTCAAACCGCTGTTCGAGCAGTTTATCCAGCACATGGACGCGCAGAAACGCAGCGGCCTCAAGGCGATGTTATCCTCATGAGAAACCCTTTAAAAATAAATAGTTATAAGGATAACTTAATTCAAATTATAACTTACGGCCCGAGCCACGGACGTCATGCCTAAGCGATCCGACATAGACAGCATCCTGATTATCGGCGCCGGCCCCATCGTCATTGGACAGGCCTGCGAGTTCGACTATTCGGGGGCGCAGGCCTGCAAAGCCCTGCGCGAGGAGGGTTACCGGGTCATCCTGGTCAATTCCAACCCGGCGACCATTATGACGGACCCGGAGATGGCGGACGCCATCTACATCGAGCCCGTACACTGGAAAGCCGTCGCAGGCATTATCGCCAGGGAGCGGCCGGACGCCTTGCTGCCGACGATGGGCGGCCAGACCGCGCTCAATTGCGCCCTGGACCTGGTTCGCGAGGGGATCCTCAGTGACTACAACGTCGAGATGATTGCGGCGTCGCGCGAAGCCATCGATATGGCGGAGGACCGGGACCTGTTTCGCAAGGCGATGTCGGAAATCGGCCTCGAGAGTCCGAAGGCGGAAATCGCGCACACGCTGGAGCAGGCGTTCGAGAAGCAGGGCATCGTGGGCTTCCCGACCATTGTCCGTCCGTCGTTTACGATGGGCGGCAGCGGCGGCGGTATCGCCTATAACCGCGAGGAATTCGAGCGCATCGTCACGCACGGCCTCGAAATGTCGCCCACAACCGAGGTTCTGCTCGAAGAGTCGGTACTCGGCTGGAAGGAATTCGAGATGGAGGTCGTTCGCGATCGCAACGACAACTGCATCATTGTTTGTTCCATAGAGAACTTCGACCCGATGGGCGTGCACACCGGCGACTCGATAACGGTCGCGCCGGCGCAGACGCTGACCGACAAGGAATACCAGAGGCTGCGCAATGCATCCATCGACGTGCTGCGGAAGATCGGCGTAGAGACCGGCGGCTCCAACGTGCAATTTGCGATCAATCCCGATGACGGTCGCGTGCTGATCATCGAGATGAACCCGCGCGTGTCGCGCTCCTCGGCCCTGGCTTCCAAGGCGACCGGATTTCCCATCGCCAAGATCGCGGCGAAACTGGCGGTCGGCTACACGCTGGACGAACTCAGCAACGAGATCACGGGTGGTGCCACGCCGGCATCGTTCGAGCCGACGATCGACTACGTCGTCACCAAGATACCCCGCTTCACGTTCGAGAAGTTCCCGGGTGCGAACGACCGACTGACGACACAGATGAAGTCCGTCGGGGAGGTCATGGCGATGGGCCGCAACTTCCAGGAGTCCCTGCAAAAGGCGCTGCGCGGCCTGGAGACCGGGATTAACGGGCTCAACGAAATTTGCGGACCGATTGCGACCGATATCGAGCGCGACAAGCTGCGCCAGGAACTGCGCATGCCGGGTGCCGACCGCCTGCTGTATGTCGCCGACGCGATGCGCCACGGCTATTCATACGACGACGTTGCGCAGCTGACCGGCATCGATCCCTGGTTCCTGGTACAGATCGCCGATCTCGTGAACATGGAATACACGATTCGGGATGCGGGGCTGTCGGGACTCGACCGAGATCTCATGTTGGTGACCAAGCGCAAGGGATTCTCCGACGCGCGAATTGCCGAGATCCTGGAAATCGACGAGAAGGTGGTGCGGCAACGCAGGCTGAAACTCGATATCCGCCCGGTCTACAAACGTGTCGATACCTGTGCAGCGGAATTCGCGACAACGACGGCGTACCTGTATTCGACCTACGAGGACGAGTGCGAGGCGGCGGTTACGGACAAAGCGAAGATTATGATTCTTGGCGGCGGCCCCAACCGCATTGGCCAGGGCATCGAGTTCGATTATTGCTGTGTACACGCGTCGCTGGCGCTCAAGGAATCGGGCTACGAGACCATCATGGTCAACTGCAACCCCGAAACCGTTTCCACGGACTACGATACCTCGGATCGCCTGTACTTCGAGTCGCTGACGTTCGAGGACGTCATGGAGATCATCGACAAGGAAAAGCCGAAGGGCGTCATCGTGCAATACGGCGGCCAGACACCGCTGAAGCTCGCGCGGGCACTCGAGGCGGCCGGGGCGCCGATCATCGGCACTTCGCCCGATTCGATCGATCTTGCCGAAGACCGCGAGCGTTTCCAGAAGCTGGTCGAGGATCTGGGGCTCAAGCAGCCGCCCAATTGCACCGCGAGGAGCAAGGAGGAAGCGCTGAAGCTGGGTGCCGACGTCGGCTACCCGTTGATCGTAAGGCCGTCTTACGTACTGGGCGGCCGGGCCATGGAAATCGTTCACAGCGACGAGGATCTGGCTGCTTACATGGACGCGGCCATCGACGTATCCAATGACAGTCCGGTATTGCTCGATCGTTTCCTGGACCTGGCAACCGAGGTCGACGTCGATTGCATCTTCGATGGTGAGCGCATGCTGATCGGTGGCGTCATGGAACACATCGAGCAGGCGGGCGTGCATTCCGGCGATTCGGGATGCTCGTTGCCGCCGTTCAGCCTGTCACCGGAGATCCAGAAGACGCTCGAGGAACAGGTCGTCAAGCTGGCCAAGGGCCTCAAGGTCGTCGGCCTCATGAACACGCAGTTTGCCATCCAGGGCGACGTGGTTTACCTGCTCGAGGTCAATCCGCGCGCATCGAGAACCGCGCCTTTCGTATCGAAGTCCATCGGTATTCCGCTGGCGAAAATCGCGGCCAAGGTCATGGTGGGCGAGAAGCTCGCGAAACAGGGTTTCGTCAATCAACGCATACCCGATTATTTTTCGGTCAAGGAAGCCGTATTCCCGTTTATCAAGTTCCCGGGCAGCGATCCTATTCTCGGCCCGGAGATGAAATCGACGGGCGAGGTCATGGGCACCGGCCGCACGTTCGGCGAGGCCTATGCAAAAGCACAACTGGCGTCCGGCGTCATTCTGCCGCGGCAGGGCGCGGCGCTACTCAGCGTTCGCGAACGGGACAAGGACGGCGCGATCGAGCTCGGCAGGATACTCACCGGCATGGGATTCGACATCGTTGCAACGCACGGGACCGCGCAGTGCCTGTCGAAAGCTGGTGTATCATGCCGGCGTGCGAACAAGGTTCGCGAAGGCCGTCCGCATATCGTGGACATGATCAAGAACGGTGAAATCGATCTGATCGTCAATACCACGGAGGGTAAGCAGGCGATCAACGAGTCTGTGTCGATTCGCGCCGAGGCCGTGCGTAAGGGCGTCACCTATTACACGACCCTGGGCGCCGCAGTCGCAACCTGCAACGCGATCGAGCATCTCGACAACGGCGAAGTCAATCGGTTGCAGGATCTGCATAGCGAGGTGGTGGCATGAGCAAAGTTCCAATGACCGTGCGCGGCCACGAGCTGTTGCAGGCGGAACTGAAAAAGCTGAAGGGAGTCGAACGCCCGAAAGTCATCAGGTCAATCGCCGAGGCAAGGGCGCACGGCGATCTCAAGGAGAATGCCGAGTATCACGCTGCAAAAGACGAGCAGGGATTCATCGAGGCGCGCATCAAGGAGCTCGAGGGCAAGCTGTCCCATGTGCACGTCATCGACGTTACCGAGATCGACGCCCGTGGAAAGATCATTTTCGGATCGACGGTGGAGTTGATCGACGACCACACCGGCAAAGAAATCACCTACAAGATCGTTGGCGAAGACGAGGCCGATATCAAGAACGGCCTGATTTCGTTTACGTCACCCATTGCACGTGCCCTGATCAGCAAGAACGAGGGTGACGTCATCGAATTCCAGGCGCCGGACGGTGAGCGCTGCTACGAAGTCATCGAGGTCCGTTACGAGTAGCCGGCTGACAGCCGACTATCGCGACGGAATCCGGATGCGCTTTTCCGGTTTTTTGTTCAGGTTTTGCCGATACAGCAGCGCGACATTGCCGATGCGCTGGATCAAAGTGGCGGAGCTTTTCGAGCGCAGGTTCTCTATGATCTCGTCACGCAACGCGCGGTTCCCCACACGCACGCGCACCTTGATCAGCTCGTGGTGCTGCAGCGTGGTTTCGTATTCCGCCAGCAACGAGTCGCTGAGGCCCGCGTCCCCGACAATGATCAGCGGTTTGAGCTGGTGCCCGAGGCCGCGCAGGTATTTTTTGTTCGATTCGCTCAGTGTCATGGGCGCGAAGTGTAGCAGTGAGCGGTCGACGATAACTATGGCAAACGGAGGAATAAGGTGAGCAAACCGCGGCGTTCGGGCGGTAGCTGGCGCGATCGTCAGGAGCGCGACCCTTATGT
Source organism: uncultured Woeseiaceae bacterium (assembly GCA_945788625.1). Taxonomy (GTDB): domain Bacteria; phylum Pseudomonadota; class Gammaproteobacteria; order Steroidobacterales; family Woeseiaceae; genus UBA1847. Next base: position 22,645 of record CALZMQ010000046.1, read on the forward strand.
TCAAAAGGCGCGCAGGGACGGGTGGCGCTCGCGTGCGGTTTACAAACTCGAACAGATCGACCGCAAGGAGCGAATCCTCAAGCCCGATATGGTCTGCGTTGACCTCGGATCTGCGCCTGGCAGCTGGTGCCAGTATGTGGGCCACAAGCTCAAGGGCAGGGTGCGCATCGTCGCGGTGGACCTTCTGGACATGGATTCCCTGCCGGACGTCGAGTTTATCCAGGGCGATTTCCAGGACGATGCCGTTTTCGGGAAAATGCTGCAGGCCGTCGGCGAATCGGGCGCAGACCTTGTAATGAGCGATATGGCGCCCAATATCACGGGAACGCGGGTGGTCGACCAGCCGCGGTCGATGTACCTGGTGGAACTAGCGTTCGATATGGCGCGACGCGTGCTCAAGCCCGGCGGCTCGTTTGTCTGCAAAGTGTTTCAGGGCGAGGGTTTCGACGCTTTCGTCGTCGATGCGCGGCGCTCTTTCGGGCATGTGAGGGTCATGAAACCCGACGCCTCGAGGGCTGGAAGTCGTGAGGTTTACTTGGTAGCGAGGAACTACCAATTGTAGTAGTGTCAAAACGTTAACGGCTGTCGATCGAAGCCCTTGCAATGCGTCATTTCTGCGCGGAATCCGAATGTGAATGATTTAACCAAAAATATACTTGTCTTTATCGTCATCATCGTCGTCTTGCTGTCGGTGGTGCAGGGACTGTCCGGCGTCAGCACCGGCCAGCCACAGAAGAAAGACTACTCGGAGTTCCTGGCGCAGGTGCGCTCCGGACAGGTGACCATTGCCGTCATCGACGGTGAGCAGATTCGCTTCGGCAAGACCGAGCCGCTGAAGTATTACACCGTCAGCCCCGAGACCGATAACAACACCCTGATCGGATTGCTGGACAAGAACGGCGTACGGTTCACCGCTGCCGAGCCCAAGAAACAGGGGCTCATCGGCCAGTTGCTGATCAGTTCTTTCCCGATCCTGCTGTTGATCGGCGTCTGGATCTACTTTATGCGCCAGATGCAGGGCGGCGGCGGTGGCCGCGGCGCAATGTCCTTCGGCAAGAGCAAGGCGCGCCTGCTTGGCGAGGACCAGGTGGGCGTGACGTTTGCGGACGTCGCCGGCATCGACGAGGCAAAAGCGGAAGTGGCAGAGATCGTCGAGTTCCTCAAGGACCCCAGTAAATTCCAGCGTCTTGGCGGCAAGATTCCCAAGGGCGTATTGATGGTAGGCCCACCGGGCACGGGTAAAACGCTGCTCGCCAGGGCCATTGCCGGCGAGGCTAAAGTGCCGTTTTTCACGATCTCCGGCTCGGACTTCGTCGAGATGTTCGTCGGTGTGGGCGCATCGCGCGTACGCGACATGTTCGACCAGGCAAAAAAGCAGGCGCCGTGCATCATCTTCATCGACGAGCTCGACGCCGTTGGCCGGCATCGTGGCGCGGGCCTTGGCGGCGGTCATGACGAGCGTGAGCAGACGCTGAACCAGATGCTCGTCGAAATGGACGGTTTCGAAGGCAACGAAGGCATTATCGTCATTGCTGCCACCAACCGGCCCGACGTGCTGGACCCGGCATTGTTGCGGCCCGGACGATTCGATCGCCAGGTCGTGGTACCGCTGCCGGACGTTCGCGGTCGCGAACTGATTCTCAAGGTACACATGCGCAAGGTTCCGCTGCACGACGACGTGCGTCCCGGCATCATTGCGCGCGGTACGCCGGGATTCTCGGGTGCCGACCTCGCAAACCTCGTGAATGAAGCGGCGCTGTTCGCGGCGCGCGCGAACAAGCGCGTTGTCAGCATGGACGAGTTCGAGCAGGCCAAAGACAAGATCATGATGGGCGCCGAACGCCGTTCGATGGTCATGAGCGAGGCAGAAAAGCTCAACACTGCCTACCACGAGGCCGGCCATGCGATCGTGGGCTACCTCGTACCTGAGCACGACCCGGTCTACAAGGTCACCATCATTCCGCGGGGACGGGCACTCGGTGTCACGATGTACCTGCCCGAGGAAGACCGTTACAGCATGTCGCGACAACGCCTCGAGAGCAGTATCTCGAGCCTGTTCGGCGGTCGCATCGCCGAGGAGATGGTCAATGGGTCGGGTGGCGTAACCACCGGCGCCTCGAACGACATCGAGCGCGCCACGGAAATTGCCCGCAACATGGTGACCAAGTGGGGCTTGTCCGACCGCCTCGGACCGCTGACCTACAGTGAAGAAGACGGCGAGGTGTTTCTCGGCCGCTCGGTAACGCAGCACAAGCAGGTGTCGGACGATACGGCGCATGCAATCGATGAAGAGGTCAGGCGCATCATCGACTCGAATTACGAACGTGCGAAAAAAATGCTCGAAGAAAATGCCGATAAGCTCCACTCCATGGCAAAGGCGCTGATCAAGTACGAGACCATCGGCGAGCTGCAGATCAAGGACATCATGGAGGGTCGCGATCCGCGGCCGCCTGAAGACTGGGAAGACACTATCGATCCGCCGAGTCCGGACGACGGGTCCGCGACGGCGGAGTCGGATTCGACTGCGACGATCGGTGGACCTGCCAGCGAACACTAGCCCGCCTTTTGCACCAGTATGCCGTGCTCTCGCTTAGTCTTTGATCGCCTGAAGAATTTTCCTCCTTCGGAAATAGACTCAGTTATTCCACTCGGTCGGAAAATCCTTCAGCCCAGCAAATCCTTGCGCGATCTTACACGCCTCGCTCGGAAAGACTCCAGTGCCACAGAAATGGATACTGATACTCCATGCAGGGTGCAACATGCGGGCTAGCCCCCTGCGTTGCCAGGGAGATGCGAGCGGCCTGTTGCGCCTGGGTTCGATGGAGGTGCGCGTTCCGGCCGTCATGGGCATATTGAACGTTACGCCTGACTCGTTCTCGGACGGCGGCCAGTTCGACAATCCCCACACCGCACTGCGACAGGCGGCCATAATGGCCGAAGAGGGCGCCGCGCTCATCGACATCGGCGGCGAATCGACGCGCCCGGGCGCCGACAGTGTGTCCGAGCAGGAGGAACTCGACCGGGTCATTCCTATCGTCGAGGCCGTCAGGAATGTGTGCGACGTGCCGATATCGGTGGATACCAGCAAGCCGGCGGTGATGCGTGAGGCCGTCGCGGCCGGCGCGTCGATGATCAACGATGTATACGCGCTGCAGCTCGACGGCGCGGTTGAAGCCGCGGCGGAGCTGCAGGTCGCCGTGTGTCTCATGCACATGCAGGGCGAACCGCGTTCCATGCAGCAGGAGCCGCGTTACGACGATGTCGTGCAGGAGGTAGGGTCCTTTCTCGAAGCCCGCATCGACAGTGCCGTTGCGGCAGGGCTCGATGAGGACCTGATAGTCGTGGATCCCGGCTTCGGTTTCGGCAAGACGCACCTTCACAATATCGAGTTGCTCTCAAATCTGCGACAATTGCGGGTACGCGGCCGGCCGGTGCTGGTCGGAGTCTCGAGAAAGTCGACGCTGGGCGAGATCACCGATCGAAAGATCGACGAGCGCATGCCGGCCAGTGTGGCGGCGGCTGTCGTTGCTGTCATGCAGGGCGCAAGCCTGGTCAGGGCGCACGACGTGCGGGCGACGGTCGATGCGTTGAAAGTCACACAAGCGGTCTTGGAAGCGGGCGAAAGCGTATGAGCAAGAACTACTTCGGCACCGACGGCGTACGTGGCACGGTCGGCAACGATCCCATGACGGCAGATTTCGCAATGCGCCTGGCCAGTGCGGCCGCGCAGGTGCTGGTACCGACAGGGGGCACGGTCGTAATCGGCAAGGACACGCGATTGTCCGGCTACATGTTCGAATCGGCGCTCGAGGCCGGCTTCGTCGCGGCCGGGGCCGATGTGTTGCTGCTTGGCCCGTTACCCACCCCGGGCATCGCACGCCTCACGCAGGAATTCAACGCCGATCTCGGCGTCGTGATCAGCGCCTCTCACAACGCCTATTTCGACAACGGCATCAAATTCTTCGACCGCTCGGGATCGAAATTGACCGATGACATCGAGCACAGGATCGAGGAACAACTCAAGAACCGGGCTATTACGCTGGAATCGAAGGCGCTTGGCAAAGCAAAGCGTATTGATACGGCCCGCATTCGCTACCAGGAGTTTTGTGAATCGAGCATGCCGGATGGCGTCGATCTACAGGGCTTGAAGGTGGTATTCGACGGCGCCAACGGGGCCGGCTACAAGGTCGGGCCGCGGACGTTGGCGAATCTCGGCGCGGAGGTCATACCGATTGGCTGTTCGCCCAACGGCAAGAACATCAACGACGGTTGCGGCTCGATGGAGCCCGGCCTGCTGAAGCTGACAGTGCCGGCGGTACGCGCCAACGTCGGCGTCGCGTTGGACGGCGATGGCGACCGCCTCATCATGATCGACGAAAACGGTGAATTGATCGACGGAGACCAATTGCTGTACGTGCTGGCGACTGCGCGTCAAAAACAGGGCAAGCTGAAGGGGCCGATTGTCGGCACGGTAATGAGCAATCTGGGTCTCGAGCACGCGCTCAATGCGCAGGATATCGAATTCCGGCGCGCAAGCGTGGGCGATCGCTACGTCCTGGAGGCGCTCAAGGACTCCGGCGGTATCATTGGCGGCGAAACCTCCGGGCACATGATCGTTCTCGACAAGACCACGACCGGCGACGGCCTGATCTGCGCCCTGCAGGTCCTCGCGGTGATGAAAGAGAGCGGCCGGAGGCTGTCGGAGCTTGTGGAGGGCATGCCCAAGTATCCCCAGACGATGGTCAATGTACGAACGGAACGGCGCATGGACCCCGGGCAATCGGCCGATATTTGCGATGCCGTGGCGGTTGCCGAGGCAGAATTGGCCAACAAGGGCCGCGTCGTATTGCGCGCATCCGGCACGGAACCGGTCATCCGGGTCATGGTCGAAGGAGAGGATGCGGACCAGGTGGTTTCGCTCGCCAACCGCCTGGCGACGGTAGTCGCGGCAGCGGCGGGCTGATAGGGGGTTATGCGCGTTGATTTGGCGGATAAGCCCCGGTATCCTTGCGCGCCTTTTAAGCCTCCGGAAACAGACAAATGCGTGAATTCCTGATTGCCGGCAACTGGAAGATGAACGGCAGCAGCACCGGCAGCGCCGAACTGGTTGCGGGCGTGCTCGCGGGCATGCCGGCGGGCAGTGGTTTCAGTGTGCTGGTCTGTCCGCCGTTCCCGTACCTGTCCGCCATTGCAGGGCAGGTAAAGGGCTCGGCGCTCAAGCTCGGTGCGCAGAACGTCTCGGAGCACGAGTCCGGGGCCTATACGGGTGAAGTCGCTCCCGCGATGCTCAGGGATATCGGCTGTGAATACGTCATCGTGGGGCATTCCGAGCGGCGCGCGATGTACGGTGAATCGAGCTTCCAGGTGGCGGCGAAATTCCAGGCAGCCCAGGCCGCGGGGCTTGTACCGATACTCTGTGTCGGCGAGACGCTCGACGAACGCGAATCCGGCGCGACCGAGAGCGTCGTCGACTACCAGCTGGGCGCGGTGATTGACGCGGCCGGCATCGGGGCATTTTCCTCGGCGGTGGTGGCGTATGAGCCTGTCTGGGCGATCGGTACGGGCAAGACGGCGACACCCGAGCAGGCGCAGGATGTTCACAAGCACATACGGGCGCTGTTGTCGGGCCATGACGTGGACGTGGCCGCGGGTCTGCGGATACTGTACGGCGGCAGCATGAAAGGCGAAAATGCGGCGGGCCTGTTGGCGATGCCGGATATCGACGGCGGCCTGATCGGTGGCGCGTCATTGCAGGCAATGGATTTTCTGGCGATCGCCAATGCGGCGGCCCGGACGTAAAGAAACAGTTGGGAAATAAATGGATACCATACAAAAAGCAGTCCTGATCACGCACACGCTGATCGCGGTCCTGATCATCATTCTCGTGTTGTTGCAGCGCGGCAAGGGTGCGGATGCCGGCGCGGCATTCGGCGCAGGGGCCTCGGGAACCGTGTTCGGAGCGCGCGGCTCGAGCAGCTTCTTCTCGCGTGCGACAGCGGTCTGCGCGACGGCGTTTTTCGTCAGCAGCCTCACACTGGCTTACCTGAGCAGCCAGAACGCCACGGCACCGAGCAGCCTGCTCGAAGGAGCGCCGGCCGTCGAGACCGAGGCCGAGACGGCGCCCGAGCTCGCCGAGGAGATGCCGGTATCGGACCTGCCGACGCTGGAACCCACGGAAGACGTGGTCGATTTGCCGACGCTCGAGGAGCCGGTGGAACCGGACCAGGAGTAAGATAGGCAGGAAACCGCTCTGGTGGTGGAATTGGTAGACACGCTGTCTTGAGGGGGCAGTGGCGCAAGCCGTGCGAGTTCGAGTCTCGCCCAGAGCACCAAACGCAGAAACCGGCCTGTTGCCACACCAGTGGCAACAGGCCGTTTTTATAAATACAGGCTGTATTCCGGGCTCGCGACACTGATACAATCGCGCGCTGATTGCGACGCGTTTCAGGTCGCCGGACAAGCAGGCGAAAATGCTACAAGAATACCTTCCCATCCTGATCTTCCTGGCCATCGCTGCGGGCATCGGTATGTTGTTGCTGGCACTCGGTTTCCTGATCGGCCGGGGCCAGAAAGACGCAGAAAAGCTGTCCCCGTACGAGTGCGGTTTCGAGGCTTTTGACGACTCACGCATGAAGTTCGACGTGCGCTACTACCTTGTCGCGATTCTCTTCATCATCTTCGATCTCGAGATCGCGTTCCTGTTTCCCTGGGCTGTCTCACTCGATACAGTCGGCAAATTCGGCCTGATTTCGATGGGGCTGTTTCTCGCCATTCTCGTGGTTGGTTTCATTTACGAGTGGAAAAAGGGGGCGCTCGAGTGGGATTAGCGGAAACAGCTACGGCGCCGCAGGGCACGGCCGACGCCGAAGAGGCGGGCGGCAGCCTGCAGAAAAAAGGCTTCGTGGTCACCAACGTCGATGCGGTCATGAACTGGGCACGCACCGGCTCGCTGTGGCCGATGACCTTCGGCCTGGCCTGTTGTGCCGTCGAGATGATGCAAGCCGGTGCGGCGCGCTATGACCTCGATCGATTCGGCATCATATTCCGTCCAAGCCCGCGACAATCCGACTGCATGATCGTCGCCGGCACGCTCACCAACAAGATGGCGCCGCCGCTTCGTAAAGTCTATGACCAGATGCCCGAGCCACGCTGGGTCGTGTCCATGGGGTCTTGCGCAAATGGCGGTGGCTATTACCACTATTCATACTCGGTCGTGCGAGGTTGCGATCGCATCGTTCCCGTGGACGTGTATGTTCCCGGCTGCCCGCCAACGGCCGAAGCCCTGATTTACGGGCTGATCCAGCTGCAGAACAAGATACGCCGCACGAGCACGATTTCCCGATAACAAGCCGAGCAATAACAGCAACAAGAATCATGAGTGATCGTTCCGAAACACTGGCGAGCAGGATCGACGAGCGCTTTGGCGAGCAGTTGCGTCGCGTGTCGTCAACCTGTGGCGAGCTGACGTTCGAAGTCGACAAGGATGATCTTATCGAGGTCGCTACGGCACTGCGCAATGAGGCCGAATTCGGATTCGAAATGCTCATGGACGTCTGCGGCGTCGATTACCAGGGCTACGGGAGTCACGAGTGGACCACCAACGAGGCGACCGGCAGCGGCTTCAGTCGCGGCGTGGAGCGCCAGCCGGTGATCCTGGACGAGGCTGACGAATTCGATGCCAAGCGTTTCGCGGTCGTCTACCACCTGCTGTCCCTGCAACACAACTTCCGGCTGCGCCTGCGCGCGTACACGGGCACGAGCAACCCGCCCATGATTCGCTCGGTCGTCGATATCTGGAACGGCGCGAACTGGTTCGAGCGTGAAGTCTTCGACTTATTCGGTATTCTTTTCGAGGGACACCCCGATTTGCGTCGCATCCTCACGGACTACGGCTTTATCGGACACCCGTTCCGCAAGGACTTTCCCCTCTCCGGCAACGTCGAAGTGAGTTACGACGCCGACGAAGGACGCGTCGTCTACAAACCGGTCAGCATCGAACCACGCACGCTGGTGCCACGCGTTATTCGCGACGACAACCGCTACTCTGCGGATCTCAAGGATGCGACCGATGGCTGAGATCCAGAGCTACACGATGAATTTCGGACCGCAGCACCCGGCAGCGCACGGTGTGCTGCGGCTGGTGCTGGAGATCGAGGGCGAGGTCATACGCAAGGCGGACCCGCACGTCGGCCTGTTGCATCGCGGCACCGAGAAGCTGGTCGAGAGCAAACCGTACAACCAGAGCATCGGCTACATGGACCGGCTCGATTACGTGTCGATGATGTGCAACGAACATGCCTACGTCATGGCGATCGAGAAATTGCTCGGTGTGCAGGTGCCGGAACGGGCCCAGTACATACGGGTAATGTTCGATGAGATCACGCGCATACTTAATCACCTCATGTGGCTCGGGGCGCATGGACTCGATATCGGCGCGATGACCATGTTCCTGTATTGCTTCCGTGAACGTGAAGACCTCATGGACTGTTACGAGGCGGTATCCGGAACGCGCATGCATGCCACGTACTATCGGCCCGGTGGCGTTTACCGGGACTTGCCCGACTCGATGCCGAAATACCAGGAATCGAAGTTCCGCAGCAAAAAGGAACTCGATCGCATGAACGCGAATCGTGAAGGTTCGATCCTCGATTTTATCGAGTCGTTTACGGATCGTTTCCCGGCTTGCGTAGATGAGTACGAGACACTTTTGACGGATAACCGTATCTGGAAGCAACGCACGGTGAACATCGGTGTCGTGACACCGGATCGCGCCATGCAACTCGGCTTCTCGGGGCCGATGCTCCGCGGTTCCGGTGTCGAATGGGACCTGCGCAAGAAGCAGCCTTACGCTGCTTATGACAAGGTCGACTTCGACATACCGGTGGGCGTCCATGGCGATTGTTACGATCGCTACCTCGTGCGCGTCGAGGAGATGCGCCAGTCGAACCGCATCATTCGCCAGTGCGTCGATTGGCTGCGGGAAAACCCTGGGCCGGTCATCGTGGACGACCACAAGGTCACGCCGCCGCAGCGCGTCGAGATGAAAGACGACATGGAATCGCTGATACACCATTTCAAGTTGTTTACGGAAGGCTATTGCGTACCGGAGGGTGAGGCGTACGCAGTAGTCGAACACCCCAAGGGCGAATTCGGAATATACATGGTGTCCGACGGCGCCAATAAACCCTACCGCGTCAAGATTCGTGCACCGGGGTTCGCGCACCTGTCGGCCATGTCGGAAATGGTGGAAGGGCATATGCTTGCGGATGTTGTCGCCGTGATTGGCACGCAGGACATCGTGTTTGGGGAGGTCGACCGGTGAGTTACGTTCTCTCGGGCCATGTCAGGGACGAAATCGAGCATTGGAAGGCACGCTTCCCCGAGGGCCGGCAGCGCTCCGCCGTCATCAGCGCCTTGCACGCCATTCAGCACGAGAACCACGGCTACGTCACGGCCGAGCAGATGAATGCCGTAGCCGAGTATCTCGATTTGCCGACCATCCAGGTCTACGAAGTGGCGACGTTCTACTCGATGTTCCAGACCGAAGAAGTCGGACGCCACAATGTCGCAATCTGCACCAACATCTCGTGCATGTTGCGCGGCGCCGACGACATCGTCGAGCATGTCGAGAGCAAGCTCGGGATCACGACCGGCGAAAGTACCGGCGACGGCCGCATCTACCTCAAGAAAGAGGAGGAGTGCCTCGCGGCCTGCTGCGGCGCACCGATGATGATGGTGGACCACAAGTACCACGAAAACCTGACGACAGACCAGGTTGATGAAATCCTGGACGGGCTCGACTGATGTCGTACGAACGCAACCTGGTCTGTTTCAACACCTTCGGCGCCGATGAGTCGTGGACGCTCGGCACTTACGAAAAACACGAGGGCTACAAAGCGTGGCGGAAAGTGCTCGCCGGTGAGCTGACACCCGAGGAGATCATCGACGAGGTGAAGGCGTCCGGTCTGCGTGGTCGCGGTGGCGCGGGTTTCCCAACGGGACTCAAGTGGAGCTTCATGCCGCGCAACGCCGAAGTCCAGAAATACCTGGTCTGCAACTCGGACGAGAGCGAGCCCGGCACTTGTCACGATCGCGAGGTGCTGCGTTACAACCCGCACTCGCTGGTCGAGGGCATGGCGATCGCCGCCTACGCCATGGGTGCGACGGTCGCCTACAACTACATCCGCGGTGAGTTCATCGACGAGCC
>CALZMQ010000046.1:32868-43644 GCA_945788625.1 uncultured Woeseiaceae bacterium
CCAGGGTTCGGGTATCGACTTCGACCTGTACACGTTCGTCGGCGCGGGCGCCTACATCTGCGGCGAGGAAACCGCATTGCTGGAGTCGCTCGAAGGCAAACAGGGCAAGCCCCGCTTCAAGCCGCCGTTCCCGGCCAACTACGGCCTGTACGGCAAACCGACGACGATCAACAACACGCAGAGTCTTGCCAGCGTGCCTGCGATCATTCGCAACGGCGCCGCCTGGTTCGCGGCGCTGGGCCCGGAAGGGTCGGGCGGCACGGCCCTGTTCTCGGTATCCGGTCACGTCGAGAAGCCGGGCAACTACGAGTTGCCCATGGGCATCCCGTTCAAGGACCTGCTAAACGACGTTTGTGGCGGCGTCCTGGGCGGTCGCAAGCTGAAAGCCGTGATCCCGGGCGGTTCGTCCTGCAAGGTACTGCCGGCCGACATCATCATGGACTGCACGATGGACTACACATCGTTACAGCAGGCCGGTTCGTCCTTCGGGACCGGGGCTGTCGTGGTCATGGACGAGACGACCTGCATGGTCAAAGTCCTGCGGCGAATCTCGCGTTTCTACATGGCCGAATCCTGCGGGCAGTGCACGCCGTGCCGCGAAGGCACAGGCTGGTTGTATCGAATGCTGACACGAATCATCGATGGCAAGGGCGAGGAGGCCGACCTGCACAAGCTCGTCGATGTGGCCAACAAGATCGAGGGTCATACCATCTGTGCACTTGGTGACGCGGCGGCCTGGCCGGTGCAGAGTTTCCTGAAGCATTTCCACGACGAGTTTGCCTACATGATCCGCAACCACGGTCGCAGCATTGTCGACGCAGCAACGGATGCGGCCGCGTAACCGCTATGAGTGACGACATCGTAAACATCGAAGTCGACGGCGAGGCCGTCGAGGCTCGTAGAGGGCAAATGCTCATCGAGGTGACCGATGCCGTGGGCGCCTACGTGCCGCGCTTCTGCTATCACGACAAGCTCAGTGTGGCGGCGAACTGCCGTATGTGCCTGGTCGAAGTCGAAAAGGTGCCGAAACCGATGCCCGCCTGTGCGACGCCGGTCGGTGAAGGCATGAAGGTCTTTACCAAGTCGCCAAAGGCGATCGCTGCGCAGAAAGCCACCATGGAATTCCTGCTCATCAACCACCCGCTGGATTGCCCGATCTGCGACCAGGGTGGCGAATGCGAGTTGCAGGATCTTGCGATCGGCTACGGTCGCGACGTTTCCCGCTATAACGACGGCAAACGCGTTGTGAAGGACAAGGACATCGGTCCGCTGGTGTCTACGGACATGACGCGTTGTATCCACTGCACACGCTGCGTGCGTTTTGGTGAGGAAATCACCGGCAAGCCGCAGCTCGGCACGACCGATCGCGGCGAAAACATGAAGATCGGCACCTACGTCGAACAAAGCGTCGATCACGAACTGTCAGCGAACATCATCGACCTGTGCCCGGTTGGAGCGCTCAACAACAAGCCATACCGTTACAGTGCGCGCGCTTGGGAGATGGCGCAGCATGCAACGGTTTCGCCGCACGACTGCGTCGGCTCCAACCTGTATGCGCATGTATTGCGCGGCACGGTCAAGCGAATCGTCCCGCGGGCGAACGAGTCTATCAACGAGAGCTGGATAGCGGATCGCGACCGCTACAGTTACGAGGCAATTTACAGTGGCGACCGCCTGATGCGGCCGCGCGTGAAAGAAAACGGTGCGTGGCGCGACGTCGACTGGGAAGGCGCCCTGGCGCAGGCGGCCGACGTGCTGAAAAGTGCGGATCAGGACAAGGTTGCGCTCATCGCCACGCCGGCCGTGACCGTCGAGGAAGGTCATTTGCTGTCGCAAATTGCCGATCACCTGGGTACGGCCAACATCGACCATCGAGTCGGCCGCAGGGACGTCTCCGACCAGGACAATGACCCGATGTACCCGTCGCTCGGTTGCAGCATTGCTGAGATCGAACAGCATGACGCGATCCTCGTTGCCGGTTCGAATGTCCGTGCCGAGGCGCCGATCATCGCCCACCGGCTGCGTAAAGCCGCCGTCGCAGGCGCCGCGATAAGCTTCGCGAACAGCAGCGTGTACGAGTATCTGTTCGACGTCGCAAATTACCTCTCTGGCGCCGGGCTCGTCGAACTCCTGGCCGGCGTCGCGGTCGCCGCCGCTGACGGCAACTCGCTGCCCGATTCCGTTACGGAATTATGTGATGGCGTGACGGCGAGCGGTGCGCATAAGGATGTCGCACGATCCCTGGCAGAGGCCGACAGGGCGATCGTACTGCTTGGTAACATCGCCGGCCGTCATGCGTCCTACACGGCGGTGCGGGCGCTTGCAGCGGCAATTGCGGAACTGACGGGGGCGTCATTCGGCGGCTTGTCGGAAGGGCCGAATTCGGCAGGGGCCTGTCTCGCCGGCGTGCTTCCCCATCGCGCGCAGGGTGGCGAGAACCGGGTAACCGCGGGGCTGGACGTTGCGTCGATGCTGGCACAGGCGATGGATGCTGTCGTGCTTGTGAACGTCGAGCCGGATGCCGATATTCATGCGGCCACGGATGCCGTCGCCCGACTCGCCGAACAGGCATTCGTGGTCGCGTTGACGCCATTCGTTTCCGACGCGCTGCTCGAGGCCGCCGACCTTCTGCTGCCGACGGGTACGTTCGCCGAAACGTCGGGCACCTACGTGAATGTCGAGGGTACCTGGCAGAGTTTCAGCGGTGTGGCGAGTGCGGTCGGTGAAGCACGCCCCACGTGGAAGGTCCTGAGGGTTCTCGGCAACCTCGTCGACGCGCCCGGTTTCGACTATGTAACCAGCGTGGATGTGCGCGACGAGTTCGTGGCACGGCTCGGCGAGATTTCCACCAGCAACGCGTACGAAGCCTCCGGCAGGATTGCGAAGGTGAATGGCGCCGATGCGCCCGCCAACGATATCGACATACCGCTGTATTCTGTCGACGCGCTCGTGCGGCGCGCCACGGCGCTGCAGCTGACCGACGAGGCGCAGCGGGCCAGGGCGGTGAGCGATGGCTGATTTCTTCGCCGGCCTCGTTCCGGGGTTCGTCTGGGATATCTGGAATTCACTGCCGCCGCTCGTGCAGTACCTGACGGTGACGGTCTGGAAAATCCTGTTCCTCACGATCGGCGTCATCCTGATCGTGGCGTTCTCGACCTATTTCGAACGCAAGGTCATCGGCAGCATGCAGGCGCGTGTAGGCCCGAACAGGGTCGGTCCGCTGGGTTTGCTGCAACCGTTCGCCGACGTGATCAAGCTCCTGATAAAAGAGGTCATCGTTCCATCGCAGTCGAGCAAGTTCCTGTTCGTGGTAGCGCCGCTGTTGTCACTGACCCCGGCGCTGGCGACGTGGGCCGTGATTCCGCTGAACAACTGGTACGTGATTGCGGATATCAATGCCGGGCTGTTGTACGTGCTTGCATTGACGTCGGTCGGTGTCTACGGCGTCATACTCGCGGGCTGGGCGACCAATTCGAAATACGCCTTGCTTGGCGCCATGCGTTCAGCCGCGCAGATAGTCGCTTACGAGATCGCGATGGGTTTCGCGCTCGTCGGTGTCCTGATGGCGAGCGGCAGCCTGAATCTAGGCGCTATCGTCGAGGCACAATCCGGCGGCTTCAGCCAGTGGTTCCTGCTGCCATTGCTGCCTTTATTCGTTGTCTACTGGATATCGGGCGTGGCGGAGACCAACCGCGCACCATTCGACGTTGCCGAAGGTGAGTCGGAGATCGTCGCGGGCTTTCACGTCGAGTACTCGGGTGTTGCATTCGCGGTGTTCTTCCTGGCCGAGTACGCCAACATGGTGCTCATCTCGACACTGACGGCGATTTTCTTCCTCGGTGGCTGGGCCTCGCCATTCGAGGGCTGGACCTTCCTGAACGATATCTCCTGGCTGGCATGGCTCACGGTCGGTGGCCTGCCGTGGCTGTTCGCGAAGATGTGCCTGTTTATGTACACGTTCTTCTGGCTGCGCGCGACGTTCCCGCGCTACCGCTACGACCAGATCATGCGCCTCGGCTGGAAGGTATTCATTCCCGTGACTATTGTCTGGATCGCCGTCGAGGGCGCCATGGCCTGGTTCCACATCGGGCCCTGGTCCGGCCTGAGCGCATGAGGCGAATACTGCGATGAATCGAGCAATCACTTACGTCAAGACATTCGCCCTCTGGGAATTGCTGCGGGGCCTGTCGGTGACGCTGCGCAATTTCTTCAGGCCGAGCGTGACGCTCGAATATCCGGAGGAAAAGACGCCGCAATCGCCTCGCTTCCGTGGTCTGCACGCGCTGCGCCGCTACCCGAACGGGGAGGAGCGCTGCATCGCATGCAAGCTGTGTGAGGCTGTTTGTCCGGCGCTGGCAATTACGATCGAGTCCGACGTGAGCGACGACGGCACGAGGCGCACGACGCGCTACGACATCGATCTTTTCAAGTGCATCTATTGCGGCTTCTGCGAGGAAGCGTGCCCGGTTGACGCAATCGTGGAAACACGCCTGCACGAATACCACATGGAGTTGCCGGGCGAGAACATCATGACCAAAGACAAGCTGCTGGCGATCGGAGACAAGTACGACGCGATGATCTCGGCCGACAAGGCAGCGGACGCAAAGTATCGGTAGGGCGACATGTTGTTTCACTCAATATTGTTTTACGTTTTCGCCGCGATCATGTTCGGGGCCGCGCTCGGCGTTGTGTTCTCGCGCAACCCGGTGCACTCGGTCATGCTGCTGGTGCTTACGTTCTTCAATGCCGCCGTGCTCTGGCTCATGGCGGAGGCCGAGTTCCTGGCGATCGTCCTGGTGCTTGTTTACGTCGGCGCGGTGATGGTGCTGTTCCTGTTCGTCGTAATGATGCTGGACGTGAATGTCGAGGCAGCCAAAAGGGGCCTGACGCGTTACGCGCCGTTCGGCATCGCTATCGCCCTGTTGATGGTCGTCGAACTCATGCAGCTGATCTGGTTGCGCAGCCAGGTCGGCGATACCGTAGGCGGTTTCGTACCGAATCCGGAAGGCTACAGCAACACCAAGGCGCTCGGCTCGGTTCTGTATACGGAGCACGTGTACGCGTTCGAAATTGCCGCAGTCATCCTGTTGCTGGCCATCATCGCGGCTATCACTTTGACGATGCGCAAGCGCCCGGGGCTGAAGGTCCAGAACATTGCGAAACAGGTTGGCGTTCGCGCCAAAGACCGTATTCGTGTTGTGAAGATGGATGCGGAGAAAAAGTCATGATCGGCCTGCAGCACTACCTGACGATTTCGGCGATGCTTTTCGTATTGAGCATCGCGGGCATCATCGTCAATCGCCGTAATCTCATTTTGCTGCTCATGTGCATCGAGCTCATGCTGCTGGCCGTAAATTTCAACTTCATTGCTTTCTCGCGCTACCTCGGTGACGACACGGGGCAGGTGTTCGTGTTCTTCATTCTTACCGTCGCGGCTGCAGAAGCGGCAATCGGGCTCGCGATCCTCGTGGTGTTGTTCCGTAACCGGCGTTCCATCGCCGTGCAGGAACTGAATACCCTCAAGGGTTGATATGTACGAGTATTACCTGACAATCGTATTGGCGCCGCTTGCTGCAGCGATCATTGCCGGACTGTTCGGCAAGAAGATCGGCCGGGCCGGCGCCCACTGGATCACTATTATTGCGGTTGGAATCTCCTGCCTGCTGTCGTTGCTGGTGCTCAGGAACATGTTCTGGGGCGGCGCCGAGCCCGAGAACATAAGCGTCTACACCTGGGCGGTCACGGACGGGCTGCGCATGGAGGTTGGCTTTCTCGTCGACCGGCTAACGGCGCTTATGATGTGCGTCGTTTCTTTCGTCTCGCTGATGGTGCATATCTACACCATCGGTTACATGCACGAGGACCCGGGCTACCAGCGCTTCTTCAGTTACATTTCGCTGTTCACGTTCTCGATGCTCATGCTCGTGATGTCGAACAATTTCCTGCAGTTGTTCTTCGGCTGGGAGGCTGTTGGGCTGGTGTCCTATCTGCTGATCGGCTTCTGGTTCAAGCGGGAAACGGCGATCTTTGCCAACCTGAAGGCGTTCATCGTCAACCGCATCGGCGACTTCGGCTTCATTCTCGGCATTTCCGGGGTTGTAATGTTCTCGGGTTCGCTCGACTACGCCACGGTGTTCGCCGCTGCCGAGGGCATTGCGGCACAGGACATCGAGGTCATTGCCGGGATGCCGTGGAATGCCATGACGCTCGTCTGCATCCTGCTGTTCATCGGTGCAATGGGTAAGTCCGCGCAGGCGCCGCTGCACGTCTGGCTGCCGGATTCGATGGCAGGCCCGACGCCGATTTCGGCGTTGATCCACGCCGCGACGATGGTCACGGCCGGCATCTTCATGGTTGCGCGCATGTCGCCGCTGTTCGAGTTCTCGACGACAGCGCTCGGCGTAGTCATCATCATCGGTGCAATCACGGCGTTCTTCACGGGGCTGCTGGGTATCGTGCAGAACGATATCAAGCGCGTCGTTGCATACTCGACCTTGTCGCAGCTCGGTTACATGACGGTGGCGCTCGGCGCGTCGGCCTACAGCGCGGCCATTTTCCATCTCATGACCCACGCGTTCTTCAAGGCGCTTCTGTTCCTCGCGGCGGGCTCGGTCATCATCGCGCTGCACCACGAGCAGGACATTCGCAAGATGGGCGGCATCCGCAAGTACATGCCGATTACCTACTGGACCGCGCTGATCGGTTCGCTGGCGCTGATCGGCTTCCCGGGCTCCAGCGGCTTTTTCTCCAAGGACCTGCTGATCGAGGCGGTAAAAGAATCGCATTGGCGCGAAGGTGTGTCGATGGGTGACCAGATCACCTACTGGATCGCCTACCTGAGCGTACTGCTCGGCGTATTCGTGACTGCATTGTATTCATTCCGCATGTTCTTCCTGGTGTTCCATGGTGAGGAGCGCATGGACGCGGAAGCTAAATCGCATCTGCACGAGACACCGGCGGTCGTCACGGTGCCACTGATATTGCTGGCCATTCCTTCGGCAATCATCGGCTGGTTTACGGCCGGCCCCGTGCTGTTCGGCAATTACTTCGGCGAGTCGATATTCGTTGCCGAAAGCCAGGATGTGCTGGCTCATATGGGCGAGACGATATGGCATGGCAGCGCCGGACTCGTGACACATATTCACAAATCGCCGGCGTTCTGGCTCGCAGCGGCAGGCACTTTCACGGCCTGGTTCCTGTATCTCAAGCGCCCTGATATTCCGGAGACGATCAAAAACAAGGTGTCAGGGCTCTACAATCTGCTGGATCGCAAGTACTACATCGACGATCTGTACATCAACGGCATCGCAGCCGGCGGACGCTGGGTGGGCCGCTTCCTTTGGGAGAAGGGCGATGAACTGATCATCGATGGCGTGCTGGTTAACGGTACCGCGAAATCGGTGGGCCGACTCGCCGGCATCATGCGGCAGATACAGACCGGCTATCTCTACACTTACGCGTTCGCAATGATTATTGGCCTGACGATGTTGCTCGGCTGGCTTGTCTGGCTGAGGTAAGAACGGATGCTTGCCAACTACCTACTGAGTATTCTGGTCTGGCTGCCGATCGCCGGCGGAGCGGTACTGCTCGTCATCGGCGACGGTAACGACAATCGCTCTCCCCAGGCGGGGCTGATGCGCATGACGGCGCTCGGCACATCAATGTTGACCTTCGTGCTGAGTATTGGGTTGTACGCGGCGTTCGACAATGCGGCAACCGGCATGCAGTTCGTGGAACGCGTCCCATGGATCGAATCGTTCAACGTCTGGTACTACCTGGGCGTCGACGGCATCTCGGCGCCGCTCATCCTGCTGACGACGTTCATAACGCCATTGGTCGTGATTGCGGGCTGGGATACGATCAAGCAGCAGCCTGCGCAGTACTTCTCGGCTTTCCTGATTCTCGAAGGGCTCATGATCGGCGTGTTCTCGGCGCTCGACGGCTTGCTGTTCTACGTATTCTGGGAAGCCATGCTGATACCGATGTTCCTGATCATCGGCGTCTGGGGCGGCGCACGCCGGGTCTACGCAACGCTCAAGTTCTTCCTGTACACGTTCCTGGGCTCGGTGCTGATGCTGGTTGCGTTTATCTACCTGTATCTGCAGACCGGCGGCTTCGACCTGTTCGGCTTCATGAACGTGCCGCTCGGCATGACGGCGCAGAAACTCATCTTCATCGCCTTCCTGCTGGCATTCGCGGTCAAGGTGCCGATGTTCCCGGTGCATACGTGGTTGCCGGATGCGCACGTCGAGGCGCCGACCGGCGGTTCGGTCATCCTGGCGGCCATCATGCTGAAGATGGGCGGTTATGGTTTCGTGCGGCTGTCACTGCCAATCGTTCCGGATGGCAGCGACTATTTCGCTGGCCTGATGATCGCGTTGTCGCTTATCGCCGTCGTCTACATCGGCTTCGTGGCGCTGATGCAGAAGGACATGAAGAAGCTGATCGCGTATTCGTCGATCGCACACATGGGTTTTGTGACGCTGGGCTTTTTCCTGCTGTGGTCGATTACGGCGGGGACGGGCGTTCGCCTCGGTGTCAGCGGCGCCATGGTGCAGATGGTCTCGCACGGCCTGATCTCCGGTGCGATGTTCCTCTGCGTCGGCGTGCTGTACGACCGCGTGCACAGCCGCCAGATTGCTGATTACGGCGGGGTGGCGAACACCATGCCGATCTTTGCCTCGCTGTTCGTGTTGTTCGCAATGGCGAACGCAGGCCTGCCGGGTACGTCAGGCTTCGTCGGCGAATTCATGGTGATCATTGCGAGTTTCAAAGCGAACTTCTGGTATGCGTTCCTGGCGGCCAGCACCCTGGTGCTGGGAGCCGCTTACACGCTCTGGATGGTCAAACGCGTGATCTACGGCGAAGTTGCCAATGACAACGTCGCCAAGCTCGAGGACCTGAACTCACGCGAATTCATCGTGCTGACGGTTCTCGCATTAAGCGTTCTGTTGCTCGGCCTGTGGCCCGCGCCGCTGGTCGACATGATGAACGTCACGATCGACAAACTGGTTGAACAGGTCGGGCAATCCAAGCTCTGACAGGCCTTGATATGAACTTAATGGATTTTTTAGCAGCCGCACCTGAAATGACCCTGTTGGGCCTGATCTGTGTGGTGATGATCGCCGACCTGTTCATTGAGGACGAACGCAGGGTTCATACGTTCTGGCTCAGCATGATTTCGCTCGCAATTACGGCGGCCGTGTTGCAGGCCACCTCACCCGACACCAGGGTGGTCATTTTCGACGGCAGCTACGTCAGCGATTCGCTGTCACAGGTGCTGAAACTCGGTGCCGTGCTGTTTGTCGCCCTGGCGTTCCTGTACGCGCGCGACTACCTGAGGGCGAACGATCTCAACAAGGGCGAGTTCTATTTGCTCGGCCTGTTCGGGCTGCTCGGCATGATGATCATGATGTCCGCGAACAGCCTGCTGACGATGTACCTCGGGTTGGAGACGCTGTCGCTCTCGCTGTATGCGCTGGTCGCGTTCGACCGCAACAACGTCACCTCGGCCGAGTCGGCCATGAAGTTCTTCGTGCTCGGCGCCATTGCATCAGGTGCGTTGCTGTACGGCATCTCCTGGATTTATGGCGTCACGGGTTCGATACAGTTCCATGAGATTTACGCGGCGATCAGCGCCGATCCCTCGCTCAACAACCTGCCGCTGTGGTTCGGCCTGGCGTTCCTGATCGTCGGCATTGCCTTCAAGTTCGGCGGCGTGCCGTTTCACATGTGGCTGCCGGATGTATACCAGGGTGCCCGGACGCCGGTCACGCTGTACCTTGCCTCGGCGCCAAAGCTGGCCGCGCTGGCGCTGACCTTGCGCATCCTCGTCGACGGCCTGGGCGGACTGCACGAAACCTGGGGCACGATGATCATGGTCGTTGCCGTTTTGTCGCTGCTCGTCGGCAACCTCGTCGCGATCGCGCAGACCAACATCAAGCGAATGCTCGGTTACTCCACGATCGGCCATGTCGGTTTTATTCTGCTGGCGATATTCTGTGGGACGGCCGAGGGCAACGCGGCGGCGCTGTTTTACACGCTGACCTACGTGGTCGCTGCGGCCGGCGCATTCGGCGTGATCGTGCTGATGAGCCGCAGTGGCTATGACGTGGAGTTGCTGACCGATTTCAACGGCCTCAATGCGCGCAGCCCGTGGTTCGCCCTGATGATGATGTTCCTGATGTTCAGCATGGCCGGGGTGCCGCCTTTCATTGGCTTCTTCGCCAAGCTGAACGTCATCAGCGCGGTCCTGGCCGCCGGTTTCCCGGGACTTGCGGTCCTGATGGTGCTGGTCACGGTGATCGGTGCTTTCTACTACCTGAAGGTCATCTGGTTCATGTATTTCGAGGAGGCCGAGGACAAGGCCGTGCTGCAGGCGAGCACGGACACGCGCTTGGTACTGAGCCTGAACTCGGTGGCGGTCCTGGCCCTGGGCATCGTCCCGGGCTGGCTGCTGGCGCTCTGCATCGACGTCCTGTCGTAAAACCGACGACCCCCGTGGGAGCGGCCTACGTGCCCTCGGGGTATTCCAGCCGCGATTAGGGCTTAACAGGAGCCAGCTGCGATCAGGGCTTTACAACACCCACCCATCCCTTTAATATGCGCCACCTACTGATGCGGGGTGGAGCAGTCTGGCAGCTCGTCGGGCTCATAACCCGAAGGTCGCAGGTTCAAATCCTGCCCCCGCTACCAAAAGAATAAAGGGCCCCTTCACGGGGCCTTTTTCATTTCCGAAGACTGTAGGAGCCCGCTTGTAGGAGCCCGCCCTAGCGG
>CALZMQ010000047.1 GCA_945788625.1 uncultured Woeseiaceae bacterium
GTTAAATGGTTCAACGAAGCCAAAGGCTTCGGCTTCATCGAGCAGGAATCCGGCCCCGACGTTTTTGCACACTTCAGTGCAATCAAGAGTGAGGGCTTCAAAACGCTCGCCGAAGGCCAAAAGGTCGAATTTACCGTCACACAGGGCCAGAAGGGCCCGCAGGCGGAAAACATCGTCGCCGCTTAAATAGCTGACGGATACATCAGAGGGCCCCGAAACCGGGGCCCTTTTTTTTGGCGCGCCCGGAAGGATTGATTCGCTGGCTCGCCCTGAACTCTGCACGGATCCTGTGCGCGGCCTGGATATCTTGCTGCTCCACACTCTTCACTGCTACGAAGCGCATGATTCGCGCTGGAATCCTGTACTGGGTTAAAAAGCATCGCTTGGTAAGGCGCGGCCACGAACGGCCGCCCCGGAATACACTATGCCTAGGCAGCTTTTCTCTTGGCCATGATCTACACGTTTGGCCCCTGCGAGCTCGACCTGGCGAAAGCTGAACTTCGGGCGGATGGACAGCCGCGGTCGCTTCAACCGCAAATATTCGCCTTGCTGGCTTTCCTCTTAGAGCACCGCGAGCGGCTCGTTTCCAAGGATGAGATCTTCAAAAACGTCTGGGACGGGCGCATTGTCACGGACTCGGCACTGGCCAGTCGCGTAAAGTCGCTTCGCAAGCTGCTTGACGACGATGGTCGTACGCAGCGATACATCCGAACGGTGCATAGCAAAGGCTTTCGCTTTGTCGCGGATGTGCGCGTCGAGCAAGATAACGTCACAGTGTCCGTGGGGAAAGACAACGGGCAAGGCGATGACAAGCTTGTCGCATCTGATTCCCCGAGAAGCGAACAAGGGAGGCGCCAGTCGATCGCCGTTCTTCCGTTTCGTCAGATTGGCGAGACCGGCCGGTACGTCACGATTGCCGACGGCCTGCCGCACGAACTGATCACGGAGCTGGCGCGCCTTCGATGGCTGTTTGTCATTGCACGCGGATCGTCGTTTCGTCTGTGCGGCGACAAAATTGACGTTCGCGAGGTCGGGCGTTTACTCGGCGTTCGCTATTGCCTTTCCGGTACAGTTGAGGTCACCGGACGACGCCTTACCGTTACGACGGAACTTGTCGACACACGTGGTGGCGAAGTGGTATGGGGGGAGCGCTTTTCCGGCGGTATCGACGACTTACATACGCTTCGGGTGGAGATCCGCGCAAAGATTCTGACGTCACTGGAAATCCAGATTCCGATGCATGAGGCTGCCGACGCGCGCCTGGCGAATACCGATAACCTCGATGCCTGGTCAGCGTATCAACTTGGCTTGCAGCACATCTATCGGTTTAACCGTACCGATAACGCGAAAGCGGCTGAACTCTTCGGGCGTGCCGTTCAACAGGACCCCAACTTTGCCCGGGCGCACGCCGGGCTCTCCTTCGTGCATTTCCAGGCCGCGTTCTTGCGGCAGACCGACAATGTCACCAGGGAAATTACACTGGCACGAAGCTGTGCGCAGCGCGGTATCGATATCGATCAATTGGACCCTTTCGTTAACTTCACGATGGGGCGCAGCTTCTGGCTGGAGGGCGACCTCGACCGGGCGTTGACTTGGCTGGAGCGTGCAACGTCGCTCAGCCCCAACTACGCGCAGGGTCTCTATGCTCGCGCCTGGACGGAGACCATGGCAGGCAGCGCCGACGACGCGCGTGTGCGTAATGCGCTTCAATAGGTACGAAGTTGAGTACATCGTTGTTGGTGGCGTTGCGGCAGTCATTCAGGGCGCAAAGGAACGATATGCATGGATACGAGATGTTACAGGATTCGGGTAGCAGACAGATCGGGACCGAAGAAACACACAATTACATTCAGGAACATGTTCGAAACCAATTGCGGGCCTCCACTAATTAAACTGATTTACAACTCAATAACGCGACGGTCGTCGTGACAGATATCGACGCCAGCCGCGCCCGTTTACCGGAGTACAACATGCAAAAATTCCTCGGAGTACTTTTTCTCATGGCCGCTACGCAAACGATTGCCAACGAAGGCTCTCTGCTCGACCAGGATTTTCGGCGACTCGCCTCGAATGACGTCGTGAATCTGCACGACAGTTACGCAGGCAAAGTGATACTGGTCGTCAACACGGCATCCAAGTGCGGCAATACGCCGCAGTATGAGGGTCTCGAAATGCTGTACCAAGAGCTCCAGGACGACGGCCTGGTGGTCCTTGGATTCCCGTCCAATGATTTTCTTGGACAAGAACCCGGTACGGAAGAGCAGATCCAGGAGTTCTGCCGTCTGACGTACAGCATCAAGTTTCCGATGTTCGAAAAGGTCACGGTGAAGAAGGGGGACGCGCATCCGTTCTTCGCCAGGCTTGCCGATGCCTCGGGTACCTATCCGACGTGGAATTTCCACAAGTTCCTGATCGGTCGCGACGGCAATATCGTTGCAGAGTTCAGTCCGCGGACGCAGCCGTACGACGAGGATTTGTTGGCCGCGATCAAATCCGAACTCAAGAACTGAATTCTCTGCCAGAGCATATGACTCTCCTTTCGACCCTGCACGCGGAGCCGAACGTCGTCGTCGCATTCCAGGCAGAGTTTAAGGCAGCAGCACTCGGGCGGTCCGGCAGCGGATGGGCGTGGCTCGTCCGCACGTTTTCATGCCTCACACCGGCAGAGTTTTGCAACACTACTTCTTCTTTACGCTGTACAAAACGTCGAAATTGCTGACAGTCCCGGTCCTCGATTCGAGAATGATGCGATCTGTCAACTGGTAACGGAGTAGCAACGTACCCAGCTTGTCGATCAGGCCATAGCCGTACTCAACGAGGAGACGACTGCCGAAGCGCTTGCCCGCGATTAAACGTCCGTCCTCGGCGCCGCCCTCGATCGCGAGTGTCTCAAGCCCCAGACCCGATCTGACTTGCGAAACGATTTTGCCTGCGCTGGATACGCCCAGCGCAAACGCTGCTGCGTTCAGCGTGTCGACTTCACCGGTACTTGTTGCGCTGGCCAGGGGCCGGCCGGTCAACAAATAGGACAGTGCCTCGGCGTCTCCCAATGGCGGCTCGCTGAAGACGTCGGATCGAAGCTGCGTTGGCGTTCCGCTAAGCACAATGCCTGCCAAAACCTCCGTTGTTTTGCGGACGGCGCGAATGTCGAGCTGCGGATTGTCCAATGGTCCGTTGAAAATAAGTTGGCCGCGCTCGATCTCGAGTTCCTGGCCATAGGCTTTGTACCTGCCGTCCCGCAGCGACAACGTGCCAGTGCCCGTGTACGGTAAACGTGTGCCGCCGCGCACGCGAACGGCACCCTCGATTCCGGTCGAGAGCCCGAAACCTGAAAATCGCACATCGTCCCCGAGGCCAACCGCGACATCGACATCGATTCGCCGGCGGACGGCGGACGAGGAACCCTCGGCACGATGCACTATCGCGTCTGGCGATGGCGACTCTGCGGAAGCCGGGAGCTCTCTTAGTCGCACGTCCGTCGTCGGAATGTACAGGTTGCCGGTTACGGTGGTTGTGCGGTCATCGAAGACGATTGCAATCGAAGGCGAAGCCGATATGCGCCAGTTCGGGAGACGAGACAGCTCGAAATCCTGTCCTGTGAGCAGTACTTCGGAGTGAATACCGGTGTCAGTGCTAACCCATGTATCCCCCTGAATTGAGATCTGCCCGTCGCCGGAGCGCGCAACGCCTTTGAGCTCCAGATGGCCTACCGACGCCTGCGACAGTCGAGCGTTGAATTCCGTGATTTGAATCCCGGCCTTGCGAACGCCGAAGGCGCCGTCAGTAACGGCCAATGCACCCAGGAATTCAGGCTGGCCGAGACTCCCCGACATTGCCAGGTTGGCGCTGACCCGGCCACTCGGGTTTGCGATGTCCGGCACAAGAACCGCGAAGAGCGACATCTCATTGATCTCGACGGAACCGTTGCCTGCGATGGATGATCTTGCGTCCAGTATGTCTTCGACGGTCAGGTCGAACGTAGTCTCGCCCGCGCCCTCGGCCAGCCCCAGGTGCAGCGTAGAAACCGCTCGGTTATCGACGATCGAGACGTTGCCGGCAGCCTGGGTGAAGGCCGCAGAGATCGTCTCGTCATCGACAACCGCATCCACTCTTGCTTGACGCAAGGTGACAGAGGCGTCGCCGGTTAAACGACCCTCGATCATCGAGCCGTGTGCCTGCACGTCACCGAGACCGCTCAACCTGACCTCCTGCGGAAGCCTGGTTGGCAGGACACCCAATGGCAGATCATTGATTGCCGCGTCGAAAGTCACCGTGCCGTCCAGGGCTGACGCCGCTGCCACGCATGCTCTGCCGCTTTGCTTCTTTCTCTCGAGACAGGCTTTGGAAAGCGAAATTTCTTCACTCGAGACCGCGAGCTCGGCATCTCCCTGCAAGGTCCATTCGCCGGCCAGTTCGTTGCCAATCGACAGCGCATTGACCACGCCCGCCCAACGGCCATTCGCGTAGCCACCAACAACCGCCGTAGCGACGCTATTACCTTTGCTACCCAACTCTGCACTTAATCTGTGCTTGTCGATCGTCCCCGCAGCAATGAGACGGGCCGAATCGGCCTCATAACCACGCACCGTGAGTTTCCCGAGCATCATCTCCGCGTCAATTTCCTGCCCGGAAGAAAGCCCGGCGTCTACCGAGAGGCTGCCAATGGCGTACTCGGACCAGAGCACGTCGTCGCCCTCAGCCTTGACCCGGACCTCGGGTCGTTCTCGCGAACCCTGAAGAGAGATGCTCGCAGAGAGATTTCCGGAAGCGTCGGGCCAAAGATCCTGGATGGCCGAAAGTTCGAGGTCGGCATCCAGCGCCAGCGCGTCGCCGGCGGTGCCATCGACCCTGAGTCGGTTGGCCCCTAACTGGATACGGCTGTTCGTGATCGTCAATTGCTGTTTCGAGTAATTGAACGCACCGTCTCCGTCGAGCGCTTGCCCATTGACCATTCCTCCCAGGTCGCTGATCAGTAGCGTGATATCCGGGGCGTCCGCGACAAACGAGCCATGAATCCTGCCTCGAGTATCGATCTTGCCTGCAAACAGCCCAGGTACAAGGGAGGGATCGAGATCCGAAAGTGAGAACTCGACATCGAATACCGGTGCCGGACTCCAGCCAGCTTCGCCGGACGCGATTAGTTCGCCGAGATCGTTAGTCGCGCTGAGTCGGGAAAAGCTTATTGTCTCAGCATCGGTGTTGCCCTCGATCATGATCCTTGTTTGTGGCAGGTCGCCCAGCTGCGCGAGGGTATCGAGCGAGATGTCCACATTGCCCGGATCGCCCTGCAATCGGAGCGACCCGCTGGGCGACAGTAGCTGCGCTTCGTCGAAATCCCACACAAACGAGTTCCAGGAATTCGACAGATCGAACCTGAATTCGCCGCCGACATACGAAACAGTGCCGGTCGTGGCCAGCTGTTGCGGTGCAGTCAGTTTGTGCTCGATTTGGTACCCGCGCAAATCGCCGAGGACCCGAAGCTCGCCCACGAGTTGCAAGGACGGCGACTCTGTCCATCGCCAGTCTGCAGTCAGGCGGCCGGCGTAAAGACCGGCGATATCCGCTGCGCCCTCGACCCGCGCATTCAGCCAGTTGCTCTTGATTGACAGGTGCGACAGCTCGAGCTTTGATCCCGTTAGTGAGCCGCTGAGCTGTATGTCGTCGACACGACGTTGCACCTGGTCTCTCGCGAAGGAAACGTTTCTCAGGGATGAAGAGTCGATCGAGACGCGAAGCGGAGACTCGACGGACGGCAGTTCCAGGGTCTTGTCGGACTCGGCCGTTGCCGTGGCGACAATGGTGATCTCCTCGACATCGAGTGTACGAATCGCAAGATGCTTCGAAAACAGCGCTGCCAATCCGACATCGACGAAAGCGTCGCGCACCGTCGCATCGACCGACTCGCTTTTCCAGTTTGCCGTTGCCAGGCGAACGCCACCGAGGAGCGTTCCCCGTGTTTCACCCAGCGTAAGTTCCGCGGGCAGATACGGTTGCGCCCTGGCAAGCAGGAAGCGCGTCCCGCTGTCCGTACCAAGCAACCATAGCGCGGAAGCGATCAAGGTGATCGCTACGACGAGAGCGCCAAGCCCGAGTTTCTTCGATCGCGTCACAGGTCCGCACCGAGTCGCAGATGCAGGCGCAGGTTTTTGTCGTCGTCCGATACCGGATACCCGAGGTAAAGGCGCAGCGGACCCAGCGGCGATCGCCACTTTATACCGAGACCGGCGCCAACCTCGGCGGAAAAGTCCGTGTCGTTGAAGGCGTTTCCGGCGTCGACGAACATCGCTCCGTAGAAATTGCCGGTGAGGTGCCGCTCGTACTCGATGCTGGCGACCAGCAAGTTGTTGCCGCCGACGACATTGCCATCCGCATCGGTCGGGCCGAGGCTGTTGTAGTCGAAACCCCGGACCGACTCGTCGCCTCCGGCGAAGAGCCGGACGGACGGTGGCAATTCGTTGAAGTCGCTGGATCTCGTGACGCCGGCGTTGATTCGAGCTAGCAGCCGATTGCGCGTACCGAATGAGCGAATCCAGCGCATCCAGACTGTCGCCTGCACAAAAGACATCGACGAGCCGATCGCCTCGTCGGTGCCACGAAGTTCCACGCCGAGTCGGCGCCCGCGGCGGGGGAAAATCTCACGGTCCGAACGCTTATGGTCAAAAGTCATTGCCGGGACGATAGAGGTGGTTGAATCAATGTCTTCTCCGACCTCGAACGACTCGCGGCTGGCGTCGAGGGACAGCGTTCGCAACCAGGCTTCGCTCATCGCCTTGGTCCACCGAACCCCGAGGCGCTGAGCTTCGTTGTCGAACGTGTCGGTCTCCTCGTTCGAATACGCGGCTGTCAGGCTGAACCACTCGCGGCGGGGATCGCTCAGCGGAATTCGGTATTCGGTGGTAAGACCCTGTACGAGTGTCGAGACACCCAGGTCCGCAATCAGGCGATGGCCTCTCTGGTTGATGCGATTGTTGCGGACACCGGACCGAAACCGCGGTCCCGTATCCGTAGAAGCGCCGATGCCGATCGTGTACTCGATGCGATTACCCGGCTGCAGGGTAATACGCACGGGCACTTGCCCGTCTGCTGCGTTTGCAACGTCGGGAATAACCTCGATCTGGCCGAAATACGCGCTATCGGACAGATCCCGGTACGCTCGGGCAAGGTCGTCGCTGTGGTAGTAAGCGCCAACCTGCAGGTCGAGATACCCGTCTACTATTGCCGGATCCAGGAATTTCTGTTCCTGGCGTATCTGGCTGATCCGGTAACGTGGGCCACTCGTGAAGTGCAGCGTGATATCGGCGACGCCCTGATCCGGCCAGACGTCAAGTTGGCTAGCCGCGTACTCGGCCTCGAAATAGCCGCGGTCCGCGGCGCGGACCTGCAGCGCTTTCTTCAGCCGATCGTAGTCGTTGTGCCGCAGCGCTTCACCCCGCCTGAACCGGGGGTTGTTCGTCAGTGCCTGAAACTCAGGATCAGACGATCCCGGACCGTCAATCCGAATATCGACGTTACGTAAGACAACGGGTACACCGGGGTCGATCGAAATCGTCGCTTCCCAACAATCGCCGTCGCGTGCAAGCGTTGTCTCTATAAGCGGGTGGTAGTAGCCGAATGGCTCGATGGCTTTTCGTGCCTCGGACTCGAGTGCGCGAAAACGGCGCCGCACGAGCCATGCTTCGGAGTCACACGGCTCCGAGGCAATCGTCGCGAATGCCCGGACGTTTTGCTCCAGCTCACCCTCAACTCCCGTGATGGTCAGTTCCGCCCTCACCACCAAGGGCAGCAGCAGGATGACCAGGAACAGGCAGGTGAGGGTTTTGAGCGACATGATGGCAGTCTATAGCCACTTTTTCGCCCGGAAGAACGTCAGTAACCCGACGGCCGCCAGCACCATGACCACAAGGGATCCGAGAAAACCACGAGGACTGTCAAGGCCAGGCAGGCCCCCGACGTTCATTCCCAGCAGTCCGGTGACAAACGTCAGCGGAAGAAACACGGCGGCAACGACGGAAAGCACATACATGCGCGAGTTCTGCTCCTGGGCGAGTCGGCCGAGAAATTCCTCGCGAAGCACCATCGTTTGTTCACGCGCGAGATCCAGGTCTTCGAGATAGCGGGTGATCCGGTCCGCCTCGTCCCGGAGGTCCCGGATATCGGCCTCGGACAACCAGTTGCCCGGCTGCCTGTAAAGCCGGTCCAATGCGTCGCGTTGCGGGGCGAGAAAGCGGCGAACCGATGCAATTTGATGCCGCAACGTTGTTATCATCTGTCGAAATTGAGTCTGGTCCCGGGTGTCCATCGTGGCCTCCGCCTCGCCCACGCGACCTTCTATGTCATCGATGAAATCGCCGATGCGGTCAGCCAGTTTGGCGACGATAGTACTGAGAAAATCTCCTGGTGATTTCGGGCCGATGCCCTCGTTCAGCATCTCGTGTATGTCGATTATCGACAATAGTCGTCTGCGCCGGGTACTTATTATTCGGTGCTGCTCGATCCAGACTCGAACGGACACCATGTCTTCCGGGTCCTGCCCCGGATTGGTGTTGACCCCACGAAGCACGACGAGCAGGCCGTGCTCGGTGGAAAACGACCGGGGTCTCGTTTCGTCAGCCAGGAGTGAATCGACGATCACTGATTCCAGTCCGCTGTCTTTCTTCAACCAGGATCGGGATGCATCGTCATTGACATCCAGGTGTATCCACAAGACGCCCTGGCTGGTTTTGCCCTGAGTAAGCGATCGCGTGTCAACGGCATCTGAGCCGCCGTGCCCGTCAAGCACGCAGCAATGTAGAAATTCGAGCTTGGAGTCGGTCACCTCGTCTATTTCCTCTTATTATCAGCTTGTTGTGCAGTCTCGGACGATGTCAAAACGCGAACCTCCAGGGCGTCCCTGGTGTCCAGGTGCACGTCGCGTTGCGGGAATGCGACGACGATATCGTTTTCGGCGAACAAGTCGCAAATTCGATACCGAACATCGCTGCGGATCTCACGAAGCAGTCTTTCGCCGGTGACGTCGCACCAGAAATACACGTCAAAGACCAGGGAATTGTCACCAAAGTCCTCGAATACGACGGTAGGAGCCGGCTCGGGTTTAACCTGAGGCTGTTCGGTGACTGCTTGAAAAATCAGTTCGGAAACAAGACGGACGCGCGAGCCGTACTCGACGCCAACCCGAACAGTCGTTCGAATCTTCTGGTCGACAAGCGTCCAGTTGACGACAGTACGTTCCAGGAGCTGACTGTTGGGCACCAGTAGGTGTACACCGTCAGTGCGTCGAATCCGGGTAGACCGATTGCCGACTCGTTCAACGGTTCCCTGCCAGGCGTCGATCTCGATGTAATCGTCGATTCGAATCGGACGCTCCGCCATGAGGATCCAGCCACTGATAAAGTTGTTGATGATGTTCTGTGCACCGAAACCGATACCAATGGCCAGCGCGCCAGTTGCAAACGCAAAAGCAGTGAGAGGAATCCCAAGCAGGCCGAATGCCGTAATAACGACCAGCACCAGGATAGTGAAAAAGACAACTCGCTTCAGGATGTAAATCACGTCAGGTCGAAGTTTGGTCTTTTCCAGCCGCCGCCCGAGCATGTAGCCGATGAAACGACCACCTATGTAGCCGGCGATCAATAACGCCAGCACGGAAACTATCTGACCAATGCTGATCGTGTGTCCGCCTGGCGTCGTCGCCAGTACAAAGTTCCAGACTGCCTTGAAGTCAGTAAACATTTTCAATCACCACGAAAGTATCTCATCCTGCCCAAATATCAGCCTTTACCGCGCGTTCGCGTTTTTCCTTGCCGTGCGTTTTTCTCGATGAACTCAATGATCATTCCTGCGACATCCTTCTTGGTCGCAGTCTCAATGCCCTCCAGGCCAGGACTCGAGTTGACTTCCATCACGACAGGACCATGATTTGAGCGCAGGAGGTCTACACCGGCTACATTAAGGCCCATCACCTTCGCTGATCGAACCGCCGTAGACCGTTCTTCCGGCGTAATCTTTATCAGGGACGCAGCGCCGCCGCGATGCAAATTGGAGCGGAATTCACCTTCCTTACCTTGCCGCATCATCGCTGCCACAACTTTATCGCCGATTACGAAACAACGGATGTCGGCGCCGCCGGCTTCTTCGATGAACTCCTGCACCATGAAGTTGGCTTTGAGACCGCGGAATGCCTCGACTACGCTTTCGGCCGCCTTCTTTGTCTCCGCCAACACTACACCGACGCCCTGCGTTCCTTCGAGTAGCTTTATAACAACAGGAGCGCCTCCTGCAATTCTCAGAAGATCCTCAGTGTCATCCGGGGAATTCGCGAAGCCGGTCACTGGAAGACCGATACCGCGTCTCGCCAACAGCTGCGATGCCCGCAGCTTGTCTCGTGACCGGGTTATCGCCACAGACTCGTTTACCGAGTACACACCCATCATTTCGAACTGGCGGACGACAGCCGTTCCGTAAAAAGAAATCGACGCACCGATGCGCGGGATGATTGCGTCAACGCCGGTAATTGCCTCTCCCTTCAAATGGATGCTGGGCTTGTGGCTGGTGATGTTCATGTAGCAGTGCTTGTGATTGACTACAAGCATCTCGTGCCCACGTTCTTTACCGGCCTCGATCAGCCGCTTCGTGGAATACAAAGCTTTGTTGGTAGACAGTACAACGACTTTCATAGCTCTATCCTGTTTGGTGTGGGTTCGAACCAGTGAATTTGTGGCCTCAACTGATTTTCGATACGTTGCGGCCGGAGGCGAGGCTCTCAACTGCGCTACTTGCTTTTGGCATGTTCTTGAATGTCCCGAGGTTAAAAAGCGCGTCGCCCTCGTGTGCCAACGGAAGGTTGGTACGTCCGATCACAATTCCATCTGAGGGCGCGATCACGCTGATTTCCTCGTCACCCAGCGGGTCGCTGATCGTTGCTATGACCTGGCCCTTGGAAATCGAGCCACCGAGTTTCGCTTTTCCGGTAACAATGCCGCTCGCGCCGGCACGAATCCATCGTGTCGATCGGGCGATGACCGGCTTGACAGGCGAAGCGGTTTTCGCGCCCGGTAGCATGCGCATGCTACGCATGACGTTCAGTATTCCGCGCAGGCCGGTTCGAATGCCCGTCTCTTCGAAGCGCAGCGCTTCCCCGGCCTCATAAATCAGTATCGGCATGCCGCGTTTGGCCGCACACGCGCGCAAAGAGCCGTCACGAGTATTCGAGTTGATGACGACAGGCGCCCCGAATGCAGTCGCAATTTCGAGGGTCCCGGAATCGTCCAGGTTGGCTCGAATCTGCGGTAGATTCGAACGGTGCACGGCACCGGTATGCAGGTCGATCCCGGCATCGGCTTTTGCCACGATCTCTCGCAAAAACAAGCTGGCGAGCCTGGCGGCGATCGAGCCCTTCGAACTGCCCGGAAAGGACCTGTTCAAGTCGCGTCGGTCCGGCAGATAGCGAGATTGATCGAGAAACCCGTGTACGTTCACGACTGGAATCGCAATCAAGGTGCCGCGAATCGATCGCAAAGTCTTGCGCTTTAGTAGCCGCCGGACTATCTCCACGCCATTGAGTTCGTCGCCGTGTATTGCAGCGGAGACGAAAAGTACCGGGCCGGGCTGGCGGCCGCGAATCACCTTTACCGGCATGCTTAGCGACGTGGAGGTGTAGAGATCGGCAACTGGCAGGTCGACGTTTGCTCGTTCGCCAGGTCGAATCTTCGTGTCGCCGATGATCAGAACGTCATTATTGTTTTTCATGATTAACCTCTGCGATCCGCTTTTTCTTACCAACCAGGTAAGATCTGGCCGGATCGACTCGAGCAATATTCTTGATTGCAGTGCGCCCCAACAGCATGCGGAACAGCATGTCGTCACGAGCCGTAAGAGTGAGCTCGATAGGCCAGGAGTATTTACCTATCGCGAGATTCGTCGCAATGACGAATCTCTCTTCCTTGTGCCCGCCCGAATCCGTCACTACTCTTTTGTCGAGCATATCGGCGACACAGGTGACAACAGCATCGTTGTTTTTTTGAATGGGATGCATCAGGAACTCGACGCGCTCCTTACCCTCTTCGTGGAAAGAACGGACTTCGAAAGCATGCAGCGCGGACGTTCGTGCGCCGGTATCTACCTTTGCCTTGATCTGGCGGATTCCCAGTTGAGGTAAAGCGACCCATTCACGCCAACCAAGCGTCAGAATTTCCTTTGGCGAGTTCATTTGATCCCTATTCCTGGAATGAGTAGTGAAACCGCACCCCGGCAACAATTGCGGTCGCACCTGGCACGGCTTGATCAGCGTCGAATCCGGGCACTTCGACATATTGAATCGAAGGTGTCACGTGACCAGCCCCGTCGAACACGGGAACTCGGAAATAGACCTCGGAGTCAATAGCGCTGTCAGGGCCGCCGGAGCGAAAGCCGCTCGAGATTCCCGTGTACGCTGTCCCGATCCCGAACTGCCCGAGCTTGTACTTGCGTTGATATGCGAGGGCGAAAAAACCTCTGGCGACAGAGACATCGGAGTTGGCCAACCCTGCCCTGACATTCAGGGCATTCCCTCCAGACTGCCAACCATATACTGCATAGGCACCATAGTTCTGTTCTATATCGGTATCGCTGCCCGCCACGGTATGATCGTCAGTCCTGACCCAGGCGCCGACTCGCCACGAGCTGCGGTCAAATAGCCAGTTCGCGCCGGCGCCGACAAAAGCACCGCGCCCGTCCTCATTGAAGTCGAGCAGGTCCTGGTACGATCCGTCAGGAAGGTCGGCGATGCCGTCTGAGCCGGCGACGACCAGTGTAACCGCAGGACGAGTTCCGGTGCCGGGAGCGCTGTAAATCGCCCCCAATGTGTAATCGGGAAACTCGATCGTGGCATTGTTGACGAAACTGCCATTGAGAAACTGGCTAGTCTCATCATTGGCAATTCGACCTCGGTCGAGCCAGGCGGACGGATCAATCAGGCCGAGCGTCAACAAGTGATCACTGTCATAGCGAAAGGTATAGTTGAACTCCGAGAGTTGTACGCCGCCATTGCCGCCCTTGGTCAGCACCGAGCCGGCATCGCCGTTCACGGTCGGATATAAAGCCGATACGCCGCCAGACCTGGGAGTAGTGCTTGCCTCGATGTAAGCGAACCACTCGCCACGACCCATTGTCAAGGTTGCAAACAGATCGGCCGATGCAGTCACTTCGGTTTCTGCGCGGCTGTCGTCAGAATGCTGGTAGACAGTTGTGATTCCGCCTTCCCACTTGACATCGCTCGCGCTCGCGCCGGGGGGCACGACAATGCCACCGACTAACGCCAGTAACGCCGCATGCCGGGTCCCGAGGGCCCCGCGCAATCGTCTGCTTCCGTTTCGATTTCCGATCATAAATGTTATCGCTACAATTTGGCTTTTATCGTCAGTATAGCCAGTCGGTTAACCCGGTCCTCGGCGCCGTCCACCCATATGAACTGATTCATGTACCCGGTTTCCAGCGTGAGTTTGTCGCTCAGCCGCCAGCCCATGCCCACGAAGAATCGATTTTGTGCGAAGCCGGCGTCGCCGCCCCAGTCGGTGTCCCTGAGGTCCAGGAAAGGCTCGAGGCTAACGATCAGGCTCTTGTCACCGTCTCCCGGTAACGGACGCACGTACTTGGTCATGAACCGGAGAGCGACTCCCAGGTCATCGCCCACATCGATCGAGCGCTGCTCGAGCCGTAGGCGCATCGTTATCCGGCCTAACTGCCATTCCCCGGCGCGCCAGTCAATCTGTTGCCAGTATCGATTCTCGTGAGCTACTCGACCAGAGCGGTTGCGTGAGCGGAATCGTGCGTATCCTGCCCACGCTTTTACGCCGTCGCGAATTTCGTATCCGATGCCCGGGCGAACCAGCCATTGATTCGCTCCACTACCAGGGTCGAAGTACCGCGCTTGCGCATCAAACCAGTAATGCCAGCGGCCTGTCGCGTCCTCACCCGAGAACGAGTCGGTGGTCGAAAATATCGTCCAGATGCCCGGGTCGTTCTCAGCGGCGGATGTTTGCTGCGCAAGAACAAAAGAAACCGCGACGATAGCGTTGGCCATAATGGCTTTAAGACGTCGGTTAATGATCATTTCGTGTCCTTGAAATCCTGACTATGGAACGTGATACCCATCCGATGGCAATTCCGATCAGGAGCATCAGGAAAATCAGTATTGATCGGGGTAGGGCAACTTCCCAGAACAGCAGGCGTATCTCGACAATGGCCGCATTCTGCACTGCGAAGACCATGACGAAGAGCGACAGAATCGCAGTGATCAAATATTTGTAAGCCACAGTCAAACTCCTGAAGGTCAGTCAATATTCAATAGTCCGGATCGCATCAATCGCGCGATTCGTCCGAGAAACGAGCGACGAGATTCGCGATTGAACGCGCCAGGTTTTCCCAGGTACTGTCCAGTTGGACGCGCATCTTTTCCCACTCATCCTCGCCCGATTTCTGAAGATTTCTCAGCTGAGTCTCGGCGGCCCTGAAATTGACCTCCATCGCACTAAGGGTCCGATCCAGTTGTTCACTGGGCCTCAATCGACCCGCAGCCACCGCCTGCTTGATCGCGGTCCTTATGCCATCCAGTTTCGCCCGGGACTCGACCAATTTATTTCGGGCCGACTTCGAGTACGCTGCTTTCGCAGACATCTTTTTCAAATGTAACTGCTGCTCGGAACCATGTGGCGCCATCCGTTTTCTACCGTCTATCTCGGCCGAATAACAACGTCGATTCGGCGGTTCTTGGCTCGCCCCTCAACAGTCTCGTTGTTTGCGACGGGACGCGACTCACCGAAGCCAACTGCTCCCACATCTTCCGGAGACAGATCTCGCAAAGTGGCGAGAAGGTACGCGCGCACCGCTTCCGCACGTTCCTGGGATAGCGTCAGATTCGAGTCATCGCCGCCGAA
This sequence comes from uncultured Woeseiaceae bacterium, assembly GCA_945788625.1. GTDB lineage: Bacteria > Pseudomonadota > Gammaproteobacteria > Steroidobacterales > Woeseiaceae > UBA1847. The sequence continues at coordinate 14,910 of CALZMQ010000047.1, forward strand.
GGAGTCGGTGTGACCCTCGACCACAACCAGGCTGTTCGGGAACATGCGAATCGCATCCTGCATTTTGCGCAACAGCGAAAAGTACTCGGACTCGATTTGAGCGCTACCACTTGGAAACACAAGTCCGATGGGCCGAATTAGAACGTTTTGTCCGTGTGTGAAGACCTGTGCCTCGGCTGAGCCGAACATATTCTCGATCTGACGGAACTTGCGACGCTGCAATTCCTGTGCGGCAAGCCGATCGGATTGCACACCAAGATCTTTCTCCAGGCGCGCGATCTCTTCCTCGAGTTCGAAGATCTGGTTTCGCCGCTCGCTCAACTCATAGGCGTCTTTTTGCAGTGCGTTTATTCGATCAATGATCGTGTCTGTCGGCTTTTCATATCCCTCATCCAGCGCCGCAACCAAATCCAGCGATCCCGCAATGCTCAATACAGGTGTCTCGGCAGCCAGCGCGAAATCCTCGAGGCTAACGTCCCTGTCACGCACAGGCTCGAGAATGCTTGCCAGGTGCATGGCGTGTTTCACTTCATACTTGGCCTGGCGCGCGGTGCTTCGAGGTTGGTCAGTATCGTAGCGATTCTCGGTCAACGCGCTCTCGGCCTCTGCAAGAAGCGCCTCCGCCTTGGCCAGGGTTTTCGGCGCAACCCGGTCCACTCGATCGTCCTTTGCTTTCGCAATCAGACGTCGTGCTTCGTCGAGATAGTTCGATTTGATGGCCGTCAGTTCGGCAGCGCGGTAAAACTCTTCCGCATCCTTCGCGCGAGTCCTGGCAGATTTGACATTGCCTGCCTCGAGCCGCATCGCGGCCGAAGCGAATTTCTCTTCGGCCTGGCGCCACTTGTCTGTTGCAAAAGTAACGGCATTAGCGGCCTCCGCATCGTCCCGCGCCTGAATCGCAGAGGTTAGAGTGACGTTTGCGAGGCGCGTTGCGTCAACAGCGATACGCAGTGCCTTTGCAGCATCATCGAGATCCGACTTGATGCTTTCAATGCTTCGGCCGCGACGTAGCTTGTCCTCTGCGGAACCGTAGGCCCTGGCCGCTTCGGAGTAGCTCTTTGGCGCCAGGATATTTGCGCGCGCCTCATTGGCGCTCTTGAGCGCATCGTCGGTCTGCGCAAAGAGTGTTGCGCGCAGATCGTATTGTGCTTCCGCAATCGTGACAGCGGTACTCAGCAGCAAAATCGCGGCCAAATGGCCGAATTGTCGAGAAAACGTGCTCATATGAGTCTCCTCCAGTGACATGCAACCAGGCGCTGGGCGGAATGGCCCAGCGAGCGGATGCCACTATAGGAGCCCGGTATTAATAAATCTAACTAAAAATAATTGCCAAGTGAATAACAAAAATTTATAAATAGCCATGGATCTTGAACTTCTGAGAACGTTTCTCGAGCTCAACCGTACACGCCACTTCGGTCGTGCGGCGCAGGCGCTATTCGTCACGCAGGCGGCGGTGAGTAGTCGGCTAAAGTCGCTGGAAGACCAGTTAGGCGTGACGCTGTTTGAGCGCAGTACACGGGAAATGCGCCTGACGCCGGAAGGGGGTCGACTAATACGGCATTCCGAGAAACTCATCGCTACATGGCGCGCCGCTCGCCAGGATGTATCGCTGGCAGAAGCGAGCCAGCAGCTCGTCATCGGCGGCAGCCTGCGCCTTTGGGACGTCCTGCTGCAGCGGTGGCTGCACGATTTGCGCCGCAGTTACCCCAACCTGGCAATCATTGCGGAAGCGCAGACACCCGATTTTCTTACGAGGAAACTCATCGACGGCACGCTCGATGTTGCAATCCTGCTGGAGCCAGCTCAGTTGGACATCATGCAGATTCGCGAAATCGCAACCGTGGAGTTCATTCTCGTATCGAGCGACCGTGGTGTATCGGTCGATCAAGCTCTTGACGGTAACTACGTTTTTGTCGATTGGGGCCTGTCCTTCGGACTCGATCACCGGCGCACCTTTCCCGATGCATCAGAAGCGATTACTCGTGTGACACATGCAAAAATGGCACTCGAGTACATTAGCCTGATCGGTGGTAGCGCTTATCTGCCGAAGCGAATGGTCGACAAAGACATTGAGCTCGGCTTGTTGTATGAGGTAGCGGAGGCGCCGGTGTTTACGAGGCAGGCCTACGCAACGTTTCCGGTCAGGTCCCCAAGGCTTGAATTGATCGAAGAGAGCCTGCAACTGGTGCGCTCGGATTAGCCGATGCTACGAGAGGAATAACGAAATGAATGCTGCAGCGAACAGGGCTCTTGGACGGTTCGGTGAGAACATTCGCCGATTTATCAAACTCGAGTCTTCCGCGGGACTCGTTCTTATGGCGGCGACAGTCCTTGCGATGATAGTCAAGAACTCTCCGCTTGCGGAGGCGTACCAGTCTTTGCTTTTGCTGGAGGGTGAGATTCGCGTAGGCAATCTCGGCATCGAGAAACCCCTGTTGTTATGGGTAAACGACCTCTGGATGGCGGTGTTCTTCTTTCTCGTTGGCATGGAGATCAAGCGTGAATGGATTGAAGGCCACTTGTCTGATCGATCTCAAATTGCATTGCCTGCGCTTGCAGCGCTGGGCGGTATCGTAGTACCGGCATCGATCTATTCCGTGTTGAATTGGGGCGATCCTGTCGCTATGCAGGGCTGGGCTGTGCCAACCGCAACCGACATTGCTTTTGCGCTAGGCGTACTGGCTCTACTCGGGCCAAGAATTCCGGTGAGCCTCAAAGTGTTTCTAATGACTCTGGCGGTTCTCGACGATCTGGCAGCGATTATCTTGATCGCAGTTTTTTACACTACTCAGCTGTCTTTGATTTCGCTGCTGCTGGCAGGTATCGCGATTGCAGCACTGGTGGCGCTTAATCGATTAGGTGTCACTCGAATTGCGGCCTTTGTCCTGGTCGGAATTGCTCTCTGGGTTTTCGTGCTGAAGTCAGGGGTTCACGCAACCCTTGCAGGCGTTGCATTGGCGATGGCGATCCCGGCCAGGGGCAAAGGGGCGGGCGATGAGCCGCCGCTGCGGCATTTGATTCATGCGTTGCACCCTTGGGTCGCTTTCGCAGTGCTGCCTGCGTTCGCGTTTATTAACGCAGGTATCGACTTTGGCGAGCTTCGGTGGGACAGGCTGATTGGACCGGTGCCTTTGGGGATCGCGTGTGGTTTGTTCTTCGGTAAGCAAATTGGCGTTTTCGCTTTCTCCTGGCTGACGATCAAGCTCGGCTTCGCGAAACTGCCTGCCGGGTCGTCCTGGTTGCAGCTTTACGGTATTTCGGTTCTTTGCGGGATTGGGTTCACGATGAGCCTGTTCATCGGCTCCCTGGCATTCGCCGAAGGCGGGGCCGGATATGCGCGTGCTGATCGATTCGCAATCGTCGCATCATCGTTGATTGCAGGCATTCTCGGATATTTATTGCTTAGATTCGGCCAGACCGGCTCTGTGACGGGCGAAAGAGCTACTCATTCAAGGTAACGATGAGCCAAATATCTCTCTTGTTCAAACACCATGGCTGGTCCGACTACTGCTGACGGCGCACACTTCTGGCAAGCGACTTTCGCCCGGATTCCCGCCGGCGGACTCGATATGTCATCGGCTTAGCGCCAACACAATGCTCTGAATACCAACGATTTTTTCAAAATGCCCCAAGCCACCTTGACCTTCCCATAGTGGGAAGGTGTAGCCTGACCGTGTTTGAAGAGCAGGCGAGACGACCATGAGAATTGGCGAAGCAGCAGAGACGACCGGCGTGTCCAGCAAGCGCATCCGGTACTACGAACAGATCGGGCTGATCAAGCAGGCTGCCAGGACCGACTCCGGATACCGTGACTATGACGCGTCCGACATCCACACGCTTGACTTCATAAAGCGGGCACGAGAACTGGGATTCTCGATCGACGAGACATCGACCTTGCTCGAATTATGGGGCGATCAAAACGCCACGAGCCTGGAAGTCAGGGACCTTGCCAGGTCGCACATCGAGGCTATGCGCGACAAGATTCGCCAATTGCAGTCGATGGTCGATACGCTGCAGCAGCTGGTTTCGGATTGCGACGGCGGATCCCGGTCCGAATGCCCGATTCTCAGGGATCTCGAGCACGCGCCCGCGAGGAAAGGAGCAACACGATGAACACCGAGCACGAAGCCCACTGTTGTCACCACGACAATTCGCACACAACGCCGGCGGAGGTGCCTGAAGACGTTGATTACTGGACCTGCCCGATGCACCCGGAGGTCAAGCAGGAAGGCCCCGGCACCTGCCCGTACTGCGGCATGGCGTTGGAGCCGGTGGGCGTCTCGTTGGGCCAGGAGGACGATTCCGAGCTGCGCGACATGCAGCGCCGTTTCTGGGTGAGCGCCGCCCTGACGCTGCCGGTTTTTATTGTCGCCATGGCGGAACTGATTCCCGGGCAGAACCTCGTTGAGCAATTCGGACTGAGGCGACTGCAATGGGTGCAAATAGTGCTCGCGTCACCTGTCGTCCTGTGGGGAGGCTGGCCCTTCTTTGTGCGCGGCTGGCAGTCGGTCGTCAACCGGTACCTGAACATGTTCACGCTTATCGCACTGGGCGTGGCAGTCGCCTACATCTACAGTGCAGCGGCGGTAATCGCGCCAGGCGTCTTTCCCGACGCATTTCGTGGTCCGGACGGCGAGGTCGCCGTGTATTTCGAGGCCGCCGCCGTAATCGTCACGCTGGTGTTGCTTGGCCAGGTGCTCGAACTTCGTGCGCGCAGCCAGACCGGTGCGGCAATCAAGGCGTTGCTGGGACTCGCGCCCAACACGGCGAGGGTGGTGAAGGAAGACGGCAGTGAGTCCGATATCGATCTCGGTGATGTTCAGGTAGGCGATCAACTACGTGTCCGGCCGGGCGAGAAGATACCGGTCGACGGTGTTGTCGTCGACGGAAGCAGTTCGGTTGACGAGTCCATGGTGACAGGTGAGTCCATCCCCGTTCTCAAGAAAGCCGGTGATCCGGTCGTAGGCGCCACGATCAACGGGACCGGAAGCCTGCTTATGCGCGCAGAGCGCGTCGGCGCGGATACGTTGCTATCGCAGATCGTGCATATGGTTGCGGAAGCTCAGCGCAGCCGCGCGCCGATCCAGAAGTTGGCCGATGTCGTCGCCGGTTACTTTGTGCCAGCCGTGGTCGTGGTCGCGGTCATTGCGTTTGCTGTCTGGGCGACGGTTGGACCGGAGCCGCGAATGGCCTATGCCATCATCAATTCGGTGGCCGTACTGATCATCGCCTGTCCCTGTGCACTCGGCCTGGCGACGCCGATGTCGATCATGGTTGCCACGGGCCGCGGGGCGACTGCGGGCGTACTATTCAAGAACGCAGAAGCTGTCGAGACGCTGCGCCAGGTCGATACGCTGATCGTCGACAAGACCGGAACATTGACCGAGGGGAGGCCGAAACTCATGTCGGTGACGCCGCTGGAGCCCCACGACGAAGACGTGGTGCTGAGCAGTGCAGCGAGCCTCGAGCTTCACAGCGAGCACCCACTCGCCGAGGCGATCATTCGCGGTGCCGAGGAACGCGGACTGGCGCTGACAGCGTCCGGGGCATTCCAGTCAGTCACTGGAAAAGGCGTCACAGGCACAGTCGAGGGGAGGTCCGTCGCCATCGGCAATGACAAGCTGGTCAAAGCATCCGGCGAGCTGCCGGAATCACTCGAAGCCGAAGCCGAGCGTCGGCGTGCAGACGGAGAGACGGTCATGTACGTAGTGATCGACGGTCGTGCCGCCGGACTGATCGGCGTCGCCGATCCGATTAAGGAAACAACCCGCGCTGCCGTCGATGAGTTGCACAAGCAGGGGCTCAGGATCGTCATGGTGACGGGAGACAATCGCACGACGGCGGAGGCCGTTGCCAGGAAGGTGGGAATCGACAATGTCATTGCCGGAGTGCTGCCCGAGGAGAAAGCGAACGTCGTCCAGGAATTGCGCGATGAAGGCTCGGTCGTAGCCATGGCGGGCGACGGCATCAACGACGCGCCCGCCCTCGCTGCCGCCCACGTAGGTATAGCAATGGGAACCGGGACAGATGTCGCCATCGAGAGTGCCGGTGTGACGCTGGTCAAGGGAGACCTTCGTGGTATCGTCCGCGCACGTTTGTTGAGTGCGGCGACGATGCGAAACATCAGGCAGAATCTCGTATTCGCGTTTGGCTACAACTCGCTGGGTGTACCGATCGCTGCCGGCGTGCTGTTTCCATTTACGGGAATGTTGTTGAGCCCCATGATCGCCGCTGCGGCGATGTCGTTCAGTTCGGTTTCCGTTATCGGTAACGCGTTGCGATTACGAACGGCCAGAATCTAAGGGTGTGAGAACCTGAAGGTCGCGGCGTGATACTCGCCGGTCAACTGGTTCTTCGGCTACGCGTGCCGTATCCGGACTTCGTCATTGGCACGCTGATTGGTTTCCATGTCATCAATGAGACGATCGAGATACTGCGGGATGCCGGGTCGGAAGCGGATGAGTGACAGAGAATACTGGGAGCGACACGCGCGCAATTACGATGCGTCATTGCGGTGGGTGCTTGGGAGGCCGTTACCGCGGATGCTGGAATTGGCCAGCGAGGCGGTTCGCGGCAGGCGTAGGGTGCTGGAAGTCGCAGCGGGCACCGGTATCGTTACTTCGGCCATTGCCCGGACGAGCGACTCCGTCGTCGCCACGGACTACGCGGCGGCCATGGTGGAGGCGCTGGAACAGCGGGTCCAGGACGCCGAGCTCAAGAACGTGACGTGCGAGCAGGCCGATATATACGCGCTTTCTTACGCAACCGGCGAGTTTGACGCTGTTGTCGCGGCCAACGTTTTGCATTTGGTGCCCGATCTTCCCGCTGCGATCCAGGCGCTTCGGGACGTGACGAAGCCTGGCGGATTGCTCGTGGCTCCCACTTTCTGCCATGACGAGACGAGATTGTCGTGGCTGGTCTCACGCCTCCTCGCAGTCAGCGGTTTTCCGGGTCATCGCCGCTTCACCATGCAGTCGCTTCGAAGCGCACTCGAAGATAACGGTCTACAGGTTGCTCGTGCAGAATTGCTCCCGGGCCTTATTCCGGTTGGCTTTGTGCAAGGGTTTTTTTGAGAAGCACGTTAAGCTGCTCAGTTCATCAACGCGTCGATCACGCGGCGGTCGCGCTACCACGATTTACGTAACAATATGGTTGCGCTCCAAACCGGAAGCTGTGCAGAGCGTCGGACCTCAGCGAAAATCGACAGTTATTCTCCGTACAGTGTTCGGCGAGCAATCAACTGAAAAATTTCGCTGTCGCGGTACGCCGTGCAGATCCGTGCGTGAGTCTATGAACACCGTGTAGCGCCCTGCCCGCAGATTCGCAAAGCGGAATTCCCGGCCTAAAATGCGCTGAATTCCGGCGTCCCGGCCCTGGTCGTCCGGGCCTCTGAGTATCGCAGAAAAGTCGTCGACAAGATTGTCGGCGCCTCCGACCGCTGCGCCGACGATGACGCAGGAACCTGCCGTTGCAGAAATGTCGAGAGCCTGCGGCAAGGACTGGTCGCTTTCTCCACTACTCGTCCACGCCTTCGCATGCCAGCTATGACTACCCGTCGCGAACGGCCCGCCGGTGTATGAACAGCTGTCATCGCCCCGACAGCTCAGTTTGCGAACGTTATCCACATAGATCTCAACGAGATCAACGCGATCAGGATGCGTCGCACTGACCTCGAAAGCCACGCGATCCCGCTCGCTTGGGTTTGTCGGCGAATGCGTGAGAGAAATAAACCGGACCGGCTCGCTGCGCCCCGGGCCGACCGTCAGGACTTCACGATTCGATCGCAGCAGATCGCCGGTGGACGCCATGCCCTCCGCGTAAAACTCGTGAGTTCCCGCGGACACGTCCGGGACTAGCATTGCGCACAGATTGCCGACGCAGCGTTTAATGGGCTCGCCATTGTGAACAAGTACAATACGTCTCAGGTTTTCACCTGCAACGGTTCTTGCTCGAACAAATATGTCTTCTTCCGCGACGTGTTCATCGCCGTCCAGCTCGATAACGAGTGCGGGTAAATCAGCACGAATAGCGGGGCCGGATTCGCTCTCCAGAACACAGTCCGCCTGCCAACGGCCCGTGTATAGCGCCGAATAACGGCCGCCGAGCCGTCGGGACTTTTCTGCGGCAGCCAGGATAACGCCAGCGAATTCTTGCGCAGGCGAATCGGCAAGGCGGCGAGAAAAGCGAATGACCTCGCCCGCGATCTCGCCCGACACCTCGGTGATGCCGGCAGCGGTCGTAATTGTCCCTTCGAGTTCCGCGCGCGAATCGTCGCCGCGCGTTTTGAAAACGAAAGCGCCGCCGTCGCCAGCTCCCAGGTCGATCTTGCACTCCCAAACCTGGCTGTATGTCGCTGCGTCCGCGAACGTCGAGAAGCCAACAGCGACTGACAGCAACGCCATCAGGATTCGATTTGATGTAACCATGACTAACTCTCCCTAGCAGTCCTCACAGCAGGAACAGCTCGCGCGAGCGAGGTGTCCCGCTGTGGCGGACCGCACTTAGCGGATGATCGCGCCGGCGTGGAACGATTCTCGCTGGCGCGCTTCCTGGCTGATATCTCGAAGGAAGCGCAGGATGTCTCGCGTCTCCTGTCGACTATTGTGGTTGCGCGACTTCGCAGCCGGCAGGCTCCAGTAAGCCACCTCGCGGCAAGACGGATTGGACAGCTGCATGACGCTTTCCAGCGTATAGCGCATCGTGTCATACACGCTTTCCTGCGGCCGACCGCGACGCCGGCGCAGTTTCCAGGCTGCCAGCGCGGGCACGATGGGCTTGTCGAGGGATGCGTAGGTTCGGTGCAGCCGCTCTTGCATCTCGCCTGGTTCGCGACGCCCGGACGCGGTCGTGCTGTATGCCTGCGGCAGAACGTAGTCGCAGATTTCCGCCAACATTCGGCCCGCGTCGTTCAGCATGAAGTCGGTGAAACCGAGAGCGATATTGCGCTCGTGCAACTCAGGCAGCAATCGACGACGAATTTCATCGACTGACTGGCTGCGCTGCGAAGAGACTCCTCGCCTGCGCCAGTTATCCTCGGCGTCCAGCAGCACCGAGCGCGGCTGCGCTGCGTCAAGAACCTCCAGCACGCCGTCAACCATTTGCTGCGTATACGCTAGCGTCGGCGACGGAAATACCATCAGGTGAGCATCCGCGCCGACGTTGCGAATAGCGTCGGTCGCGTCCGTGAGACCTCTGATGGTTCGATCGCGATTGTTGCCTTGTACGAAGCGGAACCGGCCTGCCTCTTTCGCATTCGAGTGGCTGTTTACGTGCAACACCGCGTCAGTCAGTCCAAGATCTTCAATCTCGCTGACACCACTTTCGATGCGTCGACCGTTGTACTGCATGGTCGGCGTCGGCCAGCTCCAGACGCGGAAAAAGTCACCGCCGCCAGACGGCTGCCGGTCACCATCGCGACGCTCGTCGGCGTCCTGGTCGTTATCTGCGTAACGGTCGTTATTGCTCTGATCGTACGTGCGTTCCGGCTCTCGATCGGGGCTCGCGTCACGATGATCGCGATCGTAGTCGGCATCGCCATAGCTGCTATCCCGATCGTTGTCACGTGCCCGATGCGATCGCCCGCCATTGCTCGACCGATCGCGATCCTTGTCACTGGACGAGTAGCCGCCTTGCGACGGGCGTTTCTCGGGTAGCTCGTCGCCGTAACCGCCTTCGTCGCCGCCGTTCCGGTTGCCGTAGCCCGCCCGGCCTTGCTGTTTGCCGCCGTAGCCACGACTGCTGTCGTCGTCTGAGTACCGCGTCGATTCACGGCCGGCATCCCCGTAACGATCGGATCGGCGTTCGCGCTCGTCGTCGCCGTTGCGGCCCCGGTCGTCATCGTAACCCTGCGATCCTCGTTTGCCGGCTGATCGCGAACTCTTCTGACGATCGTACGAGTCGTTGTCGCCGTAGCTCGCATGATCTTCATAATCCTGTTCACCTGGTTCCGGCCGCGACCTGCGCTTCGAGTAACCGCCTCCGCTGTCTCTGCTCGAACGGTAGCTATCATCCGTGTTCTTGGACGTGCCCGACGAGTAGCCCTGACCGCCGTGTTTGCTGTTTGTCATTGTTTTCTCCTTCCTAATGCTTCGTTAAATTGTGTGTTGTCAATGCCAGATTGCATTGGGCGAGGGGTTCGGGGATTTCGGTACGCGTCTGCACGTAAATGCCACAACGTGAACATCTTCGTTACGCAGGATGTACCGTGACTTGAGTTTGAACGTGACCGACTGGTTGCTGTTCAGGTTGACCTGGCGGCTTGCGGCCTCGACTTCGTAGTCGGCCGCCGATAGTGTCACCGTGTAGGCCCCTCTCGGCAGCTGCATGGACATACTTGTCTCTTCACCCATCGTCACCGGATTACTGACGCCGGTCGACATATTCTTGAGCGTGATCGTCGCGGGCGAAGCGCTGTCCAGGGGGCGGTCCGCATCCACGGTGATCGTCAGTGTTGCCCGGTTGCTCGTCGGCGTAGCGGCCGCCACGCGCGCCGCCATCACGACGGGCGCATGCACGGCGACGGTTGGGCCTGCTGTTGCGCGCGCGCGTCTTCTTGCTGCTTTCTTTCTGTTCGCTTTTCTTCGTACCCGGACACGCGTGTTTGTCTTTTTCTTTGCGACTTTCTTTCTTGCTGCAACGACACGGCGGGGCGTCACAGCGCGCAGTGCTCCGCGTGCGACCAACTGGTTGACAATGCCCGGCGCGAGTTTGATCGAACTCGTAATGATCCCGTTCAACTTGATTGTCAGATTGGCGGTGCGTGCAACGTCGACGCTGCGACTGGCGCTGTTGTAGCCCTTTTTCGTGACCGTCAATTTGTACTTGCCGGAGCGGGGAACGTGCGTCACGAACCGACCCTGAGCATTGCTGACCAGCGTCAGTCGAGTGTTGTTCGATACACCCGTTACCTGGATTTTCGCTCCCGCGACAGGGCCACCGTTCGGATCCTGGATGACTCCTGACAGCGAGCGGGCGGCAGGTCTGACGGTCGCCGCGAGGCGATTTCCGGCCGGCGTTTGCGCCGTGACGCGGGCGACGTTTGCAGCCGCGACCGCAGCTATCGAACTGCTTTTCAGCGTTACTACCCGATTCGCACGTGCGCCGAGACGTTGCAGCATGAAGTTGCCGATCTTGAGCTGCGCGTTCGCAGCTGCGGGATTTTCACGCAGCTGTTTCTTGCCCTTGACACTCAGGTTGCGGGCAAAAACGAGTCCCGTGACGTAAGCCGGAATTCGGCCTTCAGGGTTATCGCCGCCGGTGGAGATGGGCGCCGCGTCGTCGGATTTCCATCGCCACAACCGGTTCGAGAAAAGGCCTGGCCAGAACCACGGTCGATACACCGTCAGCACCTGCAGCTCGAGATCGATGGAATCGATGTCATCGTCAACCAGCGACGTCGCATCGGGTTGGTCTTCCCCTGCGCTAGCCGTTTCGCTCGCTGCGAATGCCCTTATTTCGTCGGCCGTCATTCGGATACGAGTCCAGTTCTCTTCGGCCAGGAAACCGGGATCGTCGAAGACGACCGGGACCTGCGCATCCTCCGTGAACGAGTCGGTGAGAAGCGATAGCTTGTTCGGCAGCCTGTCTTTGTCGAAGCCAGGTGGCCAGCGCTTGAGTCCGGCTCCTTCAACGACGCTTCGGGCATCGGAGATACCGTGTTCGCGGTCGAGCTCGGCCAATCGCTCTTCCGACAAACGAACGACTTCCTCATAGTTCTCGATTTCTTCCTCGATCTGTTCGCGTTCTCCGTCATCTCTCTCGGAAAGCGCAATCCTGCGCTCGGCGACTTCGAGCCTGTAACGATTAATTGAGCTCTCTACCGTGCAGAACTCCAGGTAAGGATCGGTTTTCTGTTGCACCGGGCTCGCTGGATCGGTGTCGATGTAGAGAGTGCGCATTGCCTCCCTGAACTCGGCCTCGTTCTCCTCGCCCCCCTCGGCAACCGCCCATTCGATGTCATCGCCTTCGGCGACGTCAACGTATTGCCCAACCAGGGACTTGTCGAATTCCGCCGTGGACGTAAACACCGAATTGCTGTGCTGAATGGCATTCAGCTTTCGCGATAAACGGATGAAGCTGTGTGCAGACTGCGGCGTTCTCAGCTTGTTGGGGTCAGGATCCGTCATGACGGCGATTTCGTCCGGGCTTACGACCATGTTCTGCACGCTCGTCGCGATGAAATTGTCCTTGGATTCGCCGCCAATGAGACCGAGCGCTACTTCAGAGATTTTTCTGAGTATGAGCTGCGACGCTTTTGATCGATCAGTCATGGAACCGTCCTTTGCCTGGGGAGCGCGACAAGCCCCTAGATCCACTGGGTGATGTTGGGGTTCGGATCCGGGCTCTTCGGCAGCATGTAGCACATGTATCCGAGCAGCTGCATGCCGGGAATCCTCACGGACTGGCCCTCCCAGTCGGCCTCGAAAGAGCGCTCGCCGGATTGCTCCGAGTGACTCACGCTCGTCCGGAATGGCCCGAACCCTGCCGAACCGCCGCCACTAACGGACTGCATCTGACGCGAGAATTCGCTGCTGCGCCGACCGAACTGGAGATGCAGATCCTTGATGAAAATGCAGTCTGTCGTCACCGCCGGCATCAGGCCTTCAGGCGGGGTACCGCC
>CALZMQ010000048.1 GCA_945788625.1 uncultured Woeseiaceae bacterium
TCGACAGCACCATCGTAATGGGCCAGCGATAGATCGATAAATGCGGTGACAGCGGCCTGTCGTGATTGCTCATGCGTTGACTTCTTGTCGTGGTTTCCGGTGCCGGCGCAAACTTCCCGAACTTATTTGCAAATAAGTTCGGGAAGTTTGCACCGGCACCGGGCTATCTAGAAATCGATACAACGTCCGGCCTTTTCCCAGTCGCCGTAGCGCGTCGGATCCAGTCCGCCGCGTCCGCCAATCTCTTTGGGCGACCCGGCATCTCCCGACGGAGCATTATCCGTGCCGGTCTGTGCTGTATCGTCGGGCCCGGACTCGGCGTATTCTTCCTTGATTCGGGGGTCTCGCGCGCTCATGGCGAGAGTATGCCAGAGCCACGGGGAACCTGCAGTAGCAAGCTCAAACTGGATACAAATGGACACATTATCGACAATTGAAGTCACGGGTGACGACGCCTTCGAATTCCTGCAGGGTCAGCTGAGCAACGATTTGAGGCGACTCGAAAACGAGCCTGCGATCCTGTCGGCCTGGTGTAACCCCAAAGGCCGGGTCATATGCCTGATAAGAGTAACCGGGACTGAAGGCGGCTATGCCTGCACTCTTCCTGCCGAGATGGCGGAATCGGTCGTCAAGCGCATGACGATGTTCCGCTTCCGCGCGAAAGTCGACTTCGCAATCGTCGCCCCCGAGACGACGCTTACGTTGACCGATGCCATTGAACGCGGCGAAGCGTACATCGGTCGGGAACAGTCCGAGAAATTCACACCGCACATGCTCAATCTCGACCTGCTCGACGCAATCAGCCTCGACAAGGGTTGCTACACCGGCCAGGAAGTCGTTGCCCGCACGCATTACAAAGGCGCGACGAAACGCCGCACGTTGCGATTCGAGAGTGAGGCTCCCGTGTCCGTGGGCGACAAGGTCTCCGATGGCGACCGTTCCATAGGCGAAGTGCTCAACGTATCCGGCAACGCCCTGCTGGCCGTGGTATCGGTCGACAGGGCCGGTTCCCCACTGACCGTCAACGGCATCGCGCTGACCCTGCAGCCACTGCCCTACTCGATCGACCCCGAGCAGGGAACACCTCGCGCCTGAGCGAGCCGCTCACCACCCCACCAACAAAGTGCGCGGGCGTAGGTCTCGGGATGCGTCGGTACGGCAAGCGGAGCCCGATGCGAGCGAGACAAGGACGTCGAGCGAGCTTAAGCGAGAGGAACTCCCGAATCGTGGCCCGAATCACCGGAAGAAGTCGGTCCGCCAATTGACGTGCCGGATACGTTTCGCCTGAAGAGAGGGGGGTGGGCCTAGTCGAAGACCTCGGGTCGCATGTGCGGGAACAACAGCACGTCCCGGATCGACGCCGAGTCCGTAAACAGCATAACGAGGCGATCGATACCGATACCGATGCCGGCCGCCGGCGGCATGCCGAACTCCAGCGCCCGTATGTAATCGTGATCGAAAGCCATCGCCTCGTCATCACCCGCCTCCCTGTTCTCGACCTGCGCCCGGAAACGGGCGGCCTGGTCCTCGGGATCGTTGAGCTCCGAGAAACCGTTCGCGATCTCGCGGCCCGCGATGAACAATTCGAATCGATCGGTAACAAAGGGGTCTGCATCGTTCTCGCGCGATAGCGGTGACACCTCGGTCGGGTAGTGCGTAATGAATGTCGGCTCGCGTAACTTGCGTTCGCCGGTCGCATCGAAAATCTCGGTTTGCAGCTTGCCCGCCCCGTAGTTGTCCTGCACGGCTATGCCGAGTTCCTCGCAGACTTCAACCAGGTACGCGCGATCGCGAACGCGTGACATGTCGAAATCCGGATTGTAAGCCTCGATGGCCTGTTCGACGGTCATGCGACTGAATGGTTTGCCGAAGTCGAATTCCTCGCCCTGGTATTTGACGATGGTCGTGCCAAGAATCGCCTCGGACATTCCGTGCAGCATTGCCTCGGTCATGTCCATCCAGTCGTTGTAATCGGCATAGGCACGATACGCTTCCATCATCGTGAATTCCGGATTATGTTGCGTCGACACACCCTCATTGCGGAAGTTGCGATTGATCTCGTAGACGCGCTCGAAGCCCCCCACGACGAGTCGCTTGAGATTCAGCTCCGGCGCAATGCGCAGATACAGCTGCATGTCGAGGGCGTTGTGATGCGTCGTGAAGGGGCGCGCAATCGCGCCCCCGGGCGTTGTCTGCATCATCGGTGTTTCGACTTCGAGAAAATCCGCTGCCTCGAGGAATGACCGCATGTACGTGATGATCTGTGAGCGCTTGCGAAACACGTTGCGGCTCGACTCATTGATGATCAGGTCGACATAGCGTTGCCGGTAGCGTGTCTCCTGGTCGGATAGCCCCGCCCACTTTTCGGGTAGCGGCCGCAACGACTTCGTAAGCAGTTGCACATCGTCGGCCCGCACCGTGAGTTCACCCGTATTGGTGCGAAACAGTTCGCCACAGGCGCCGACGATGTCGCCGACGTCCCATTTCTTGAATGCCTGGTAGACGCCCTCCGGTAGCCGATCACGCTCGAGGCGCAACTGAATCTGGCCGGTGCGATCCTGCAATTTCACAAAACTCGCCTTGCCCATCACTCGCTTGGCCATCATACGGCCCGATACGGACACCACCACGTGTTCCTCGCGCAACGCATCGTCGTCATGCTTGTCGAAAGTCTGGTGCAATTCCCCGGCTACGGAATTGCGCCGAAAATCGTTCGGGTATGCATTGCCCAGTTTGCGCAGCGCGTCGAGCTTGCCACGCCGCTCGGCGATGAGTTTGTTCTCGTCCTGTTGCTTGTTGTTGCTCATTTGTACCTGTCTACAGTCCCTGTTTGAGGCTTGCCTCGATGAATGCGTCCAGCCCTCCATCCAATACGGCCTGAGTGTTACCGGTTTCGACTCCGGTACGCAAATCCTTGATGCGGCTTTGATCGAGCACGTAGGAACGAATCTGGCTGCCCCAGCCAACGTCAGCCTTGCTGTCCTCGACGACGGACGCCTCGGCACGCCGCTTCTGCATTTCCAGCTCGTAGAGTTTCGCCTTGAGCTGATTCATCGCCGTTGCCTTGTTCTTGTGCTGGGAGCGGTCGTTCTGACACTGCACCACGGTATTCGTCGGCAGGTGCGTGATACGAACAGCCGACTCCGTACGGTTCACGTGCTGCCCACCTGCGCCACTCGCCCTGTACACGTCGATACGCAGCTCCGACGGATCGACCTCGATATCGATGTTGTCGTCCACTTCAGGCGACACGAACACCGACGCAAACGAGGTATGTCTGCGATTGCCCGAATCGAAAGGCGACTTGCGGACCAGTCGATGCACACCCGTTTCGGTTCTGAGCCAGCCATACGCGTAGTCGCCGACGATATGCACGGTAGCACTTTTCACTCCGGCCACTTCGCCCGCCGAGGCCTCGATGACCTCGGCCCTGTAGCCATGCGCTTCGGCCCAGCGAAGATACATGCGCAACAGCATCTCCGCCCAGTCCTGTGCTTCGGTGCCGCCCGCGCCGGACTGGATATCGAGGTAGGCGTTGTTGACGTCCATGTCGCCGGAGAACATACGCCGGAACTCGAGGCCTGCGACCTGGCTTTCGAATGTCGCGAGATCGCTGATTACTTCGTCGACCGTGGCGCTGTCGCCCTCGTCGACGGCCAGTTCCAGCAATTCCCCGGCATCGCCGAGGCCTGTCGCCAGCTCGTCAAGCCCGATGACGACCTGTTCGAGTTGCGAGCGCTCCTGGCCCAGTGCCTGTGCCCGTTCCGGTTGGTTCCAGACGTCCGGCTGTTCGAGTTCGCGCTGAACCTCGGTCAGCCGCTCCGCTTTGCCCTCGTAGTCAAAGGTACCTCCTCAACGCATCGGAGCGTTCGGAAAGGTCGGCAATCGTCTGTTTTATCTGGCTTGTTTCCATCGGGTCACTCAAGCGGAAAAGTGCGCGATCTTATCACGCGGCGCTGGTGTGCAAAGGGGCAATCTGTTCGACAACCAGTTGCGGATTCTCGACCCCACGATATTCGTTCACATCGAGCCTGAATGCGAGATGCACGACGCCGCGATAGGCGGGGCCGGCCTGGTTGAATGCAATAGCGTCGACGATGGCGCCGCCGCCGGCCGGCCGCAGCCGCATTTTCAGATGATTTTCGCCGACGGTGCGTTGCTCGACAATCGCAAAATCGCCGCTCCACACGGGTTCCGGGAAGCCCGAACCCCAGGGCCCGGCATCGCGCAATGAGCGTGCAAAGCGCAGACTGATGGCGTCCCCCGGCAAGGGCCCGTCCGTGACGATTGCGCCACTGAAATCAGCGCCCGGATACAGGTGGCCCATCTGCTCGATCGCGGCGGCCTTGAAGGCCTCGAGATTGCGCTCGGCCAGCGTCAGGCCCGCGGCCATCGCATGGCCGCCGAATTTTTCGATGACTCCCGGCTTCGCCGTCGACACGGCCTCGAGCAGGTCCCTGACGTGCACCCCCGGTATGGAACGGGCGGAGCCCTTGAGAAATTCGCCGTCCTCGCGGGCGAAGGCGATTGCAGGCCGGTGGCAACGCTCGCGAACCCGAGCCGCTATCAGGCCGACGACACCCTGGTGCCAGGAAGCGTCGTATACGCTGACGCACGACGGCCAGCGCTGCTCACCCATGGAATCCACGTAAGCGAAGGCCTGGTCCCGCATCGTGGCTTCGATGTCACGTCTTTCGCTGTTGATCTGATCGAGTATGCGGGCGTAGTCGAGCGCGGTTTCGAAGCTGTCCGTCAACAGGCACTCGATGCCGATTGAAATATCTTCCAGCCGGCCGGCCGCGTTGATTCGCGGGCCGACCGCAAAGCCCAGGTCCGTGCTCACGCAGCGCGCGGCCTGGCGGCCCGACTGCCGCAGAAGCGCTTCAATACCGACCACGGCATGCCCGCCGCGAATTCGCGCCAGGCCCTGCTGCACGAGAATTCGATTGTTATGGTCGAGCGGCACGACGTCGGCGACGGTGCCCAGGGCGACGAGGTCGAGGTAGCGCGCGGGAACCCTGGACGCACCGGCTGCACCTTCCTGTTCCAGCATGCGCCCGACTTTCGCCATGAGATAAAACGCCACACCAACGCCGGCCAGGTTACGGCTGGGAAACGTGCTGCCTTCGAGATTCGGATTGACAATGGCCGCGGCCGCCGGCAATTCGTTACCGGGCAGGTGGTGGTCGGTAACGAGCACGGGGATCCCGAGCCGGTTCGCTTCGACGACGCCAGCGATACTCGAGACGCCGTTATCGACCGTGATCAGCAATGCCGGCGACCGTTGTGCGGCAACGCGTACTATTTCCGGCGACAGCCCATAACCGAATTCGAATCGATTCGGCACGATGTAATCGACGTCGTCGAAGCCGTAGTCGCGCAGGCAGCGAATTACGAGCGCGGTACTCGTCGCGCCATCGACGTCGAAGTCGCCGACGACGATGATGCGATTGCGTCGATTGGCGATAAGCAATTCCGCGGCAGCGTCTATGTTTTCGAGCGCGCTGACGGGCGCCAGCCGCGCCAGGCCATAGTCGAGTTCCTCGGGTATGACGACGCCGCGCATCGCGTAGAGCTTCGCATGCAGCGGGTCGATGTCACCGAGACCTTCGATGACGGATGGGCTTGGCGGCGGCCGGGTTACGACGGGGCGGGATATCTTCATGGGATCGACCTAGTCGAGCAGCCGCGAGTCGCGACGCCAGATTCGCAGTGAATTCGCGCGCCGCACGTCGGCTCGAAGGCCGTCTCGGAACAGCAGTGTCAGGTGGCTGACGCGGCCCGCCTGCAGCGCCGTGCGCAATTCCGCCAGCCATTCCTGCAAAAGCGCCGGATCGTCCTGGAATTCCGGCGTTACGGCAACGAAACCGTCCACCGCGCTCTCGAGGCATCGTGCCATGCTGCCAGGCCAGTATTCGGCGACGGCGCTGCCACTCTCCCAGTAGCCGCGCGTCAGGCTGTCGTTGGAAAAAAGCGGTGGCTGTAATCGCGTCCGTCTTTCCGGTGCCATGCCGCCACCCCACAACCAGAGCGAATTCACCGGCTGCTCGCCCCTCGCGACGCGCCGCTGATTGACCTCGTGATCATGCAGTGCCATCTCGATTTCGCTTTGCAGGTTTCGATGCGTGGCCACGTCATCGCCGGCGGGCAGAAACTCGCTCGGCACCTGCTGATCGACGACGTATGCGGGCACGCGGGACGTCGCTATAGGTACGGTGGCTCGCAAGTAGCCGCAGGTTCCCAGGCGCGCAAAGCCGAAGCGCTTGTCGTCTGCCAATGTCGCTTGCAGGTGATCGATCAACGTGCGCATTTCCGCAGGCGGCACTCCAGCGCGGCGCAGCGCGTGCAGACAAAGGGTGTCCATGCGCGGCTCGAGGTAAACCGGATCCGCCGCGGCGATCCACACGGTCGGCCGATCGCCGGTTTGTCCCCACATTCTGAGCGCTGCCAGTCCATCGGCGGGGTATGGCAGTCCCAGTACGCCGAGCAGGCGTGCGAGTAATTCCTGCCGGGCGGGCTCGACCGCGAGGTCGGCGCGCGCCAGCCAGGCGCGCAGGGATTTGTCTTTCAGGCGGCCGCCGGAAACCGGCGGCAGAACTACGACCGCGGCAGAATTGTCATATGATGCATTCACGATGAAGCGCCGATGTTAAGGGATGCGCCATTGAAATTCACAAGAGAATTGAGCGGTACTCTGAGCATTCAGAGCGTTTCCGGGACGGCGATTCACATCAATGGCAAAACCTACCGGAGGACGATTGCGCTCACGCCGGTCGAAGTGCTGAGCGGATGGGATGCGAAACCCATTGCCGCGCTCGCCGACGCCGATTTCGAGGCCTTACTGGGCACGTCACCCGAACTCGTCATACTGGGAACGGGCAGCAGCAACATTTTTCCGCCCCGCGAACTGATGTTCGCGTTTGCGCGTCGTGGCGTAGGCCTCGAAGTGATGGACACGGCCGCGGCAGCGCGCACCTTCAACGTGCTGGCGGCCGAGGGGCGGCGCATTGCAGCGGTGTTGTACCTCGCAGGAACCTGAGGACAATATTGGCAGGGTCGTTGAGTTTCGTGGGAGCGCCATCTTGGCGCGATGAATCGCGGCTGGGTCGCTCCCACGGTCAGTCCAGCAGCAAGTCTCCGGAGATGCCATTGCTCTCCATCATTTCGCGCAGGTTTTTCAGGGCGTCAAGCTGGATCTGCCGAACACGCTCGCGCGTGACGCCGATCTCGTCGCCAATCTGCTCTAGCGTGGCTCGGCGGTAACCGTGCAGGCCGAAGCGCCGTTCGACGACCGCCCGTTGCTTATCACTGAGCTCGCATACCCAGTGGTCGACGATATCGTTGACGACGTCCTTCTGGGCGCACCGTGACGGCTCCGCTTCGCGCCTCGCTCTCAGTCGCTCGATCGGCCCGCCCCGCTCATCGTCGGAGAGTCCCGAACGTAGCGTGACGCGCTGATGCAGCGACATCAAGCGCTCGACATCGCTCGGTTCCCGACCGAGATGAGCCGCGATCTCGGCAAATGTCGGTGCCCGGTTGCTATTCTGGTTCAGGGTCCTGGCCGCGCGCAAGCAGGCATTGATGTCCTTGATGACGTGGATCGGCAGGCGGACCGTGCGGGACTGATTCATGATGCCGCGCTCGATGGTCTGCCTGATCCACCAGGTTGCGTATGTGGAAAACCGGAAGCCGCGTTCGGGATCGAACTTCTTGACAGCGTGTATGAGGCCGAGGTTGCCCTCCTCGATCAGGTCGAGCAGCGGCAAGCCACGATTGATGTAGCGGCGCGCGATCTTGACCACGAGGCGCAGATTGCACTTGATCATCCGCTGTCGCGCCGCTTCGTCGCCACGCAGCGCGCGCCGCGAGAGGTCTTTTTCTTCGTCGGCCGACAGCAGCGGCGAGCGCCCTATCTCGTCGAGATACTGGCGTGTCGGATCAAGCAGCTGTCCCACCGTTCACCCCCTCTTTTCTGCAAGGAGCGATACATCGTTCAGGCGCTGGTCAAATTATCTCGCTGGCAAGTACTGCCTCGGATTTACCGGCTTGCCATTGCGCCTGATCTCAAAATGCAGCCGCGGCTTGCGTTCTGGCCCCTCACCCATGGTCGCTATGCGCTGGCCTGTATTTATTTCTTGGCCTTCTTTAACCAGTAGCGACGCGTTGTAACCGTAGGCACTCAGGAAAGTGTCGTTATGCTTGAGAATAATAAGCTGGCCATAGCCGATCAGTCCACCGCCAGCGTAGACGACACGACCTGACGCCGCGGCGTAAATGGGCTGACCGGCCTTGCCATTGATCAACACACCCGTGCCAGTGCCGGGTTTTGCGCCGAAATCGACATTAATCCGCCCATTGGTCGGCCACGACCATTTAGGCGAAGGTTGCGCCGGAATTTCGGGCAATGGGCGCGATTTTGCGCGCGCCGGCGCGCGAGCGCTGCCCGTCGAACGCGCTCCCGAGCCGCCCGCCGGCGTCAGGCGCAAGACCTGTCCCGGGTAGATCAGCGAGCCGTCGCCGAGGCGATTCCAGCGCGCCACGTCGGCCGGGTTCTTGCCGTATCGCCAGGATATTGAGAACAGCGTCTCACCGGTTCTCACGATGTGGGTCTGCGGTGCCTCGCGCACCGGCCCGCCGCCGCAGGAGGCAAGCAGGAACAGGCTTAAGAGTATGGCCGGGCGAGATATCATTGTCCTCGCATCATAAGCCATGCGATCACGACGACGCTGACGGCAACCAGCGCCCAGCCGATACGTTCGACATGGCGCTTCAAGGAGGTCTCGAAGCGCTCGCCACCGGCCTTGACGAGCCCGGCGACGAGGAAAAAGCGGGCCGCCCGTCCGACCAGGGAGGCGATGAAGAAACCCGGCAGATTGAGCACGGCGACGCCCGCCGCGATCGTAAAGACCTTGTAGGGAATGGGCGAGAATCCGGCGACGAAGACAACCCAGATGCCGTAGTCATCGAACCAGCGGCGACTCGTCTCGTAGGCCGCCCAGTAGTGCGACTCTCGCAGCCAGGGTTCGATCACCTCGAACATGCCGAAGCCGATCGCGTAACCGAGCAGACCGCCGAGGACCGAAAACACGGTTGCAATCGTGGCGAGCCGAACCCATCGCTCCTGCGCAGCAAGGCACATCGGCGCCAGCATGACGTCCACGGGTA
Source organism: uncultured Woeseiaceae bacterium (assembly GCA_945788625.1). GTDB lineage: Bacteria > Pseudomonadota > Gammaproteobacteria > Steroidobacterales > Woeseiaceae > UBA1847. The sequence continues at coordinate 9,166 of CALZMQ010000048.1, forward strand.
TCGGGAAAAACGACGACTCGGAGAAACTCATCAATGCGAGATAGCGTTCGGCGTGCGGGTGTCGCGACCACACGAGAATCCGCTCGTACAGCGGCGCAAACAGGGTCATCTCAGGAACCCCGGCGCAACAATAATGTAGAATATACTTTCAATAAACCCTATATCCTTTTAATTAATAAAGTATTACTTACCTTTAACCAGCGGCACAAAACGAACCAGGCCGAGTGACACCTGCTCGAAGTGGTCGTTCATTTTCGTCACCTTGACCAGGTCCTGGTGGCCGCTCGGACCGACCGGGATGATCAGCCGCCCGCCCGATACCAGCTGGGCGAGGAGTTTTTCCGGCAGTACGGGCGCTGCCGCAGTGACGATGATGCCGTCGTACGGCCCGTACTTCGGCCAGCCCTCCCAGCCATCGCCGGGCCGGAATTGCACATTGTAAATATCGAGGTCCCGCAGGCGTTGCCGGGTCTTGCGCAGCAGTTCGGGTATGCGTTCGACCGTGTAGATCTGCTTCACGAGCGGGGCGAGCACGGCGGTCTGGTAGCCGCAGCCGGTGCCTATCTCGAGCACCTTTTCGCCCTCGAAGCCGTCCAGCAACGCCTCGGTCATGATGGCGACGACGTAAGGCTGGCTGATTGTCTGGCCCAGGCCGATCGGCAGCGCCGTGTCTTCGTAGGCCCGGCTCGCCAGCGCTTCGTCCACGAACAGGTGGCGCGGCACGTTGCGAATCTGGTTCAGAACCGCCTCCGAACGTATGCCCTGGTCCTTGAGCCGCTGCACGAGCCTGTCGCGCGTGCGTTTCGAGGTCATGCCGATACCCTGGATGCCGAGCCGCCGGTCAATCATAGCGCCAGCCAGTCTGACAGCCCCTGCACGGCCTCGTGACGCGTCAGGTCGACCTTCAGTGGAGTCACGGCCACCGATCCATGCTCGAGGGCGTAAAAGTCGGTGCCTTCGCCCGCATCCTGACCCTTGCCGGCCGGCCCGACCCAGTATATCGGCCGCCCGTAGGGATCCTCGTCCTTCAGTATGGCCTCGGCCTTGTGCCGGAAGCCCAGGCGTGTGGCCCGAATGCCCTGCAGTTCGTCGTAAGGCCTGTCGGGTACGTTGACGTTCAGGACCATGTCGGGCGCCAGCGTCGAGCGCTCGATCTTCTGCACCAGCTCCGTCGCCACGCGGGCCGCCGTATCGAAATGTGTCAATCCGTGCCCAACCAGCGATACCGCGATCGTTGGCAGGCCGAGAAACCGGCCTTCCAGCGCCGCGGCGACTGTGCCGGAGTAAATGACGTCGTCGCCGAGGTTCGCCCCGTGATTGATACCGGATACGACCAGGTCCGGCTCGTAGTCCAGGAAGCCGGTCAGAGCCAGGTGCACGCAGTCCGAAGGGGTACCGTCGACCTTGTAACGGTTTTTCGCGACTTGCGACACCCTGAGGGGATTGTTCAGCGTCAGCGAACTGCTCGCGGCGGAGCGATTGCGGTCCGGCGCGATAACAACGACGTCGGCAACTTGCCCGAGAGCGTCGGCCAGGGCATTGATGCCGGTGGCGAGATATCCGTCGTCGTTACTTACCAGGATTTTCATTCTTGTTGTGACGCGCGGACTCTTGATTTGTAGATTCGGGCGCCCTCACTATACTCAATGTTCAGCGCACACCATAGCCTCGAATGATACGCCGTGACCGAAGAAGATATTGATGAATTCCGCCGTGCGATGTCGGGCACCAAGCCGATCAAGGCCGAGCACCGCGTGCCGGAGTCCAAACCCCGGCCGAAACCTCGCGCGAGCTTTACCAAAGCGGACGAGCGCGCTGCCTTAGACGAAAGTCTCGAAGACGATATTGACGCTACGGAGCACGGCCACGGTGCCGCGCTGCGGTTTCACCGCCCGTCGGTCGGGCGCCGCACAATGCGCAAGCTCGCGCGCGGCGGTTACAGCGTGCAGGCTGAAATCGACCTGCATGGCCTGACTCTCGAGGAGGCAAAACCGCGCCTCGCGGACTTCATCGACTACAGCGCAACTCAGGGCAAGCTCTGCGTCCGCATCGTGCACGGCAAAGGGCTCGGCTCGGGCGATCGCGGGCCCGTGCTGAAAAACGCCGTGAATCGCTGGCTGAGAAGATGGGACAGCGTGCTGGCCTTCGTATCGACGCGGCAGGTTCACGGCGGCACCGGCGCGGTTTACGTCTTGCTGCAAAAGACGTAAGAACGACGGCTGGAGTTCGATGGTGACTGCGATCACTAAACGCCAGAGTCCTTTCTAATGTCCGCCACGTCTCGTTACAGCATCAAACTTGTCGCCGCTGCCATCTGGTTCTCCGGCGCATTCGTGTTGCTGATCAAAGGCGGTTCCCTGCTGACCCAGGCGCTGGCGTTGCGGCCGGAGCAATCCTTGACATGGCTGGCCGTGCCTGCCGGTCTCGTCATCGGCGGCATCAAGACGCAACTGATCTTCGATAAAGTATGCCGCAGAAACCTGGACCGGATTGCCGCATTGGATCGGCCGCAAATCTGGCAGGCTTATCGGCCGGGGTTTTACCTGTTCCTGGTAGCCATGATCGCGCTGGCAGGTGGCTTATCCGGGCTCGCCCAGGGAAACTACCCCGGACTCATCGCGATGGCCGTGCTGGATTTCAGTCTTGCGACGGCGCTTTTCGCAAGTGGGCGGTCCTTTCAGCACCATCGCCGCTAGCCTGCGTGGCAGGTTCATGCGAAGAATCGAATTTCAGTGCCGTTTCGAGATAATGTACCCCGCCGCCTGGCTATTGCGAAATGGCTGCAATCTCGCGCAAGACCGAGGTCGCGTAGGCGCCCCGGCCGAGCCTGAAAGACAATTCCACCCGGTCCGTCGCGATCGACCACTTCAGCGTCCCGACTCGTAGCCGCAGGCTCCTGCTCGCCGCTTTGACCCGGGCATCCGTCAGCGCCTTGAGCCAATTCTCGTGGCCGGGCGCTGTCGGGGTGAGCGTCGTGCCCTCGCCCCACAGCGGGCCGGCAGGGTGAACGTCCATCTCCCCGCAGCGCCGCTGTAGTTCCTCGTCGAGATCATCGACAATGAAGACGCTTCCCGTTCCGTCCAGATTCGCGACATCGCCGGGCAATAGCCGATTCCAGGATTCGTCGCGGACGCGTTCGTCGAGGAACTGGTTGAACAAATAGGAGCGGGCCGTGGAAATCGCGAGGCTGCGCTTGTGCCGGGGCAGTCGCCTGCCCTCCGACCAGGCATCCGCCAGCGTGACATTCGCTCCGTTGCGGCCGAAGCGCTGCTCGCCGAAATAGTTCGGTACGCCAGCCGCGTCGATTCGCTGCAGTCGATCTTCCAGCAGTTCGCTCGCCGGTGCTTCGCCGTGCAGTACGAGGCGAAACAGGTTCGCTTTGTGTGAGCCGCGCCGCAGCTTTCGGTGGTGGCGCTCCTGCCGCAGCAGGCATACGCCCTCGAGTTCGAGTGCGCCCCAGTCCGGGACATTCCAGCGTGGCACGCTGAACCACTGGCGAGTTACGGCGTGTCGGTCCTTGAGGCCGGAGTAGCCGACATCGCGTGCCGGCACAGCCGCGTGCCGCGCCAGCTGCCTCGATATCCACTCGGTGTTCTGGCCGGTCTTTTCGATGAACAGGTAGTCGTGCTCGCCGTCGCCGCTGAATTCGAAACCGAGATCCTCCGTGACATCGAAGTCGGCTGCTTCGCGGCGGATAAGCGCGTCAAACAGCGGGGCCCCATGCGCCCGGGCCCAGTCCGGTACTGACATTGGCGGTCCTCAGTTGGATGCGTCGGCGGCCGGCACGACCTGGTAAAAGGTCTCCTGCTTCCCGATCATGCCGAGGTCGGTGCGGGCACGCTCTTCCGCCGCGTCGCGCCCCTGCTTCAGGTTCACGACCTCTGCATCGAGGGATGCATTGCGAACACGCAATGATTCGTTGAGTACCCGCTGTTCCGCGACGGCGGCCCGCAGTTTCAGTGTCTTTCGATAGCCATCGTCCGATAACCAGAGTTCGGCCTGAAGACCGAGTCCGGCGATACCGAGCAGTACCAGCAGCCATCGTGTACTGAACAAGCGACAACCCCAATCCGTTTGCCTGTGGCGTCAGCCGACTTTGACCGAGAACGCCTCGCGGGCGGCATACCCTGCTTCGCTGCCCAATTCCTCTTCGATGCGAAGCAACTGGTTGTACTTGGCAACACGGTCCGACCGGGACAGGGACCCGGTCTTGATCTGCGTTGCCGCCGTGCCTACCGCAATGTCCGCAATCGTGCTGTCCGACGTTTCGCCGGACCGGTGCGAGATGACCGCAGAGTAGCCAGCTTCATCTGCCATAGTAATCGCATCAAGAGTTTCGCTTAAGGTACCGATTTGGTTGGGTTTTATCAATATCGAATTGGCAATCTTTTCGTCGATGCCGCGTCTTAATATAGACGTGTTGGTGACGAACAGGTCGTCGCCCACCAGCTGAACCCTGTCGGCAAGCGCATCCGTCAGTACGCGCCATCCGTCCCAGTCGCTCTCATCCATGCCATCTTCGATAGTGATGATCGGGTAGCCGTCGGCGAGTTCGGCCAGGAACGCGCTGAACCCGGCCGCGTCGAACTGGCGTCCCTCGGATTCGAGATGGTAAACGCCGTCCTTGTAAAACTCGGAACTTGCAACATCCAGCCCCAGCAGAATGTCCTCACCTGCCTTGAATCCCGCGCTGTCAATTGCCGTCATTATCGTGTCGAGCGCCGCCTTGTTCGATGGCAAATCCGGTGCGAAGCCACCCTCGTCGCCGACAGCGGTATTCAGCCCCTGCCCGCGCAACACGCTTTTAAGACTGTGGAACACCTCGGCGCCGTAGCGCAGCGCTTCCGCGAAATTATCGGCGCCGACCGGCAGGATCATGAATTCCTGGATGTCGACGCTGTTGTCCGCATGCGCGCCGCCATTGATGATGTTCATCATCGGAACCGGCATTATGGTGCTGGGACCGAGGTGCCGGAACAGCGATACGCCTTTCGACGCTGCCTCGGCTTTCGCCACGGCCAGCGAGATGGCAAGCAGTGCATTTGCGCCAAGGCGCCCCTTGTTGTCAGTGCCGTCCAAGTCAATCATGCACTGGTCCACGGCACGCTGGTTTTCGAAATCGACACCGAGCAACGCATCGCGCAATTCGCCGTTGACGTTGCCTACGGCTTTCAGCACGCCCTTGCCGAGGTAGCGCGACTTGTCGCCGTCGCGCAATTCCACCGCCTCTCGCGTACCGGTCGACGCGCCGGAGGGCACGGCGGCGCGCGCCGTCACGCCATCGGCCAGGGTTACATCCGCTTCCACGGTCGGGTTTCCGCGTGAATCGAGAATCTCCCGACCACGAATATCGCTGATCCTGATCATTGTTACTCCGAGTTGGGTACCCCGAGGCCGAATTGCGCTTCGAGGAAATTGCTTTGCTTGACGGCTGAATCGATCGAAACAAGCGTTTCGAGGAGATCTTTCATTTGTGCCAGCGGCCAGGCGTTTGGCCCGTCGCTGAGCGCTTTTTCGGGGTCCGGGTGCGTCTCCATGAACAACCCGGCGACGCCGGCGGCCGTCGCGGCACGCGCAAGCACCGGTATGAATTCGCGCTGCCCGCCCGAGGCTGAGCCCTTGCCTCCCGGCAGCTGCACCGAATGGGTAGCGTCGAACACGACCGGACAACCTGTCCCGCGCAGCACCGCGAGGCTGCGCATGTCCGAAACGAGGTTGTTGTAGCCGAACGAGAAACCTCGCTCGCAGACGAGGATGTTTTCGTTGCCCGTCGACTTGGCCTTGTCCACAACGTTTTGCATCTCCCACGGGGACAGGAACTGGCCCTTCTTGATATTGACCGGCAATCCTGTCGCCGCCGTCCGTAGAATGAAGTTCGTTTGCCGGCAGAGAAACGCCGGCGTTTGCAGAACGTCGACCACGTCGGCCACTTCGTCCATAGGCGTATCTTCATGCACGTCTGTGAGAATCGGGAGTTGCAGTTGTTTTTTCACCTCGCCCAGGATGCGCAAGCCCTCTTCCATGCCCGGCCCGCGGAAGCCGTCCCGCGAGCTGCGATTGGCCTTGTCGAAAGACGACTTGTAAATGAACGGCACGCCAAGCCCGCTACATATTTCCTTGAGCGTGGCCGCCGTGTCGAGCACGAGTTGTTCGCTCTCAACGACACAGGTTCCCGCAATCAGGAAAACGGGTTTATCGTTGCCCGCAGGAAAACCACACAGCCTCATGCCTCGGCCGCCTCCGGAAGCTCACCCTCGTTGTGGCGCCTGACGGCGCGGATGAAGCTCTTGAACAATGGGTGGCCGTCGCGCGGGTTTGACGTGAATTCCGGGTGAAACTGACTCGCGAGGAACCAGGGGTGTCCCGGTAACTCGACCATCTCGACCAGGTCGTCAACGGACAGGCCCGAGAACGACAGGCCCGCCTCGGAGAGTTGCCTGCGGTAGTTGTTGTTCACTTCGTAGCGGTGCCGGTGCCGCTCCTCGATGCTCGTTTTGCCGTAACTCCGGGCGGCCAGAGAGCCCTCGGATAGCGCAACCTGCTGCGCGCCCAGGCGCATCGTGCCGCCCATATCGGACTCCTCGTCGCGCTGTTCTGTATCGCCGGTCTGGTCCTGCCATTCCGTGATCAGGCCAATCACGGGATGCGGCGTTTGCCTGTCGAATTCCGTGCTCATGGCGCCATCGAGACCGGCGAGATTGCGCGCGGCCTCGATTACCGCCACCTGCATACCGAGGCAAATTCCGAGGTAGGGAATACCGTTCTCGCGTGCGAAACGGACGGCCTCGATCTTGCCCTCGATGCCCCGGTCGCCGAATCCGCCCGGTACCACGATGCCGTCCATGCCGTGCAGGCATTCGAGTCCGCGCTCCTCGATGTCGCGCGATTCGATGAAGTGGATATTGACGCGCGTTCGCGTATGAATGCCGCCGTGCTGCAGCGCTTCGACGAGCGATATGTAGGAATCCTTGAGGTCCATGTACTTGCCGACCATTGCGACGTCGATCTCCGCCTCGGGATTCTGTTTCGCCTCAACAATGGCGTCCCATTCGCTGAGATCCGCCTCCGGCAGGTCCAGCCCCAGTTGCCTTGCCACGATGTCATCGAGACCCTGCTCGTGCATCATCGCGGGAATCTTGTACAAATCATCGGCGTCATAGGCGGAAATCACCGCTTTTTCCTGAACGTTCGTGAACAGCGCTATCTTGCGGCGTTGCTCCGACGGCAGCGGTTGTTCGGATCGACACACGAGAATATCCGGTTGGATACCGATGGACCGCAGTTCCTTCACGGAATGCTGTGTCGGCTTTGTCTTGATTTCCGAGGACGTGGGAATGTATGGCACCAGCGTCAGGTGCACATACACCACGCGATCGTGGCCGAGTCCGACCCCCATTTGCCGAATCGCCTCGAGGAACGGCAGCGACTCGATGTCGCCGACCGTACCGCCGATTTCGACAAGGCAGATATCGGCGTCGCCGGCGCCACGCTCGATGCTTTGCTTGATCTCATCGGTAATGTGCGGAATGACCTGCACGGTGGCGCCGAGGTAGTCGCCACGACGCTCTTTGCCGATCACGCTCTCGTAAATTCGCCCGGTCGTGAAATTACTGTGGCGACCGCCCGTCGCGGTCCGCACAAAGCGCTCGTAGTGCCCCAGGTCGAGGTCGGTTTCGGTGCCGTCGTGGGTAACGAATACCTCGCCGTGCTGAAACGGGCTCATCGTCCCCGGGTCGACGTTTATGTACGGATCGAGCTTGATCATGCTGATCGTCAATCCGCGCGCCTCCAGTATTGCGCCGAGGCAGGCCGAAGTGATTCCCTTCCCCAATGAGGAAACCACGCCGCCAGTAATAAAAACATACGATGTCATAGGTGAACCCGAGCTTTGTGGCGCATGATTCCTGCCGGTGGATCTTCGGAAAGCGAGAAATAAGAAAGGGTTGGACCGAAAGCACTGACGGCAGCCTGATGCTTTCTTCCAACCCTTCGAATTTCGCACCGTCGTTGGACTAAAGACGGTTTTAAACGTTATCAGATAGGCCCTTGTGACACAACGACTTGAGGCTGCTCTGTCGCGTCAATGCAGCGCTGGACGGCCGCGCCAGCGAATGCCGACACCGGGCGTGGCAGCCGCACCGGCGGCGATCCAGAGATCGGCAACCGCAACCAGGCGCTCTCCTGAAAACAACAGCGGCACGCGATCCCGCATCCACGGCACGACGCCAGTTTCTTGAAGTAACTTCTTCAGTTTGCGCGTATGTGCTTGACCTTCCGGTTGAAATTCCTCGCCGCCCTGCCGAAACCCCAGGCGAAGGCCCTGCTCGAAGACAGGTTCCGCCAGACCGTGCTCCGCGCCGCTTTCGAACTGCAGCACACCGAGGCCGGTGCCAAGCGCAATCTCGTTGCCGCATACCGTGCCCGGCGGCGGCGCATCCACGAGTTTTTCCGGCAGGAGATAGAGCCCGTTGCGATACCGGCGCACCGACGCGCCTGGCCAGGTCACGAGCGGTTGCGCGTCTTCGCGCGCCGGGATGAGCTCGTTGAGGATGCGCGCGAGTTGCACGGCCGTCGGGGTCGCGAGGCCGAGGAGCCGCAACGCATGCCGTATGGCATTCCGCTGGCGAGCGGCAGACAGTTCGAGCAACCCGTCGATCGGCAGCCGCTCGGGACGGCCGCCGAGTCGCTCGAGGTCGATCTCCGCGAGGTTTGCCAACAATCCCGACGCCTCGCCGGCATGCCGGGCGCTCCTTTGCAGCCGCGCCGAGATATCCGGCCAACGGGATTTCAGGCGCGGGAGTATATCGTGGCGCAGGAAATTCCGATCGAAGCGCCGATCCTGGTTGGACGGATCGTCCACCCATTGCAGCCCTTCGGATTCGGCGAATTCCTGCAAGTCTGCGCGTGTGACATCGAGCAGCGGGCGCGCCAGCCAGCCCGGCCCGAAACGGCGGATCGCGCCGATACCCGCAATGCCGGCCGGGCCGCTGCCACGCACGAGATTGAGAAGCAAAGTCTCCGCCTGGTCCTCGCGATGATGGGCGCTCAGGAGCCAGTCGCCGTAGCCGAGTTCCGCATGCAGTGCCGTGTAACGAGCTTCGCGCGCCGAGGCCTCGGGTCCCTTGCCGGATTCCAGTTGTACGGTTACCGTCCGGCAGCGATACTCGACACCGAGCCCTTCGGCACAGGACCTGCAATGCGCATTCCAGCTCGCCGATTCTGCCTGCAGGTCATGATCGACATGCACCGCGACAATGGGCACATCGCTGGCTTGAGTCGAGGACTTGAGTGCATGCAGCAGCACCGTCGAATCCAGCCCGCCGCTGAAAGCAACGACGTACCGCGTGGGTTTCGGCGCGATTTTTTCCAGCTCCGCAAGCTGTTGCTGCAGAATCCGGGCGTTGAATGTCACGCCTCTTTGAATTGACCGAAGCTCGCCAGGCGCTGCTGGCGCTGCTCGAGCAGTTCTTCGATCGATAAGGCCGCCAGTTCGTCGAGACTCTTGAGCACCGCATTGCGAATGACTTCAGCCATCTCTTTCGGCTTACGGTGCGCACCACCGAGCGGTTCCTGCAGCACTTCGTCGACGAGACCGAACTCGTCGAGACTCGAGGCAGTAATGCGCATCGCTTCGGCGGCGTCCTCCGCCTTCTCGGCACTCTTCCAGAGAATCGAGGCACATCCTTCGGGCGATATGACCGAGTAGATCGCGTATTGCAACATAAGCAGCCGGTCACCCACGCCAATGGCGAGCGCGCCGCCAGATCCGCCCTCGCCAATGACGACGTTGACGATAGGGGTCTTCAGCCCGGCCATCAGGTAGAGGCTGTAGGCGATGGCTTCGCTCTGGCCACGCTCTTCCGCGCCGACGCCCGGATACGCACCCGGTGTATCGATAAGCGTTACGACCGGCAGGGAGAATTTCTCGGCCATGCGCATCAGCCGCTGTGCCTTGCGGTAACCTTCCGGCTTCGGCATGCCATAGTTGCGGCGTACGCGTTCCTTCGTATCCCTGCCCTTTTGATGGCCGATGAACATCACCGTGCGTCCGTCTATGCGCCCCGGGCCACCGACAATTGCGGGATCGTCGGCGTACATCCGATCGCCGTGCAGCTCCTGAAAGTCCGGAGAGATCAACTCGAGGTAGTCCATCGTGTACGGCCGGGATTCGTGCCGCGCGACTCGCGCCACCTGCCAGGGGCTGAGTTTCGAAAAAATGCTCCTGGTCAGCGATTCGCTCTTGTCCTTGAGGCGGGCGACCTCCTCATTGATATTGATTTCGGAATCGTCACCGACGTAGCGCAGTTCATCGATCTTCGCCTCGAGCTCGGCGATCGGTTGCTCGAAATCTAGAAATTTCAAATCCATAGCTTTTCTGTCAGCCCCCCGGACTCCATACGTTACATGATCTCCCGACCGGGCGCATACAACAGCCGGACGTTCTTGTTGCCCAGAAGTTCACTCAGCTTGTCCCGCAACTCCCGGCTGGGCCGAACCGCCCACTCGGGACCCAGCGACAAACGCGCGGAAGCACCGTCGCCGACGTAACGAACCGATACGTCGCAGTTGCCTTCGCGAAACGGCAGCAACAGATCGTGCAATTTGACCAGTAGCTGCTCACCCTGGCCGTTGGGCGCGAGGTTCAGGATCATGCTCTTCGCCCGCGATTCGATAACCCGGTCGATGTGCAGGACGTTCTTCGCGTTGATGGTCCAGCTGCCGATGAAGTCGTCGTAACGGAGCCCTCCGGTAATGACGACGATCTCGTCCTTGACCAGCAGGTGCCGAAACTCCTGAAACGCTTCGCTGAAGAAACTGATTTCCATGCGACCGGTATCGTCGTCGAGTACCACGCTGACGCGATTGCCGCGTTTGCGCACGTCGACGATCAGCCCGGCAACGGTCGCCTCCCGGCGCGCCTGTGCGTAGTTACGTTCACCCTTGTTGTTCTGGGGTGGCGGCTCCGCGGTGATTTCGCCGAGCTTGCCGTCGGCGAAAAAGCCCGCGTCGTTACGAACCGCATCGAACGGGTGCCCGGTCAGGTAGAGGCCCAGCGCCTCCTTCTCGTTGCTCAGCAGCAGGCGTTCCTGCCACTCGGTCAACTGGATGGATTTCGTCGCCGCCACTTCCGGCACCGGCGCTTCGAGCCCGAACATGTCGTTTTGCCCTGCTGCCGCGGCCTTCGCCTGCTGATCGGCGCTGCGAAGCGCCTCGGGGACCTGGTGCATCAGGCTGCGTCGCGATTCGCCGAAACTGTCCATGGCGCCCGACTTGACCATCGCCTCGAGCGCACGACGATTGACCTTCTCGTGATCGACGCGGCGGCAGAATTCCGCAAGGTCGCGAAATTCGCCATTGGCGGCGCGTTCCTCGAGCAGCGAATCGACCGCTGCGTGACCGACGCCCTTGATCGCCCCCAGTCCGTACAGAATCGTCTCGTCGTCCGCAACGCTGAACTGGTAGGCGGACTTGTTGATGTCCGGTCCCAGGAGTTTCAACCCCAGCTGCCGGCAATCGTCCTTGAGCGTAACCAGCCGATCGGTGTTTTGTAGATCGGCACTCATGACGGCGGCCATGAACGCGGCAGGGTAATGCGCTTTCAGGAACGCCGTCTGGTACGACAACACCGCGTATGCTGCCGAATGCGACTTGTTGAATCCGTAGCCCGCAAATTTCTCCATCAGGTCGAAAATGCGGGTCGCCGTCTTCTCGGCAACGCCCCTCTCGGTCGCGCCGCCGACGAAAATCTCCCGTTGTTTCGCCATCTCCTCGAGATTCTTCTTACCCATTGCGCGTCGCAACAGGTCAGCGCCGCCGAGCGTATAACCGGCCAGCACCTGTGCGATCTGCATGACCTGTTCCTGGTACAGAATGACGCCGTAGGTTTCCTCCAGAACGGGCTTCAGGTCGGGATGCAGGTAGTCGATGTCCGCTTTGTTCGACGCGTGTTTTCGAGTGATGAAATCGTCGACCATGCCGGATTGCAACGGCCCGGGCCGAAACAGCGCCACCAACGCCACGAGGTCACCGAACTGGTCCGGGCGCAGTCGCTTGATGAGATCACGCATGCCACTCGATTCGAGTTGAAACACGGCTGCCGTGCGTGTGCTGCGCAGTAACTCGAAGGTCTTGCTGTCGCGCGACGGAATTCGACTGATATCGAAACCCAGATCCGGGTACGTCGTATTTACGATGCGCACCGCCCAATCGATGATCGTCAGCGTCTTGAGACCCAGGAAATCGAATTTGACCAGGCCGACCGCCTCGACATCGTTCTTGTCGAGCTGCGTTACGACGTTTGTCCCGCCCTCCTCACAATACAGCGGCGCAAAGTCCGTAAGGGGACCCGGCGAGATGACTACGCCACCGGCATGCTTGCCGGCGTTTCTGACCAGTCCTTCAAGCGAGCGCGCCAGGTCGATAATTGCCGCAACCTCCTCGTCGTCGCGATACATCGAAGCGAGTTCGTCGGATTGCTCGAGCGCTTTGTCGAGTGTCATGCCGATCTCGAAGGGCACCTGCTTGGCGATTCGATCGACGAAACCGTAGGGTTGGCCGAGGACTCGCCCCGTATCGCGAATGACGGCCTTGGCGGCCATCGTGCCAAACGTGATGATCTGCGAAACGCGCTCCCGCCCGTACCGTTCCGCCACATAGTCGATGACGTCGTCCCGGCCTTCCATGCAGAAGTCGATATCGAAGTCCGGCATGGATACGCGCTCGGGATTCAGGAATCGCTCGAACAGTAAATCGTGTTGCAGCGGATCCAGGTCCGTGATTCCGAGTACCCACGCAACCAGCGACCCCGCGCCGGAGCCGCGGCCCGGCCCCACCGGAACGTCATTCTCCCGCGCCCAGCGGATGAAATCGGCGACAATCAGAAAGTAACCGGGAAATCCCATCGATTGAATGACGTCGAGTTCGATGCCGAGCCGCTCGTAATACGGCGCGCTCATTGCATCCCGCTCTTTCTCGGGGATTTCTTCGACATCGAATTTGGTCGCGAGGGCCGCCTGCAACCCCCGTGTTGCTTCCGCCTTGAGGAAAGCGGCCTCGTCCTGCCCCGCCGGGATGGGAAATGCAGGCAAAACGCTCGCTCCCAGCTTCAGATCCAGGTTGCAGCGGCGGGCAATCTCGATCGAGTTTTCGAGCGCCTCGGGCGCGTCGGAAAACAGCTTTGCCATTTCCGCAGGCGTTCGCAGGTACTGGTTCTCACTGTAAAGCCGCGGCCGGTCTGCGTCGGCGAGGCCGCGGCCATCGTGAATGCACACCCGTGCTTCGTGAGCATTGTAATCGTCGCGACTGATAAAACGAACGTCGTTGCTGGCCACGACCGGCACCGACTCGGCGCTCGCGAGCGCCAGGCTGGCCTGCACGCAGTCCTCTTCGCCGGGGCGCCCGGTGCGTATCAGTTCCAGGTAGAAACGACCGGGAAACAGGGTCTGCCAGTCGTGCAGCAACGCACGCGCCTTGTCGGCATGACCTCCGTGCAGTGCATGGCCGACGTCGCCGTGTAATCCGCCTGACAATGCAATCAGGCCGTCGCAGCTGACCCCCTCGAGCCATTCCCGTCGCACCTGCGGCACTCCGCGCACCTGGCCTTCGAGGTAACTGCGGGTCACAAGCCTGGACAGATTGCGGTAGCCGACGTCGTTCTGGCACAGCAGAATCAGCGTATAGGGCCGATCGGGCTCGTCATCGTTCATAATGCGAAGGTCAATGCCGATCAGCGGCTTGACGCCGGCAGCCATCGCCTTCCGATAAAACTTGACGAGCCCGAACAGGTTATTTTGATCCGTCAGCGCCACAGCCGGCATGCCCGACCCTGCGCATTGCCGCATCAGGTCCGGTATGCGCACCGTGCTGTCGACCAGAGAATACTCGGTATGCACGTGCAGGTGTACGAATCCGGGATTGCTCATGACGCGGCCCTGACCGGGGCAAACGTGTACCGGTGCTCGCGGCACGGACCATGTTCACGCAAGCGCGCGCGATGCGCTTCGGTTCCGTAACCCTTGTGGCGCGCAAAGCCGTAGCAGGGGTAGATCCGATCCAACTCGACCATCATGCGATCGCGTGTCGTTTTCGCGATGATCGACGCCGCGCTGATGGCCGCAATACTGTCGTCGCCGCCGACAATCGCCTCGCCCTGGATACGCGCGCCGCCGAACGTCAGGTTCGGCAGGCGGTTTCCATCAACCTTCACATGCGGCGGAAGGTACGACAAGCCGAGGATCGATCGCCGCATTGCGAGCATCGTGGCAGCCAGGATGTTCATTGCGTCGATTTCCGCCGGATCGGCCCAGGCCACCGACCAGGACAGGGAGCGCGCACGAATCTCTTCTGCGAGCGCTTCACGCTGCGCGGCCGACAGTTTCTTCGAATCGGCAAGGCCGTCGATCGGGCGGTCAGGGTGCAGAATCACCGCCGCTGCAGCGACAGGACCCGCAAGGGGGCCACGGCCGGCCTCGTCCACGCCGGCGAAAATTCCGTTGAATTCAAATAATCTAGCCTGCTGCATTGGTGGTCTTCGATTGCGCGAGTTCGAATACCGATTCGGCCGCGCGCCGGTCTGCGTCAAGTGCCAGCTCGGTGCGCAGTTTAGCAAATTCGTCACTGATGAAACGCCTGCGAGTCGGGTCGTCCAGCAATTCCGCGACAGCAGCGGAAAGTGTCGGTGGATCCACACCGTCTTGTATGAATTCCGGCACCAATGGCGAATCCGTGAGCAGATTCGGCAGAGTGAAGTACCGGACCTTCACCAGGCGAAACGCCTTGCCTATCGCCCAGGTCACCGGCGCCACCCGATAGGCCGCAACCGCTGGCCGGCCCAGCAGCGCCGCCTCCAGCACGGCCGTGCCCGAGGCCAGCAATACAACGTCGGCCGCCATCATTGCTGTCCGCGAATCGCCGTCGAGTAATGTGAACAAATCCGCAACGCCAGCGTCGGCCAGCTGCTTCTCGACCATCGTTCGCAGCTGTGGCGTTGCAAGCGGCGTGACGAATCGAATTCCCGGCCGTGCGCCGGCCAACAGCTTCGCCGTTGCAGCAAACGTGTCACCCAGACGAGATACTTCACCTACGCGGCTGCCCGGCAGCACGGCCACCACTTCGTCGGCATCGATACCCAGTGACCGGCGGGCCGGATACGCATCGACCACGGCAGGTAGCTCATCTGCTTTCGGGTGTCCGACGAAGACCGCATCGACACCGTGCTGGTCGTAAAGCGGTTTCTCGAATGGCAGGATACACAGCACCCTGTCGGCCGCTTCCCTGATGACCTTCACGCGGCCCGGGCGCCAGGCCCAGATGGACGGGCTGACGTAGTGTGCGGTCCTGACCCCCTCACGACGCAGCTTCTTTTCGAGGCCGAGATTGAAATCCGGCGCATCGATACCAACGAATACGTCTGGCGGCGATTCCCGCCAGCGATTGAGAAGCTCCTTTCGCAGGCGCAGCAGCCGTGGCAGATGCGCAAGCGGTTCGACGAGCCCCATCACGGCGAGAGACTCGGAGGGCTCCCACTGATCGCATCCCGCAGCGAGCATCGCCGGACCCGCGACGCCCTCGAAGGTCGCTTCCGGCTCGAGTTCACGCAGAGCACGTATCAGGCCGGCACCCAGCAGGTCGCCTGAGGCTTCACCCGCAACCAGGCCGATCTTCAATTGCGGATCTCTAACGAATCAGGCCGCGCTCGGATGAACGCAGCGATTCCAGGAACAGGATCAGCTCGGGTTGTTCCTTGCTGAGCTCGGCAATCTCGTCAATCGCTTCAGCTAATTTCTTTCCCTTCCTGAAAGCAAGGCGATAGGCGTTCTTGATATTTCTAATTTGTTGCGCGGAAAATTCGCGGCGCTTCAGTCCTTCGCTGTTGATCCCGCGAGCGACCGCGGGTTGCCCGGAAACCATCGTATAGGCCGGCACATCGCGATTGACGCCAGAGTGAATACCCAGGAACGCGTGCGCGCCGATTCTGCAAAACTGGTGGATGCCGGAGAAACCTCCACAGATCACCCAGTCCCCGATATGCACATGACCACCCAACGTCGTGTTGTTGGCCATGATCGTGTTGTCGCCCACCACGCAATCGTGCGCGATATGCACGTACGCCATGATCCAGTTGTCGTTGCCGACCGTCGTCTCGCCCCTGTCCTGTACGGTGCCGCGGCCAAACGTGCAAAACTCGCGAATCGTATTCCGATCGCCGACGACGAGGCGCGTAGGCTCGTTGGCGTACTTCTTGTCCTGCGGATCATCGCCCAACGAGGCGAACTGGTAGATGTGATTGTCCTTGCCGATTATCGCCGGGCCGTTGATCACCGCGTGACTGTCTATGCGCGTGCCGCTACCGATCTCTACGTTGTCACCGATAATGGCATAGGGACCGATTTCGACATCGTCTGCGATGATGGCATTGTCAGAGACAATCGCTGTTGCGTGAATCATCCGTATGAACTCTAGTGCAAGCCGGTATTACTTGCTGCGTTTTTCCAGTTTCGTTACCCGCTCGATCAGCTTGTCGAGACGCCGAAACCTGCCAACCTGGCGTGCCCAGTTTGCGGCATTAATCGCAGGAAAATTGCCGGCATACCTGCCCGGGGTGTCGATATCTTTCGAAAGAAAGGTCTTTGCGGATATGACGACGTCGTCGCAGACCGTAATATGACCGTTGACGCCCGACATTCCGGCGATCATACATCGTTTGCCAATGACGGCACTGCCGCCAATCGCCGATCCTGCGATAATGAGCGTGTGCTCGCCAATATGCGCATTGTGCCCAATCTGGCAGAGGTTATCGATACGCACGCCATCTTCGACAACCGTGTCATCCAACGCGCCACAATCCACCGTCGAATTGGCGCCGATCTCGACGTCGTCGCCGACGCGTACGCCGCCGATTTGTGGGATCTTCACCCAACCCTCGGGCGTCATCGCGTGACCGAAGCCATCCGCTCCGAGCACGACGCCGGGGTGAAAAATACTGCGGGCTCCAATCTGAACACTGCGTGCAATCGTCACGTTGGCGATCAGGCGACTATCGTCCCCTATGCTGCAGTCCGGACCGATTACCGAGCCAGGGCCAACATAGACATTCTCACCGATTCGCGAGTTCGTCCCGACTACGACGTTGGGCGCGAGATGTGCACTATCTGCTACTGTCGCCGAGGTATCAATGACCGCAGATGGATGGATACCCGGTTCATATACCGGCAGCGGGCATACAACGGCTGCCATGCGCGCATAACACGCGTAGGGATCCTCATGAATGATCGCTGCTGTAGACAACTCCGCGGAGTCTGCGGCACTCACGATTACGGCGGTGGCGTCCGTCGACGAAAGGTAGCGCTTGTAAGAAGGGTTGGAAAGAAAAGTCAGCGCGCCCTGATCGGCGTTGGCCAAGGAAGCGACATGGCTGACGACGGCATCAGGATCGCCGATCAGCTCACAGCCAAACCGTGTGACGAGTTCTCCGAGGCTGATCGGCATGGGACTGCAGGCCTTCCTGGTTCCG
>CALZMQ010000049.1 GCA_945788625.1 uncultured Woeseiaceae bacterium
CCTCGCCTTGTAGCCTATGTCGATTCCCGCAAGGTCCGAGACGCGTAGCGGGCCCATCGCCATACCCCAGGATTCCATCGCGTTGTCGACCTGCTCCGGGGTCGCGCCTTCGATGACACACAGTTGCGCTTCGCGGAAATACGGCGTAAGCATGCGGTTGCCGATGAAGCCGTAGCAAACGCCGGCCATCACCGGTACTTTGCCAATGCGTTTGCCAAGCGCCATGCATGTCGCAAGCACGTCATCCGCTGTTTTCGAGGCGCGAACGACCTCAAGCAGTTTCATTATGTTGGCCGGGCTGAAGAAATGCAGTCCGATGACGTCTTCGGGACGCGACGTCGCCGCGGCAATTTGATTGACGTCCTGGTAGGAGGTGTTGGTCGCAAGGATCGCACCGTCTTTGCAGACCGCGTCCAGCCGGGCAAATATCTGCTCTTTCAGTTCGAGGTTTTCGAACACGGCTTCGATGACCAGGTCGACACTCTCGAGGGACGCATAGTCGGTCGAGCCTGCAATCATCGCCCTGCACTCCGCCGCGCGGTCCTCACTCAGCTTGCCTCGCTTGACGCTGCCGCCGTAGTTCCGATCGACGATCGACAAGCCTTTTTGCAGGGCTTCGTCGTCGATTTCGATCAACGTGACCGGAATTCCGGCGTTTGCGAAACTCATCGCGATTCCGCCGCCCATCGTGCCGCCGCCGACGATACCGACGCTTGCCACATTGCGCTTGGGCGTGTCCCCGGGAAGATCGTCGATTTTCGCGGCCTGTCTCTCAGCGAAGAACAGGTGACGCATTGCGGCCGATTGCGAGCTCTGCATGCACTCCAAAAACAGCTTGCGTTCCAGGGCGAGCCCGTCGCCGAACGGCAGCTGCGTGGCGGCCTCGATGCAGGCGACTATATGTTGCGGCGCAATCTGGCCGCGCGCTCGACGGGCGAGAGTCGCGCGATAGGTATCGAAGATCGACGCATCGAATTCCGCAACGGATAGCTGACTCGAGCGCCTTACGCCGGCACCGTCGGCAACCAGTTCACGGGCCCAGGACAGCGCAGCCTCTTTCAGGTCGCCCTCCACGATCCTGTCTATCAGGCCCATGTCCAGTGCGCGATGGGCGTCGACGGGATTGCCGCTCGTCATCAAATCCAGTGCCGCCTGAACCCCGGCCAGTCGCGGCGTCCGCTGCGTGCCGCCGGCGCCCGGCAACAAACCGAGTTTGACTTCCGGGAGCCCGACCTTTGCGGTTGCGGCAGCACAGCGATAATGCGCTGACAACGCCGTTTCCAGGCCGCCCCCCAGCGCCGTGCCGTGTAGCGCGGCGACGACCGGTTTTTCGGATGCTTCTATTGCGTTGAGCAGGTCCGGCAGGTAGGGCTCCTGCGGCGGCTTACCGAATTCGCTGATGTCGGCGCCTGCGATGAAGGTCCGGCCGCGGCAGATTATGACGACGGCCTCGCTCGCATCGCGCTGTGCCGCATCGATCGCATCGAGCAAGCCCTGTCGAACGGCCTGCGACAGCGCATTCACGGGCGGACTATCGACGGAAATGACGCCTGTTTTACCTTCAATCTCGTAGCTGACCGGTGTCGACATGCCCTCTCCTTTGCAAATGGCGGCGCACACTGTAATGTTATGTGGCGGAGCGAATTTCGCTGAAATTGGATACTACGACGATGTACCGGCAACTGACAGAGCAGGCGGAAAAATACCTCCGGTCGCTTTACCGACAGGATGACATTGCGGGCGAGTTACGACGCAAGCTCGCCGACCTGATGGCGCGCGGTGAAGCGAATGCCGATGCTGCCTGCCGGGCCTTGCGGCTCAGCCGCCGCACGCTGCAGCGCCGCCTCAAAGCCGAAAAGACCAGCTTCCAGAAAATCCTCAAGGAAGTGCGCGCCGAGCTTGCTGTCAATTACCTGCGCGATGCGCGGCTGAAGTCGCTCGAGGTTGCGATGCTCCTTGGCTATTCGAATATCAGTTCGTTCACGACGGCGTTCAAGTCGTGGTACGACGTGCCGCCGGCGGAATACCGGCAGAAGTTCCTGACACTCTCGTAACACCACCACCCACCTTTCTCCCCACCCCGGCGGCAATCACGGTTGGAGACGGGCTGCGATTGGGGAGTTCCTGTCGCTTTGGCCCGCCACCCAACGTTCTCCCATCAACAGCGAACGGGCGGCGATCACGGGGCATGTCCCAGTCGCTCGGACAATCTGCGATAACTCGCTTTGTGTGACACACCCCGCACTCGCCGCCCGTGGCCATGACACTCCGTAGGAGCGCCATCTTGGCGCGATCGATCGCGGCTGGAATACCCCAAGGGCATGTAGGCCGCTACCACGAGTTCGCCGCGATTACCGCTGGCAAGTGGACGAGATGTTTGCACCCGTCCGGGCATAAAATTGGCGAGACATAAAGCGAGCGCAGCGAGACAGTCCGCCAATAAATAGGTCGGTCGCTTGCCCTAATCGCCACGATCGCCGCCGGGGTGGAGGGAAAGGTGGGTGGTGGGTCAGTACGGAATTGCCTCGGCGACCGTGACCCACTGCTCGTCGACGACCTGGTAGAGATTCAGGTAGTCGCTGGCAATATGCTTGGTAGGACTGAACGACAAAGAAGGTCCCCCGAACGGGTCCTCGTAATCGCTGATCTTTTCCATTGCCGCGAGCATTTTCTCGACGGTCGGATCGGGTCCCGCGCCCTCCAGCGCTTTTACCAGCAGGTCCGCCATCACGTATCCCAGCACCGATTGCGCCGCCGGTTCCTCACCGAATCTCTCTTTATATGTGGCATACCAGCGACCGACCCAACTATCGGCACCGACTTCCTCGAAGTTCGGAACGTAAAAAGACGCCACCGCGTACAGGCCGTTCATGTCGCCGTCAGCCGCTTTCGCGACCTCCGGCAAGTACGGCACCATGTTTGCCACGACGGCCCCGTCCCAGCCGGCATCGCGAGCCGCCGTGTACAACAGTATTGTGTCCTTAATAAAGGGACCGAGAAACAGCAGCTCGCATTCGGAGTTCTTGATGCTCGTCACCGTACCGACAAAGTCGGTCTCGGAGCCCCTGTGACGTCCTACGTACACGACGTTCAGGCCATGTTCCTCGACGACCCGTTCGAATCCCATGGCGACTTCGGCACCGTAATCCGTTGCGAGCGTCTGCAAACAGACATTCCTGTACCCGTGTCGCTCGACCATGTAGGCGATACCCGCTCGGGCCTGGTCGCGGTAGCTCACAAAGTAACTGTACTTCATCGGGTGCAGTGGCTCGTACATCGATACCGCCGCTGTTAGGGGAAACAGGCTGGGCACATTCTGTTCGAACATGCGATCGAAGACGGCGTTGTTGTGCGGCGTGCCCATCGCACCGAGCATCGCGAATATCTCATCGACATTGAGCAACTTGTTGGTCGCTTTGACGGCGAGCGGCATCTGGTACTGACTGTCTTCGACGACAAAGTCGATCGTACGCCCGTGAATTCCGCCGGCCGCAGCCGCCTCGTCGAAGCGCATGCGCATTCCGTTGACGCTCGGCACACCCCAGGTCGCAAGGAGACCGGAGAGATCCGTATGTGTCCCGACCCTGATCGTGTCGGCGGTAATACCTCGGGCGAATTGGCTGTCCGCAGGATCGTCTCCGCCGCCACAGCCCGAAGCAAGTAACACGAACGCGAGAATCAGATAATGCTTTGCAGCTGCCATATCATTCAGTCCCTGTACATGCTTTCGATGAGTGTACTGTATTTCCGGTTTACGAAATTTCGCTTGAGCTTCATGGTCGGCGTCAACTCATCATCCTCAGCCGTCAGCAACACGTCGATCAGGCGAAACTTTTTGATGGTCTCCGCTTGCGAAAAACCCTGGTTTACCTTGTCCACCTCCGCTTCGATCAGTGCAACTATCTCGTGTCGTGCGCACAGCGACTTGTAGTCCGTAAACGGAATCGAGTTGGTCTGCGCGTAATGCTCCACGTTTTCCTGGTCGATCATGATGAGGCAAGTGAGAAACTTCCGCCTGTCACCGATGAGCACGGCATCGGATATATACGGTGAAAACTTGAGCTCGTTTTCAATCAACGACGGCGTAACGTTCTTGCCGCCCGCCGTAATGATTATGTCTTTCAGGCGGTCCGTAATGCGCAGGTTGCCCTCGTCGTCCAGTTCCCCGACGTCGCCGGTATGCACCCATCCGTCGACAATGGTCTCCGCCGTTTTCTCCGGCTGGTTGAGATAGCCATCGAATTGCCCGACCGCGCGGCACAGGATCTCGCCGCTGTTGTCGATGCGCAATTCGACACCGGGAAACGCCTGGCCCACCGTGCCGATTCGAAATACTCCCTTGCGCGTTGACGTAATGATACCGGTCTCGGTCTGTCCGTACGCCTCGTCCATCGGCAAATCCAGTGCCAGGTACCACTTCAAGAGGGACTCCGAGATAGGCGCGGCGCCGGACACCATGCCGTGCACGCGATCCAGGCCAAGCGCCTTCTTTATATTACGAAATACGAACGCATCCGCGAGTCGATAGAGCACAGTCTGCCAGGTTGACAGCGATTTGCCGGCCAGTATGGCTTCGGCGCGACGAATGCCTAGAGACAAAGCGGCCTGGTAGGCTCTCCGGCCGACCCAGGTCGCTTCCGCCATGCCGGTGCTAATGCGCGAGTAAAACTTCTCCCATACGCGCGGTACGGCGAAAATGTACGTCGGCGACAATTCGACGAGGTTTTGCATAACGGTCTCGGGACTCTCGGCAAAATTTATCGTTGCACCGTGTGCCACGGGCAGCCACGCGGAAAATACACGCTCGGCAACATGACATAGCGGCAGGTAGGTCAGCACCTCGTCCTTCTCCGACATGCGAATGAACTCGGGTGCCAGCTTCGTCTGGGCGATGATGTAACGTTGCGACAACATCGATCCTTTCGGCATGCCCGTCGTACCGGATGTGTAAATCAACACGGCCAGGTCACCGGGCGCGCCCTCTGCGACGATCCGTTCCACCTCGCCGACATGCTGTGCACCGTATTCACGCCCCAGAGAGTACAGGGCGTCGACAGGCACAACTTTGTCGTGTTCGAAACCGCGCAATCCTCGCCAGTCGAACACGAAAACGCGTTCGACTTTCGGCAGCCGATGTTCGATTTCCAGGTACTTGTCGAGTTGTTCTTCGTCTTCGACAAACAGGAACCGGCAATTCGAATCCGCAAGCGTGTGTTCGACCTGGCGCGACTGGTAAGTTGGATAGATACCGTTTGCAACTCCGCCGGCCAACAGCGCGCCGAGGTCGGCGAACAGCCACTCCTTGCAGTCCTCACTCAGGATGGAGACAACGTCACCGCGCTGCAGGCCGGATGCAAGCAGGCCGTTTGCGACCGCCATAGAGTAGTCCCGGTAGTCGTTCCACGTGTAGCTCTGCCAGATTCCGAATTCTTTCTCGCGCATGGCGATGGCATCACCGCGCTCGCTGCTCTTTTCCAGGAACAGTTTCGGCAGCGTGTCGCAGCCATCGAAAGTCACCGCAGTCATCGCCAGGTCTTCCTCTTCTTCCAGCGCCGCCGTCCGCGTATGCCCTCCTCTTTCTTGCCGAGATAAAACTCCTTGATGTCCTCGCTTGCCAGCAAGTGATTGCTGTCGCCGTCCATAACCATTCCGCCGACTTCCATCACGTATCCTCGCTGCGATACACGCAACGCGACGTTCGCGTTTTGTTCGACCAGCAAGATGCTCAGCCCCTGCTCGCGATTCAGCCGCGTAATAATGCGAAAAATCTCCTCGACCAGCGCCGGCGACAATCCGAGCGACGGCTCGTCAAGCAACAGCAGCCGGGGCCGCGCGAGGAATCCGCGGCCAATTGCGAGCATCTGTTGCTGTCCGCCCGACAGGTACGCCGCCATTTTGCCGCGCAGTTCCCTTAGGACCGGGAAGTACGCGTAGACAGTCTCGACGTCGGTCGCGACGGCGTCCCTGTCATGACGGTTGTAGGCGCCCATTTCCAGGTTCTCTACAACGCTGAGAAACGGAAACACCTCGCGGCCTTCCGGAACGTGCGCAATCCCCTGCCGGGCCACCCAGTCGGGATCGCGGTTTTGAATCTCCGCGCCGTCCAGCAGGACCCGGCCCTTACGACTGTCGAGGGCGCCGGTTGCGGTCTTGAGCAGCGTCGTCTTTCCGGCGCCATTGGCGCCGAGCACCGTGACGATTTCGCCTTCGTCGACGACCAGGCTGACACCGCGAATAGCCATAATCGGACCGTAATAGGTTTCGACATTGCGCATTTCGAGCAGCGGCGAGGTCATTCCGTCATCCCGAGATAGGCTTGCTGTACATCCTCGTTCTCGCGGACATCGTCGGGCGAGCCGATAGCCAGTACTCTCCCGTCATTGATCGCCATGACCCGGTCGGCGACCTGGCCGACGAGGTTCATGTCATGTTCGACCATGACCAGGGTTACGCCGAGATCGTGCTTGATGTCCTCGAGCCAGAAACCGACATCGTCGGTTTCTTCGGTATTCAGGCCCGACGCCGGCTCGTCGAGCATCAGCAGCGCCGGTTCGGCGCACAATGCGCGCGCGAGTTCCACGTTCTTGCGCGCGCCGTAGGGCAGGTCGGCAATGCGCTCGTCACGGTACTGGGCAAGCTCAAGCAAATCGATAATATCCTCGACCTTGCGGCGGTGACGGATTTCCGCGCGACGCACTCGCGGCAGGAAGGCGAAGTCGCACAACGCATTACCGCTCATCCGGCTATGCCGCCCGACCAGCAGGTTCTGCAGTACCGTTGACTGTTCGAACAACTCGATATTCTGGAACGTACGTGCGATACCGGTGTCGACGACGCGGTGTGCGGGCAACCCGAGCAGATCGTATTCGCCGAATTGTATCGATCCCGCCGACGGCTCGTAGAGCCGGCTGATCAGGTTGAAAATCGTGCTCTTGCCCGCGCCGTTCGGGCCGATGATGGCAAAGACCTCCCCGGGGCTCACGTCAAAGGAAACGTCCTCGACGGCATGCACGCCGCCGAACATGATCGACAGGTTTCGAACGCTGAGTGTCCGCCCGGCGGTCATCGCATGCGCTCCGTCTTGAGGTAGCTTTTCTGCCGTACGAATGACGACTTGCGATAGTACGGAAACGTCTCGAAGAAGAAGCGCAGCTTCATCCAGCGCCCGTAAATACCCTGTGGCTCGAAGACGATGAAGATGACGATAATCAGGCCGAAAAGCAGCGGCTCCAGGCCGGCCTGCTGCCCGAGGGCCGGTGGCAAAACGTCTTTCAGGAAACTCAGCGCAACCGGCAACAGGGAAACCAGGATCGCACCGAATATGGCGCCCGGTATGCTGCCGAGACCGCCGACGACGATCATCAGCATGAGTTTGAGTGACTCGAGCACGCTGAACACGTCGGGCGCCAAATAGGCAAGGTGATGGGCAAGCAATACGCCGGCAAGCCCGGTGATCGCCGCGCTGATACCGAAGGCCTGGATCTTGGCCCATTCGACGTTGACGCCGAGGCAGCGCGCCGATAATTCTGAATCACGCACGGCCAGGAACGACCTGCCGGTCGGCGTGCGGAACAGGTTGGCCGCTCCGAGGACGACGACAAAGGTGAAGAACAGGTCGAGGTAATACTGCTGCCAGGCGCTGGCCAGCGATATTCCGAACACTTTGAGGCCGGGTACGGCGAGACCGCCATAGCCACCGGTCATCGACTCCCACTCGCCCAACAGTGTCTCAACCAGCATGAGGAAAGCGAGCGTTGCAATCGCGAGGTAAAAGCCATGCATTTTCGACGCCGAGCGTCCCAGCGCCATACCTATCAGTCCCGACAAGGCCGTCGTGAGGACGACGGAAAGGCTGAACGGCACCCCATGTGACATCAGGATCGCATGACAGTACGCGCCGATACCGAGGAATGCCGCATGCCCGAAACTCACCTGCCCGGTGTGCCCGGTAAGGATCATGAGCCCGATGCCCGCAATGGCATAAACCAGCAGCAGACCGAGCTCGCCCAGGTAATAGTCCTGCAGCAACAACGGCGCCGCGAGCAGGAACGCAACGACGAGACCGACCCGGATTTTCTCACCGGTTTTCGGGAGGAAGCGAATGTCGTCTTCGTAACGCGTTTTGAACAGGACCTGCATGCGTCACACCTTCTTTTTGAACGTCTGTTTCATGAGCCCCTCGGGCCGCAAGAACAGCACGAGCAACATCACGATGTATGGCGAGACTCCCTTGATCTCCGGGAGCAGGTAGTCGGCGAACGGCTCGATGATCCCGATGAGCAAGCACCCCAGCAATGCACCGGGAATCGAACCGAAGCCGCCGACGATTGCTCCCGCCAGCGCCTTGATGCCGAGCAGACCGATGGTCGTGTCGATTTGCGTGACCGGCGCGAGTAGTGCGCCCGCCGCTGCCGCGATAATCGCGCCGATGGCCCAGGTGATGGACACCAGCCGTTTTACTGGAATGCCCATGTAGTAGGCCGCAAGCTGATTTTGCGACGCCGCCTGCATCGCGATGCCATAGCGGGTCCTGGAGAAGAACAGGTACAACAGGACGCACAACAGGATCGTTGCCACGATAATCGCGAGCCGGTCCGTAGCGATTGCGAACTCGCCGCCCAGTGCGACCTGGCCGTCAAAGGGCGTATCGAGCGAAAGTGTATTCCAACCCCAGATAATTCCGGCGAGCGAGCGAAATATGAACCCGAAGGCGACCGTCAGAATGAAAATGCTCGCCGACGACTGGCCGATGATACGGCGCATGATCTGCGCGTCGATCAGGTAACCGACGACGCCGATCGTCAGGCAACCGAGGACAAACGCAGGCCAGAAGCTGCCGCCGAATGCTTCCGAATACGCGAGCACCGTGAACGCGCCGAGCATCATGAACTCGCCGTGCGCGAAGTTCACGACCTCGGTCGCCTTGTAAATGAGCACGAAGCCAAGTGCGATCAGCCCGTATGCACAGCCCTGCGCAAGTCCGGTGACCGCCAGATGCACGACATCGTTTAGTGGCAGCACTGACTGCCTCCCCCCGAGTTATTCTTGTTCTTTTGTCAACTCGCTTTGCGAATATCTCCTGCCAGGTCACGCACGACCGCACCGACGATTTCCAATGCCTCGCCGAGCAGCTGCTCACCAATCGTGAGCGGTGGCAGGAATCGGATGACGTTACCACGAACGCCGCAGGTGAGTAGTATAACGCCCTGCTGCGCCGCTTCTTTTGCGATCGCCCGCGTCAACTCGGCATCGGGACTGTCGGCATCGCCGTTGGCTGCGATTTCGATGGCGCACATCGCCCCCGTGATGCGGATATCGCCGATGCAATTGGTGTCACGCTGCAACTGCCCGGCCCAATCCCGGATATGTTCGCCAATTGTGCACGCTTTGTCGCAGAGTTGTTCCTCTTCAATGATATCGAGTACGGCCAGTCCTGCGGCGCAAGCCAGCGGCGAACCGCCATAGGTTCCGCCGAGGCCACCTGGCTCGACCGAGTCCATGATTTCCGCTTTGCCAACAACGCCCGACAACGGGAAGCCCCCGGCGAGACTTTTCGCGACTGTCATGAGGTCCGGTTCAATGCCGGCGCGCTCGACGGCAAATAACTTGCCTGTGCGCCCGAAGCCGGTCTGGATCTCATCGACGATCAGCAGGATGCCATGCTCGTCACAGATTCGTCGCAGCTTTTCAAGGAACTCCGGCGGCGCCGGGTAGAAACCGCCCTCGCCCTGCACGGGTTCGATAATCATGGCCGCAATACGCGTCGGCTCCACATCCGACTTGAAGAGTTTGTCGAGCGCCCGCAGCGAATCGTCCATAGAGATACCGTGATAGTCGATCGGGTACGGAATGTGGAACACCTCGGGGGGAAACGGCCCGAAACCGGCCTTGTAGGGCACGACTTTGCCGGTCAGCGCCATTGCCATCATCGTGCGCCCGTGAAAGGCCCCGGAAAATGCGATGACGCCGCTCCTGCCGGTGCATTTCCTGGCGATCTTGACGGCGTTTTCCACTGCTTCGGCGCCCGTCGTCAGGAAGATCGTTTTCTTCGGCGACGAGCCTGGCGCCACCTTGTTGAGCCGTCGCGCCAGTTGCACATAGACATCGTACGGTGCCACCTGGAAGCAGGTATGGCTGAAACGCCCGAGTTGCCGTTCGACCGCTGCGACGATTTTCGGGTGATTATGTCCGGTATTGATGACGGCAATACCGGCAGCAAGATCGATGTAACGCTTGCCCTCGACGTCCCAGATCTCGGCATTCAGGGCCTTGTCCGAAAACACGGCTGTCTGGATACCAACACCGCGCGGCGTCTCGGAGTCGCGCAGGGCTTGCAATTCACTATTGGTCGTCACCGGATTTCCCCGAATTGTCGCTCTTGATACGTCATTGTCGCATTCCAGCCACCCATAGCGTCAATATCCGAAATCCACTATGATTCGCGCCTCGTTTCAGGAGGACCCTACATGATTGAGAAGCTCCGGTTCTATATCGATGGACAGTGGGTCGACCCGGTCGAGCCGCGCACCATGGACGTCATCAACCCTGCGACAGAAGAGGTATACGGCCGCATTAGCCTGGGCTCGGCCGCGGACGTGGATATCGCCGTCGCGGCGGCCGCGCGCGCCTTCGAGACGTTCTCGCAATCCACGCGCGAGGAACGCATGGAATTGCTGCAATCGATACTGGATGTCTTCGCCCGGCGCCACGACGAGGTCGCGGAGGCCATCATGGACGAGATGGGCGCTCCCTGGGGACTGGCCAGGGACGCACAGGCCGCCAGCGGCCCGCAACACATAAAGGCCGCGCTGAATGCGCTGTCGAAATTCGAATTCGAAGAGCGACATGGCACCACCATGATGGTGAAAGAAGCGATCGGGGTGTGTGGCCTGATCACGCCGTGGAACTGGCCGATGAACCAGATCGCCGTCAAAGTCGCACCCGCGCTCGCGGCCGGCTGCACGATGATCCTCAAGCCCAGTGAAATTGCGCCGTTCGACGCAATTATTTTCGCCGAGATTCTCGACGAGGCCGGCGTACCGGCCGGCGTTTTCAACCTGATCAATGGCGACGGCGCCGGGGTCGGTAGTGCCATCAGCGGTCACCCCGACATTGCCATGGTGTCGTTTACCGGGTCTACGCGCGCGGGCGTGCTCGTGGCACAAAACGCCGCGCCGACCGTAAAGCGTATTGCGCAGGAACTCGGTGGCAAATCAGCGAACATCCTGCTCGACGATGCCGATTTCCAGAAAGCTGTCGCAGCCGGTGCCGGCGATATGTTCGAAAACACCGGCCAGTCCTGCGATGCGCCGTCGCGGATGCTCGTCCCCCGAGACCGCATGGAAGAGGCCGCGGCCATCGCGGCGGGCGTCGCTGCCGATACCAAGGTGGGAAATCCCCGCGAAGAGGGTACCGCGGTGGGTCCGCTCGTATCGGAACTGCAATGGAACAAGGTGCAGGATCTGATCCAGAAAGGAATCGATGAGGGCGCGACGCTCACTGCAGGCGGCACGGGACGTCCCGAGGGCCTGGACAAGGGTTACTACGTGAAACCAACCGTGTTCGCCAATGTCAGTAATGAGATGACCATTGCCCGCGAAGAGATTTTCGGCCCGGTGTTGTCGATCATCCCCTACGAGGACGAAGACGATGCCGTGCGCATCGCGAATGACACGCCATACGGCCTGTCCGGTTACGTCTCGTCGTCCGACCTCGATCGGGCACGCCGCGTCGCGTCGAAAATGCGCACGGGTATGGTGCATATCAACGGTGCGTGGCTCGATTCCGCGGCACCGTTCGGCGGCTACAAGCAATCCGGCAATGGCCGCGAATGGGGGGCTCACGGGATCGATGAGTTCCTCGAAGTCAAGTCGGTTTACGGCTACGAGAAGAGAAACAAATAATGAAACGGATTTTTTTATTGCTCGCATGCATCGGCATGTCGCTACTCGTCGCCTGCGGTGGGGATTCCAGGTTTCCGGAGGCAAGCGGCAAGGCCAGCATTCGCGCCATCAACGCGATCCCCAGGTCGTCCGTCATCAACTTCCGCGTAGAGCAGCGCAGCATCGATACGATTGTCTACAAAACGGCATCCACATCGGTGCGCTATGACGATCTCGATTACACGTTCTATTTCGACGCGCAATACAGCGGCGAGCAAACCGCTCGCCGGATCGGCAGCCGGCAGCTCGATGTCGTCGCCGACAAGGACTACACGTTCCTGGTCAGTGGCCCACTTGCGAATCCGACGATTACATTGTGGGAAGGCGACGAGCGTATATTCGAGGCCGAGGAAACGGTGTTCGAGGCGAGATTCGCACACACCGCCGCGTCATTGGGCAGCGTGGACGTTTACTTTGCGCTCCCCGGTGTAGCGCCGGTGCTCGGGGAGCAGGTGGCGACACTCGCATTCGGTGAGATATCGCCAGCGGTTGACTACGCGGCAGACGATTACGTGCTGACCATCACGGCTGCCGGAGATCCTGCAATTATCGAGTATGTCTCGGATACAGTGACCTTCGCCGAGCGCGGCAACTACATCATTACACCGTTCGACGGCGATACCGGCGACAACGGGCCAGTGTTCGCCCGCGCACTCAATTCGACGGGAAATTCGCTGTCGATGCCGGACCCTCGTTTCCCGCCGACCGTCGAGTTCATCAATGCGTCGATGGATCTCGGCACATCGGATATCTACGACGATGAAATGTTGACCTCGCTGCGGCTCCAGAATCACGCATTTCGCGACGTCTCCGCGGAAATCGACGTAGCGGTAGGCGCAAACACCTTTTATTACACTCCCGCCGGCAGTACGGCGTCGGTAACGCTCGAAGGGCAGATGTCGGCAATAAGCGGACTGCGGTATCGCGTTTTTGCGTCGGGTGCCGCCGGGGCCCTGCTCTGGAATTTCCTGATACCGGACCGCCAACCAATCGACACCTCGGCCAAATTCCTGATACATCCGGTCTCGGTAAATTTCGCTGCCGTCGATCTTTACATCGTCGACGCCGACGCGACCATTGACGAGCTTGCCCCATCGCGCCCCGGACTGGTCAGCGGCCTGGCGGTGTCGCCGACACTGCTGGCTCCGGGCAGCTATGACGTATACCTCACCGCATTCGACACGAAGGACATCGCGGCAGGACCCTACAGGATCGACGTCGCTCGCGGCGACATCGTGGATACGATCGTCTTCGACACCGTCGATCCCGCTGTGCTCGATATCGTATTTCTATCAGGTGGCCCCGCGCCCTGATCGATGAATACGCTCGAGAGCGGCTGCGCGCTCCGGCTCACTCATTGCCTCTAGTGGAAGGTCCAGCATTGACTCGATTCGCGAG
Organism: uncultured Woeseiaceae bacterium; assembly: GCA_945788625.1. GTDB lineage: Bacteria > Pseudomonadota > Gammaproteobacteria > Steroidobacterales > Woeseiaceae > UBA1847. The sequence continues at coordinate 13,341 of CALZMQ010000049.1, forward strand.
CGCAGCTGCTCGTAGGCGCTGTCGAACGCAGCGCGAATAGCATCGCCGTCGTCGCCGCCGATCGCCGGGTCCGGTATTCCCCAGTGAACGGTCACCGGGGCACCGTTCCATACCGGGCACGATTCCCCGGCGGCGTTGTCGCAGACTGTCAATACAATGTCGATCGACGGCGCGTCGGGGCCTGAAAACCGATCCCATGACTTGGACTCGAGCCCCTCGGTCGAGTGCCCCTGCCTTTGCAGTTTATCGATGGCCCCCGGGTTGACCGTTCCGGCCGGATGACTGCCGGCACTGTAAGCGCACAGCGCTCCGCCGCTCAGCTCATTGATCAGTACTTCACCGAGGATGCTGCGTGCCGAGTTGCCCGTGCACAACACGAGTATGTTCATCGAGCAAAGATAACACCGCTCGAGATCTCCAGCTACGAAGCAGTGGCTGCTTCGACATACGCTGCGCGGTCGTTCGCAGCCTCTTCGTCGGAGATTGACTTCGCGTCGTACATCGCCTGGTCGGCAACGCTAAGGAGATGCCAGAGTTCCTCGCCATGCTTCGGCATCAGCGATATGCCGACGCTCGCCGTGCATTTGATCTCCTGGCCCTGGATGATGTACGCCTCGGACGCCGTCTGCACGAGTCGCTCCGCTATATGCTTGACGTCTTCTGTACTGACGCCGGGCAGGACGATCGCGAATTCGTCACCGCCGAGCCTGCCCAGCACGTCTTCAGGGCGCAGACAGAAGCCGAGCCGGTGACCGAAGGCCTTGAGCAGAGCATCGCCCGCCTGGTGGCCGAAGCGGTCATTGATCGACTTGAACTGGTTAAGGTCGAGATACAGCACGGCGCCCTTGGTGCTGTTGCGAATGCTCGCGGCACCTTGTTGCTCGAAACCGCGCCGGTTCAGAATTCCCGTCAACGGGTCGCGCAGCGCGTCGGCCAGCATCTTGTCCTCGTTGCGCTTGCGCTGCGTGATGTCGACGAGCGTTACCGAGAAATCGTCACCAACCGGTTCCGCAACTATACGCAGCCAGTTGTCACCATCGCCGATATCGGCAGCCACCTCGAAGCTCACCTGCTGTGCGGGCTGGTCTGTCGCCGTGAAGTGTTGCAGCAGCCTGTCCGGATCCAGTTGCTGCAGTTTTTCCAGCGGCATTCCGACCAGGGTACCTGCTCCGTCGCCGATGAACGACTGCGCCGAACGGTTCGCGAACACGCAGCGGAACTTATGGTCCGGGTCGTTCGCGTCACGCGCGAAACGCAGGATGCCGTTCGACGACGTCTCGATCAGCGTGCGAATCAGGTGCTCGCTGTCCGCAAGGCGGCTCAGTGCCTTGCGTCGTTGTGTCACGTCACGGCAAACGACGACCATGCCCATTGTCTGGCCCTTGGCCCCCGACAGCGGTCCGACGCTCACTTCGTAGGTGTTGTTGGTGTCTATGCGCAGTGTTTGAGTAAGGTCCAGTTCCCTGGCCTGTTCGAGAATCGCACGCGCTGCCGGGAAGTCTTCCCACAATTTGCAGCCGATCAATTCGCTCTCGTTGCCGCCGAGAAATTCCTGCGCCGCCTTGTTAGCGCAGATGATTCGCTGGTCGTTGTCGATGACGAAAATCGGGTCGCGCACGTGATCGAACAGCGTCTGGTAGGCAAGTGGGCTGAACTCGTGCACTCGTAAGTGCAAGCTGGAATACGCAAAGACAGGCAGCAATAGGGTCAGCGCAACGGTCGTGAACGGGAAATCGCGCGGCCCCATACCGAGAAAGTTGTTCGCAATACTCATCGCGTACGGAACGATCGCGCACATCAGCAGGATCGACACGGTCTTGCGATGTGCCGGCGCGATGGTGGGCAGGTGCCCGATCATCCTGATTGCCGAATACGCAAACAACCCGTAAACAAATGGCGCGTATACCCGGGTGTACCAGTAGTGATCGGTTACCTCGGTGAAGCGGGTGCCTTGATCCGTCTCTACGATTGCCCAGATGATGTTGTGCATCGAATTCGTGAGCGCCAGTGCCGTCGTCGCCATCGGGATTATGGCGAGCATTGCGATAAGGATGCCGCTCGGCGGTCCCACGGTGTACTCCCGGTACAGGTAATAAAACACGATGGGAATGAAGCCGCCGGAGAAAAAAGACAGCGTTCGACCGATGCCATACAGGTTCGGATCCGTGGCGCCGTAGGAAAAGGCCGTACCCGCGATCAGGCTGGCGCACAGCAAGAGGAAAAAGCTGACCGTGCTATTGGCGTACTGCGGTCCCGACCGGGACACACGCACTGCAAGCACGGCGTATCCCACGGCGGAGACGCCAAGAACAGGCGGCAACACCAATTCCAGCGTCTCAAGCACCGCCGGACTCCGGGCCCGAAGAATGGTCGGTCGAGTTCATCCGGCAATGCTAGCGGCGACCGGCGCAACATAATGCGACCTGTTCCGCATATCGGCTGTCCGAGTGCGAATCAGGTCACATTTTTGCCTGGAATGTGTCTTGATATGCGCCGCAACACGCGGAATCTAAAGGCCTTGAGCGGTATCCGCAATCAGTGTGTCCACGACGGCCTTGAGGCTGTCCTCGACGCTCGCGCCGGACGCTCGTTCCAGCTCGTAGCCCCTCAACTGCCGGTGCGCACTGGTGCCGCGGGTCAGTATGTCGCGGACTCTCGAGACCTCTTCAACGCAACCCAGCGCACGCGCATCCTCGGCAACCAGCGAACAGAGCTCGTCGAGCAGAGTATCGAAGGGCACGACAGAGCCCTTTGCAAGATCGATGAGCCCCTCGTCGAAGCTGTAGCGCATCGCCCGCCAGCGGTTTTCGCGTACCAGCATCGGGCCATACAGCCGCCAGCGTTGATTGCGCATTCGCAGTCGATACAACATGCGCAAGATGCACATCAGCAGCGCGGCCAGAGACACGGTATCGTCGAGTCGTGTGCACACATCCATGATGCGCGTTTCGAGCGTCGGGAAACGTCCGCTCGGCCGCAAGTCCCACCAGATTCGCGTCGAGTCCTCAATCAGCCCCGCTTCCACGAGGACACGAATGTGCCGCTCGTACTCGGCGTAACTCGCGAAGCGCTCCGGCAAACCGGTCCTCGGCAAAGCGTCGAATATCGTCAGCCGATAGCTTTTGAGGCCCGTGTCCTGGCCGAGCCAGAACGGCGACGAGCACGACAGCGCGAGCAGGTGCGGCAGGAAGTAAATCATCTGGTTCATGAGATCGATGCGCAGTTCGTCGTTGTCAATGCCGACGTGAACGTGCATGCCGCAAATCACGAGGCGCCGCGCTGCGCCCTGCATCTCGTGCGTAAGGTCGTCGTAGCGCTCCTTGCGCGTGTGTTTTTGCTCGGTCCACTGGGAAAACGGGTGCGTGGACGCGGCGATGGGCGCCAGACCGTGCCGGTCGGCGACCTTGACGATGTTGCTGCGCAGTCTCGCCAGGTCCTCGTGTGCTTCCTGGATGTTCTTGCAGACCTTGGTGCCGATTTCGATTTGCGATTGCAGGAGCTCCGAGGTCACCTGCGCGCCGCACAACTCCTCGGCTTCCGCCATCAGCGTCTGCGGCGGATCGATTACCAGACTGCGCGTTTCCCTGTCGACAAGCAGGTATTCTTCTTCGATGCCGATCGTGAAACTGGGCTCATTGCTGCTCATGCGCTGCTCCCCTGTTGCTCCCGTTTACGCTGTGATTCGATCTTCCCTCAAGTCGATGCGCTCCGGAATCGACGCAATGGTCTTGCGCATGACGTCGGCAATCTCGACAATTCCCGCTTCGTCGTCGATGAGGTCCTGACGAATTTCGATACCGAGGTGCGGCAGACCGACTTCTTCTGCATGGTGGTCGATCGTGAAATCCTGCGGCGCCTTGCCCGAATACGGCTCGTTGTCACCGACCATGTATCCGGCAGCCTGGAAGTCTTCAAGGAATATCTCCTTGAGGCGGAGATCCTTGTCCCATAAAACGCCTATCTCCCAGGGGCGCGACTCACCATTGAGCACGGGCGTAAAACTGTGCACCGCGATAAATGCCGGCGGCGGTCCGGCGCGTCGCAGCCGCTGAACCTGCTCATCGACAGCACGGTGGTAGGGCCAGTACAAAGCCTCGGCGCGAAGGTCCTTTTCAGCCTGGTGAAGGTTGGTATTTCCCGGCACGAGTATGCCGTCGCCGTACTGCAGGAAGGCGCTCGGGTCCATGAGCTGACGATTGCAATCGACAACCAGGCGGGAGTAGTTCTGGACGATTGCCGTGACGCCGAGTGTCTCGGCCAGCCTCTCGGTGAGCGGGCCGGCACCGATATCGATGGCGAGATGACAGCGGCGCGCGAACGGATCGAGGCCCATGTCGCCGAGCGACGCCGGGAATCGATAGCTCGCGTGGTCGCAAACAAGCAGAACAGGCACTTCGGAAAGCGGATTGATTACTTTGAATGGACCGGGCTCTTCGGGCGACAACAGCGCGGACGCCCTATTATTGTTAGACCCTTCTGGCATGCCTCACCGTGGAATCGAAAGATGTGCCCGAGTGTACCGTATCGGGGGCGCAACACCACCTGTGGGAACCGATGACCGGCGCTACGCGAGGCGCTGTGAGGTGGCGTCGTCGCTCCAGGGCTCGAATGATTCGACCGAGGCCGGCCTTGCGATGTAGTACCCCTGCGCGAATTCGACGCCGAGCGCACCGAGCTTCTCCAGCACCTGCCGGGTCTCGACGCGCTCGGCGATGGTCTCGATGCCCATCGCGTGTCCTACCTCTCGAATGGCCTTGACCATGCTTTCATCAACGTTGTCCTCGACGACATTGCGAATGAACTGACCGTCGATCTTGAGGTAATCCACCGGCAGATTCTTGAGATAGGTAAACGACGACAATCCACTGCCAAAATCGTCGAGTGAGAACTTGCAGCCGAGTTTTTTCAGTGCTTGCATGAAATGCACGACGCGCGACAGGTTGGAGATGGCGGCAGTCTCGGTAATTTCGAAACAGATCGCGCCATCAGGCAGCTTCTGCCTCTTGAGTTCGTCTATCACGAACTCGAGAAACCGGTCTTCACTGAGTGAGGTGCCCGAGAGATTGATCGCCAGCGTATATCTGGCCACGCCGTCCGTGCTCCTGTCGGCAAGTTCGGTCAGCGCCTCATGTATCACCCAGCGATCGAGTGTCGACATCAGGTTGTAACGTTCGGCGGATGGAATGAACTGATCGGGACCGACCAACTCACCGTTTTCATCGCGCATGCGCAACAGCAATTCGTAGTGGCCTCGCTGTTTGCCGTCCTCTCCGCCGATGCTGATAATCGGCTGGAAGAATAATTCCAGGCGATCCTCTTCGACCGCGCTGGTAATTCGCGACACCCACTTCATCTCCTCGTGGCGCAGCGACGCGTCACTGTTCCGGTACAGATGCACCTGGTTGCGGCCCATGTCCTTGGCCGAGTAGCAAGCGACATCGGCGGAACTCATGACGCCGGCAACGTCCGCGTTTTCGCGCGTTACGAGCACCACGCCGATTGAGCAACGCACCGTCGTGAACGAGCCCTGCCACTCGAACCTGTATCCCTCGACCGCGACGCGGATGGCCTCCGCCACTTCGATCGCACGTTGCTCATCGCAGCGCTCGAGCAGTATCCCGAATTCGTCGCCACCCAGCCGCGCCAGCACGTCGGTTGCTCGAATATTCGCCTGGATGAGCTCCGTCAGTTGTATCAGCAAGGCATCGCCTGCCGTATGACCGAAGGTATCGTTCACCACTTTAAACTGGTCCAGGTCGATGTACAGCAAGGCGTGCGAGTGTTCGGCGTTGCCGCGCGCAAGTTCGAGCACGCGGATAAGATGGTTTTCGAACTCGCGGCGATTGACCAGCCCGGTCAACGTGTCGTGCGACGCCTGGTAGCTCAGCTGGCGGAACAAACGCGATTCCTTGCTGACGTCGTGGAACACCATCACCGAGCCGATGATATTACCTATGCGATCGCGTATCGGCGCCGCCGAGTCCTGGATCGGCACCTCCTCACCGTTGCGCGTGATCAGCACCGAGTTCTCGGCCAATGTGATTACGCGTCCTTCTTTCAGGCAACGCACGACCGGGTTTTCGACCGTTGCACGCGTGTGCTCATTGACGATCATCATGATGTCGGTAACTCGTGCGCCCCTGGCGCTGCGCACGTCCCAGCCGGTGAGATCCTGTGCGACCGGGTTGATGTAGTCGACGTTGCCATCGGCGTCCGTCGTGATCACACCGTCGCCGATCGATTGCAATGTCACCTGCGCGCGCTCTTTCTCTTCGAACACCCGGGTCTCGGCCAGCTTGCGCTCCGTAATGTCGGTTATAGTCCCCTCGTGTGCCACAACGCTGCCGTCGTCGTCGTAGATCGCACGCGAATTCTCCAGTACCACGATCTTGGAACCGTCCTTGCGTCGCAGCCTGTATTCGAAGTTCTTGACCACACCCTCCGCCTCGAGGCGAGCGAAAACCCGCTCGCGATCGATCGGGTTAACGTACAGCATGGTCGTTTTGCCTGCGCCCTTGAGATCGTCGACGTGGTCGTAACCGAGCATCTCGACGAGGGCAGGGTTAGCCGTGATGATTTCGCCGTCGCGTGCTGCGATGTAGACGCCATCCACGACGTTTTCGAACAATCCGCGGTAGCGTGCCTCGCTGGTGCGCAGCCGCTCTTCGTCCTGCTGGCGCTTGATAGCGATGCCGGCAAGACGCGCCATGCTGCTGATCTTGTCGATCTCGTCGGTGGTCGGTGCACGCGGTTCGTCAACGTAGACGTCGAGCGTGCCGATGATGCGGCAGGCCTCTCCGCACACCAGGAAAGACCAGGCGGCGTGAATGCGGTATTCGGCGGCCCGGCGGCGGGCCGCCGACCAGCTCGCATTGTCCTGAATGCTGATCGTGATGCGGTCCTGCGCGTGGTGAACCGCGGCGCCGCAGGTAATGCTGTCGGCGCCGACCTTGGTGAAATCGAGACACAGTTTGAACGGGTCGGGCAGGCTCGGCGCCTGTTCCACAGACAGGCACTGGTTCTTTACGTCGAGCTGCATGACTGCCGCTTTAAACCTGCCATCGATCTTTTCGACGAAGCGGCAGATGGCGCGCAAGGTCCGGTCGTAAGGCGTGCCGGCGGCGATCATTTCCAGCACCTTGTTCTGCGCGAATGACAATTCCTCTTCGCGCTTGCGCTCGGTAATGTCGGTGATGCTGACGCGGATGAGCCGCCGCTCGTCGGACGGCATACGGCTGAAGCGGACTTCGCAGGGCAACTCCTTGCCCGTCGAGTCCTTGTGCAACCACTCGAAGGTCGGGTGCTCGCCGGCAAGCGCCTGGTCGATGAATCCTCGACGGACACCAAACGAGGGTGTGCCGTCCGGTTGCATCTTCGGGCTGATGGCCTCGGGTCCGACGGTCAGCAGGCGCGCGCGTGACAGGTTGAATAATAGACAGGCGTTGTCGTTCGCATCCGTGAAGTGATTCTCGTCGACGTCGAAGACGATGATCGCCTCAGGCGCATTCTCGACCAGCGCGCGATAGCGCTCTTCGTTCTCGCGCAACGCGCATTCGGCTTTCTTGCGGTCGGTAACGTCGCGCAGACTGATCACGTAGATCGGTCCGCCGGGCGTCGTCAGCTCGCTGGCATTGATCTCGGAGATGAACTCGTCGCCGTTCATGCGCATCGCGCGCACTTCACCGCCGACCAGGTCGACCAGGGTGTCGTCGAGATTCGACATGTAAGGCGCGAGGTAATCCTCGAGATCCTGCGCTTTCGCGCCAGGCAATATGCGGCGTATATCGGAGCCGATAAGCGCGTCCTTTTCCACGCCGAAGTAGCGGGAACAGACCTTGTTGCAGTTGCGGATGACCCCTTCGACGTCGACCGACATCAGCGCTTCCGTGACGCTGTCGAATATGGCTTCGATCGGGGTATTCTCGGGCAGCGACAGCGTCCGTATGGACTGGGTGATGGTCGCTTCCATTTTGTCATAATGCTCGTCGATCAATTTGAGCAGTTCGACGAAGTCGGGCTTGGTAATCCCGGACTCATTGCTGGCAGCCCTGATTTTGTCCTTTAAATCCCGTCGCATTGACCAGCTATCCCTGTAGCTATGGTCAATTACATTAATTAAACGCGCCCGCCCTGTCTGTGACGCGACTTCAGTTTTAGATTTTATTTTGGGAAAATTTTCCCGGAAATATTAAAAAAGGTGTCAGGTTTATTTTTTGCCCGGAAGCGGTTGCGCTTCCGGGCAAAAAATAAACCTGACACCTTTTTTGACACCTTTTTTCCTTACTCGGCTGTCAGAACCCGCACAGCCTCGCCGTTCTCGTCGACTTGCACTTCGCCCTGTTCCACGAGGTCGCGCGTGCCGGCCCCGACCTGGATGGGAATTGCCATCACGCTGGACATCGAACCATTGTCCGTCTCGACCGCGGTGCCGACGTTCAGGTAGAGGCGGCCCTCGCGTTGTGGAACAACCGTGACCTGCTGCGAAATGTAGTCTTCGTTGTCCGCAATTGCGACCTCGACATCGAGCGGCTGCGCTTCGTGAAACATCATCGCCGATGCATCGTTGATACGGTAGCTGATCTTGACCGGGCGGGAACCGAGCGTTGATGTGACACGCAGGTTCACCGTCACGGGGCTGCCGACGATGGGCGTGCCGATGACCTTGTAGCTGACCGAGAACGGCGCACCGGGTTTTGCAATCGATCCGTCAAATTCGGGCTGAGGCTTGTAACTCACCTCGGGCGCATTCTTCGCGAGCGACGTCTCAGACTCCGGCGACGTATCGTCGACGCCATTGTTGCCGCAGGCTGCCAGGCCGCACATGGCGATGGCCGACAATGCAATAGAAGCTGCTCTGTTCATAATCTTCACCTGTGGTTCGGCCATTACAGCGGGGCCATTGAAACGTCAAAACAAATACGCTCGGGATAGTTCGGCGGCGCGCCGTCCTCATCCTCAAATCGCCATTCCTGCAAGTCGGCGACATAAGTGTCGGCGCCGAGCGTCGTCGTCGTGAATACTTCGGAGTTTTCCGCCGGGCCGTTGCCGACCGCTACGATTTGCCCACGGCGAAAGATGAACATGTCCGGATCGCTCTGGTCGCGGTCGTCAGGGTCTGACGTAACCGGCGTTGCGGTCGTCGTCGTGATCGTCACGGTGTATCGGGCGGCGGTCGTGGTCGTGAACGTCAGGTAACGGTACTCGGCAAGCTTGTTGCCGTTGCGGCCTGAATCGTAATCGCTGTTCGCACAGACGTTTATCGTCGTGCCATCCGTCGGCAAGGTCGTGTAAAGCGGCAGCACGTCGCGCGACTGGTTCGGAGACGTCGTAATACTGTCCTGGCTCGAGCCGTAGATATCGATATTCGTCGTCTCGATATTCTCGCGCGCGAGCTGCGAATCGACGAACGCCAGTTGCGCGCCGTTCAGTCCGGATCGCAACTCGGTGGCAAACGAAAACAACGTCGTGAACGCATTGGTGTTGCTCTGCGGCCCGGTCATCGTATCGAATATCGGCCCGAAACCGATGGAGTCGTTGTCGGTTCCGTCGTCATCCGTGTCCCACAGATCGTAGAGGAACGTCGCGACCGACATTTCGTTGAACCAGCCCTGCGGTCCGGAATTGTTCCTTTCCGTATCGATGCCGAAGCCGCTGGTGGTACCGGCGGGACCGGTATCGCAATATTGCGGATTATCGAGCGCCATTGCCGCCAGGGCCGTTGCCCAGCCCTCGCCGAACGCCAGGCGCGCATCGATACTCTGCCCGATCGCATGTGGCCCGCCGATCGAGTCGGATCTCGAAAACACGTCTTCGAAGTAGTGTCCCCACTCGTGCATCGAGACGTGGTCGTCGAACTCCTCGGTATCCGTAGCCGCATCGCCGAGCAGGAAGAGCGAATCGATGTCGCCGCGATAAAAAGAGGACGAGAGCTCGCCCGCGTCGATATCCGACGGGCTCGTCAACGTGTTGTTGACACTCCAGAAGGCGTCCATAGGCCCGAAAATGGCATTGGCGTCTGCCGTCAGCACGAGTTGCATACCGGAATAGATGGCATCGAGTATCGCGAAAGGCGCCGCCGCGCGCGTACCGGAGTAGGACGTGCCGTCCCACCCGGTCGTAGCGGTCAGGTCGCGGTCGACGTTGGCCGTGCCCGTATTGAAGTCCGCACCGTCGAGAACGTAAAGCGGCCGACTGCCCAGTGGCGGCGGCGTTGGTGATGTGTCCACATTGTCGCGAACCTCGACGTCCCAACTCGGTGCGCCCGAGCGCTTCAACTCGGCGCGCACTCGCAGCCGAACGTCGAGGCCAGCGGCGACATTACTAAATGAATAATCGCCGTTGTCACTGGCTATGGTCATGCCAAGCACATTGCCGCTGGCGGTATCGATCAGCTGCACGGTGGCAGCACGAATCGGCCGGGTTTGCGTCGCGCTGAAATTCAGTCCGTTGCAGTTGGCATTGGGCGGCACGAATTCGTACAGCACCTGGCCCGATACAGTGACCTGCGACAGGCCATCGGAAACCGTGACGTCGACCGTGTCCGTGACGGTCGCCGTGCCGTCGTTGACGGCCAACTGGAATGTCAGGGTTTCGCCGGCAGGACCGACATCCGGCGAGTCGAAACCGGCAACAGCCATATCGCTGTTGGTAATCGATACCGCGGTCCCGTTGGTCTGTGTCCACGTGTAGCTCAGCGAATCGCCGATGTCTGCATCCGTCGCGCTGCCGCTCAGGATGACGGCCTCCGTTTCGCCAACCGCCTGGTCACCGCCTGCGTCCACGACCGGGTCTGTGTTGGTGACTCCGTTGACGACAACGTCGATCGTATCGGTACCAACCGCACCTTGCGGGTCGGTGACTCGCAACTGGAACGACAATGTGGTGTTGCTGCCGATGCCGACGTCCGGCGAGTCGAAGCTGGCCTGCGACGTGTTGCCACCCGAGAGCGTGACCGACACGCCGCCCATCTGCGTCCACGCGTAGGTCAGTGCGCTGCCCTCCGGATCGCTGCTGCCGGTGCCGTCGAGCGTAACAGTAGATTGTTCGGCAACCGATTGATCCGTTCCGGCGCTGGCCGACGGCGCCATATTCGTTGTGCCACCACCGCCCGGGTTGCCGGACCCGCCGCCGCCTCCGCAAGCTGCAAGCGCGAGCATCCAAAAAGCAAGTACGGCGTATTTCCAGTTAATGTGCAAAATCATAAGTCGGTTGGCGCTCCCATGCGGCCCTTGCGGACGCCCTGATAAGGCCGCCTGCAAGTTTGACGATGTATACCCAGTCTAACGATCTATGCTGAACCGGAACATAACCCGAAGTGTGCGATTATTGCGACATATCAGCCCGTCACATGACATAACAGAATGCGATCCAGGTCCGAATTCTCATGCCGAGTATTGATAAACTTTGTCCGCTTAACGAGCACTCGGTTCACAGTTCCTGCCAGGAATTCCGAACTCAGGCAATAAGCGCATGAAAACAAAGAAAATATTGGTCACCGGCGGTGCGGGATACATCGGCAGCCACGTGGTCCGGCAGCTGGGCGCGGCAAACGAGTCGGTTCTGACCCTCGACAATCTGTCCACGGGTTTCGAGGCGGCCGTCACGTCGGGCGACCTGGTTGTGGGCGACACGGGCGATGCCGCGCTGCTCGAGTCGCTGTTCGAGGCGCACGATATCGACACGGTAATGCACTTCGCCGCGCACACGGTCGTACCCGAATCGGTTGCAGACCCGCTGAAATACTATCGCAACAACACGGCCTCCAGCCGCACCCTGCTCGAGGCGTCTGCAAAGCACGGCGTAAAGAACTTCGTATTCTCATCGACGGCGGCCGTCTACGGCATACCGGAGACCGGCAGAGCCTCCGAGGACTCGCCGACGCATCCGATCAACCCGTATGGAACGTCGAAACTCATGACGGAATGGATGCTGCGCGATCTCGCGGCCGCCGGTGGACCCAACTACGTGGCCCTGCGCTATTTCAATGTGGCGGGCTGCGAGCCGAACGCAACGATAGGCCAATCGACGCCCAAAGCGACCTTGCTGGTCAAGGTCGCCTGTGAAGCGGCGACCGGGCGGCGGCCGGGCGTGTCCATATTCGGCACGGACTACCCGACGCCGGACGGCACCGGGCTGCGTGACTACATACACGTCGAGGACCTGGCGTCGGCACACCTCGACGCCCTCGTCTACCTGCGCAATGGAGGAGACCCGACCGTACTGAATTGTGGCTATGGCCATGGCTACAGCGTCCGCGACGTACTGTCAGCGGTGGAGCACGCCATCGATGCGCCGTTGAATATTTCGGAAGAGCCGCGACGCGCGGGTGACCCGCCCGAACTGGTCGCGGTCGCCGACCGGGTGCGCGACGTGCTTGGCTGGACACCGAGATTCAACGACCTCGACGTCATCGTGCGGACCAGCCTCGCCTGGGAACGCAAGATCGCGGCGCAGGACCCATCGGCCTACTGGGCCGCCTGAAGCTGCGCCGGGACCTAATTGCAGCACGTCGGTGCTACACTCTTTCGCCATGAAATTACACCGCCCAAGATCGCTGAACGGATTGATTCTGGTCGGTTTTGGGCTGGTCGCCCTGCCGCTGCTCTTCGCCGTCATCTGGGCGCTTTTTAATTTCGACCGCTTCGCTGATCAAAGCGAACAGCTGTTTTTTACCGGCTTCACCGCTGCCGAAAACAACCGCAGGCTGGAAGAGAATCTGAGTTCGCTGGAGCGCGTCGCGCGCCAGTACCAGGTGCTGCAAAACCCCGAGAGCCTGCAACTGATGGCGCAGGACCTCGTTTCGCTGGAGGCGCAGCTGCGGGAAATGGCGCCGCTGATCTCACAGGCGGGCGCAAGCGAGCTGGCGTCGTCGATCGGCGCCACGGCGCGCAGCATCATCGCGGAGATGTCGGATACGAGCCTCGATGAGGCCCAGCTGGCGGCTGCAATAGAGCGCTTCGCGCCATTGCGGCAGCGCGTGTCGAACCTCACCGACATTCTCACGAATTTCGTGGATGCGGAACTCAGTGCTCTGCAGGAAACGGCGCGCAAGGCACAGCGCTACTCGGCCTGGCAGGTCTGGTCGCCCGGCCGATCCGGCAAATCGACGCCGCCATCGGGCAACTCGGCGAAAGCGGTTTTTCGAAGCCCATCGAGGTCAAGGGACCGTCCGATCTCGAGCGCCTCGGGCGGCAGCTGGAATGGCTGCGCGTGCGCTTGCTGGAACTTGCACAGGAAAAGAACAAGTTCCTGCGCCACATGTCGCATGAGCTGAAGACGCCACTCGCGAACATCCGCGAGGGCACGGAGTTGTTGCTCGACGGTTCGGTGGGCGATCTCGTCGGGCCTCAACGCGAGGTAACCGATATCCTGCGAATGAACGGATTGAAACTGCAGCAGTTGATCGAGAACCTGCTGTCCTTCAGCGCGTGGCAGACCAAGAGCGAAGTCCTGACGCTGAGCGATTTCCCGATTCGGGCGCAGGTAATATCAATCGCGCGGGCGCAACGACTCGCCCTGAAAGCTGCCAATATTCAGCTCAAGCTGGAAGTCGAGGACATTATTGTGAAGGCGGATCAAGACAAAATCCGC
>CALZMQ010000050.1 GCA_945788625.1 uncultured Woeseiaceae bacterium
ACACGATCATCCCGATCTGCAACGGGAGTTCTTCACGGCCAGTCTCGCCGATCTCCAGGCAGCCGGTGAGGCTGCCTATGCTATGAACCCCAATCTTGATTATGGCTTTGAGGTCGGCGATTGCGGCACCGGTTACTGTGCGTCAAGTCTCTCGCAAAGCGGCTCTGGCATCACCGAGGAGTCGCTAGCCGTCTATTTTCAGTACAACTGGTCCGGCGATATCGGCAACATGCCCGCCAACTTGCATTTGGGCGTTCGCTATGAAGAGACGGACATTGAGTCCCCCGCATCGACCCCAATCTATACCGGGTCTTCATGGGTCGGTGCTGGCAACGAGCTGAATATTACCGAGGAGAGGGACGCCGACGGCAATGTCATCAATCGGGACACAAATTTTGAGGGCGAATATGATGTGACGCTGCCCAACCTCGATTTCGATATCGAGCCCTGGGAAGACATGGTCTTCCGCGCATCGTTCAGCGAGACAATCACCCGCCCCAATTACGCTGACATCCAGGGTGGTTTTGCACCCACTGGCACACAGTTTTTCCCGAATACAAATCCGGGGGCATCGTCCGGTAACCCGGGTCTCGTTCCGATTCAGTCGTTCAACACCGACTTGTCCTTCGAGTGGTACTACTCAGACAGCAGCTACGTGTCCGCGGGTATGTTCTGGAAGGATGTGGATAATTTCATCGGCGCCGGACGAACCATAGGAACGCCGTTCAATATTCCCAACATCATTGGCGGCGCACTCTGGAATCGCGCCGTCGCGGAAAGCGGCCTGGATCCGAACAACTACACGGCGGTAGGCCGTTACATCCTGGACAACTACCAGAATGAGCCGAATGTGAACGGTGAGACGATCACCAGCGTAGCCGGTGATCCGCCGATCGTCTTCAACATTAGCCAGCCGATCAACCAGAGAACGGCGAAGGTCGACGGCGTCGAACTCAACCTTCAGCATACTTTTGGCGATACGCCCTGGGGTTTCGTCATCAACGCGACGATAGTTAACGGAGATATTGCTTACGATCTCTCGAGGCCATGGGATAGCCAGTTCGCGCTGAACGGCCTCAGCGACTCGGCCAACCTTGTTGCGTTCTACGACACCGAGGACCTGCAGGTTCGTCTTGCCTATAACTGGCGCGACGAATTTCTTGCAGGAACGGGTCAGGACCAGGGCAACAACACCAGCCCGCAGTTCACAGACACCTACGGTCAGTGGGACCTGAACGTGACCTACTATTGGAACGACAACCTGACGCTCTATTTCTCGGGGCTGAATATCACGAACGAGACGAAGCACGTATTCGGCCTTTCGAAGCAGCACGTGCTCCAGGCTGTTCAGCTTGCCCCCCGATACGACTTGGGGATTCGCTACGACTTCGACATGTGACGGAAGCGGATAAACACCGAGAGCGCAGTAACAGATTCGACTTGACCTTAAGTCAGGCAAAAACAGACAGATTTTGGGGGACGTAATGCAACGGCAAATCTTCAACTCAAACCGAGGGCTACTTGGCAGCTTTGCCAGTCGCGTTGGTGCAATTCTGGCCATGTCCGGTGTGCTGCTGCTGTCCGCATGTGACGGCAAAGGCAACACCGTCGCAGAGAACAACCTTGCCGATAACTTCGGCCTGGATGGCATTCCACCTACGCTGACGAGCGTCACCATCAAGATGGCGCGGGACAGGGACCCGAAGCCGAACGGCACTGCCAGCGAGGGTCAGGAAGTCCGCCTCGACATTGTTGCCAGTGAAGCTCTCTTCAAGCCCGCAGTCTTCATAAACGACGTTCAGGCCGAGGTGACGGGCAGCGTAACCAAGTGGTTTGCTGTCCGTGAAATGACCGCAACTGACACGGACGGTGAGATCTACTTCTCAATTGTCTATCAAGACATCAGCGGTGAAGCGGGCATGCCAGTCAATAGCACCACTGACGGCAGTGCCGTGCAGTATTGTGTCGCGGGCTGTCCGGATGCGGGTAACGTATCTCTGGCGGGTGACTGGCGTCTGGACGGCGAAGGCGCAGCCGGCGTCGGTCCAGCCGCAGGCGACATTTCATGGTGGAGCGCTGACGCCGCCGCGCTTACCCTGCGCGCCTGCTGGTTTGACGATGAATACCGCTTTGGCAGCGACGGGTCATTCAGCCAGGTCCTTGGCGCTGAAAGTTGTGGCGCGCCGGTCGCACCCCATGACGGCAGCAGCACTGGCACCTGGGTGTACGATGAAGCTGCCGGTACGCTCACAATTGATGGCCAGGGCTTACACGTGGGCCTGGCCAAAGTCGTCAACGGCGCGGAACTGGCAAGTCCTGGTGCAGCGCCGGATTCCATTACCTACCAGGTACTGACGCTGGATGCTACGACCCTGACGGTCACCATCGAGACGACGGCCGGAACCTGGTGGACCTTCCGACTGGCGAAAGAGCCCGTTTCTCCGCTTCTTGGCAAGTGGAAACTCGACGGTGTAGGCTCAGCCGGGGTTGGTCCAGCCGAAGGCGACATTTCCTGGTGGAGCGCTGACGCCGCGGCTGTTGCCCTGCGCGACTGCTGGTTTGACGATGTCTACGAATTTAATGCCGACGGTTCTTTCAGGAACATAGTGGGCGATGAGACCTGGCTCGAGCCCTTCCAGGGTGTTGCCGCCGAGAGTTGTGGAGCGCCGGTTGCGCCGCATGATGGCAGCAACGGCGCCATCTACCAGTACGACGAAGCCGCAGGCACCCTGACGCTCTCAGGCACAGGAGCCCACATAGGCTTGCCCAAGGTCGTGAACGGCGCAGAACTGAATTCACCGGGAGAGGCACCGCCGTCAGTCACCTATAATGTGGGCACACTGGATGGTGACAGTCTGACGGTTAACATCGAATCGTTGGCTGGAAACTGGTGGCAGTTTACGCTGGTTCGCGTTTCGAACTCACCCCTGGTCGGCAAGTGGAAACTTGCTGGTGAAGGCTCAGCCGGCGTCGGTCCGGCCTCGGGGGACATTTCCTGGTGGAGCGCTGACGCGGCCGCGGTAACCGCGCGTGCCTGCTGGTTTGACGATATTTTCCACTTTGGTGATGACGGCTCATTCCAGAACTTCCAGGATGGTGAAACCTGGCTCGAACCCTTCCAGGGCACGGATCCGGAGGCCTGTGGAACGCCGGTTGCCCCGCATGATGGCTCCAGCGAGGGTTCCTACGTCTACGATGATGCGGCCGGTACCCTGACGATCAACGGCAGAGGCTCGCACCTTGGCCTGCCCAAGGTCGTCAACGGCGCGGAACTCGCAAGTCCGGGCGATGCGACTGATTCGATCACCTATGACGTACTTGTCCTTGATGGTGACAACATAACGGTAACCATCGAGTCGATACCCGGAAACTGGTGGACGTTTGCGCTCGAGCGTGTCAACGATACCGCTGCACTTGCGGGCAAATGGAAACTGGACGGTGAAGGCGCGGCCGGCGTCGGTCCGGCTGAAGGCGACATCTCCTGGTGGAGCGCCGACGCCGCTGCGGTCGGCATACGCGATTGCTGGTTCGATGATGTCTACGAGTTCAACGCAGACGGTTCCTTCGTGAACGTCGTGGGCGATGAGACATGGCTCGAACCCTTCCAGGGTACAGATCCTGAAGCATGTGGAACGCCCGTCGCACCGCACGATGGCAGCAATGGCGCCATCTTCCGGTACGACGAAGTCGCAAACACCCTGATGCTGTCCGGCACAGGCGCTCACCTGGGCCTGGCGAAGGTAGTCAACGGCGCAGAACTGGCCTCACCGGGAGCAGCGCCGCCATCAGTCACCTATAACGTGGCCACACTGGACGGTGACACTCTGACGGTTACCATCGAGACGTTGGCCGGTAACTGGTGGCAGTTCCGATTGGTTCGCGTGTCAGATTCGCCTTTTGTTGGTAATTGGAAACTGGACGGTGAAGGCTCAGCCGGCGTCGGTCCTGCCGCAGGAGACGTTTCCTGGTGGGCTGCTGACGCTGCGGCTGTTACGCTGCGCGACTGCTGGTTTGACGACGTCTTCCACTTCGGTGCAACCGGTAACTTCCAGAACTTCCAGGATGGTGAGACCTGGCTCGAACCTTTCCAGGGTGTGACCGGCGAAACCTGTGGTGCGTCAGTTGCACCGCACGATGGCTCCAGCACGGGTTCCTTCAGCTACGATGAAGCTGCGAGCACCCTGACGATCAACGGCACAGGCTCACACATCGGCCTGCCCAAAGTCGTCAACGGCGCGGAACTTGCAAGTCCTTCTGCTGCGCCGGACTCGATCACCTATGACATCCAGACGCTGGACGACGGTACCCTCACGGTTACTATCGAGTCAGTACCGGATAACTGGTGGACCTTCAGGCTCGCAAAAGACTGACAGGTCGCGAATACTACGCTTGAAAAAATACTCGCAGTTCGCTGCGGGTATTTTTTTGTGCGTGTGAAATGACAGCGCTGCGAAGAGCAGGGCGTTGCTCTTAGAATATTGTGTAAATGAACGGGGCGAGCGCCGACCCCTGTGCGAATACAATCAAGCCGCCAAGCAGGATCATTACGACGATTATCGGGGCAAGCCAGAACTTCTTTCGCTCCCGCATGAAGGCCCACAGGTCTGCCAACAGATCCAGCATTAGAAAGGTCTCTCCAGTTTATCTTCCGGGCTCTTTGTACTCTTTACCCGGTAGCTTTCGAGGTTCGGATCCAGCGTCCGTTGCATCGGGTCTTTGCCCATGAGACGCCTGACCATCGCCATTGGTGAAATCATAACGAAAAACACGACACCGAGCACGAGCGGCGTCATTACCCGGCTCGCGAGCAGACCGAAACGCATCCATGCTCGATAAACCCATCGTAGCCACAACGGGTAGATCAAAGCCAGCGTCCAGAACGGTGCGGCTATGAGCCACGGCCAGACCGGCCAGTCCAGGTCGAGCATCCAGGGGAAGAACAATCCAAAGATGCCGACGACAACCGCACCAAATGTCAGGCCGAATTCGCGCAGTCCTCTGCTGTCAAGTTCGGGAATGTTGTGATTGATGGCCATGTCAGTCTAGCTCAAACTCCTCTTGCCACGATGTGTCGTCTTCCCAGGCCGGCTGCTCATTCTTGTCTAACAAGATATTCTCCACGACGAGGTAGTCCATCTCCGTGCGCATAAAACAGCGATACGCGTCGGTCGGCGTGCAGACAATAGGCTCACCGCGCACGTTGAATGACGTGTTCACAAGTACACCGCAGCCGGTGAGTTCGTCGAAGGTCTTCAGCAGCCGATGATAACGAGGGTTCGTGTCCTCATGGACGGTCTGCACTCGCGCCGAGTAATCCACGTGCGTAATCGCGGGCAGTTCCGAACGTCTGAGTTTGAGCTTCTCGATACCGAAAAGCTGCTCCTGCTCGTGTGTGAGGGCTGTCCTCAGGTCCTCGCGCAAGGGTGCAACGATCAACATGTAGGGACTCGGAGCGTCCTGTTCGAAATAGTCCGAGACCCGCTCCCAGAGGACAGACGGCGCGAACGGGCGGAACGACTCACGGTACTTGATCTTGAGGTTCATAACCGATTGCATCTTCGCGCTGCGCGGGTCGCCGACGATCGAACGGCCGCCAAGCGCGCGTGGGCCAAACTCCATGCGGCCCTGGAACCAGCCAATCACGTTTTCGTCGGCGAGTAGCTGTGCCGTTCTCGAATACAGTTTGTCGTCATCGAGGACCGTGTAATTCGCGCCCAGTGTGTCGAGTTCAGCCCGAACTTGTTCCTGCGTAAAACTCGGCCCCAGGTAAGACCCGTTCATGCGGTCGGCGGCGGGGCCGCTAGCGTCGTTCAGCTTGCGCGGTTGCTTGTCGTACTCGTGCCAGACAGTGGCAGCAGCGCCTGCCGCACCGCCCGCGTCGCCCGCAGCCGGTTGAACCCAGATGTTCTCGAATGGGCCTTCTCGCTGAACTCGGCCATTCGCGACGCAGTTGAGCGCGACGCCCCCAGCGAGACAGAGGTTATTTTCACCCGTTTCCTCGTGCAGTGTCCTGGCGAGCCGCAGCACCACCTCTTCCGTAACGACCTGGATGGATGCGGCGATGTCCATCTCGCGCTGCGTGAGCTCGCTTTCCGGTTTGCGCGGGGCCCCGCCGAAGAGTTCGTCGAAGCGGCTGTTGGTCATCGTAAGGCCAGTGCAGTAGTTGAAGTACTGCATGTCGAGACGAAACGTGCCGTCCTCCTTGAGATCGAGCAGCTTGTCGAGAATCAGGTCGACGTACTTCGGTTTGCCGTAGGGGGCGAGCCCCATTAGCTTGTACTCGCCGGAGTTCACTTTGAAGCCCGTGAAGTAGGTGAACGCGGAGTAGAGCAGCCCCAATGAGTGTGGGAAATCGATCTCCCAGAGCGGCTCGAGACTCGCGCGATTACCCAGCCACGTCGTGGTTGTCGCCCATTCACCGACACCGTCGAGGCAAAGCACGGCCGCTTGCTCGAACGGGCTGAAGTAGAACGCCGAGGCTGCATGCGATTGGTGATGCTCGGCGAAGAGCAGCGGCGGCAGATCTTTCGGTTTGCAGCCACCGAGCTGTGCCAACTCCTTCTTCAGAACAGTCTTGAGATAGAGCTTCTCCTTGAGCCAAACGGGCATCGCCGCGACAAAAGATCGAAATCCGTTAGGCGCATAGCTCATGTACGTCTCCAGCAGCCGCTCAAACTTCAAGAGCGGCTTGTCGTAGAAGACGATGCGGTCGAGCTCGTTGAGACGCAGGTCTTGCGACTCCAGGCAGTAGCGGATGGCATCATGAGGAAACCGGGCATCGTGCTTTTTCCGGGAGAAACGCTCTTCTTGCGCGGCCGCAACGAGCTGTCCGTCCTTCAGCAAGGCGGCGGCACTGTCATGGTAGTAAGCGGAAATCCCGAGAATATTGGTCGCTTTCGTAACTACTGCCCCTCTGCTTCTGCCCATTCTTGCGCTTCCGCAGTGTAGCCCCCCATGGCCATCAGTTGTGACATCCGCTGATACAGCAATGGGTATTCCTTATCCTTCTCATTTCGTATCAATGATCTGGCGTATCCTTGAACATCCCTGATGTAGCGATCGAGGTCCTTGTCCTTGCGGCGCTCGCGTGAGTACTTGATCAGGTTGCCGTATGCTCGCAGCGTCAAATCAATCTGATCCGGGTATTTCTTCGGCATCTGCAACAACAGGTCTGTTGCTTTTTCGTAGTCTCCTGTTCTGAGATACGCTGTGCCCAACCAGTTAACGGTCTCAGCAATTTTTTCTTGATCGCCCCTGGTGTAGAAGAGCGATTGCTCGAGATACGGAATCACCTCACGCCACTTTCCTTCCTTGCTCATCGCCTCGGCGACCTTCATGTAGCTTTCGCGGTTGTGTGGATACAGCTCCAGAATTTGATTCAGGTGGTGATACATCGCCGGTGGATTACGCAGACGTTGATTCAGGACCGCCAATTCGAAATGAACCTTCCAGTCAGCGAGACCTGAATTCACAACGTCCCGACGTCTTTGAACCACTTCCCTCAGGGATCCGACTTCGTTCGTCACACTTTCCAGTTTGGCGTTAAGAAAATTCCTGAGTTCGACGTAATTGCCTTGCCCGGGGAAGGGCGGATGCTGAATCATGCCCTGCAGATTCTTAATTTCTTCGATTGTGTCGTAATTTGGGAATCCGATCATCTCGGCGATTTCGATGCCGGGCAAGGGCTGGTAGTCATCGGCTGCAGTCAAATTTTCTACGATCGAACGGGATACCTCCGCTGCCAGGATGTGGTTCCCGGAAAAATCGTAATGAACGTGCTCGAGTAGCAGGTTCCAGCCGGGCTGAAATGGTTGGCTGGCCCGCTCAAAAGCAGCGGCGCTGTCGACGAAGCTGAACGCCTCATTCTCGACGCTGGCGGCAACGTTCTGAATGATCTGATTGAGTTTGGTGTCGGCCCGAAATCGTAATGCGTCCAGGTCCCGGGCACGCTCATAGTGAGTCTTCGCCTTTTGGAATTCACCGAGATTCTCGAATGCAGTAGCGAGCCTGAAGTGGGTATCGGCATATTCAGGGTCAATCTCCAGTGCTGCCTGAAAATGCGTGACAGCCTCACCCCAGTTCTCCGTATCAGAGCTCTGAGCCCCGCTGCCAGTTAGTTCGCGCCATTGATCGAGCTGGTCATTTGACAAGTCCGGACGGTGAACGGACAAGAAAGGCGCGGAGTGTCGAAGATTAACGGGTACCGAAGACAGTAGTACATGGATACCCTTGTTACGGAGCGTCTCAATGATGCCTACAAGGTTGTCCTCATAATGGCCATAGACACTTTCCATACGTGGGTCATCGTGTGGCACGCCGTGACTGGTGAACATCTGCATGCCTTCCCACTCGAGTTCCTGCTTCGCATCGGTAGGTTTCACTTGCAGTATGAGGCTGTCCAGGGCTTGCCAGATCCTTGTGCGTTTCAGTGCCTGAATTCCCCGGATCAGGGTAATGTTCGCCAGAAAATTCTGATTGAACGTGCCAGGGCCATACGGACCGACAACCTCATTGTTTCCCATCAGAATGACGGCAAAGTCGGCGGAGTCTTCCGGAATCGAGTTCGCAACGGCGTAGACCACGTGGGAGTTGACCGACGTCATGGCGGTATTAATAACTTCGATTTTTTGCGAAGGTAGCGCAGCTCTGAGCTGGGCCGCCAGGAGCCTGTCAAACCCGTGGTTCTTGTGGGGGAAGCCCAGCGCTGCAGAGCCCCCCAAAATGTAGACTCTGATCAACTCAGGACCATGGTCTTCGGCAAAGGTATTTTCCACGGGGCCGATATTCAGCGACGCCGGGTAGAACTGGTTGGCGAATTCGGGGTTTTCCTGGTAATGAGGCTCGCCCTTGATGTCGATTTCGTGGAAATAGTCGAAAGAGGTTCCGACACCAGCAACCGTGAGGCCCATCTCAAGTAGAACGAAGAAAAGCAGAGGGATTACGATGATCGTAATGAAGGTGAAGACAATGTTTTTTACGTTGGGCACGGCGTTGCTTTATCCAGGAACATCGGGAAGATGATTGCTCTCATTAACAGAGCTTAGTTAAACCTCTATAGTTAAATTAATCAACATCTTGGGTGTTTCTGCCTGACCTGCTAACGTGCACCCAGGGGCAAAGGGGACAGCTTTGAAGAATATCGAGGAATGGCAGGGTGTAGATCGAGCAGTTTTCGAGAACGAGATCTTTCCCGCAAACCGGCCTGCCGTTCTGAGAGGGCTGCTTCGACACTGGCCCTCAGTTGAGGCAGGCCGTGAATCGCAAACGAGTGCGGTCAACTACTTCAAGCAACTCGACACCGGGGGTACGGTCAATGCGATGGTCGGTCCACCACAGATAAACGGCCGCTTTTTCTACTCGGACGATTTTCAGGGATTCAATTTCGGGTCGGAGAACGTTTCGATCAGCACCGCACTGGACACCCTTTTGTCCCTGGCCGAGGACCCGCAACCGCCTGCCATTGCACTGCAGGCGATACACGTTCCGGACGTCATGCCGCCGTTCCTCGGAGGCAATACGATGCCGCTGCTTGACAGCGACATCGCGCCGCGGATCTGGATAAGTAATCGAGCGATGATCGCGGCCCATTTCGACAACAATCACAACATTGCGGGCGTTGTCGCTGGCAGCAGGCGAATTACTGTATTTCCACCCGACCAGGTCGGCAACCTCTATATTGGACCGCTCTTGAGAACGCCGGGAGGCTCACCGATCAGCTGCGTCGATCTGCGTGAACCGGATCACAAGAGATTCCCGAGGTTCTGCGAGGCCCTCGAGTCAGCCCAGGAGGCCGTTCTCGAGCCGGGAGACGCCATCTATATTCCGATTCTATGGTGGCACGGCGTGGAATCGCTCGATCCACTGAACATCCTTGCCAATTACTGGTGGAACGACGCCATTTCGGCACCTCACAAGCCGTTCCTCAGCCTGGTTCACAGCATGGCGCTAATGTCCGGGCTGCCCGCCGAGCAGCGCGAAGCGTGGCGCGCGTTTTTCGATTATTTCGCATTCCAGGCAGATGGCGACCCCGGAGCCCATTTGCCTTCTGACTTGCGAGACGTGATGGGCAAGCTATCTTCGGCGGATATCGATCAGGTCATAGCCTTCATAGCGGAGCGCCTGAAGGGCTAGGCCGGACAGTAACGGTCGATGAATTCCTGGTGCGTTGGTAGCTGCTTCAGCACATGGTCCACCTTCTGAGCTTGAATTTGCATAAACTGACGAAGCTCCTCATCACTCATCATGTCCACAATGGGGTGATAGCTCTTCGGTTCAATCCCCTGCCCCAGCATAACCTGGGTCCAGCTGTTCTCACGGAAGATGTCTGCCTCGGTCTCGAACACGCGACCGCTGCCACGAAACAGATCCAGGCGATGCTGCAGGCTGTCAGGAATTGCCATGTCGCGACAGCGGCGCCAGAATTCGGAATCCGTTCGCTCTGTGACGTGGTAGTGCATGATGATGAAGTCACGGATATATCGGAACTCGGTGTCCATCTGGCTATTGAATTCCGCGCGATCCGACTCGACGATGCCGCCATAGGGGAACATCTGTAACAGCCGGATCACGCCTCGCTGGATCAGGTGAATGCTGGTGGATTCCAGTGGCTCGAGAAAGCCTGCCGCCAGGCCCAGGGCAACACAGTTTCGATTCCAGTGTTTCACCCTTTGTCCGGTTCGAAAGCGCAGCACCCTGGGTTCTGTGATGACCTCACCTTCGAGATTACCGAGCAGGGCATCCCGGGCTTCATCGTCACTCACAAATTCACTGCAATAGACCAGCCCATTGCCAACCCGGGTCTGCAACGGGATGCGCCACTGCCAGCCGCTCTCCCTGGCAATAGCGCGTGTATAAGGAATGGGCTCAGCAATCGCTCTGGTTTGAACCGCTATGGCACGGTCGCAGGGAAGCCAGTGAGTCCAATCTTCAAATTCGGTGCCAAGAGCCTTGTCCATCAGCAGGCTGACGAAACCACTGCAGTCGATAAACAGATCGCCTTTCACGACCTTTCCTGACTCCAGTACTACTTCAGAGATGTCACCCGATTCCGTCTGATGGACGTCGACTATTTTGCCTTCGACCCGGGTTACCCCGTCCTTTTCCGCCTGCTGACGCAGCAGCCCGGCATAGGCTGTGGCATCAAGATGGTATGCATAGCTCAGCGCATCCTGTTGCAGCAGACCAAATTTGCCTGCTCTCGCGGCCATCAGCTCCGGGGCGTAGCGACTATAGTCTTCGCCGAAACCAAGTGTCCTGGCTTTGAGCCAGAAGTGCTGAAACCCTGCCGCCCAGCAACCCTGGCCTGTGAAGCCAAAGGAATGAATATAGTCATGGCCGACAGACCGCCAGTTCTCGAAACTGATGCCCAGCTTGATGGTGCCTTGCACCCTGGCCAGGAAATCCGCCTCATCAACCTTCAAAAGACGGTGCATCGTTCTAAAAGGGGGTATGGTCGCCTCTCCGACACCGACCGTGCCGATGGCATCAGACTCCACCAGCACCACGTTCAGGTTGGCTCCGATCAGCCTGGCAACAGCGGCTGCCGCGGTCCAGCCCGCGGTACCTCCGCCTACAACAACAACATTTTGTACCTTTGCGCCTGACACCACTTTCGCCCTACAACAGTTTGTCTCTCAACATCTTACGAATTTGCCGCGCCGTCTGCTCATCGATAGGGTTCAGCACACCACGCGCAGCTTCCGGAATGTGTTCAAATTTGTCCGGTTCAGGATTGAACACATAAAAATCAAACAACTCTCGCCACTGCTCCCTCTGTGCTTCGGGCAGATCTCGAAGACCCAATATCGCATGCTGCAACACGCTTAAAGGCGGCCCCATGTAGGAGGGTGAGCTGCGCCACCAGTAGTTCACCAGCACGTTAAAGGTATCCAGCGCTTCCAGGTGATGCCACCACATACTGGGAACGATAATGGCATCTCCCGGTTCCAGCACTGTCATCTGAGCGGTTTTGACGGCCTCCCGGAATTTCGGGAATCGCTCATAATCAGGGGCATGAAAGTCCACGAGACTGATAGGTTGTCCCGCGGGTGTGAAGTCCAGCGGTCCAACATAAAGATTCGGTAACTGCTCCGGCGGAAACAGGATCACTCGACGGTGCCCCGCGACCACGCAGGCAATATTGGAGGGAAAATCATAGTGGGCTGATACCCGACTCTGGTTGCCGATCCAGATGCTGACCAGCGGTTCGAGATGTCGAATCGGAAAATCGTTCTGTTCCCGGAATCCCGGCAACCAGTGATCAACGTTGGTTGAGCCGATATACAGCGACGGTGGTGAAGGCAGATCAATATTAGACCGGACCTGCTGCACGGCTTCCTTTAGCGCCATCCGCCGGTATTCAAAATTGAAGGCGGTCATGTCCCCGTTGTAGAAGATCCGGCCCGCTGCTTCGGGTGGCGCATAGAGGGCTGTGACCACCTTATTTGAGTCAAACCTCTGCAGGTAATCAATAATCTGGTCCGCTGACTCGCGGCCATGTTTGACGGCGGGCCAGTCCAGGGCCAACCCTCGCAAGACCAGCGGCTGATCCGACGCTAATAGTTCATCACTGAGATCCGCGACAGTGATGTCGTTTTTTTCTGCAATTGTCTGACTAATGTCATTCAGGACATGCTGGCCGGTCATATGTACACCTGGACCTCTCGCTACACTCGGAGCCGGTTTCGTCTTTCGATAATGTCACGCATCCGGGACATTGAGGCCACTGACATGAAAACAGGTTGCAGGTAGCCAGCCTGATTCAGCGACTCCAGTACGTCTCCCTCAAGCTGATAAAGCCGTTCCTCTGCAATGCAGTAAAAACCCTGCACACTCTTTTTGCTGCCATCATTAAAGGTAATATCCAGGGTGATCTGCTCCAACAGTTCGTGCCGAAGCAGGGTGTCAATAAATCCTTTGCTGTGTTGTAGTCCACGATGTAGCTTATCCAGCAGTGCAATCTTCTGATCAAGAAACTCTGTTGATCTACCCTCAATGTCAAACAACGCTTCCCCCTCATCATGACTGACTCGCGGGTGATCGAGATTGAGCGAAACCACCGGGGTTGCATTGTCACCGTCTCCACCCGTGGCAATCAGAAACGGCTGACGTTGTACCATGGCAGGAATATAGGATGCATCCCAGCCATTGTCCTGTAGAAACAGATTCTGATCCGCTTCAAAACCCATTACAGCAGCGGCAAAAAAACCACCGGTGTTCGGATCCTTGGTAAACAGGATGGGATAACAGCTCTGAATATCCCTGAACTCCATGGGGTAGGTCATCACGTACATGACTGCGTCACCCAGTGCCGCGCCGTAGCCTGTCTTGACCCGCACTTGTCGATGTTTTTCCTTGTCCAGAATCTCGTACTGACTCATATAAACACTCTACTCACACCTGCTGATTGGTTACAGCTTCTGAAACCCAAACTCTCTAACTTTGTTCAGAAGCTCTCTGTTGCCTGGCAAGGCCTGCTGCAACTGTGTTGCCCGAATAGCATTCTTCTGGAATAGCTCTGATGCCTGATGCTGGCGCTGAACCTGTCGGTGGCTGCGGGTATGTCGGGGCACTGTTCTGAACCCCATGCCATACAGGATGTACTGATAGCTCGCGGTGGGAAACAGGTCGTCGACCGCTTCTGCATCAGGATGCCAGGGACTTCGATAGCGCCACAACAAAAGCTTCTCGCTAAGCTTTTCCGGGATGGATGTGGCAGCGCGATTGTCCTGCCAATAGAGAGAGTCATCGCGCGCACTTAGTACATAGTGGAGTTTCAGGAATTCGATAATCTGATTCCAGTGTCGCCGGAATTTCCGGTTGTAACGTCTGGCGACAATGTCCATAACGTCTCGTGTCGGAGGCAGCTGGTCCGCAATCATCCCCGCGGCCAGTTCGATCATCACGAGCGCTGATGCTTCAAGCGGTTCGACAAAGCCCGACGACATGCCAATAGCAACACAGTTCCTATGCCAGAATTCTTGTCGATGGCCGGGTTGATACTGGATCTTCCGCGGCACAACGCTGGCCGCAGCCTTGTCTCCGGCAGTCTCTTTGATATAGGTCAGCAGCTGAGCGGCGGCCTCATCTTCCGAGATATGAGCACCTGAGTAGACGAGGCCAGTACCACGACGCGTCGGTAATCCTATATCCCAGATCCAGCCCGCAGTCTGAGCAGTCGACACCGTGCAGGACTGGATTGCCTGATCTTCTTCTGTGTATGGCACCTGTGCTGCCAGAGCGGTGTCGTTAAACAGATACTCCTGACATGACTGAAAAGGGATCTTGAAGTGCTCACCCAGGAGCAGGCTCTTCGTGCCGGTACAGTCGATAAACAGATCACCGGCTATTTCACCGGCACTGTCGGTTGTGACTGATTGGATGTCTCCGTTCTCGGCTGCATTTATCTGCGACACATTCGCCTTGACGTGCTTTACACCCAGCTGCTCAGTGCAGTGCTGACGAAGCAGTTCAGCAAATTTCCCGGCGTCCAGGTGATAAGCATAGTTCACCACAAAGGCGTATTCCGGTGTCGTGATCTGCTTGGGGGCGAGGCCGTCGGCAAATAATGCAGTCTGGGGTGTCACAGCATCCGCAAATCGAGGCGCATCGGACAGCCCCAGCCAATGAGGCACGAGGTTGGTGTCAGCGTAGTCTGTGGGGACCGTAAATGGATGGCTGTAAGTATCTCCGTTGCCTGTATGCCAGTTGCGGAAACAGGTGCCCTGTTTGAAACTGGCATCGCACTCCCGGAGGAAGTCAGTCTCAGACAGGCCGATGCGCTGAAGGGTCGCCCGCATGGATGGCCAGGTGCCTTCACCCACGCCAATGGTCGGTACATCCGGTGATTCAATCAGCAACAGTTCGAACGGCTGCTGCGCTTGTGAGTCGATGCGATGTTCAGCTGCAATGACTCCAGCAGACAGCCAGCCAGCGCTGCCTCCACCCACTATGACTATTCTGGAAATCCTGTCTTTCATATTCCGCCTAGTATCCCACAGGTTCGCAGCATGATTGCACCCTGCAAAAAGAGAAGCCGCTTACAATGCTCAGCGTCGTTCGAGCAGGGAACACACGAATGCGCGCACGTCATAAGTTGTGGCTATCAATCGATTTTCTGAAGTTGCATTTTGTGCCTGGCAGATGCTCCGATTAGGACTACTGGATAGGCAATCGGCGGTGTGCGAGTATTCCTGAGAGTCTGCAAGAGCTGCTGGACATTCGAAAGTTCATCGCGGAGGACGTTGGTCAGCAACCCTCACACCGAGAGTTCGTTACAAATTTTTGCGCGGAGCCGAATTAATGAAGAAGACGACATCCCTCTTGTCCTGCACAGTGCTAGTACTGAGTGTGGTTAGCTGCGACACGGAACGATCTCTACCCACAGCTGATCTCGAAACTCCAGATGTCAGTACGACGGATCTCATATGGGCGGTCAATGTCGGTGGACCGGCCTTCGAGGGCATCGACGGCACAGCGTACGTCGCCGAAGAATCGGTGACGGGTGGCGCGGTCGGCCAAATGGACGTCGTTAAGGGCTCTCAGGACGCCTTTCTTTACAAGAGCTATCGCGAAGGCGACATCAAGGTCGCTCATCCTGTCGACAATGGTACCTACGACATCACGTTTCATTTCGCGGAACCCAAAGACCACGACGCCCGTGAGCGTGTTTTCGATGCGTTCGCCGAAGACGAGCAGGTCATCGACGATCTCGATATCATGCTTTTCAGGGACGGCAAGGTCATTTCTGCGCTGACCGTGACCGCGCCCAATGTTGTTGTCGCCGATGGCGAGCTCAATATCCGTTTCGAGGCTTCGGCGGACCAACCGACACTGAGCGCGCTGGTCGTCCGCAACAAGAAACGCCCAGCGTTGCCCTGGAAGCTGGTGTGGAGCGACGAGTTCGACGGCGACGCCCTCGATGCTGACAAATGGAGTCCCAACGTCTGGCCGCCACGAAAGGTCAACGACGAGGACCAGGCGTATACAGCGCGAGAAAAAAACCTGCGCATCGAGGATGGCAATCTCGTGATCGAAGCGCACAAGGAAGACTATGACGGTGCAAGCTACACGTCCGGGCGTGTGCATTCGGACGGCAACGGCGATTTCCTGTACGGCCGTTTCGAAGTACGCGCCAGGTTACCGGCGGGTCAAGGCAGCTGGCCCGCAATCTGGATGTTGCCGAGCGATCCGTACCGTTATTCCACGACCTGTGAAGAAGGGGAGGACTGGCAAGGCAGCAGTACTTGCGATGCGTGGCCCAATTCGGGCGAGATCGACATTATGGAGCACGTCGGCTACCAGATGGGCCACATTCACGGCACGGTGCACAACGAGGCGTACTACTGGCTCAAGTGGGAACAACGCAAAGGCCGCATCCTTATCGATGACGTGGATGAGAACTTTCACGTCTACGCACTGGAATGGACACCTGACAGAATCGATGCGTTCGTGAACGACTCGCATTACTTCACGTACGTCAACGAGAACAGCGGTTGGCGTGTGTGGCCCTACGATCAGCCGTTTCATTTGATTCTGAATATCGCCGTCGGCGGCGCCTGGGGTCGCGCAGGTGGGCCCATTGATGACGAAATTTTCCCGTTGCAAATGCTCATTGACTACGTCCGGGTTTACGAGCTTGCGGCAGCCGGCGAGTCCGTGGAGTAAACTGTTCCCGGGAATTTGCACGAGGCCCGGGTAGTGGCGACGGTCAAAGACAAAATAGCAGGTAGGGACAAAGAGGCGCCGATACGCACGGGTGCCGACTACATCGAGAGCCTGCGTGGGCGCGATCTCAAGGTCTTTTTGCTCGGCGAGCGCGTCGACGAACCGGTGGATCACCCCATCATACGACCGTCGATAAACGCGGTTGCCGAAACATACGACCTGGCGGTAAGCAATCCCGAGCTGGCCACGGCAGTTTCTTCGTACACCGGCGAGCGTATAAACCGTTTCCTTCATATTGCACAGAGCCCGGAAGACCTCGTCATGCAAAACAAGATGCAGCGGCGACTCGGGCAGCTCACGGGCACCTGTTTCCAGCGCTGCGTTGGAATGGACGCACTGAATTCCCTGCACTCTGTGACGTTCGAGATCGACGAAGCGCACGGCACGGCGTACCACGAGCGATTCGTCGAGTTCGTCAGGATGGCGCAATCCAACGGCTACGTGATCGGTGGCGCAATGACCGACGTCAAGGGCGACCGCAGCAAGGCGCCGCATGAGCAGGACGACCCGGACATGTTCGTGCGCGTCACGAAACGCACCGACGACGGTGTGTACATCCGCGGCGCGAAGGCACACCAGACCGGTTGCATCAACTCCCACTGGCTGATTGTCATGCCGACCTTGCGACTCGGGCCCGATGACGGGGACTTCGCTGTCATCGGCGCGCTGCCGGTGGATGCGGAGGGCATTACCTACATCTACGGCAGGCAGTCCTGCGATACGCGGGCCATGGAGGGCGGCGACATCGACGCCGGCAACGCGGCGTACTCAGGCCAGGAAGCGATGGTCGTATTCGACGACGTGTTCATACCGTGGGAGCGGATATTCATGGATGGTGAACACGAATTCGCCGCCATGCTGGTCGAACGGTTCACGTGTTACCACCGTCGCAGCTACGTCTGCAAATCGGGGGTCGGCGATGCCCTGATCGGCGCGGCGGCAACCGTCGCCGATTACAATGGTGTCGAAAAGGCGTCACACATCCGCGACAAGCTTATCGAGATGACGCACCTCAACGAGACCATCTATAGCACCGGTATCGCGTCGAGTTACCAGGCATCTAAAATGAAGTCCGGCGTCTATATGAACGACGACATGATTGCGAATGTCTGCAAACACCACGTGACGAAAATGCCTTACGAGATCGGGCGGCTGGCACAGGATCTCGCAGGTGGCATCATGGTCACGGCGCCGTCGCAGAAAGAACTCGATCACCCTGAAATCGGGGACATCGTTCGCAAGTACCTCAAAGGCCGGAAGGAGATAGCAGCTGAAGATCGCTTGCGAATAGTGCGGCTCATCGAGAACATGACCATGGGACGCAATGCGGTCGGTTACCTGACCGAGTCGATGCACGGTGCCGGCTCACCGCAGGCGCAACGAATCCAGATCGGCCGCCAGATGCAGCTCGAGTTCAAGAAGCAACTTGCGAAGACGCTCGCCGGAATATCCCCGGAATCGGCGGAACAGGTATCCGACGAACTCGCCGAGTACATGGAAAAGGTGTTCGCTCCCGTCAACCGTTCTTCATCATAAAACCGGGGTCGAACCGAGGTTTTTAAAAACCTCGGTTCGACCTTCGACCCCGTTTTTTCGAACGAAAAACGGGCCCCTCGCGGGGCCCGTTATTGCAGTTGACGATCGCCGATCAGTCGAAATATTTTCGCACGGTCAGCCCGAAGGTGCGCGGCTGGTTCGGATAGCCGGAGTAGCTGCCGGCCTGCGCGACCGACGGAAACGCACTCAGCAAGTACTCGTCATCGTTGATGTTGCGGCCCCAGAGCATGGCTTCGAAGCCGTTTTCCCAGGCGAGACCGAAACTCGCGTTGACGGTGCTGACCTCGCGCGAAGCTATGTTGGCTGGAACATTCTCGATAACCTGCACCTCGTCTTCATAGATGTACTCGACGCGTGCGAAGCCGGCAGCGTTGCCCATCGTGAAGTTGTATCGTCCGGCAGCCGTCATGCTGAGTTCGTGAATGCCCGGCGGCTGCGTGCCGCTGAGGTCGGTCGGACCACTGACTCCCTGCGCTCCAGGGAAGGAATCGTACTTCGGGTCGAGGATGGTCGCCGCAATCGTGCCTTCAAATGTGTCGGTCGGCACCCAGCGAATGTCGATTTCCGCGCCGGTCGTCGACTGTTTGCCGGCATTCGCAAGGCTGAAGCCCGTTCCGGTGAAGATGTTGGATTGAAAGCCCTCGATTTCCTGATCGAACAGTGCGAGGTTCAGAGCGACCGTGTCCCAGCTGCCTTTCAAACCGATTTCGTAAACGGTGGATTCCTCCGGCGAAGCAAACCTCGTACCAGCCACGATGTTCGGTACCAGCAGCCCGGCCGTGCCGAGCGCACCAAGATCACTGGCGAACGGGCGCGAATCGCGCGACAGGTTCCAGGAACTGGCTTTAAAGCCCGTGCCGGCACTCGCGTAGACATTGACATCATCCGTGACGTCGAACGCCAGGCGAACGGTCCAGGTCGTGTCGTCATCCTTCGTATTGCCCGATTCAACGGCGTTCGGGTAGTCGATGTTGGGCGGCAGGAACTGCAAGGGCCGCAGGCTGAGCGCCGAGTTGCATGCCGGCGGCGGATTGGTGGGCGAACACTCGATCGGCGCCAGCGCTGCGGACGTCGCCGTCGCAATCGCGTCCGCCGTTACAGGATCCGTACCCATCATGATTTCAGATTGGAAGACGGACCCGTAAATCAGCAGGCCGCCGACTTGTTCCATGTCCAGCTGTGAGAACACGTCGGTATCCGTCGAATCGAAGGTAATGTCCTTTTCGTCTTCGGTGTAATTGGCACCGAGCGTTAGGGTCGCGCGATCGCCGAGGTCGATATCGACCTGGGCGAAAATCGAAAGTGCCTGGTTGTCCATGATTGACAATTCGGTCAGGCCCTGGCCGGCACCGAAAAACGTCCCGCCCGGAGTGGGCTGGCCGAGTGCCGTAAGCCCGTTTTCGATATCCCACAATGGCGACGCCCCGGGCAGTCCGCCTGTGAGAATGTCGGCGTAGGGCCGAAATCCAGGACCGTAAACCAGGCCGGTCGTTTGCTCGACGTCCTCATCAAAGTAGAACGCGCCGATCATCCAGCTTGCCGCCTCTGTACTGCCGGCCAGCCGAAATTCCTGGGTCAGCGTATCGATTTCGGTATCCGTGAGGTTGCCGGTCGTAGGACTGATTAGTGCTGCGCTCGTGAAGTCGACGTCGCCGTTTTCGAAGCGTGCCAGGTTGCGGAACGCCGTGATGGATGTCAGTGTCACGTTGTCGTTGATATCGTAGTCAAACTGGGCGGAGACGCCGCTGCTCTCGAATTCATTGACCGGGGTGAAATCGTAGTAGCCCTGGTACGCAAACGGGGCGTTCGGCACCAGGTTGCCGCCTAAAGCCTGAATTGCCGCGCCTGTCGGGCCGTTCTGCAGGTTCGCGACGCCACAGCAGGCCTCATCGAGATCCGAATAATCCGCGATAAGACGTACCTCGAGGGAGTCGGAAGGCAAGAAGTAGAGTTGACCTCGAACGCCCCAGCGATTGAGTTCACCTAACGCATCGCCGCCCGCGAGGTTGTCGTAGTAACCGTCGCGCTGGTTGACACTACCGGAGAGGCTGAAGCCGACTGTATCGGAAATTGGACCGCCAACGTCGCCCTTGACGATGATCTGGCTGTAGTCGCCAACCGTTACAGATGCGGAACCGTGCGTCGAGTCCATATCCGGTTTTGCCGTAATGACGCTGATTACGCCAGCCGACGCGTTCTTGCCGAACAGCGTGCTCTGCGGGCCGCGCAGTACCTCAATGCGTTCCAGGTTCGGCAGGTCATTGAGAGCGGCCGCGGAACGTGAACGATAGACGCCGTCAATGAACACGCCGACCGACGGTTCGATGCCGGCGTTGTTGGCGCCATTACCGAAGCCGCGGATGATGAAATTGGTGTTACCGGAAGACTGTAACTGGGTGATTCGCAGGGATGGCACGAGGAATTGCAAATCCTTGATATCAGAAACCTGCGATTGCTTCAGTTCGTCGGCTTGTACGACCGAAACAGCGACTGGTGTCTCTTGCAGCGTGGTCTGCCGTTTCGTCGATGTGACGACGATTTCTTCGATGAATGACAATTCGTTTTGCGCGGCAACCGGTGTTGCAAGTGCCGCCACGAGCATGCCTAGTGCGGCTCGCGCCAGTGTCGAGTTCAACATTTGGACCCCCCCCGAAAGTGTT
Source organism: uncultured Woeseiaceae bacterium (assembly GCA_945788625.1). Lineage (GTDB taxonomy): Bacteria > Pseudomonadota > Gammaproteobacteria > Steroidobacterales > Woeseiaceae > UBA1847. Next base: position 20,943 of record CALZMQ010000050.1, read on the forward strand.
GAATAAAAAGGACTTTGGCAGACTATTCCATCTGCCGGGTGTTAGCAACCGGACATATTCTGGTGGTGGCTCGCTACCGCATGCGAAGTATCACTTTGCCGAGGGCACGGCGCTCCGTGATGGCCCTGAAAGCGTCCACGTAATCGTCCAGTGCATAGGACTCGGTCACACGCGGTGTCAGCCTTCCATCCGCGATGAGTCGCGCCATTTCACCGAGGTTCTGCATCTGGATTTTCGGGTTTTTCGCTGCCCATGTGCCCCACCAGACTCCGATTATGCTGGCCTCTTTAAGGAGTGCGATGTTCGCCTGGAACGCGGGAATGTCGCCGCTGGCGAAACCGATGACGAGATAGCGGCCGTGCCAGGCTGTAGCCCGGAATGCCTGGTCGGCCAGGTCGCCGCCGACAGGATCGTAAACGACATCGGCGCCATTGCCATCGGTCAGTTCCTTCACCGTCTCCTTGAGCGGCACCTCGGAATAATTGACGGTCTCATCGGCACCTGCGGCGGCCGCGAAGTCGAGCTTCTCGGCACTACTCGCGGCGGCAATGACGCGTGCGCCCATCGTTTTGGCGATTTCGACGGCAGTTATACCCACGCCGCCAGCCGCACCGAGGACGAGTACGGTCTCGCCCGGCGCGAGATTCGCGCTTTGTTTCAGCGCGTGGTAACTCGTCCCGTAAGTGACTGCGAATCCCGCGCCTTGCTCGAAGTCGAGTCCGTCAGAGAGTGGCATCGTCGTCAGTTCGTCGGCGACACATTTCTCGGCGAATGTGGCCCCGCGCGTCGTGATGATCACCTTGTCGCCGACGGCGAACCGGCTGCTGCCCGGGCCGAGGGCCGAGACCACACCGGCAGCCTCGTTTCCGGGTACGAATGGCGTTGGTGTCTTGACCTGGTACTTGCCCGCTATGGAGAGCACGTCCGGGAAGTTGATTCCGGCGGCTGCGACATCGACGAGGATCTGGCCCTCGCCCGGAACGGGGTCGTCGTGTTCCTCGATAACGAGCGACTCGGGCGGGCCGTATTCCCGGCAAACGAGCGCCCGCATTATGCGACCTCGAACCGCGAAGCGGCACCCTGGCCGGTGCCCGTGACGATGGCCACCTGGCCGTCGAGTCGTATGCTCATTCTGCTACCTTTGTGTTCGTTGGTGACACCTGCTCGACAACCATCATCGACAGTATTTCGGCGATCAGGGCCGGCGTTTCCTCTCCCTCGATTTCGACCGTCACGGCGTTCTTGATCAGCCAGCGACCGGGCGTCTTTTCGGTCACCTCGAGGACCTTCTGTTTCGACCGAAGTCGTTTGCCGACCCTGACCGGCATCAGGTAGCGGACCTTGTCAGAACCGTAGTTGATGACCATTACGAGATTGTCCGGGACTATCGGGCTTTGCATGTTGAGATAAGAGAGCAGTGACAAGGACAGGAATCCATGGGCGATAGGACCCCCGAACGGAGTTTGCGCGGCTCTCTCGGGATCCACGTGAATGAACTGGTGGTCATTGGTAGCGTCGGCGAACTGATCAACGCGCTCCTGCGTGATTTCCAACCAGGCCGACGGTTCCATTTCCTTGCCGACGAGGCTTGGAAGGTCCACCGCCTCTATTTTTTCAGTCATGTCATCTTCCCTTGGTGATGGTGCCGCAATTCGATAATCGCATAATTGACTGCGTGCTGTAGAATAGTGGCTACCCGCAGTCTAAAGACACGATATGTTCAGAACAGCCGAGCTCGGACAGAGCGTCGCAAAGCAAGACTTCAAAAAGCGCGGTCTGGATCTTCGCCAACGGCTCCTGGAGGCCCAGATCCTCCTCAGCCGCAGCGCCAAATTCAACGTAATGATCGATTTCGCAGGCGTCGACGGTGCCGGCAAGGGATCCACGGTCAACCTGTTGCACGCGTGGCTGGATACGCGCCTGCTCACGACCAACGCTTACGGCCCACTCACCGATTCAGAGCGGGAAAGGCCGGCATACTGGCGATTCTGGCGGGCGCTGGCGCCCAAGGGAAGGACCTGCCTCAATCTCAGTGGCCGTTACTCGACCCCGTTCCTCGACCGGGTTTACGAGCGAACCTCAGCCAAGGAATACGTCGCGCAACTGAAGCGAATCCAGGCGTTCGAACGCGCGCTGGCGGATGACGGCACGTTGGTGTTGAAGTTCTGGATGCACCTCAGCCGTGAGGGTCAGGAAGAGCGCCTGAAAGCGCTGGAGGCCGATCCGGAGCAGGCATGGCGTGTCACCAAGAAAGACTGGGAGCACTGGGAGATTTACGACCGTTTCATCGAAACGGCCGAGCGCACGGTTACGGAAACGAACACGGATTACGCGCCGTGGCACATCGTCGAGGGCAGTGACAGCAATTATCGCATGCTCGAAGTGTCGCGGATCATCCTGGAAGCGCTCGAGGCACGCCTTGCCTCGGCGGGTGTGTCCGCCTCGCCCGATCTGTTGATCGACAAAGAAGCCTTCGACATGCCCGACGAGTTACCGCCGCGCCCCGAGGGCCTGGTTACCGTGCTGAGTACGCTCGATATGTCGCCCGCATTGCCCAAGTCACGCTACCGGGAGAAGTTGGCGAAACAGCAGCGTCGCATTCACCTGCTGCAGCGTGATGCGCTGAAGAAGAAGCGCTCGTCCATCCTGGTCTTCGAGGGCCCGGACGCGGCCGGCAAGGGCGGCGTCATTCGCCGCATCATCCCCACGCTCGATGCGCGCAATTACCGGGTGCTGCAATACGGCGCACCGACCGACGAGGAGCGCGCCCATCATTACCTGTGGCGATTCTGGCGCCACCTGGCACGCTCCGGACGTCTGACGATTTTCGATCGCAGCTGGTATGGCCGCGTCCTGGTCGAGAGAGTCGAAGGTCTCGCCACCAATGAGGAGTGGCGCCGTGCGTATGCGGAAATCAACGACTTCGAGGACCAGTTCATCGAATACGGCACCATCCTGGTCAAGATCTGGTTGCACGTCACGCCCGAAGAGCAGTTTGCGCGCTTCGAGAGCCGCAAAAAGATACCGCACAAGCGATGGAAACTGACGTCCGAAGACTGGCGCAACCGGGCGAAATGGTATGCCTACGAGGAGGCAGCCCATGACATGGTGAAGTACACGAGTACGCACATGGCGCCCTGGGAACTGGTGCCGGCCAACAACAAGAACTTCGCCCGCATCAAGGTCCTCGAGACCTTCGGCGACATGCTGGAAAAGGCGCTCCAGGAAGGCTAGAAAAAACCGGGGTCGAACCGAGGTTTTTTCAAACCTCGGTTCGAGCCCGGCTGCCTGAATTACCCGGAAAAAAAGGGGCCGGATACGTTTTTCGAGAGAAAATGTATCCGGCCCCTTTAGCTAGAAAAACGTATCCGGCCCCTTTTTTCAGAACGGGCCGTTGACGATAGTGGGTGACTGCCAGAACGCGGCCCAGACGGCTTCGTCGCGAACGTAGTACACGGTGTCGTTGTGAATGAACGAGCGGTTTCGGTTCGCGTAAAACGGCACTGTCGTTCCGTCTGCCGGCGGAATGATCGAACCGGCGCTCGCAAGCGACGCCACCATCGGCGTATTCTTGTCGCGGATTTCGAACAGGTAAAGGCCGGACTGCAGGTAATTGTACAAGCCATCGAAACTGTACAGGGTCGCCGGAATTGCCAAGCGGTCGACGCCGCCCGCATTGACCTGGTAAGTGAACGCGTGTCGATCGTATCGCGCTTCACTGTGGGAGCCGCGGCCACCCAGCGTCGCACTGCCGCGGGACAGCGGCTGCGAGATATTCGAGACGTCGAACAGCTCGAGCTTTACACCGCCGTTGGCGCCCGTGCCGAGTCCGAGCAGCAGGTCATCGGTCACCGGATGGAGGAAATCGGAGAAACCCGTGACTTCCAGTTCGCCGGCAATGAATGGATCGGCCGGATTCGACAGGTCGAGGGCGTACAGGGGATCGATTTGCAGGAACGTCACCGCATACGCACGATCTGCGAGGAAGCGGACACCGTACAATGACTCGTTCGGTTTGCCGATTTCCTCGGGGCGCTGCGCGTTGGGCAACGTCGATACGATATCGAGATCGGGGCCCACCGTGGATTCACGGAGTATGTACAACTTGTGGTCCACGAAATCTTCGTTTGTCCAGTCGAACTGCGAGGCGAGTATGCGCAGATCGCCGGCGTGCTCGCTCATGCGAAAATCGGCCTGTCCGCCGCGCCAGACAGTGCCGTCGATATCGGCAGATCCCCGATAATGAACGCGTGTTCCGGACAGGGCGAACTTGTGAATGCGAGTCGTGTCGCGCGAGGCGGCGGTATCGGGCCGGAACTCGGTGAAGTACAGCGCGTTCTCAGACACGTAAACGCCATACGATTCTTCGTTGTAACAGGTCGTGGAAAACGCCGTGGGATTGTCAATCGGTACGGCCGTGATACTCGTGAGCACCGCGTAGCCGACGCCGTCGTCTTGTGTCGTGGCATAACACCGCTCAGGCGCCACGAGGTCGCTGGTTTCGCCATTCACCGTGATCTTCGGCAACAAATCGCTCAGGGAGACACCGGCGAGAATCTGCTCGTTCTGCGTCTTCTGTTCCGGCGTCGCAACGTAGTAGTTCAACCCGTCGATGTAGGGCGTATAGCGACTCACGATATAGACGGTATTTCCGATACGACGGCTCTCGACGAATACACCGTCGATTCTTACGTCGATTTCGAGCAGCGGATTGCCGGTGTCGGATATGTCGTATATTCGAAAACCGAGCTGTTCCGGCGCCCAAATGGCGATATCGGCCCAAAGCTGGCCATAGCTGCCGTAGATGGATTCGCCCGTCAGCGCGAACATGCGCTCGCCATCGAGGTACATACCCTGCACCGAAATGTTGTCTTCGAGCGGGATTGTGCCGGCCAGCGTTGCCGATCCATTGTCGGGGTCCGTGCTGAGAATGCGGATCGAGCGCACCGGGGCGGCGCCCGTATTGGTCGCGCCATCCGCATCGGTGGCAATGAAGCAGCAGTAGTAGTAACGCCGCGGGGCCACGAAAAGATGTGCGCCGTCGTAGCGAACGGCATCGAACTCGTCGACGTTCTTTTCCTGGGTGTAGGTGCCCGTGAAGTTACCGCTGGCCGCGCCCGAGGAGATATCGGCGGCGAGCGCGAGTTGCTCGGAACTCGACACGACGGTCAACCCCGACTTGATGGACGCTTCGAGTGCCGCCGCGCTGCTTATCGGGCTCAGCAGGCCGGCAGCCGGTACGTCGGGTGATCCCCCGTTACCCGACGAATTCCCGCCGCAGCCCGCGACCGCCAAAAGAACCGATACCAGGAATATACGATGCATTTGGTTCATTCGAGTATCTCCGTTTCTGTCTGTTGTATGAGATTATCCCTCTGCGCAACCAGTGTCTGTAGCTTTGTTGGGTGAGATTGTGAAAATCTGTAAGCGGCGGGAACAAGCGACGCAAGTTACATTTTTCGACAATTTTCATACATCTTTACTGTCGGACCTCGTCGCCACGGCTGTCACACTGACCGGGCGCAATAGATTCGGACAGGAGGTACCGTCCGCATGCGAATAAGACATTACCTGGCGATGGCCCTGGTGCTGGCCATGGCGTCGGGCGCGTGCACCGCGTCGGCCGCGGAAGCACCTGGACAGCCGGCGGCGCAGGAGTCGCGCTGGCGTCTCGGCGCCGCACTGGGCTATGGCCTGCGCAGGAACCCCCTCGTGCAATCCGACGACATCCCGATCGTCATCGACCTCGACATCGCCTGGTTCGGGGAGCACTTGTTTTTCGATAACGGTGATCTCGGACTGACGCTGGCGGACAACAGCGCCGTTACTGCAAGCCTGGTCGCCCGATTCAACAGCGACCGCGTTTTTTTCGGCAACACCGATACCCGCTTCGTCAGCGCGGATCTGGCCGGCATGCCGCTGGCCGAGGTCACTGAGTTCACCGTGCCGGATCGGGACTATGCACTGGAACTCGGCGTGGAACTGCTGATGGACGGGGCCTGGGGTCAATTGCAGGTGACCGCGTTTCATGACGTCGGCGGCACCCACGACGGCTACGAAATCTACGCCGACTACGCGTATGGCTGGCGTGAGCAACGCTGGTACCTCGAGCCGTCGATCGGGCTGAGCTACAAGAGCGACGCACTCAACAACTACTACTGGGGCGTTCGTGACGACGAGGTCAGTATCGTTTTACCGCCGTACACGGCGGGCGCGGGGACGAACCTGCACACGCGACTGATGCTCGGCTACCAGTTATCGAGAAACTGGTCGTTCTCACTGGTCGCGGAATACGAGCAACTCAATGACGATGCGGCGGCAAGTCCGCTCGTCGAACAGCAAGACGTGCTCGGCTACTTCGCCGGGTTCGGCTTCCGGTTCCGGTGATATGAAGTACCTTGTCCTCTCAGTACTGTGGCTTGCCGCTATGCCGGCGTGCCTGGCAGCCGAGACCGGCAGCGATTCCGGTATGCGTTTGACCGTCAAGCCCATGCTCTGCATCGTCGACAAGCGCAAGCCGCGCTGCGATCTGGCGTTCCTCGTCGTCTGGGAAACCGAACTCGACGATTATTATTGTCTTTTCAATGACTTAGGGGAAAGACCTTTGCGTTGCTGGAATACCGCGAGCAGCGGCCGCCACGAAGACGAACGCAGCGTGGAGCGCTCTTTCAGCTACTGGATGACGGACCGTAACCCGGAGAACCGGCTCACAACGATTGCTGTTGAAGTGCTGCGTATGGATACTGACGATCGACGCCGTAAGCGACGTACTCGCCACGTCTGGGACATTAATTGAGTGACGATGCTGTAGATATCCTGCTGGTTGAAGACGATCTGCGCCTTGCCGATCTGACGGCCGAGTACTTGCGGCAGAACGGCCTCAGCGTGGTCATCGAATCGCGCGGCGACCAGGCATTGTCTCGCTTCAACGCCTTGCATCCGCGCATCGTATTGCTGGATCTCATGTTGCCCGGGACTGACGGTCTGACAGTCTGCCGCGAGCTTAGGAAGATCTTCGACGGACCGATACTGATTTTCACGGCGCGCGACTCGGATATCGACCAGGTCATCGGGCTCGAAGCGGGCGCCGACGACTACGTCGCGAAACCGGTCGACCCCATGGTATTGCTGGCCCGGACGCGCGCATTGCTGCGCCGTACGACGCCGCGCGATGCAAAGACCGGGCCGGGCGGCGATATCGTACTGGGGGGATTGCGCATCAGTGAGGCGTCGCAGCAGGTCTGGCTCGACGGAGAGAGCGTGCAACTGACCACGCACGAATTCGAATTGCTGCGCTTGCTTGCCTGCAATGCCGGCAAAATTCTGAGCCGCGACGAGCTCTTCCAGAGTCTCCGCGGTATCGAATACGATGGCCTCGATCGGTCAATTGACGGGCGTATTTCCAAGTTGCGTCGCAAACTTCATGACAACGCGGACGAGCCTGCGAGGATCAAGACGGTATGGGGCAGGGGCTACTTGCTCGTGCCGGACGCCTGGGGCGACTCGGCGTGAAACGGACATTGCTCGGACGGCATCGAATGCTGTTGTTCCGGTCTTACCTTTACCTGGCCGCAGGGCTGCTGTTTGCCGCCATCGTGCTCGACTACGGGTTCGGCTACCTGCAGTCTTCGCAAGTGCCGGTAGACCAGCGCTGGCTCGACGCGACTTTCGCGTTGATCGAGCGTGACCTGGCCGCCGTGCCCGAGGGCGAACGTGCAGAGATTGCGGGCGAGCTTGCCGGCGAACTCGGCCTCGGCGTGCGCCTGTTACAGAAGGACGATGTCGCTGCGAATTCGGCCGCGGACGCATGGACGCTGATCGACGCCGAGGGCAACACCTCGTATCTGCGCGACGCCAGGTCCATCGACGCGATCATTCGACTGGGCCCCGTCATCGAGCCCAATGAGAGCGTCCTCCTGCGCCTGTTGCCGCCGCTGTTTTACCTGTCGATCTTTGTCGTCGTCGGCATCTGGCTGCGACCGCTGTTGAAGGACATCAACCTCATCAGCCATGGTGCGCAGCGATTCGCGGCTGACTACCGGGAGCCGCTGGCGACCGCGGAGAGAGTCAGTGAACTCGGCGGGCTGGCGCGGAATCTGGACGACATGTCGGCGCGCCTCAGCGGGTTGATACAAAGCCAGAAGGAACTGATCGCCGCGCTGTCACACGAGATGCGCACGCCACTCGCGCGCATCCGTTTCGCTCTTGCCGTCATGGGCAACAAGAGCGATGAAGCCATGCAGCAGCAACTCGATGCCGTCAACGACGACGTGCAGGAGATCGACGAACTCATCGCCACGATGCTGAACTACGCGCGACTCGATCACCCGGACCTGCGCATGAACTGGCAGCGCGTACCCATTCGCCCCTGGCTGCAGCAAGCCGTTGAAAAATGCCGGCAGCCCGGCACGCAAATCTCGTTGGCAGTCAGCGAATCCTGCGACGCGGTGTCCATGGACCCTCGACTCATGGAACTCGCCGTCAGCAATTTGCTGGTAAACGCCTGTCACTACGCCGACGGTCGCGTGCAGTGTTCCGTGTCGCGACAAAACGGCGAATACATGATCTCGATCGAAGACAACGGCAAGGGTATACCGGAGAGCGAGCGGGATGCGGTATTCAAAGCGTTTACGCGCATCGACGACAGTCGCAATCGTGAGACCGGCGGCTACGGTCTCGGACTTGCGATTGTCGCGCGTATTGTCGATCTGCACGATGGCAGGGTGCTGGTCGAAACGTCGCAGGATCTCGGCGGCGCGAAGTTCGTGTTGCGCTGGAGTACGCCGCCGGAGGACTAGCCAGCGGTCTGCGGCGCTGTTGCCTTTTTGCCGGCTAGAACTGGTCTTCGGGCAGATCCATCGCCGGGCTGCTGTCGGATACAGCGGCATCCAGGTAAGCGGCCGACCTCGGCACGATCTGTTCGGCATAGTACTTCGCGGTCAGTATTTTCGCGTTGTAGAAATCCGCATTGCCGCCGCCGGCAGCGAGCTTCCCGTGCGCAACTTCGGCCGCGCGCGCCATTTGCCATGCGCCGACGACGGTGCCGGCCAGCATCATGTAGTTGAACGCGGCCGAGTCGACGCGGGCCGGTACATCGTGCCCTTGGTCGAGCAGCCAGTTCGTTGCCTGTTCCAGTCGCTGGCGGCCCGTTGCGAGGGCGTTCCGTATGCTGTCGAGGTCCGGGCCGCGCGCCGCGAGTCCTGCATCGGTTTCGGCCATTTCGCCGAGCATACGCTGTATGCCGCGTCCGCTGTCGGCAAGCAGCTTTCGCCCGACCAGGTCATTCGCCTGTATGCCGTTCGTGCCTTCGTAGATCGGCAGTATTCGTGCATCCCGCAGATGCTGCGCGGCGCCGGTTTCTTCCACGTAGCCGGTACCGCCGTGAACCTGGACGCCAATGGACGTCAACTCCTGTGCTACCTCGGTTAGCCAACCCTTTACGATGGGCGTCAGTAAAGCCGAGCGCTCGAGCGCGGCGCTTCGCGCGTCAGCATCGTCGGCGTGGTGGGCTGTATCGAGTGCCGAAGCCGTTACGTAGGCGGTCGCTCGCATAGCTTCTATGAGCGACTTCATCGTCATCAGCATGCGGCGGATATCGGCATGCTGAATGATCCGGGCAGGGTCCCGGCTGCCCAACACCTGGCCCTGGACCCGGTCTTTCGCGTAGTCGCGCGCCGCCTGGTAGGCGCGTTCGCTGATTGCGAGACCCTGGATGCCGACTTGCAGGCGGGCGAGGTTCATCATCGTGAACATGCACGCAAGTCCCCGGTTTTCCTCGCCAACGAGATACCCGACCGCACCGTCGTTGTCACCGTAATTCAGTACACAGGTGGGACTCGCATGGATACCGAGCTTGTGTTCGACGGACGTAACGAACACATCGTTGCGATCGCCCAGGCTGCCGTCGTCGTTGACGAGGAACTTGGGAATCAGGAACATCGATAGACCCTTGACGCCTTCGGGCGCATCCCGCAGGCGGGCGAGCACGAGATGAATGACGTTTTCCGCCATCTCATGATCACCCCAGGTGATGAAGATCTTGGTCCCGCTGATTTTGTAATGGTCACCATCGGGCACGGCCTGGACCCTTATTCTCCCCAGGTCGGAACCCGCTTGCGGCTCCGTCAGGTCCATCGTGCCGCACCATTCACCGCTAACCAGCTTCGGCAAATAGAGCTGCTTCAATTCATCGCTGGCATGCACTTCGAGAGCGTCGATCGCACCGCTGTTGAGCATCGGACACAAGCTCAGGGCCAGGTTGGCCCCCTGCCACATTTCGGTCGTCGCCGACCCGATCAGGGAGGGCAGTCCCATGCCGTCGTAATCCTGCGAGCAGTCCAGGCCTTGCCAGCCACTTTCAGCGAACAGCCGGTACGCCGCCGCAAACTCCGCCGGCACCGTCACACCGCCGTTTTCCACCTGGCAACCCTCCCGGTCACCAATCGTATTGGTGGGGCTGAGCACTTCGCTGGCAAAGCGCGCAGCCTCGTCGAGAATCGGCTCCAGCAGGTCCTCGGTTGCATGCTCGAATCCCGGTAACCGGCTGATGCGGTCGAGGCCCGCAAGCTCGTTGATTACGAATTTCTGGTCTTCGAGGGGGGCGATGTATTCGGCCATGGTTTTTCCGTGCTCTGTCTGTTGTGGGTGGTGCCGTTTATCACGGCTAATCTACCGCGAAAAACGGCGCAGCGGCAATCGCCGGGCCGGGCGCACGGTTTTGGCTTGCGTGGCTGCCGTCAGGTGCGCTCGGATGCAGGATGAAAAGGTGCCGTATCGAGGAGTTCCAACGGATTTTCGCAGACGCCGGAAAACACTTTTGTCATTCGCACTGACAGCCGGTCGAGAAACGAATCCACATCCGGGATAGCGCGGAAGGTCCGATATCCCTTCTCGAGGAAGTCCTGCAATTCGCCGAAACCCGCAGAATGCGCGGGTATGTGCATGGCGCTGAGTGTCACTCCCATTACCGGAATCCGGATTATGCGACTGAGGTGCTCGCCGAGCCGGATCGTCAATGTGACCAGTTCCATGCATTCGTCGAGTGTGGTTGCTTGGCGCAGCGCCGCGCAATAGTGTCTTTCCGAGATACCGTTGGAAAAGTCGGAATGCTCGAGAAGGCATCGGCAGGTTTCCAGATTGATGGCCAGGACGCGTGCATTGAGCTCCATCGCGGACGCCAGCGTCCGCAGGGCCTTGTCGGGCAGCAGCCGGATCATGAGCGGCACGACGCGCCCTATTTCACGGTCCCGTTCGCTCATGCCAATGCCTGTCAGGTCGGAGACGACGTACTCAACGGCGGCTTCCGTTTCCGGGCGCTGCCGAAACTCGTCGTAGAACGGCAACAGGTACTCGGCCTGCCACGCCACAAAATAGCGGTACTGCCGGGACAACAAGGCATCGCCGAGGTACTCCCGGTGGATTGCGTTGCTCTCCTCGGTATAACGTTTGAAGCGCTCGGCGAATGTGCTTGCTTCGGGTGTATGTCGCAGTGACATCGATCGGCCGATGGTCGGGGCAATGGCGGCGGAGTTTCGGGTCAACGCCTGCAAAATGCAAATCGCAAATCCGCTCCCGGTCGTCGGTATGTACTAGAATGTCGGGAGAAAACCACAATCGGGAGGGGGCAAGGCCGTGATCGAATTCGAATTGAACGGGAAAGCCGTGACATCAGAGAGTGCGGAGGACACGCCGCTGCTTTGGGTCATCCGCGACGAACTCAAACTCAAAGGCACCAAGTTCGGCTGCGGCATCGCAATGTGCGGCGCGTGCACGGTGCATATCGACGGTGTAGCGATGCGATCCTGCATAACGCCCGTGGGCACAGTTGCCAGCAAGGGCGTCACTACCATCGAGGGGCTCTCGAGCCGTGCAGGCAAAGCCCTGCAGGAGGCCTGGGTCGACGAACAGGTGCCGCAATGCGGCTATTGTCAATCCGGTCAGATCATGCAGGCCGCCAATCTGCTCGAAAACACGCCGAACCCAAGCGATGAACAGATCTCGGACGCCATGAACGGCAATCTGTGCCGTTGCATGTCATACACGCGTATCCGCAGGGCAATCAAGGCCGCCGCCGGCGGCGAGGGGGCATAGTCATGCGTAAGCGAGCAGACAAAGTAACTGGTGCCTTCAGCCGGCGGACCTTTCTGGCGGGCAGCGCAGGCGCGAGCCTCGTTATGGGTCTCGGTATGGTACTGCCGGGGTGCAGTCGTGAAGAAGCTGCAAAAGATATTGCCAGTATTGCAGCCAGCCGCAGTTTCGCGCCCACGGTCTGGTTTGAGATCGATTCCGAAGGCAGCGTCCTCGTCAATATCGCGAAGGCCGAAATGGGCCAGCACGTCGGCACGGCGCTGGCACGCATCGTAGCTGACGAACTGGGCGCGAACTGGGACGACGTTGCAATCAAGCACGTCGACAGCGATCCGAAATGGGGCTACATGGTCACGGGCGGCTCATGGTCGGTGTTCACGACGTTTGCGATGCTGTCGCAGGCCGGCGCGGCCGGCCGCACGATCCTGTGCGAGGCCGGGGCTGCATTGCTGGGTGCCGAGGCAACGGACTGCAGCGTCGAGGACGGTGTCGTCTCGGGCAACGGGGACCAGGTGTCGTTTGCGGAAATCGTGAAAAACGGCGATATCAGCCGCAGCTTCAGCGACGAGGAACTCACAGCATTGCCGCTGAAGCCGGCGGCGGAACGGCGTTTTATCGGGCAGCCGACGCAGGCGCGGGATATTCCCGTGAAATCGAGCGGCGAGGCTGTCTACGGCATCGATGCGGAGCTGCCCGGCATGGTCTATGCGCACCCGCTGATGCCGCCCACCCGTTACGGCAGCACGATCAAGAGCATCGACGACACGGCGGCAAAGGACATCCCCGGTTACGAGCGGACGCTGGCTCTAACGGATCCGAGCGAGACACTGCAAGGATGGGCCGTGGTTATTGCCGCGGACTACCCATCCGCGATGAAGGCGGCCAGGGTCGTGAACGTGGAGTGGGAGCCCGGTCCGACGGCGGACGTCAATGAGGCGGATATCGTCGCTGAAGGCGTCAGGCTTGCGGCCGACAAAGGGAGCGGCACGCTAGTGGTCGACGACGGCGATGTTGCCGCGGCGCATGCGAGCGCGGCGGATACTCTGAGTTCGACCTATACGACGAGTACCGTGCTGCATTTCACGCTCGAGCCGGCCAATGCCGTCGTCGAATTTGTCGATGGCAAGTGCCACATCCATTCGGGTAATCAGTGGCAATCGCTGATCCTTCCAGTGCTTTCCAAGGCACTGGGTATGGAAGAGACGGACATCGTCATTCACCAGTATTACCTGGGTGGTGGATTCGGTCGGCGCCTGTTTGGCGATCCTATGATTCCGGCAGCGCTGGCTGCGCGTGAGCTCGGCAAGCCCGTCAAGATCGTGTTCCAGCGGGCCGACGACAGTCGTTTCGACTGCGTTCGTTCCGCGTCGATACAACAATTCGACGCCTCGTTCGACGCCGATGGCGGGCTGACGGGAATCGAACACGCGGCCGCGGCCGGCTGGCCGACGCTCGCGATGGCGCCCGGCTTCCTGGCGGATGGCGTCGACGGCAACGGCAAGTACGACACGTTCTCGATCAGCGGCGGCGATCACTGGTATACGTTGCCGAATCACCGCGTGCGCGCGATCAACAATGATCTTGCGCAGCGCACGTTCCTGCCCGGGTGGCACCGCGCGGTCGGCCCCGGTTGGGTCGGCTGGGGCGTCGAGACCTTCATGGACGAACTGGCCCACAAGGCAGGCACGGACCCGGTCGAGTTCCGCCTGGCAATGCTCGACGCGTCCGGAAAGAACGCTGGTGCTGCGCCGCATGCGGTTGGCGGCGCGGCCAGGCTGGCTGCCGTACTGAAGGACGTTCGCGACCGCTCCGGCTGGGGCCGCGAGATGCCGGATGGCGAGGGGCTCGGCATCGCGGTCTGTCACGGTCAGGAACGCACCATGCCGACCTGGGTCGCATGCGTGGCGCATGTGGCGGTTGACGGGAATTCAGTCACGGTGAAGAAAATTTGGCAGTCGATCGATTGCGGCACCGTGGTGCATCCGGACGGCGCGATGGCGCAAGCCGAAGGTGGAACGCTCTGGGGGCTCAGTATTGCGCTGCACGAAGGTGCATCGTTCGAAAGCGGGCAGGTGGCAGAGCGCAATCTCGATGCGTACACGCCGCTGCGAATGGCCGATGTGCCCGAACTCGACATCCGGTTCATGCCGAGTACCGAGTTCCCGACCGGCCTCGGCGAGCCGCCCGTGATCGCGGTACAACCGGCTATCGGTAATGCCATATTTGCGGCCAGCGGCGTACGCGTGCGCGACCTGCCGATACGGCTGTAGGGATTGGTGCTCAGGGAGTACAGTAGCAGCGGAAATACACTCAATTCGTATGACCGATATCAGGGACTGAATCATGCAGAGCATCCACCGGGAGTTGTTCGGCCCCGGGCCGACCAACGTACCCGCGAGTGTCCTGAAGGCGCTCTCACAGCCGACCATCGGGCATCTCGACCCGGAATTCCTCGCAATCATGGACGAGGTGAGCCAGCGTCTGCGCCACGTTTTTCAAACGGACAATGCACTGACATTCGTGCTTTCCGCACCGGGCTCCATCGGCATGGAGGCGAGTTTCGTCAACCTGTTGCAGCCCGGAGACAAGGTGCTCATCTGCATCAATGGCGTATTCGGCGGGCGCATGCGCGAGATCTGCCGGAGGATCGGCGCCGACGTGGTCACCGTGGAGAACGAGTGGGGAACCGCTGTCGACCTGGACGCGCTACGGACTACCCTTGCCGAGCATCCTGACACAGCCGTCGTCGCGTTCGTGCACGCCGAGACCAGTACCGGCGTGCGTTCCGATGCGAAGTCGATCGCTGCATTGGCAAGAGAACACGGTTGCCTGGTTGTTGCCGACTGCGTGACATCGCTTGCAGGCGTGGAACTGCTTGTCGATGAGTGGGGTCTCGACGTGGTGTATTCGGGTAGCCAGAAGTGCCTGTCCTGTGTTCCCGGACTATCGCCCATTACGCTCTCACCGCGAGCGGTCGACAGAATAAAGGGCCGATCGACCCCCGTGCAAAGCTGGTTCTGCGACATCAGCCTGCTCATGAGCTATTACGAGAGTGGAGAAAAGACGCGCGCCTACCATCACACGGCCCCGGTGAACTCCCTGTACGCCATCAACGAAGCGCTGCGCCTGGTCGTGGACGAAACGCTACAGGCTCGCTGGATGCGCCATAGTGCGGCGGCAAGTCACCTGTATTCGAGGCTGGAAGGCGCCGGACTGGAATTGCTCGTCGAGGCGGAGCATCGTCTCGCGCCCCTGACACTGGTACGCATCCCGGACGGCGTCGACGATGCCGCGATCCGGCGCCGCCTGCTGGACGAGGAAAACATCGAGATTGGCGGCGGTCTCGGCAACTTCGCCGGCAGTGCCTGGCGTATCGGGCTCATGGGTCAGAATGCCACCATCGAGCGAGCGGACACGGTTGCCGATGCGCTGCTGGCAGTGCTGAAATGAAACGAAGAAGAACTCTATGGTGTGCCTGAGTCGAGCGCCGATGGTACTGTGCTCCCGAGGCACCATACGCTGGCTGAGCGAGGCGGAGCTTGACTGACACAGACGCAATCAACGGGAGTCAAATAGACCTGGCGGAATTTCGCCGGGCGTTGAGCTGTTTCGCTACCGGTGTTGCCGTCGTGACGACACGCGACGAAAACGGCGACAAGGTCGGCATGACCATCAGCAGTTTTAATTCCGTCTCGCTGGACCCGCCGCTGGTGCTATGGAGTATCGCGGAGGATTCGATGAGCTACGATGTCTTCACCCGTGCCGACTACTTCGCGGTGAACGTGCTTGCCATGCACCAGAAGGAACTGTCCCATCGCTTCGCTCAAACCGGCATCAACAAGTTCGATGGTCTCGATTGTCGCGACGGAGTGCACGGAGTGCCGATTCTCCCCGAGTACGCGGCGTGCTTCGAATGCAGTACGGAGCACCGCTACGAAGGCGGCGACCACAAGATTATTGTGGGGCGCGTCCTTTGTATGGAGGATCGCGAGGCGGACCCACTGATTATTTACCGCGGGCGCTTCCTTGGGAAGGGAGTGCCGCATCCGGAAGACCTGTAGCACCGAGCCCAACTTGATGCAGCCGCTGGCGCGCGAATTTCGCTGAGCCGGCAATCCCACATTTTCGGTTTGTATTGCCAGCCAATCTCAAACCGGGGCGATCGGATGGATTTGTGGGACAGCTGGATAGCCATGGGGCTGATATCGGCCGCCGCTTGGGGGCTATCCTGCGTCATCGATGTCTGCTTTGTAGGTGAGGGTATCTACCGCGAACCCGCGGAGGGGCCGCTGATTGCCGGTCTTTTTTGCGTCATGCCGCTGGTGGCTCTCGAAAACCAGGGAACCATGTTCGACGTCGATCCGGGTGTTGCAGCCGTCGCGCTGCTGGCCGGGATTTGCTACCTGCTGCACATCTATTTCTATTTCAAGGCGCTATTTGCCCTGAACGACTCATCCAATGCCGAGATTTTCAACACTCTGAGCGTGCTGGTAGTGCCGGTACTTGCGTTCATTCTGCTCGGAGAAATACTGGACCCGCTGCACTACGTCGCGATCGGATTGTCAATCTGCGGGATTCTGGTCCTTGTGCGATTCCAGTTGTCCACAATGACCTGGAAGGTAGTTGTGCTTCTCGGAACTTCGGTTCTGTTCATCTCCCTGGTAATGGTGATGCAGGCATGGGTGCTGCAATTCGTGGCCTATGGGGCCGCCGTGTCGTTGTTTTCCCTGGCCGCATTCGTCACGGTGGTTTGCGTGATAGCGGTCAGAATGCGCTTACGGCGCCGCGTGCTGGACCTCTGCAGGCGCTTTGGACTGCTATTGATTGGTGTCCAGCTTCTGGAACTCGGCGCCGTGCTCGGATCGCAGCGGGCCACCGATGTCGGTCCGTCAGTATCGCTGGTGGCATTGCTCGAGTGCTCATTGCCGGTCTTTGTCATGGCGTTCAGCTGGATGCTCCTGGGTGTCTCTCGTCACTGGCGCGCGACTGACACGGCCCGCATTCGAGTTGCTCTTGCCACGCAGAACACCGCGTATCCGGTGAAGCTGGTCTCCATAGTCCTTATTGTCGGGGCTATCGGTCTCGTGCAGTGGTGATTCGCCGTCATGCTTCGGCGCAAGGAATGATCCATTTACCGGCCGGATTCGGTGTGTCTTCCTAGAGAAACCCGAGCAACTGCCGAGGAGGATCCAGCGATGGCGGCCGTACGCAAGATCAGCACCAGCGCGCCGGAAGGAGAGCACTTGCAGCTCGTCCACGAAATTCTCGTGCTCGATGCCTTCCTGGCGGAGCCCCTGAACCAGCGTCACTACAGGTCGATAACGCGGAAGTTCATGGCCGAACTGCTCGAAGTCCTCGGTATGGAGACCCTGGGAGAATTGGGTATCTTCCCTGCCGTGGATCAACGTGAACCTGGCTGGTCTTTCATTCAGCCAATAACGACCAGCCACGTTAGCGCCCACTATTTCGAGAATCCCGGGCATCGTCCTCACATCCGAATCGATGCCTACAGTTGCGCCTCCATCGACCGGAGCGCGCTCATTCAGGTGTGTCACAGACATTTCAGACTGGACGACTGGTGTGCGTGCTTCATCGACAGGCAACTCGAACGCCCCAACCAGCGCAGCGTACTCGAATTTGAAGGAGCCGGTGCCTGTGTAACTTCAGAGAGATTGTTGTCTGCCCAGCCAGCGCCAGGACATGGAGAGAACCGATGAGCATCCGCAACGGCGAATCAATTGCCGCATTTCTCGAATCGAACTTCAGGCATTTCAACGCGCGGGAAACACTGGACGCGGCTGTCGGTTACCACAGGTTCGTCGCAGAGCAGGGCGGGTTGATGGTGATTTCGCTGGCCGGTGCCATGAGTACTGCGGAGTTAGGCAAGACGCTGGCGCCAATGATCCGGGCGGGTATGGTTCACGCGATTAGTGCGACCGGTGCGAACATCGAAGAAGACATCTTCAACCTGGTGGGTAACTCGCGCTACAAACAGCAGCCGGACTGGCGCTACCTCAACATGGATGAGGACGCCAGAACGCTGGCTGAAGGATTCAATCGCGTTACGGATACCTGTATCCCGGAGGACGTCATGCTCGAGGTGCATGACGCGCTTCTGCGCATTTGGCAGGAAGCGGAGCGCGAACAACGCCGTTACTTTCATTGGGAGTATTTCTATCAGCTTATTCGCAGCGGTTTCTTCGACAACCGGCACGACGTGCCGCTCGAGGATTCATGGCTGGTCGCAGCCTGTCAACAGAACATCCCCGTGTATACGCCCGGGGCGGAGGATTCGACCCTGGGCAACATGTTCTGCGCCGACGTCATGCAGGGCAAGCTCAAGTCCCACAATGTCCTTAAAACCGGTACCGAGCTGTTCGCGCATCTGACCGAGTGGTACATGAAAAACGATCGCGACCACTCTATCGGCTTTTTTCAGATCGGCGGCGGTATCGCCGGGGATTTCGCAATGTGCGTGGTTCCGGCAATTATCCAGGACCACAACACGAGGTGTAAACACTGGCGATATTTCTGCCACATTGGTGATGCCGTGACATCCTACGGCGGTTACTCGGGCTGCCCACCCAATGAGAAAGTGACGTGGCATAAACTCGATGCCGATACAGAGAATTACACGGTTAATTCGGACGCTTCCATCGTCGCACCACTGATTTTTCAGTATGTCATCGAGAAGTCGACCCGTGCGGCCGAAAGGCATGTCAAGAGTTCGGCGCAGCGCGTTGCAGAGAAGCGGGCCGACATGGTCGGAGCATGATCGAGTTTGATCCGAATAACTCGGCGCCGGAAGGCAGCGGTCTCTTCGCCTTACCCTATAGCGTCGACGATGCCTCCGTGGTCATCGTCCCCGCGCCCTGGGATGCAACCAGCTCCCAGGCACTGGCATCCAGTGGGGCGCCTGACGCAGTCTACGCGGCGAGCAAGTACGTCGAGCTTTTCGATGCACGTCAAGGGCCGATCTACCGCAAGGGTGTCGCCATGGACGCGACCTGTGAAGAGATCGTCGCGATGAACAAACTCGCTATCGCGATACAGGATTCCGGTACATTGCCCGCCGAACACCTGACCGAGGCCTGCCAGCGGCTGAACGGACTGGTGAAAGACCAGGTAAGTCGCCATCTTGCGGCCGGCAAACGGGTGGGCCTGCTTGGCGGCGATCACTCGGTCAGTTTTGGATCGATCGACGCGCACCTGGAAAGGCACCCCGGCCTGGGTATCCTGCAAATTGATGCGCACTGCGATCTGAGATGCGGTCTTGACGGGATTACGTTCTCGCACGCTTCCATCATGTACAACGTCATGGAATCCTTGCGGCCCGATACCCTGGTGCAGGTCGGCGTGCGGGGATTGTGCGACTTCGAGGCAGAGTACCTGCAACAATCTGACAGCGTGCACACGTTCTTCGATGCCGATCTGCATGAATTGCGCGCGGACGGCGTTGCCTGGACCGAGATCTGCTCGAAGGTTGCGGCGGCCTTGCCGGCACAAGTGTACGTCTCACTGGATATCGACGGGCTGCAGCCCTCGGACTGTCCGAACACCGGCACCCCGGTCCCTGGCGGCCTTGCGTACAACGACGTGGTCTATCTGCTGCGTCACATCAGCTCTGGAGGCAGAACCATTGTCGGCTTCGATCTTGTCGAAGTGAGTGAAAACGAGTTCGATGCAAGCATCGCGGCACACCTTCTATACCAGCTATGCGGTGTCGTTGCAGCGCCCTGAATTGCTACCGCTACCAATCGATCTGCAAGGTAAGGATGAGCCTGGGTCCGGTAACGCGGTCATCGAAAATTGCGTTTGCCGAACGATGCGTGTCGTTGTAGGCAAGCGTGATCGACGTATTGCCCAATTGTCGGGCAAGTGCCGTTTCCAGGTATGAGTAGGCCGCCCCATAAGCTCCGCTGAGGTCATAGTACCCATAAGCGATATCGACGGTCGTATCCGAAGAAAGCGCGAAGTTTGTGGCCAGTTTGTAAAAAACACTGTTCGCACCGGTTCCATCGACGTCACCGCTGAAGGCGACCGTCGCGCCGTACGTTTCCCGGTACCAGACTGATGCAGCGAATTCGTTGTAGTCGTAGTTCACGTCACTGATCGTGCCCGGAAACACATAGCGAATCAGTGCGAGATCAATACTCCAGTCATTGCCGATATCGGTTGCATAACCGAGGGCCAGATCGATTTCGTGGCTGGCGCCGTCGTCCGGCTCACCGTCCGGAACGAAATCCACATTGGAGGCCCACGCGTAAGCGTACACCCCGGACGACAGATCGAGATCGAATGACGTCTGTAATGCTGAGTTACCCATCGTCTGAGACACGCCCCGAAACGTGTAGTCGGAGCCTATGCCGATACTGGCACTCCATGCGCGGTCAGATTCCTCTGCCTCACCGTGTCCTGCCGCCGCGAGGAGTGTAGTTACCATCAGTGCCTTGCCGTACCGAATAAATGTCGACGTCGATGAAGTCATGTTGAATACCCGATTCGTTGGCTATACGTTCAATACACACCGGTACAGCGGGAAAAGGGGCTCATTTACTTCACGAATCGATGAGCCGATACCGGCGATAATCCGGTAGGTGTAAATGAGTCAATCCAGAGTGTCGGTATCGGAAACGGATACGCGATTGATGGAGCGATTGCTAAATAAATCCGCGTGCTTGCATGCGGCTGAATTCGAATGCTGCGTCAGGATCTTGCTGCTCGCGGCCAGCCATGTTGCCGTGGAAAATGCGGCTATACTGATTCTTGCAGCAACATCGCAAACGCACTGTGGAGTTCTCATTTGAAAGCGCCAGGTGGAATTACACAACTACTGCAGCTCGCCTCGACAGGCGATCAGTGCGCCAGTGATTCGCTGTTTGAATCGGTGTACCAGGAGCTGCGGACGATCGCCCGCGCGCACCGTCGCCGCTGGCATGGCAACAATACCCTCAATACGACCGCGTTGATTCACGAAGCCTATCTGAAACTCGCGGTCGGAAATATTGCGGACTATCAGAGCCGATCTCACTTCTTTGCCACGGCCTCGAAAGCGATGCGCCAGATTCTCATGAACTACGCAGAGCGTGTTGCAGCCGCGAAACGCGGAGGCAATGCGTTACGTGTCACGTTGTCGGGGCATATGCCGGTGACGGACGACACGCTCGATGACCTGTTGATCATGAATGAGCTGCTGGCTCAACTCGAGAAGACGAACGCACGGCATTGCCGGCTGTTCGAGTGTCGCGTGTTCGGTGGTATGACCATCGAAGAGACAGCAGCAGCCCTGAGCGTCTCTCCCGCGACGGTGAAGCGCGACTGGGCGTTGTTGAGTGCCTGGGTATATCGGGAAATGAAATCCGGGCAAGAAACCTGATCGATGAATATTTCAACTCAGGCAGCCGATCTATTCGCCAGGGCACGTGCACATGCGCCGGAGAGCCGGGTGAGCCAGGAGCAGTTTGTGACCGCCGCCTGTGGCAGTGACAAAGCGCTTCTCGAAGAAGTACTGTCGCTGCTCGCTGCAGCCGATATGTCCGAGGAATTCTTCGATCGTCTTTCGGATAAAGTCGGACTCTCTGCACTGGCCGACGACGACCGGCCGCTGCCCGACGATAAAGTGATCGGGAACTGGCGTCTCGAGCGCGTGATAGGGCGCGGCGGCATGGGTGCCGTCTATCTGGCCGAGCGTGCCGATGAACAGTTCGAACAACAGGCGGCACTGAAAATTCTGCCGTTCGGCCTCGACAGTGAAGCTGCTCGCCTGCGATTCCTGACCGAGCGCCAGATTCTCGCGAGCCTCGAACATGCAAATATCGCACGATTGCTCGACGGCGGAGTCACGGATGAGGGTACGCCGTATTTCGTCATGGACTATGTCGATGGACTGCCCATCGACACGTACTGTGACCGGCAAAACCTTGATATCGACGCACGCATTCGTCTCTTCCTCGGCGTACTTGCGGCCGTGTCCTATGCGCATGCCCGTTTGATCGTTCATCGCGACATAAAGCCCTCGAACGTACTGGTCGACAAAAGCGGCAATGTCAAACTGCTGGACTTTGGAGTCGCCAAATTGTTGCGACCGGAAGACGGACTGCCGGGAGCGGGCGCGACGAGGGAACTCGGCATTGCGTTGACGCCCGAATACGCGGCGCCAGAACAGTTGCTGGGACAGACTATTACCACGGCCACGGATGTTTATGCGCTCGGACTGATGCTCTATGAATTGTTATCCGGTCACAGTCCCCGCGGAGGCGGCACGGTTGACTCCTTTGCGGCTCTCGTGGAAGCCGCGACGCAGGACCCGCCGAAAGCCTCTACGGTTGCCGCCCATGCAGACCGCAGGAGCACGTCCCACCAGATGCTGCAGCGGACGCTTCGCGGTGACCTGGACAATGTCCTGCAGAAAGCCCTGTCGCAGGATCCCGAGGAGCGTTATCGAACGGCGAACGCGCTGGCGGCCGATCTGAAACGCTACCTGGACGGAGAAATCGTCAGCGCCATGCCGCCGACCGTCGGCTATCGAGCACAAAAGTTCATTGGTCGTCACCGCGGCAGCGTGGTTACTGCGTTGCTGACCACGATTGCGCTGCTGGTTTCGCTTGTCATCGCCACTTCCCAAATGCTCGAAGCCAGGAAACAGCGCGACGCGGCGCTCTATCAGCAGCAACGCGT
>CALZMQ010000051.1 GCA_945788625.1 uncultured Woeseiaceae bacterium
GATGTTCACGCTGCTGCTGATGCTGGACCCGCTCATCAGGTACATCCAGTTCTCCCCCGTGACGTTGTTGCGCCACAGTATGTCAGCGTTGCCGTCGCCATTGTAATCGCCGCTTCCGGCAACTTGCCACTGCATGTTGCTGACCGTATTGACCTTGCTGCTGCTGGTGATGTTCGAACCGTTCATCAAGTACATCCAGTTCTCGCCCGTGGAATTCCTGCGCCACAAAATGTCGGCGTTGCCGTCACCGTTGTAGTCACCGTTACCCACCACGTTCCAGAGCGTGTCGCTGACCGTCGTTACACCGACGCTGCTATCAATCGTCGCACCGTCCATCAGGTACATCCAGATCTGGCCGGTCGAGCTATTGCGCCACAAGATATCGGCATCATTATCGCCATCGTAATCGCCGTTACCGACGATCTCCCAGGCCGTGTCGGAGACGGTGTTGATGCCTGTGCTGGAATCGATCGTCGCGCCATTCATCAGGTACGCCCAGTTCTGCCCTGTCGAGCTGTTGCGCCAGAGGATGTCAGCTCTGCCGTCAAAATTGAGGTCGCCTGGCGTCGGCACAGGTGCCGCGCAGTCACTGTCTGCACCATCGGTCAAGCCGTCGCCGTCGTTGTCGAGGCTCACCGTGTTCGACGGGAATGCCTCCTCGGAACCGTCACAGGGATCGAGCCCTGCTCCGCCCAGGGCTTGGGGGTAAAACGACGGCAGTACGTTTTCCGGAGCGGAGCCTACCGTGGCATTAAAGGAGTCCTGGTGACAGTTGCCACAGGCAGCCGAACCCACGGTCACGTGATGTTGCCGCAGGCCGCGCCCGATGCCTGCCGAAAAGTCGGCGCTCGGACTACCGTCGGCGTCGCGTCCGTGACAACGCACGCAGTTGTCGAGCGGTGGATCGTCGCGACCACCAGTTCCGTGACAAGAATTACAGTCGCCATTCGCCAAGTCGGAATGCGTGCCATGATCGGGCCCGAAATTGGCCAGGTCGGCGTGACAGGTCGCGCAGTCGGGCAATCCAGCCCCACCGCCGTCATCGAAACCCTCGAACCCGTACGCGGATGAAACCGCTAGAAACAGAAAACTCAGACTTACGACTAACCACCTGATCACAGCAACCATGGGTACTTCCTCTATAGCCCGGATTACACCGGTAACGGCAGTTCTTTGGGTGCCTTGTCCCTACATCCACATTTGCCCAATTATGGGACGGGAGCGGGTCGAAAGTATCTGTGATGACCGTTGCGCTCTAGGTAACTACCGAAACAAGCAACACAGCTCGGCCGTTGTCGGGGCGTCTTCGGCAACCGGCAGCGCCTGTGATAAGCTTTTCTGACTTCTGATTTCACTCCGCCAGGAATGTCGAATATGAGCAAAGAAACAAAGCAATTCTCGATGGAATACGCTGCGCACCAGAACGAGAGGAAAGCGCAGTACGAAAGAGAATTGGCGGCCTATTTCGAAAACAGTATGGGAACGACGCTGGACAAATTGAACAACTTCACGAAGTTCGTCACAAAGCAGTCGCTGTGCCGGTTCCTGGCCAAGAACGAGATTTTCCAGCACGTGAGAGACGTGCACGGGCATATTGTCGAATGCGGGGTCTACCTCGGTGGAGGCCTGAGTACCTGGGCCCATTTGTCCTCGATATATGAGCCGTATCACTATATGAGGGAAATAATCGGATTTGATACGTTCGACGGATTCGCTCAATTATCATCCGAGGACGGCGATGAAGAATCACTGGAGTATAAGAAGGAAGGCGGACTCCAATGCGACTCATTCGATGATTTACACGAATTCTCAAGGCTGTACCAACATACCCGTCCGCTGCCCCAATTTTCCAATATTGAATTGGTAAAGGGGGATGCGTGCAAGACAATTCCGGAGTACGTGGAAAACAACAAGCATCTTGTTGTCGCATTGTTATATCTGGACTTCGACGTCTATGAACCCACGAAGGCTGCGATCGAACACCTGGCTTCGAGACTGCCCAAAGGGGCCGTAATCGTATTCGATGAACTGAATCAAAGGGAATGGCCGGGCGAAACGATGGCTGTGTACGAGACGCTGGGCCTGAACAAGCTGCAGATCCGCAAGACCAGTTTTTCGAGTGCAATTTCTTACGCGGTGCTGTAGCCGCGACAATCAAGGCGGCGCTTTTCTCAGGCCGTCGAGATGCGCGAGCATCTCCGCAGCGAGTCGATCCCGGGAATGAAGTCTGGCGGCTTTCGCGGCGGCCGCAGCCATCTCCGCCAACGCCTTAGGATCCTCGGACCATCTTACTACGGTGTCGGCCAGGGCTTTCGGGTCTTCGGGTGGCACCCATTCACCGGCGTCACAGGACTCGACGAGGTCGACAGCCTCACCACGGCGCTGCACGATAATGATCGGCTTACCCACACCAAACGCTTCGAATATTTTCGAAGGAATCACCGTTTCGAAGACCGGATCATCCTTGAGATGAACGAGCGCCACATCGCATATGCTCCATAGATCGGGCATCTGTTCCTTCGGCACAGATTCGTGAAAGACGACGTTCTCGAGGTTCATTGAAGCCGCCATGTCGCGAAGCCCTTTCTTGCACGCACCGTCGCCGACGAGTAAAAAGCTGATGTCCACCCGATCCCGCAGATTGTCGGCGGTTTGCAGAATGTTCTCGAGCGCGTGTGCCATACCTTGCGTCCCCAGGTACGCCACAACGAACTTCCCGGCGACGCCAAACGCATTCGCCGTTTCCACCGACCTCGCCTGCGGCTGAAAGCGCGACAGGTCTACGCCGTTGCGCACTACGACGATCTTGTCGCCGTCAATACCGCGACTGACCAGGTCATCCCTGAATGACCGCGTAACTGACACAATCAACCTGGCACGTCGATACAGGAACAATTCGAGGCTCTCGAGCACGCGAATAACGCGACCGCGCTGCATCGCACCGACAGTCACGATTGATGCCGGCCAGAGATCCCGAAGTTCGAAAACAAAAGGCCGCCATTTGCCGACACTCAGGAGCCACGCGCCGACTGCGGCGAAAAACTGCGGCGACGTACCGACAACGACATCCGGTCGCTTCTCGAACATGCCGAACAGCAGCGCCGAGAACATGAATGACACGTAGTCGGCAATGCGGCGTGCGAAGCCCTCATTACCAGTGATATACGACTTTACCCGAACGACGCGAATGCCATCGATTTCCTCGACAGAACGCCACGAGTTCCTGTATCCGTCATGCACGCGACCCTGCGGGAAATTCGGCGCGCACGTAACTACCGTGACGTCCGCACCGCTGGCAACCCACCTTTGCGCATGTTCGTAAGTTCGGGAAGCGGGAGCATTGACCTCCGGTGGGAAATTATCAGAAACAATGAGTATTCGCATACTTGATCGTCGTAAGCAGTCGTTCCGTAAATACGACATCAATGGCTGTTGATGTTGCTGTTCTATTAAAGCCCCGACAGTATTCGTAGTCTGCCAGCCTCACCGACTGATGCCCACTGAATTCCAGAACCAGCCCTCCCGCTTCGACCCTTGCGCCTTCCAACTTGACCGTCACATCCGGGTGAAAGTGCCAATGCGCCGTCGCTGGAACGCGTTCGGGATGCCTGCTACTGACCTCATCGAGCACTCTAACGCTGCCTTCGGCGAACCGAATGTCCCTGTGGTGTGTGATTCCAACGTGGGAATAGCCATCGTGTCCAGCCGAAACGAATGTGTCGCCAACGCTCACATCCACTGGAAATGCCCGACGACCTGCCCTGAAAGCACTCCAAATCTCGCTTTGTTCTGACGAATTGACGGACACCGTATTGTGTGACGAAGTGCCGCGCTCGACCATTCTTCGATCACAGACTTTATAGGTTGAGATACCTGTGTTGACCAGGACTCTATTGCTGCAGCGCGACAGCTCGAAGCTCAGACAATCACAATGGCCATGACCCGGCTGGTAGTCTGGTCCGAGTCGACCGACATCAATGATCATTGCCAGGTCGTCGTCGTCAAATCGTACAAATCCGCTTTGCGGTAACGAGCGGATTCCGTTCTGCGCCTCCAGTGGAACGTCGATGCCGAGCCGTACGGCATAGTCTTCAAGAGCGGACAAAGTCGCTGCGACATCCGAGGTCGAGTCGTTAAAATAGGACAATGCGCCATCCGGGTGTGTCATTAGCGCGAGCCAATGCAACATCCCGGATACGAGAGCACCGATTTTTTCGTGCGCGCCGTCATCGTACGCACGCAACAAATTTACGAGGTCCAGCACGTCCTCGAGAACGATGGAATGATACATTGGGCTCAATTCGAAGTGACCGCCATCATCGAGTATCTGTTCTTCCAGCTGCTCATCGAGAATCTTCCTTCCACGCCGTAGCCAGCTTGCCGCTTCGTTCCCCTCGAAAAAATAGCCCGCAAAACACAGCGCCTTCGCATTAGCGAGTATGTGGTTCGCCAGGAGGTGATATTCGACGGTCTGATAGAGGACTCTGGCTTGTGCATAAAGACTTTCGAGCGCGCGGTGCGAAAGCGAAGATTCCCGCATCTGCCACTTGATCCAGTTTACGATCCTGAGAGACAAGGGGTACGGCTCCCAGCCATTTCCGGAAACGGGTGGGTTCTCGTCAATCCAACGCTCAACAAGTTCACGATGCAAACTGCGGCGTTCGACAGTCGACTCCGCATTCAAATCGTCGAAATAGTGAAGATGATAAAGCGTCAATTTGTCGTCATCGGAGCGGTTCCAGTCGCTCGCATGTTCAAGCCGAAAATCTCGGTTGAGTATCTCGAATTGAGTGGTCCCCACCATTGACTTCCGTTTAGTCACGGGCATTACCCACCGGGATGGAACGATACGCACTGACGCCTGAATTGGAGCACGAAACCGGACAGGCTGGATCTTTCGCAACATGCGCATCAGAATCTGCTGCGCCTTGAGGTAGCGAACTGTCCGGATTAGGCGTGGGATATTCATGCGCTGGAGTCGAGCTCGTTCAAATCCCTGACTGGCAATTGGAATGCTGTCAGCCTACCTGGGGTAGCGTAGCTGTTCGACTGCATCAAAAGTCGCGCGAGTAACCTCGACAATCTCGTCGAATGGGATGGGTGAGGGTAAACCCTGCGCAACCGCGTCGACAAAAGCCGCGACGCAGGCGGCGTTTCCTTTGTCCTGCCGAAAAAGGTTCATTTTTCGAATTTGCGGCCATCCGTAAGCCACCATCTTCCGGAAATTCTGAAGTTCAATGACTTTCCCGGCGCAGAAAACCTCAAGGCGCTCTTTCGGATACGCGCGATGCCCGTTGGCAAAATAATGGATCGTGCCGATCGACCCACATTTGAATTCCAAAGTAATAGTCACTTTGTCCTCGCGCACTGCAAGTGTCGGCGCATCTCCCAACATTACTGCATTTACACGACAAATCGGTGAACCGGCCAGATGCCGAAGCAAGTCGACGAAATGACACCCCTCTCCAACCACCCTGCCGCCTCCCTGTACAGGGTCCTGAACCCAATGATCCGCAGGTATCTCACCGGCATTTACCGTCATCACGAACGACTTGGGCTCCGAAATTGTCGAGAGAAGCTCCTTTATCTTGATCACCTGGGGTGCGAATCGACGATTAAAACCAACCATGAGCAGAGGCGCGCGTTCCCCGCTCGACGCCGCGCGATAGCTGCGGATTACGTCGTCCAGCTGTTCTCGTGTGACCGTAAGGGGTTTTTCTACAAAGACGTGCTTGCCTTTGCCAAGTGCAAGACAGGTCAGGTCCGCATGACTATCATGTCGAGTGGCGATCACAACGGTGTTCACGCCCTCAATCGCCAGCGCCGCGTCCGGGTCTGTCGCTGCATTCTCGAAGCCGTATTTCCTGCCGGCGTGAACACTGCTTACACCATTTGTACTAACCAGCGAAGCCAATCGTGAGCGTGTCGCTTTGAACGCCGGAATCAGCACCGTGGACGCGTAATTTCCGGCGCCGAACATCGTTATGCCTGGCAAGCGCGGATCTGTGGGCTGGTCCGCCGGACTCAAATGGACATCTCGGTGAACGAGATCTGCAACGTCGTCGGAATACTGAATAATCATACCGAGCGGGTTTTCGTTACCCAGCGTTTGATAGGCCAACTCAGCGCTTTCTATCGGGAACCGGTGCGAAATCAAATTCTTCACTTCAAGTGCGTGAGATTTCAGAAGCCCCAGTACTGCCTCGAAGTTCCGATTTTCCGTCCACCGCACGAATCCAAAAGGATAGTCGTGACCTGATTCTTCATATTTCGGATCGTAACGCCCGGGGCCGTAGGAGCACGAAACCTGAAAGGTAAGCTCTTTCTCGTAAAAGTCCGCACGTGATAATTCCAGGCCTGTTACTCCTACAAGCACTATCCGCCCGCGTTTTCGACACATTGTGGCTGCCTGGTGAACAGGTTCGTTGCTCTTCGTTGACGCCGTAATAATCACGCCATCAACACCTCGATCACCGGATAATTGACGCGCCGCGTCAATCGGGTCTTCGTCTCCCCCTAAACAACATGTAGACGCGCCAAATGATGCGGCCAACCTGCATTTGTCCTGGTCCGGATCCACACCAAGCACGTTGCATCCGTTCGCACGCAACAGTTGAACCGTCAGCAGTCCTATTAGCCCTAACCCGGTTACGACCACGTTTTCGCCAATCTCAGGTTGAAGCAAACGAAGTCCCTGCAATGCAATCGAGCCAAGGACTGTAAATACGGCTGATTCATCATCTACCTCGGTCGGAATTTTTGCGCACAGGTTTGACGGTACACAAACGACTTCCGCGTGATAGCCATTCGAAACAACCCGGTCTCCGATCGAAAATCCCGTGACTCCAGGGCCGACCCCGATTACCTTGCCAACATTGCTGTAACCCAGCGGCATTGGCTGATCCAGCTTGGCTTTCACGGACTTGATCGTCGGCCCTATGCCATCGCTTCGCACCTTGTCGAGGACCATCTTCACTTTATCCGGTTGTTGCCTTGCCTTGTCCAAAAGGCCAGCTTTGCCGAATTCCAGGAGCATTCGTTCCGTCCCTGCTGAAACAAGCGAAGCTGTCGATTGGACCAGCAATCGGCCATCCCGAACGGCGGGTGCCGGCACATCGTCGACGGCCGCAGTCCCCGTATTGAGATTCTGGAAAACTTGCTTCATCCGAATAACGGCCCATGTACGAAGCTAATCATGACCGTGCGATGCTCCTTCGATATCCGATTGCTGAAGACATGTTTCCCCTGAGGCACGCGCTGAATAATCGGCAAAACCGTTGACAGTTACGCTTCGGCTATCCTCCAAGGCCGAACGTGTTGCGAGGAAGAGTTGCCCTGCTTCCCACACGTATTCTTGCGTCAAGCCACGGTGCTCCGGGTCCATCGCCCAATCATAACTTGTGGAGATTGACCGCTCGTGTCCATGGTCCCGGAATAATTGCGCCGTTTTGCTCTTCTTATCTACTACTTCTACCGCCAGCGACTTGAAGTCATCCATGGAGAGTAATACGTCACCTCTGTGAGCAGACAGTTTCTCTCTCACGCCCTCGAACGTATGTCCTTTCGCCGAAAACGTAATTGCGGCAATGGATCCGTCGCCGAAAACATAGCTTACCGCTATGTCACAGTCGGACTTATCCGAACGCGCGGGAATGATCTTCAACGGATAGCGGCCCCCGTCATCTATCATTTGATACGAAAAATCCGTCCAGTGGCACAGATTGCCCAATATGCGCCCCCCTTCCGCCTCCTGAAAATACCAATGCTCAGGGTCCAATTCATGTCCGGCGACGAACCAATTCAACATTGCGGCACCGGATTGAGCCTCCAGATAACGCTTGACGGATTTGCCAATTTTGCTTAGCGGCCGGTTATACCCTATCGAAAGCACGCGCCCATCGCTCGTGTCCATGGCCTTGAGCAAGCGCCGAAGCTGGTCTTCCGAAACACAATGGGGTTTTTCGATATGAACGTCCTTTCCCGCTTTTAACGCGTCAATTGCGTATTCGGTATGCGTTGCATGGTTGGAAGCAATGTAGATGAGCTTGATTGCGGGATCGGAAATTACTTGCATGGCATCAGCTGTGAAGTACCTCAGGCCGTATTCTTCATACAAGGAAATCGCCCGGTTGACATCAACGTCCATTGCCCCGCGAATTACACGCCCGTACTTCTTGTGCAGGTAGTAGGCAATATTACTGAACTGGAAGTTGCCGCAACCGATCAAGCCAACATGACCGCCGCGCGCCGGGGTCTTCGGCTCTGCTGGCATCGGCTGGTATCGCTTGTTCATATGATACTGTCCTTTGACTTTGACCAGCGTTCGCTCAAGACCATAGAGCTTGATGTATCGCAGTAGTTTCTTTACTTTGAAAGCCAGGTTGTGTGTTGTGTAGTCCACGCGATATTTACTCAGCAGGCCACTCTGTCAGCGCGGCAAAAGTCTCCTGCGCACAACGCTCCCACGAAAAGTGATCTGCCCTTTCAATCGCTTTTCGCCTCAATGTTGCACGCAGTGAATCGCTGTTGCCAATCGCCTGGATCATCTGCGCCATATGACCTGTATTGCGCGACTCAAAGGTCAGCGAGCTTCCGGCGAACATCTCCGGCAGAGGTGGTCTATCCGATGAAAGTATTGGGCAACCACTTGCCATCGCTTCAATGGCGATATTGGGACACGCCTCGATTTCCGTAGCGATAATACATGCCAGGCAGCGCCTGTACAGGGAAATCATCGATGCCCTCGAAACGTGGCCGACCGCCAGAATTCTGTTCGCGTACGGCGAGTTCGAGACGGCGCGCTGAATGGACCTCGCGTAGCGATCGTCCGATCCGGACCCTGCTATGACCAGCATCGTCCCGCTACCGATCGAGTCGGCGCAGGAATTGAAAGCGGCGATGACGTCCTCGTAACGACGGTACGGTAAGACCGATCCGCACGTCAGCAGAAACTCACCGTCAATACCGAGCGCCTGCAAACGAGCCAGGTCTTCATCCTGGTCGTCAACAGGCGAAAAGGCGCCGTCTCGCCCGTGGTGAATAATCCTTATTCGTTTCAGGGCGATATCCAGTCCATCCGTCAAATGGTGCGCTGCGAATTTCGACACTGCGACGACGCGATCTGCAGTGCGTAGCGCCTGCGACGATAACCGGGCAAGGGCGACATTGCGTAGCCGCGATTTCAGGCCATATTGATACCTGTGAGCCAGGTAAGGCTCCATATTGCGAATCATCAGAACCTGCTTTGGCCCTTTGACGCGAGAGCCAACCTGGTACGGGGTAAAAATGACATCCGCATTCTCGTCATGCGCAATACGCGCCATGTTCAATCGCTCCCAAAGTACGCGCCGCCAGCTTTCGAGCCGTGCTTCCTGCACCCACAAGAAACGCTTCTCGGGGAGAGTCGGAAATAACTCCCTTTGCCCTTCATGGGCCACTATCTTGAGGCTATGAACTCCCGACGAGGCCTCGAATTCACGGTCGAGAGGCGGAACCAGGTTGCGTAAGTACGAAATTGCCCCGCCGCTGGAGGACGACAGGCATGACATTAGTACGTTCACGATTAAGTCATATGCCGGAACGCGACACGGTTAACGCCCCGACTTCTCGTCAGCCGACCGGGCCTCGCCTGGCCGACTCGATTTCGTCAATATCCGCTGCAACGCAGATCCCCACGTTTCCTCCCAGGTAAAACGTCGCTGCATTTCTCGCCGAGCCGCTGTTCCGAACTTGCGCCGGATTTCGGCGTTTTCCGCCAATGCGCAGATTTCGCCAGCCAATGCCTCCTCGTCTCCTGGCGCAAACAGCGAGCCGGTTCGGCCGCCCTCAACCACTTCCCGGTTGCAGGCGTAGTCCGGGATTACGACCGGCAATTCCGCTGCCATGTACTCCTGCACTTTGATCGGGCAAATAATGTCGGTCGACCCGGGCAATACGGCGATGTCCAGCGCGGCCAGTACTTCAGGAACCTCTTGCTTTGGCACCCCGGGCTCCAGGATCAACATGTCATCCAGCAAGCCCAGCTCTTCGGCTAATCTCCGGCAGTCTGAGTACTCCTTTCCTGCGCCCATCATCAAAATCCTTATTTTTTTTTGCCCTTCCTTTTTCCGTACCAGGTTTGCTGCAAGAACCAATCGCTGCGTGTCGTGATAGAACGCGTAACTGCCGAGATAGCCTACCAGCACGGTGTCGGCGTCCACCGATAACCTGTTTCGGAACTTCTCCCGCCAATCAGAGCTCCGAGAAAATTCATCTGTGCGCACCGCGTTGTGAGCAACCAGGATTTTGCCAGGGTCTATTCCATCACGCTCCAGGGTGGCGCGCAAAACTTCCGACTCCACAACTATATAGTCGGCGATTCGGCACTTTCTTGCTTCCAGTCGAAGCGCGTAGCTGCGGAACAGGGAAAAACGATAGTCGACCAGATGATCCTTCCACTCCAGCACGTATGGCACATTGTACCGGCGAGCGATACTCTCTCCCGCGCAGTGAAGACGGGAGGAACGCTCCCAAACAACATCCGGTATCCAGTTTTTACACTCATCCTGGAGTTGTGACCGCATCAGCTTGTCGTGTCGAATATCCCGGAACTCCGAAACTGATGTGACAAAGGGCAATAATGCCGAAGACCTTCTATACCATCGCGAGTGCGTTTCAGCTGCTCCGTAGTCACCGCCAGATACCTTCTTTTCTCCGACGTCACCGCCACAGATATGCCTGACGTCATGGCCCGCCCGCCGCCAGCATCCTGCTACTTCCGCGATCTTGCGGCCCGGATTCTTACTGGAGAAACTCCGCCCCCCGCAAACATAGAGAACTCGCCCGCTTCTTACGCCTGTCGTCACCGCGTCGCCTGGTCTAATGACCGAATGACTTCTGCCGGGGCGCCGCCGACAATGGTATTGGGTGGCACGTCGTGAACCACAACGCTCCCGGCCGCCACAATTGCGCCGGCCCCGATTCTGACATTCGGTAGAACGATCACGCCCGCTCCAAGCCAGGCGCCGTCCTCGATATTAATAGGCGCGGAGTGATGCTCACCGTGAACGGCACGATCGTCCGTGATTGTCAGTCCGCCGGTCACCAGCTTGACCCCATAAGAAAGTGTCACCTCGTCACCGATAGTAATCTCGGCGCCCTCGCATGATTGGATGATTACGCCATCATTGACCGAGACGCGTTCACCAATAGATACACAATCATGTCCTGTAATCATTACGTTGTCACAAATCACACATCCTTTGCCCATTGATCGCAGGAGATAGGAATACCAGCGGGTTCGGATCTTGCGCTTGCCCCCCCGATAATATCGGATCACGTGCAAGCCGACAGTCTGGACGATATGTCGAAATCCCTGTTTCATGCGCCTGCCTCGCGTGACGACTTCTCGCTCCCCGGATAGCCGAGATAAGAAGGTGAACCTGTCGCTTCCGGAATTGCGCTCTGCAGCGCCTCATCCACTTTGAGTGACTGAACCTCGCGGGTCGATTTTCGAGCAAGTTCCAGGCCATTCCTGATCAACTCACACCGCAGCGTATCGTTCTCAATCAGGGTCCTGATCGAATCGGCCAATTGCCGCTCGTTTCGCCGCTGAACGATGACTCCAGATTTTCCGTCGCCCAGTAATTCCTTCGAACTGCCGACATCGGTCGATATTACAGGCAAACCCTGGGACATCGCCTCCATCAGTACTTTAGGCACGCCTTCGGAAGAGATCGAGGGAAGCACAAAGACATCGGCATCCCGGTATCTCTGCATCAGTTCTTCGCCATATTGTATGTAGTCGACGAATTCGACGAATTGCGTAAGCCCGAGATCGGTGGCAGCCTGACCGAGGCTCTCTCGTAAGGGGCCGGCGCCTACGATCGTCAGCCGCGCGGGTGTACCTTCATGGATCAGGAGATCGAGGCTCTTCAACAGGTATATCAGCCCCTTTCGCTCCTCCATGTGCCCGACGAAGAGAATTCGCAATGGCGTTGCCACGCTCTTTCGATCCGGCGAGCAAACATCGTCGACAGAATGGAGAAAATTGGCTATGACGATGCTTTTGCGGGCCAATGTGCCGTATTGGCTGTGCAAAGCATTTCCCGTGCAGAACAGAATTTCGCAATTACGGGCAATCTTGCGATACGCTGCGTCCACGTAGCTGGCCATCAGGTTGAAAGCCAGCCTTTTCGCAATATTTCCTTCACGACACCGGTACTCTTCAGCCCAGTCCCCATGCAACGACGCAATCAGACGGTTGCCTTTGGATACCGCGCGGTTGAATACGCGCCAACATGACCAATCGGGTAGACGCAGGTATACGACAGCGCCGTTCTCAATGACACTTTCTATGTCACCTGACATACGAATATTCATCATTGACTTTACCAGCCGCGTGATCGCGCCTTCTTGAGGAAGACTCACGACTGCAACATCGTCCGGAAGCTCGAAGGCCAGCGTTTGATCGGAATGCACTTCATGCATAGCAAAAATCGGTTGCGCCAGTCGATCTGCAAAAATTCGAATCATCTCCCAGCTTCGTCTCTGGACCAGGAGCTTGCTGCCGATGCGCCGAAAACTTCCGCCAACGACAAGCGTTGTCGGATTAGCTGTCATTATTATGAGACTCCATCAAAAGCCGCCAAGGCCTGTCGTACCCGATTACTCCGCCAATTCTCGCTGGCCCGATCTTCCTAAGCAATTTTTATTTTCGACACGCCCCCGCTCCAGACGTGAAGACTGTAGAGCGCCCACAGCGAATTTGAGGACAAGCCGGGACTATTCAGCAAGTCAACAATGACGGCTGGTTCGAAATGGTTCGACAGGAAGCCGTCTGACCGCCCAATCGCGCAACGCAGCTTATCTTCGATCGTGGCCCTCATCGAGACGCTAATCGGCATCCCGAAGCCCTTTTTCGGACGATTGATAAACGAATCGGGAAACCTGCGCTTGAGATAGTAGCGGAGGATCTTCTTCGTGCGGTCCGCGCCGAATCCCTTTTGCTTCATTTCTTCCGGAAGAGTAGCCGCGAACTCAACCACCCTGTGGTCCAGCATTGGAACACGAACCTCGAGGCTGTGAGCCATGCTGGTGACGTCAACTTTGGTCAACATCTGGTCTGGCAGGCCGAATGACTGGTCAAGAAGCAGTGACGAATTGATGGGTCCCCTTGCATTCGAGTCAAGAAGGGTTTTTCGCATCATCTCGATGTGAGATCCGACTATTTCGCAAGGCTGTGCCGACGACCCGAGCATTCGCTCTATTTGAGCAACCGTAAGACGAGTTCGGCACTCTGCATAGTAAGTACAGATGTCATTTAATGATGAGGCCGCGATTTTCCGAACGCCGGGCAGAGATGCACCGATTTTTCGCAAACGAAGCGGAAGACGTCTCAGATGAGCGAGCAACTGGGCCGTCCTCAACCCGTATCCGCCGAAAACTTCATCCCCCCCGTCGCCGGACAGAGCGACGGTGCAACGCTCTCTTATTGCTTTCGAGAGAAGATAATTGGGAACGGCTGCCGTATCGCCAAAGGGCTCGGGAAAACGGGAGAGCGTCTCAATAACGCTCTGCTCCGGATCATCTTCAATGTCCAGTTGCTGATGATTGGTGCCAAGGGCCACCGCGGCTTCCTGCGCCCACCGCGCTTCGTTCGCGTCCGGATCCTTAAAGGCCATATTGAATGTCAACAGGGGACTATTTGCCGTATCTGAAGCCGCAAGGGCAACGGCGGTTGAATCCATACCACCGCTTAAGAAAGCGCCAAGCGGAACGTCGGAGATCAAGTGTTCGTCGACCACGTTCCGAAACAGCGCCGAGAACTGTGCAACGCAACTCTCGGCAGAACGCGGTTGTGGATCGAACGTCAGGTTCCAGTATCGACCGATGTGAAACGAATCAGGCTCGACAACACACATCTCTCCCGGGCGCAGCTTGCGGATGCCCTTGAAAATGGTCCATGGCGCCGGAACATTTGCATAGCTCAAGTACAGAGCGAGAGCTTCTTCGTCAATATCCACGTCGACGCCCGGCATACAAATCAGCGCACGCGGATCCGACGCATATCCGAATACGCCAGGCTGCTCCGCAATGTATACGGGTTTCATGCCCAATCGATCGCGCGCCAACAAGAGACGTCGTCGTCGTTCGTCCCAAATTGCAAGACCGAACATCCCACAGAGACGATTCAGCACTTCGTCTCCCCATCGCTCGTATCCATGGACGATCACTTCCGAGTCCGATTGCGTTCGAAACTTGTGGCCAAGCGCTATGAGTTCTTTCCGGAGCGACTTGAAGTTATAGATTTCCCCGTTCAGGGTTACTTGTACGCTGGCATCCGCATTGCCCATCGGTTGATGGCCGGAGTGTATGTCAATTATGGAAAGGCGCCGGAACCCCATCGCGAGCCCAGCATTGCTTCGGAAAGTACCGAAATCATCCGGTCCACGGCTACGCATGATGCTGGTTGCTTGCCGGATTACGCCTGGGTCAACGGCGGGCTGTCCACTACGATGCCACCACCCCCATATACCGCACACCTCAGCAGCCTGCTAACCGGCTTGGGGAATAGCTTTGTCGCACCTCCACATTGAATGGAGCTATCCTAAACGCGCGGAATTTCACTGTTGGGTTTCATTGCTGTCGATGGCTCGGGCACAAACCGACGATTCGACAAATGTATAGAGAGATTCGCCGCCAAACACCTTCCCTTTCAATCGCGGGCTAAGCCATTGCATCACTAGTCGCGGAATTACGGTGAGGACATGAAGTGGGCGCGTAACCCTGATGTTTCTCTTCATCGAATTGGGTATATAAGAAGCAGCACGCAGCTTACCGAATTTCTCCGAGAGACCTACCGCTCTCCGATCATCGAACAGACTGATGTGACCGCTTACATTAGTGGCCTCGCGTCGGGCCTCGGACATCCTGCTCGCCAGGTTGTCGTCCATGGCGAAACTAACGGTAAAGAAGCGAGATCGCTCTGCTGCTCCTTGCAGGAATTCGTCCGGATCAGGCACATGCTCGATGACGTCAACCAGGAGCGCAAGGTCGAATACCATCTCGGATTCATTGAAGTCGCCACAAATAAACTCACCTTCTGAATTCAGCTTCTTTGCCACTTCTATGGCCTGGGGGGATAAATCGTAGCCGTAAACCTCGACATCAAGGTCCGGATAGCGTTCTCGCAAATTCGCGGCGATTCCGGTCGATACGAGGCCGGCTCCGCACGCGATGTCCGCTATTGTAATTGTCTTGTTCGACAGTCCGTCAACGATCATGTCGAAGTCAATGAACTCCATCAGAAACCGAATCTTGTTCGGTGCCTGGGACGCGAGAAAATCCGGTATTTCGTCCCAGAATTCACCGGACGTGTATTGCTCTTCTATCGAGTTCGATTCTGTCACCAATGTCTCCAACGCACCCGTTTTTCAGGGGCGTACCATACTTATTACAAACCCAAAAGCCAATGTGTGATGCCTAATCGACATGGACGATGACTTTGTATGCTCAAAACAATCAGGTTCGGGCCGGCATCCCGTGCTCATGTTTGACCGATTCGATGAGTTCTTTTTCCATGACGATCAATAGTGTCCAAAATACCTTGTTTGCCAGCAACGGGATTGCAAGAAATGCCAACAACAGAAAAACAAGTACATAACCATGGTCACCAAACGTTCTCGTCTTGCCCAACAGGCGTACCAGGCGCCAGACGATCACCGCGAAAAGGGCTATGCCCGCAAAGCCTACGGAAAACAGCAATTCCGCCATTATTGAATGGGCGTTCTTGGTAATTGCATAATTTCTGTTTCCGAATTTTTCCATTGCCGCCTCAATATTGCCGTGGCCCACTCCCGTGTAGTATTGCGTAGCCGTCTTGAAAGACGTCTCCCAAAAACTGATGCGCGAACTCATTGACCGCTCGGAATCTCTTTCTTCGCTCAATCTAATTGTCTGCTGAAGCAAGTCGTAGTTGCTGCCATATCGCTGCTGCAGATACCCATAGCTGATGTTCATCGCTTGAATGGTGCATGCCACCAGGATCACTGCAATTCCGAACCTCTTCGTTCGACTCATGCGACCATGCCGCGGACTCGCTTTGATAATTCTGACAAGGAAGAACACAACGCCAACGGAAAAGAGGATGATATTTTGCCGGCTGCCGGTAGTTACCAGGAAGATTGTCGTTGCGGCGAGCAACGGAATTGTCCACAACAGACCCTGTCGGTCCATCACTTTATTCGCAGCTACCATGAAGCCGAAAAACACCAACATGCCTTGCAGATTGGCATTCAGATACTCCGTGGTTAT
This sequence comes from uncultured Woeseiaceae bacterium, assembly GCA_945788625.1. Taxonomy (GTDB): domain Bacteria; phylum Pseudomonadota; class Gammaproteobacteria; order Steroidobacterales; family Woeseiaceae; genus UBA1847. The sequence goes on from CALZMQ010000051.1 coordinate 16,294, forward strand.
GCGTCCGCCGCTCGTGGCCACCCCACCGAGTAAGAGCAATAACGGTAATAGCGCGACGTTCAAGAGCACGAGGTTGTCGTAGCTGTAATTGACACGAATCCTCTGTACGCCAACTGTCAACAATAATACGGCAGGAACGGTCAGGTGGTTTCTGTTGAACTCGAACTCCCCGACAAGAATATATACGATCTGGTCGCCGAGCGATAAAAGTGCAATGACAGCGTAGACCACGAATATTTTTCCGTACGCGTCTGTCTTTTTCGTGAGCAGGCTAGAGAGAAAAAACAAGACTACGAGCCCGGTATTGATCCAGTAAACGGACGTGTAACTTGCAAACACGCCAGTAAATATGAACGCGGCAAGTAAGAAGTTCTGTGTCCTGTTCGCACGAATCACGGCTTAGCTGGCAACCTTTTTCTTTGGGTCATCGTCAATCTCGATTCTGCGAATTCGTCTTACCAGGAACTTTACCCCGCGAACGAAATTTACTTCGAGAATTCGCCAAATCGATAACTCGAGGCTGCCGTGGGGTACGCGTTGACATTCGCGAAGGAATTCCAGTAGCGTGCGACAAATGCGATCCGTATCGTAATGCCTCGCATATTCAACATGGCGCCGACATAGTTCAATATATTGCTCTTCACTGTACTTGCACAGGTTTTCAATCAACACCTCTATACTCTTCGCACCGTCCCGTCGCAAATCATCACCAATTGCACCCGGCGGCATTTCGTGCAAGAACCCGTAACTTAGTGGTTGGTTGCTGTAAGCGATCGCTACTATCGTCGGAACGCCAAACATCGAACTTTCCACGGCTGACGTGCCCATACCAACGGCGACGAAGCAATCGGCGAGCACGTCGCTGACTCTCGTGTACGGCACCTCTCCGTGATACGTCACGCTTCCGTCCGGACACGTGGACTCGATAAGGTTCTGCAGCGCTATTTCGTCGGAACGTGGACCGAGTCCGTATATTTCGCAGGAAACGTCGTGACCCTTCTCGCGCAGGGACGCGACAATGCGTGGAAGGTGAAATATGTAATTCTTCATCACCACGTCGATTCGGGCGATCGAGACAATCTTCTTCGGTGGCATTGCTCCAGCGTGCCTTTCGCTGACCAAATCGACGGGCAGGTGCATTATCTTCGATTCGTCGAAACTGACCCCCAGGGATTCCGCATGCACGTCCCGCGTTATTTCGGTCAAAAACATCTTGAATTTCCCGGGTATCACGTTACAAAAGTGATCCCGTAGAATTTTCGCAATTCTCGACCTGTTTGCTGTTGTATAGGCAACATGGTCTAACACGTATGGGATTACCAGGGGACGAGAGTTGAATGCCGGGTATATCGATGAGGCAATGAACAAAGCCTCCCTGGATAGTGCCAGCACTACGTCGAGATCCTCGAAAGAGCGCCTTGCCCAGGGACGAAGATTTAGCGGATACCACGGCAATACGCGACTTTTCGACGGCACGAAATGCAGGTTGGCTTCGCTTGGCAATACTTCCAGACAACTTGGAGAAACGGATTCTCTTGGTGTCAGAATCAATATATCGACGGTATGGCCGTGCTCGACCAGCCAGCGAGAAATTCTACCGGTTAACGTAATCGCTCCGCCCAATCTATGGGCGAAGTCATATATGAACAAGATTCTCATCTATGCAGTGGTTCTTACCATTTTTCGGCCAATGCGATTGACTGTCAGGTCGATTGACTGAGCCACGGGGCCACTCCCTTTAACTTCTTCTTCACGTAGTCAGGCCCCAACAGGCGAACGAGTCCGTGGAGGGAATAAGCTATAGCCAGAATGGTGGCAACGCCGCCAAGTACAAAACCGGGAATAGTCCTGTAGGCATGAGACGTGACAAAGGCAATCCCGATTGCAACGGAATAAATGCCGAGGACCGAAATATAGGAGCGTGTCCAGCGAAACCCGGAAACACGACCAACCACAATCCGCATCAGGGCGCAGTAAAACAGATACAGCCAGAAAAACGCCATTCCAGTACCCTCCAATCCCCAATACCGCATCGCCAGCACGACAAAGGCGATGTGCAGCGCGTTCGCCGTAAATTCAGTGCCGATGAATAGCTTACCCTTGCCCTTTGCAAGCAATGCAAATCCCAATGGCCACGATATCACGCGACCCAGAACTCCGAGTATTTGCCAACGTAAGACTTCCACGGCGGGAACGAAATCGGGTGAATACAACAGTTGTACTATAATCGGCGCCAATACGAGGGTCGCGATGACTCCAGGTCCCGCAATCAGCATTCCAACCTCGGATTGCTCATTGATCAATCGATTGCATTTTTCATTGTCGTTTGCGACCGCCGTCAGGCGTGGATAAAAATCAGCACCCATAGCGCCGAGTATTATTCCTACGTAAATTCCCGAGAGTGAATATGCAGCATGATAGAAACCGGCCGCTCCGAGACCAAGTTCCTGAACGACCAAAGTACGTATGAAATAGGCGGCGGCGGCATTCAACAGGCCCGATGTCATGAAGGCGAGTCCAAGACCAATAAGGCCTCGCGCTTCTTTGCTGATTTCCGGCCAGGCTAAAGCTACCTGTTGCACTTTCACTTTGCGCGCATAGCGCCATGACACAAGTGCCGCACTCGCCGATGCTGCCACCATCGCGATGGCCACGCCGCGTTCGCCAAGAAACCAGACCACGGGCACCGTGACCATTAGACCAAGAAGCGCGCTGACTATTTTCGCGGTCGCCAGGTCGCGAATACGCCGCATCCCCTGAATAAGAGCCGTTTGCCCGGCAGATACAGTCAAAAAGAAAACGCTTAGCGATAGCAGCGCCAATGCAGCAGCGTACGAGTCGTCACCAAACGTCACACGGCTCAACGGAACGCAAAAGACGGCCAGTGTTACCGCGCCGAATAATCCGGTTGATATGGCCACTCGACGCAGCACAAAAACCGTCCGGCCAATGGTGCGCCTGTCTTCTCGACCGTTGGCTTCCGCGATCTGCCGCACACCGCTACTGCTGATACCCAACCCACATAATGTCGATACCAGCGTGGTGATCGAACCGAACAGGCCGAACAAAGCGATACCCGTCGGCCCGAGCAAAACCGCCAGGATTTTGGTACGAACGATACCGATGAGAACGGTAACGACAGTTGACCCGCCCACCAGCGAAGTTGACTTGACAATTTGACGATGCGAGCGTTTTTCTTCAGACAAGTGCTGCTACTTCTTTTGCTGGATACTCGGCGCCAGATCTGGCGCCTGGCTACTCGTTCGAACTCAACAGGAGGTTCGTGTTGTCGATAACACCTGCGATTTCGCTGTTTTCGAAATGCGGTCCAATCGGCAAGCTCAATACAGATTCGGCCAGATCATCGGCTACGCTGAATTTGGCATCAGCGTAATCTCCTTTATACGCCTCGCTTTTGTGAGGAGGAATGGGGTAATGGATCAATGTGCAGATACCGCTTTCTCGGAGCAATCGCTGAAGCCTGTCGCGCTGACAGTAGCGAACCACAAAAAGGTGCCATACCGGTTCAGCCCATTCAGGCACAAACGGTAAATGCAGATCGTTATCATCCAGGCACGATTGATACTTATCTGCGAATGCCGTCCTTCGCGAATTCCAGGAATCAAGATATTTCAACTTTACACTCAGAATCGCCGCTTGCAGCGGGTCCAGACGACTGTTGAACCCCAGACGCTCGTTTTGATATTTTACGCGCGAGCCGTAATTCCGCAGCAACCGTATTTTGTCCGCAATATCCGCATCGTTCGTGGTTATTGCGCCGCCATCGCCAATTGCCCCGAGGTTTTTCCCCGGATAGAAGCTCCATGCAACCGCATCGCCGTGTGCGCCAATCCGTTTGCCTTTGTAACGGGCACCGTGTGCCTGTGCCGCGTCTTCGAGAACACGCAGCCCATGCCTGCGGGCTATGTCGAGAATCGGATCAAGATTTGCGGGTTGTCCGTAAATGTGCACGGGGAGGACAACTTTGCAGCGAGGCGTAATTGCGTCTTCTATCAGGTCCGGGTCGATGTTGAACGTTGCCTCGATCGGTTCTACCGGCACTGGAACGGCACCGCACTGACTTACAGCGAGCCACGTGGCTATGTAGGTATTGGACGGGACGATAACCTCATCGCCCGGTCCCACACCCATTGCCCGCAGCGCCAGATGTAACGCATCAAGGCCGTTACCCACCCCGACGCAGTGTGAAGTATCACAATAGGCCGCAAACCGGGACTCGAACTCCTCTACCTCGCGACCGAGGATATACGTTCCACTTTTCAATACACGATTGACTGCCTGATCGATCTCGGCCTGTAATTCCCGATATGCCGCGCCGACGTCGAGGAACGGAACACTCACAATGCCGCGTCCCTGTCTCTCACGTACTCCTCATAGTCGCGATAGTAGTCACCCTCGTCGTATCGTTCGGAGGCGAGCACCATGCACACTGAACCGGTCGAAAAGTTGTCAAGCTCTCGCCAGATCATGGGGCAGACATACAAGCCGCGGTACGGGCGATCCAGGTGATATCGCTGTTTCGTTTGTCCGTCATCGAGTACTACGTCAAAACTGCCTGACATCGCAATAATCACCTGATGCAATTCTTTGTGTGCATGCCCACCCCGCTCAGCGCCAACGGGAACGTCGTAGAGGTAATAAACACGCTGAATTTCGAACGGAACATGGTCATTGCCCTCCACGTACGTCAGGTTGCCGCGAGGATCGGATATTTTCGGCAGCCTGACGAGTTTGCACGACGCGATTTCACCGATTTTTGACGTACCGGAATTCAATACATGTCCCTTCTGGATGCGGCATGCGCTTCATCGAATTGACTTACGACCTCGGCAACCAGGTGGCCCGTTGGAGCGGCCCGTTCTGTGACATAGGCTTTTATCTCATCACTGTGATCTTCGAGGCCAAATTTATCGATGGCGTATCGATTCACCCTGAGCGGTTTCCCTGGTACGTAAACGGAAAAAGGCCTCACGTTCTTTGTCACTGCAGCTCCCATCGCGACCATCGAATAGGCTCCGACGACGGAGTATTGGTGTATCGAGCACGACAGCCCCAGGTTCGCGCCTTTCATAATGCGGACGATACCCCCCATAACTACCATCGGAGTTATCACGACTTCGTCTTCAATAATTGCGTCGTGAGGCACGTGAACGCTTTGCATGAGATAACAGTTGTCACCCAGTTTCGTAATATCGCGGTAACAAGGCTTTTGAATCGCCGTGTATTCACGAATGATGTTTCCATGTCCAATGCTTATGCGGCAGTCGGACGAATCATAACGGGGATTCCTTGTGTCCTGACCAGGAGTCCCGATAGTCACGTGCGGGCCGATGTAGTTGTTGTCGCCTATCGTCAGCGGTCCTATCAGAACAGTGTATGGGAGAATTTCGTTGCCGGTCCCGATCTCGACATCGCCACGAATGACTACTGTCGAATCGATACTATTCATGCTGAGGTCCTCGCAGCGCGGTTTGGCTCATGGAGAGCCCTCCAGCGAGAGCAAATACTGGCCGTAGCCGTTTTTTGCCAGTGCCTGGCCTGCGGCCTCCAACTCTTCCGAACTCAGCCAGCCACTGCGCCAGGCAATTTCTTCCAGGCACGCGATCTTGTAGCCCTGCCGCTTCTCGATCGTCTCGACGAAATGAGCGGCGGCCAGCATGCTCTCGTGCGTTCCCGTGTCCAACCAGGCAAAGCCCCGGCCAAGTAATTCTACGTTGAGGTCGCCGCGCTCGAGGTAGGCCTGGTTAACGCTGGTAATCTCCAGCTCGCCTCGTTTCGAGGGCTTGCAGGCCTTAGCAATTTCGATGACGTCATTGTCGTAGAAGTACAGCCCTGTTACCGCGTACTTCGATTTCGGCTGCGACGGCTTTTCCTCGATCGATATGGCACGCTGATCGGCATCGAATTCGACCACGCCAAACTGCTCCGGATCGTTGACGGGATAGCCGAAAACCGTCGCGCCCTTTTCCCTTTCGGCAGCTTGTTGCAGCCTGGGACTGAAACCCTGCCCGTAGAAAATATTGTCGCCCAGAACCATGCACACGTTGTCATTGCCGATGAACTCCTCACCGATAATAAATGCCTGAGCCAGGCCTTCAGGCCTTTCCTGTACTGCGTAGGACAGCGCAATAGCGAATTGACTGCCGTCACCGAGCAACCGCTTGAAACTGTTGCTGTCTTGCGGCGTAGTAATAATCAATATTTCGCGAATTCCGGCAAGCATCAAAACGGAAAGGGGATAATAGACCAGCGGTTTGTCGTAAATCGGCAGTAGCTGTTTCGATATCCCCTTGGTAATGGGATACAGCCGGGTCCCGCTGCCACCAGCGAGTATGACTCCCTTCATGCTGTCTCCTTTTTCCTGATGCCAAGCCGTTCGCGCCGGTAGCTGCCATCCTGAACTCGCCGGCACCATTCCCTGTTGTCGAGATACCAGAGTACCGTTTTGCGCATGCCGCTTTCGAACGTCTCTAGCGGGTTCCAATCGAGGTCTCGCCTGATCTTGCTCGCATCGATCGCGTAGCGCAGGTCGTGACCGGGGCGGTCTTCCACGAACGTAACAAGGTCACTGTAAGCCGACACGCTCGCCGGTTTTTCTGGCGCCAGTTCCTCCAGCAAATCGCAGACGCAATGCACTACGTCGATATTGCGTTTTTCGTTCAAGCCGCCGATATTGTAGGTCTCTCCCACCTTGCCGCCCGTCACCACCGTATACAGGGCTCGTGCATGATCCTCGACGTACAGCCAGTCGCGGATCTGCTCCCCGTGCCCGTACACCGGTAGCGGTTTGCCTTCCAGCGCATTGAGTATCATCAGCGGGATGAGCTTTTCGGGAAAGTGGTACGGCCCGTAGTTATTCGAGCAATTGGTGATCAGCGTCGGCAACGCGAACGTTCGCAACCATGCCCTCACCAGGTGATCGGAACTCGCCTTGCTCGCCGAATAGGGCGAACTCGGTGCATAGGGTGTCGATTCGACGAACATCGCCCCGGAATCCTCGAGGTCGCCGTAGACCTCATCCGTGGATATATGATGAAAGCGAAACGCTCTCTTTCGGGCATCGTCCAGACCCAGCCAGTATTGCCGCGCCGCTTCCAGCAAGACGTAAGTACCCACGATGTTGGTTTGAATGAACTCGGCCGGCCCATCGATTGAACGGTCGACGTGGCTCTCGGCCGCGAGATGCATGACGGCGTCGGGCCGATGCTCGAGAAAGACGCGCTCCACTTCCGGTCGATCGCAAATGTCCACCTGTTCGAATGAGTAGCGTTCGCTCGCGCTGACATCGACGAGCGACTCGAGATTACCGGCATAGGTCAGCTTGTCGAGGTTGACGACGCTGTCCGCAGTCTCGCTGATGATATGCCGGATGACGGCCGAGCCGATAAACCCAGCGCCACCGGTGACGAGTATTTTCATAGCGACGCAACGCGGGCGTGAACGAAGACTGCGAGCACCCCGAAAACGCCACCGAGTAACAGCCCCAGCAACACGATCACTTTTCTTCTTGGCCTGGACTTGATTTCGGGAGCAATGGCGGGGTCGACCGTCCTGAAGATGTATTCCGGGGACACCCTGGCGAGCATGACCGTCTTGGTTTGCTCTTCGATCAATCGGAAAAACACGTTCTGAAGATCAGCCAGCGGCGTCGCGGCGATTTGCTCTTCGAGATACTCTATGGCCTGCTGCGCCTCATCGACATCCTGACGCATTACCGTGGCGTTGATGTCCTGCACGAGCCAGTCAACCCACTGTTTCGCGACTGTCGGCGAATAATGCTCAACCGCGATTTTGACAAATCCCGTATTCCTGTCCTGGGAAACTGTCAGAATGTCCGTATTGAATTTTCTGTACGATTCCTGTTCGGATGGAATTGCTTTTCTCGGGGGGCTCGCCTGACGAACCCACTTGCCCGCAGCTGTATCGTAGATTTGCGAATCGATATCGAGTTCACCCGTTTTCGGGTTCCAGCCCTTCGCCGCCATCAGCGGCACAAGAATGTCGTGCCGCTCGATGAACGAGGACACGAACCGCCTGGACTTCAGTATCTCGAGCCCCAGAGCGGTTTTGTCGGACGAGTCACTGGCCAGGTTGATGCCGGCCAGGCTGGCGAGTCCACCGTATTGCGCGGCGAGCGCGGGCAATCCCCCGGCTCGCTGATCTTGATTGGGCGCCAGTAGCGCCTCGGACCGGTAGATGTTCGGCATCATGAGGGCGACGACGACCGCGACGACGGCCCCCACGACGGTTGTCGCAACAATAATCCACTTGCCTGCCCACAGGACACGAAAAAGTGCTCTCAGGTCGATTTCGTCATCGTCGTATCGGCTACGGCCGTTGTCGGGTTCCTGTTGCATTTATTCGTCGAACGTCTTGATTGCGGCGACAGCAATAGCACCCTGATAAAGTATCTGCGTAACGCTCGTCCAGAACGTCAGCGGCCTGATCCTGTCCAGTTCCAGGGGAACGACAATCGTATCTCCGGGACGGATGTCCGTGCTGTAGTTTCTACCGAACCATCTCGAGCGGTTGCCGGTTACGACCGCACCGTTCGCTCGCACGACATAGATGAGTTTCCTGTCCGCCCTGCGCGTGAGCCCACCGCTCATGTCGATATAGCCCGCGCGGGAGATGCCTTCCCGGTAGAGAGGTGCGAGGCGTTTTGCTGGGTTTCGCCTATGACGGTAACCACCTGCGACTTGGTCGGTATCAGCAGCCGGTCTCCGTCCTGAAGCTCGACGTCGGCAGTCGAAGGATCCCGCGTCAATCGGCCCAGGTCGATGACCAGCCGGCCGACGGCAGTGCTGGATTTGAGCTGACCGAGCACGTCTTCTTCCGCGCTCCGGTCCTCCACGCCGGGCGAATTCTGATCCTGCAGCGACAGCGAGCTCAGGTCGGCTTCGAGACGCTCTACCAACAAATCGAGCTGCTCCTGCTCTCTTTCACGAAGGGACTCGCGCAGGAATATTGCGCCTTCCGGAAAAGCCTCGTCGGTCAGGCCGCCGGCACGTTCGATCAGCTGAGTGAGGGACTCGCCTCGGCGTATGCGGTACGCACCCGGAAACCGGACCTCACCTTCAAGCGCAACGGACCATTCCGAGTTCCAGTCCGGCAGGGTATTTATGAGCAGATAGTCGTGCTCCGACAGAGCGAGGTCCGCCGACTCGTTACCCCGCATTACAGCGTCGAGATCGATTTCGATGACTTCAGTCGCGCGATACTCATCATTGCTGACAGCGTAGCGCGTTAGTTCAGCCTTGAGCGTGTACGCCTGTTCGGCCAGGTTGCCGCCGGCGCGAACCAGGTCGCTCACGCGCATACCCGCCTCGAGTGGATACTCTCCGGGTGCCCGGACGCGTCCGGCCACGGAAACCACGCGCGTTGGCTGCTGTTGGCTGGCCTGGTAACGCAGCTCGGAGATGATCTTCTGCACGGTCTTGCCGCGCTGCGTGTCGAAATCGAAAACGTGCAACTGATCCCGAGGTCTCAACGAAACGTCCGCAGCGGACCCCGGCGAGGCCAGCGCCGCGGTTAGATCCGCCGACAACACTTCAATGTCCAGCGATCCCTTTTTCTCGCGTCGAATGAGTATGTAGCTCGGATCCGAGCCCGGCTGCAACGCGTCGAGGGACGTCAGCAAGCTGGTCAGGCGCATGCCGGGCTGCCATTGAAACGCACCTGCGCGATAGACCTGGCCCGACAGCTGCACGATGTCCTCTCTTTTTTCCAGTACGGAATAAACGCGGATTACGTCGTCGCTGTTGACCTTTGTGGCCCGACCGGCAGTGGTGCCCAGGTCGACGTCGATAACCGTGCGTTGCCGACGCTCGTTGATCCGTTCGATTTGAGATGCCTTCGGATACGCTGCGGGCAGCAAACCACCTGCGAGCTCGAGCACGTCATTGGCCGTCTTCTCGTTCTTGAGTTCATAGATTGCCGGCCGCCTGACTTCACCATCGACGCCAACAGTTGCTCCGACAGGCGGAATGAATATGACGTCACCCGGTTGCAGGCGGCTGTCGCCACTGGTGTCACCGTTCAACAGCAGGTCGTACAAATCGAGCGATGTGACAAGTCGGCCGTTTCGCTTGAGTTGAATATTTCGTAGCGAACCGATGGTATTTACGCCGCCACTGACGAACAGCGCATTCGTCATTGTCGTCAGCGCACTGACGGTATAGGAGCCCGGCCGGTACGCATCGCCCAACACGAAAACGCGAATGGAGCGCAGGCGCCCCATCGAAATACTGGACCTGACGCCGATCATCTGTTCGCTGATGCGTTGTTGCAAGGTCGCCTGAAGTTCGCTGAACCGCAGGCCGGACACGGTAACCGGCCCGAGTTCGGGAATACTGAGCACACCTTCGCGCGAAACAACCAGCGAATGAGAGGCGTTCTCGGCACCGAAAAGCTGCAACTCGATCGTGTCCCCGGGGCCGATAACGTAATCAACCGGCACCGGAATGTCGGTCGCGGGCGCGAAGGTCGTCGGCTCGCCGGCGAACAGTTCATAGCCGAAAGGTCGGAGCTCGGGACGCGACCGCTCGCCGGCGGCGGATTCGGTGAGTCCGTCGATTCCCTGACCTTCCCGCACCTCGGTACTGGTCAGCGGCGGTGGCGCAACGCGGCGCGGCGTCACCACGTAGGGCTCGGTCAACTCCTCTTGCCGGCCAGACTGCTGCTCGCCCAGTGCTTCCAGCAACGCTTCGCGTTGTTGAGGCGAGAGTGCCTCGAGCTGGCGCAGCTGTTCCGGCGTCGGCGTCTGGGCCAGCGCCGAATTGAATCCTGAAACGGCAATGGCGCCCATCACACAGACCGTGTACAGGGAAAAAACCAAAGAACGCAATCTGCGCTTGATCATGCTCGTCATAAAATCACTGCATTGATTGCCGGTCGGAGAGAATTTCGAGGGCAGATTGTACCAACATCGCCCATATCCGCTAGTTTGCGGTCTCAAAATGTGACCTGCTTAGTACGAACTGCGCCACTGCAGGTACGCGCGGCCGTCGCTCGTGTCCCGTCCGGACGCGACATCTTCGATTCGCTCGAAGCCGGCGCCGACCTCAATGACGCCAAACGGAAACGCACGACTGTGTGTGAGGTCGATGCTGGCGATATCCTGGCGCGTCGGTGTCAGGGTATTCGCCGGATCGGCGGCGCCACCACGATTCAACGCCCCGTATCTCAGCAGCCCGTGCCACTGCGTTTCGTTCGCATCAATCATGACCACGCCTGCCGAAATCAATCGCGCGTCATTGTCGGCCGCGTGGCCGATAGCCCGTGAGCGAAAACGGTAGCCGGTCTTGTAGAGGCCGTGATTGTAGGCACAGTCGAACAACTCGCTCGACTCGTGGAACTGGCAGCTGGTGCCTGCGAACTCGGCAAACGTCCTGACCGACCACCGTTGTGCAAGATACCCCGACCACTCCGCGCCGAGCTGACCCATCCAGCGGCTGGGGAAACCGCCCGCCTCGTCCTCACCGATGAACTGGCCATAGGTCGCCACCGAGTGGCCGAGAAATCCGGGCGACCAGCGAAAGTCGACGCCCGCCAGCTGATTACCCGGTTCGTTCTCGATGCCTATGCTCGCATCGCCGCGGTTGTCCCTGCCGAGAAACAGGTTGGTGAACGTCTCGAAGTCGCAAGGCCTGCGATCGCCGCACCACTGTGCCGAACGCGAGATCCCGATCTCCAACGAATCGAGCGGCCGAAAATTGACACGCATGCCGAAGAACTGCGCATTGGGAATGTGGCGTTCACGTTCGAGCTGGCCAAACATGACGGCCAGATCCCATGGTCCCAGCCAGCTCAGCCACTTCGTCTCGAACGGGTCAGTGAAGATTCGATCGATCGTCAACGACGGAATGGGCCGCGCATTGTCGGATAGAATCAGGCTTCCGTCCCAGCCAGGCCCCCACCAGCGCTGTTGCGTGCTCGCCGCGACGGACCAGTTGCCCAGCACTACGCCGATCATGCTGCCGTCGACGCGTAACTCCTCCGTATCCTGGTCGGAGTTCACGCCCTGGACATTGACTTCGAGACTGAACCAGTCGTCGATCCAGCCGCCGCCGGCAGATACCTCGATCTCGCCCCTGGGAGAGCGTTGAAAGGAACGAATCCGGGTTGGCTCGTCGGCAACTCCGAGCCTTGTATTGAACGTCAGCTCGCGCGTGCGTGTCTCCCAATTCGCGCGATCGCGAAGCCGCGCCAGCGCCGCGGCGAGCGACGGCGAAAGCATCGTCGCGTCAGCCTTCCTGAGACTCTCGAGTACCGGTCCCCAGGCGAGTGGCCAGGTCGAGACAGGGCCATCGATGATGCCGTGATCCGCCAGCACCTGGATATCGTGGCGCAGGGCGAGGTCACCTGCCGGCATGTTCGGGCCGGCAAGGGCCTGGGTCGCTAACAGGCAGGTTGCGAGCAGCCAGGTCCTCACCTATCGCAATCTCTTGATTCGGCGTCGAAGGGCGAGTGTCGATGCGTTGGCGCTGTCCGGATCGGCTGCGAGTTTCTTGCCGAGTTCCACGCCCCATTGATCGAACGAATCGATGCCCCAGATAACGCCCTCAACAAACACCTTGTGCTCGTACAATGCGATCAGCTGCCCGAGGACCTCCGGCGTCAACTCGGCGAACACAATCGTGTTACTGGGATTGTTACCCGCGTGAACCCGGTACGGCTCGAGTCCTTCGAAATCGAATCCGTCCATCAGCGCCTCGGATTGCGCAAGGCAGTTGGCGATGGCGAGGTCCTGCTGCGCCTGCGTGGCACCGGATGATCGCACAGTCAGGATGAAATCGACCGGCACGAGTCGCGTACCCTGGTGCAGCAGTTGATAGAACGAGTGCTGGGCATTGCTGCCTGCCTCACCCCAGATGACCATGCCCGTGTCACATCGCACGGGATTGCCGTCCATGCGTACGCTCTTGCCACTGGATTCCATCTGCAGCTGTTGCAGGTAGGCCGGGAAGCGATCCAGTCGATTGTCGTAGGGCAATATTGCCTGGCTTTGCGCGCCGTGGAAGTTGTTGTACCAGACCCCGAGCAGCGCCAGCAGCACCGGCATGTTTTCCTCGAACGGTGCCTGCCGGAAATGCAGATCCATGCGGCGCCCGCCGGAGAGCAGCCGCTTGAAAACGTCCATGCCCACGACCAGCGCAAGCGACAGCCCCACCGCCGACCACAACGAGTAGCGGCCGCCAACCCAATCCCAGAAACCGAAGCGGTAATCCGAGCGAATACCGAATTCGTCCATTGCCTCGTGATTGGTCGATGCCGCGACAAAATGATATTGCACACCCACTTCGTCCAGCGCATCCACGACCCAGTTGCGCGCCGCACGCGCATTCGTCATCGTTTCGAGCGTAGTGAACGTCTTCGAGCAAATGACAAACAGTGTCGTTTCGGGATCGAGCTCGTGCTGCAGATCCGCGAGTTGGGTGCCATCGACATTAGACACACTGTGAAAGCGAATGCCCTCGTGCCAGTACGTCCTGAGCGCGCGACTCGCCATGACGGGACCGAGGTCGGAGCCGCCGATACCGATGTTGACGATGTCCGTCAGGCGCTTGCCTGTGCTGCCTTTGATACCGCCGGAGTGTACGTCATCGACAAACGACTCCATACGGGTGAGCACTTCCCATACTTCTGGCACGCCGGCGGTTTCGAGTGCAACCGTGTCGGAGATCTTTGCCCGCAGCGCACCGTGCAGAACCGATCGACCTTCCGTTTCGTTGATGCGCTCACCGGCGAACATCGCCTGGATGGCCGCCGCTACGTGGGCCTGCCTCGCGAGTTGCGCGAGCAACTTGCGTGTCTTGGCGTTGATGTGGTTCTTCGAATAATCGAGGAATAGATCGTTGGCTTCCACGCCGAAGCGCTCGACACGATTCTTGTCGCGCGAAAACAGGTCACGAAGCGTACGACCGCGTATGTCTTGCCGATAATGCGCCGCCAAACTCTTCCAGGCGGCAAGGTCGAGGGGATAACGGGACGAGATTTTTCTTTCGGTGTAAGCGTTTGCCACGAATTGTCCAGTTTGCTCAGGCGCTTTGCATCAGCTCGTCTTCGTAGAACTCGAGATACCATTCGATGAACTTCTTAACGCCGACTTCTATCGGTGTTGACGGCTGGTAGCCGACATCGGCCGCCAGGTCCTCGGTATCCGCCCAGGTGTCGGGCACGTCACCGGGCTGCAGCGGAAGCAGGTTTTTCTCAGCTGTTTTACCGAGGCACTTCTCGATCGCAGCAATGTAGTCCATGAGTTCGACGGGCTGCTGATTGCCAATATTGTAAATGCGATACGGGGCACGGCTCGTGCCGGGGTCTGGATTCGCCGGGTCCCACTGCTCATTGGGTGTCGCGACAGTGTCCATCGTGCGAATAACGCCTTCGACGATGTCGTCGATGTACGTGAAATCACGCTTGTGGTTGCCGTAATTGAACACGTCAATGGGTTTGCCTTCGATGATGTTCCGGGTAAACATGAATAAGGCCATGTCCGGTCGGCCGAAGGGCCCGTAGACAGTAAAGAAACGCAGGCCGGTCGTGGGCAGGCCGTACAGGCTCGAATATGTGTGCGCCATCAGTTCGTTGGCTTTTTTCGTCGCACCGTACAGCGCGAGCGGATGGTCGACGTTCTGTGTTGTCGAGAACGGCATCGTCGTATTTGCGCCGTAAACCGAACTGGACGACGCGTACACGAGGTGTTCGACATCGTGGTGACGGCAGCCCTCGAGAACGTGCAACGTGCCGACGATGTTGCTACAGATGTAAGAGTGCGGATTCTCGATCGAGTAGCGAACGCCGGCCTGCGCCGCCAGGTGCACTACCCTGTCGAATTTCTCCTTCGCGAACAGGGAATCCATTGCACTGCGATCTGCGAGGTCGATACGACGCATAGAGAAATTGTCGTAATTGTCGAGAATCGCAGCACGCGCTTCTTTCAGGCTGACCTCGTAGTAGTCGTTGAAGTTGTCCAGACCGACGACAGTTTCACCCCGCTCGAGGAGCTGTTTGGCTGTCGTGAAGCCTATGAAGCCGGCGGCGCCTGTAACGAGAATTTTCAAGTCGCTGTATACCTCTTATTTGTTACGCGCTGGCTACGTGCCCTGGGGGTAGGCGCACTCCTACAGACGGTCGTCCACCTGGTCCGGCGACAACACGTATTTCACGTCATAGACGACCGACTTCTTCTTGCCGTAACTGCGAATGCCTTCCGCGCCAAGGGCGTGAAATTCGTCGTGCGCAACGGCAATGATGATTACATCATACGCCCCTTTTTCCGGGGCAGCGACGAGGTCGAGGCCGTATTCAGACCTGGCCTCATCAGCATCGATCCACGGATCGTAGACGTCCACCGAAGCGCCGTATGAGACAAGCTCGCTGACGATGTCCACGACCTTGGTGTTCCTGACGTCCGGGCAGTTTTCCTTGAAGGCAAGCCCGAGTATCAACACCTTCGATTCCAGAGGCTGCATGGCCTTCGACAGCATCTTCTTGACGACTTGCGACACAATATAGAGCGACATGTTGTCGTTGATGCGTCGGCCCGCAAGTATCATCTGCGGGTGATAACCCAGTTGCTGTGCCTTGTAGGTCAGATAGTAGGGGTCTACCCCGATGCAGTGTCCGCCAACCAGTCCCGGCCGGAACGGCAGGAAATTCCATTTCGTTCCCGCCGCCTCGAGCACTTCTTCCGTGTCGATGCCGACACGTTCGAAAATCATTGCCAGTTCATTGACCAACGCGATATTGACATCGCGCTGCGTGTTCTCGATGACCTTTGCAGCCTCGGCGACCTTGATGCTCGAGGCCTTGTAAGTGCCTGCCGTGATAATTGACTTGTATACATCGTCAATGAACGCGGCGACCTCGGGTGTCGAGCCCGACGTCACCTTCAAAATAGATGGCAGGCGATGTTCCTTGTCGCCGGGGTTGATGCGCTCCGGGCTGTAGCCAACGAAAAAGTCCTCGTTCATCCTGAGACCGGAACCCTGCTCCAGTATCGGCACACAGAATTCCTCGGTTGCACCGGGATACACGGTCGATTCGTAGACGACGATATCTCCCTTCTCGAGCACGCCGCCGAGTGTAGTGCTCGCATTCTTCAACGGCGTCAGCAACGGGCGGTTGCTGTCGCCAATGGGCGTCGGCACCGTGACGATGTAGAAATTACAGCTGGCCAGGTCTTCGGCACTCGATGTATAGGCCAGGTGCTCGGCCTCGGCGAGTTCCTCGCTCGAGCATTCGAGCGTCGAATCCGAGCCGCCCTCGAGTTCCGACACGCGCTCGGCTTTTACGTCAAGACCGACCGTCGGGTATTTCTTGCCGAACTCAACGGCCAGCGGCAGGCCCACGTAGCCCAGGCCGACGACGCCAATGCGGAGGTTCTTGATATCGAATGACATTTATTGGTGATTCAAGTGATTGGGACGCCTTAAATACCACATATCGATGGGGAATTCGCGGCCATATTTTGCACGTTCCTACCTGAGCCGATAAATGATTTCATAGGCGTCCGCCATTTTCGCCACACTGAAGTCGGCCGCGCGCTCGATGTTACGCCGACGAATCTGCGTGAGTTCATCGGGTGACCCAAGTATGCCTGCCACGGCAGACACGAGTTCCCCGGCATTGCCGGGAGCGATCAGGCAGCCGTTCTCGCCGTCCCTGACGACATCCGGAATGCCGCCGACGTTCGACGCCACGACCGGCAAGCCAAACTGCATCGCGTCCAATATCGCTGAGCCCAGAGCCTCGTGCCGGGACGGATAGACAAACAGATCGAAAGCCGCAAGGTAATCGCCGACGTTATCAACCCAACCCTCCAGCTCAATGTTTTTGAGGTCACCGATCTGCTCGCGATAGCGCTGTTCGTCCTTGCCGCTGCCACAGATCAGAAACTGCCAGTCCGGGTGTCGCTCCGCGGCGATGTGCGCAGCTTCAATGATCGTCGACTGGCCTTTGTGCGAATCATCGAGTGCGCCGACATTGCCGATCAGCATTTTGCCGGGGTAGCGTGAGCGAATTCTGGCGGCCTCATCCGCGTCACTCTCGAATGCGGCCCAGGCGTCGACGACTATCTCGGCGTTGATATCCGGATACCGCTCGTGCACTCGCTCGGCAACCGCCGACGAGACCGCCGCGACGTTCGCGGCCTTTCGGTAAGCCAGTGCACGAATCCATGACGGTTTCTGCGGCGCGACGACCCGCCTCGTGAGAATGAACGGAATACCGAGAAGCAGCTTGGCGAAAAGGCCGCTGTAGACCGTTCTCGCGTCATGCGCATGCGCAATTCGACTGCCTCGGATTGCCAGCCCGACCGCGAGCGGATTCGATGACGCGGCGACAAGTTCGAGCCCCTCGATATCCGCACAGCGATCCAACAGCTCATGGCCTTTACGCACGATCAGGCGCTGCCGCCAGCCGCGCTCCGCCAATTCGCGGATCAGGAGCTCGGTCTGGCGTTCACCACCACGGTAACCAGATGCGAGGTTCAGATGACAAATCAGTGCGTTGATGTCTACCCAAGGTACCAGAGCGCCAGCATGCCGGTAATGCTCATCGTGATCGTGTACGGCAGCGCCATTATCACCATTCTTCCGTACGACAGGCGAATCAACGGCGCCAGGGCGGACGTCAGCAGGAACAGGAACGCAGCCTGGCCGTTCGGCGTTGCGACACTGGGAATATTCGTACCCGTGTTGATCGCCACAGCCAGAGCGTCGAATTGCTCGCGCGTAAGGTCGCCGGCCTTGTACATCTCCTCGACTTCGCCGATATAGACGGTGGCGACGAAGACATTGTCGCTGATCATGGAAAGCACGCCGTTGGCGGCAAAGAAAAGCGCCTCCTGCACTTTGCCGTCGTAGGTCATGACCCAGTGGATGACGGGTGAGAACAGGCCCTCGTGATGGATTACCGCGACGATGGCGAAGAACACCACGAGCAATGCCGTGAACGGCAAAGCCTCTTCGAAGGCATGGCCGATACGGTGCTCTTCGGTGATGCCCGTGAATGCCGTGGCGAGAACGATGACCATCAATCCGACGATGCCGGGCTCTGCCAACCCGAAGCCCAGGGCAATTATCAGCATCAGCGCGACTATGGCCTGCACGATGATAGCCGCGTTGTCCTGCTTGCTGCGCTTCGCCGTCATCTCGTTGTCGTAATCGACCAGCACGTCGCGCACTACCGGAGAGAGTGGCGCGCCATAACCGAATATCTTGGTTACCTCGAGCAGCGCGCAGGTGACCAGCCCGACTACAAGCACCGGCATCGAAATGTGCGCCATCTTCAGGAAGAACTCGAGGAAACCCCAGTCCATGGTTTCGGCAATGAGCAGGTTCTGCGGCTCGCCCACAAGCGTCGTCACGCCGCCGAGGGCGGTACCGACGGCGCCGTGCATCATCAGGCTGCGCAGGAACGCGCGGAAGCCCTCCAGGTCTTCACGCTGCAGCTCATGCACCTCGTCGTCGGTACCGTGATCATGACTCTGGCTGAATTTCTTGCCGGAGGCCACCTTGTGATAGACGCCGTAAAATCCGACCGCTACCGTGATGATCACAGCCGTGACCGTCAGCGCATCGAGGAACGCCGACAGGAACGCGGCCGCGAACGAGAACATGAGCGACAACAGGATCTTGGACCGCACGCCCAGCAGGATCTTGGTGAAGGTGTAGAGCAGCATCTCGCGCAGGAAGTAGATGCCCGCCACCATGAACACCAGCAGCATAATGACCGCGAAATTGGCTTCCGCCTCGTGAAACACCGCTTCCGGTGTCGCCATCCCAAGTACGATCGCCTCGAAAGCAATAAGCCCGCCCGGCTGCAGCGGATAACACTTGAGCGCCATCGCCAGTGTGAAAATAAACTCGAGGACGAGCACCCAACCAGCGATAAACGGGTCGAAGGCGTAAAGAATCGGGTTGAGAATCAGGAACCCGATGATCGTGAGCTTGTACCAGTGCGGTGAATTGCCGAGGAAGTTTTCGCGCAAGGCGTCTGCCATCGTGTGGACCATAGACTCGATTTCCTGTTAGTTGGCGCGGGTGGCTGCGCCGGGCCGAACGACCGATTCTAGTCAAAATCCCAGACGCACGCACCGGATTTGCGGATTTTTTCGAGCATCGCTTCATGAGCTGCGGCCTCTTCCGCTGACGCCCTGATGACGCTCAATTCGTAATTAGCGGCCGCCGCAGGAAGGCCTTCAGGCCCCGCGCCGCGCTGGCTCGTGGTGGTCGCCGCACCGCCCGGTTCGCCCTCGTCGAGCAGCAAGGCTGCCTGACCGCCGGTCATCGCGAGATAGACGTTGGCCAGTAACTCGGAGTCGATCAGTGCGCCGTGAACGTCTCTTTTCGAGGCGTCGACTTCGTAGCGTTTGCACAGCGCGTCGAGACTGTTGCGCTGGCCCGGGTGGATTTTTCGGGCGAGCGTCAGCGTATCGAGCACCGTGGCGTGCTGCTCGATCCCGGGCTTCGGATGTTTCATGAGCTTGAGCTCATGCTCGATGAAACCGACATCGAAACTCGCGTTGTGAATCACGAGCTCGGCGCCAGCGAGGAAGTCCAGTAATTCGTCCACGATCTCCGGGAAACGCGGCTCGTTCTCAAGGTCGGCACGGCTGATTCCATGCACGGCCTCGGCGCCCTCGTCGATATCTCGATCGGGGTTGAGGAATCGATGGAAGTCCCGGCCGGTCAGGCGGCGATCCACGAGCTCGACGCAGCCGATTTCGATGATGCGATGACCCTGTGCCGGTGAAAGCCCGGTCGTTTCCGTATCGAGTACGATCTGTCTCATATCATCTCACCCGTAGGAGCGGCTTCGTGGGAGCGGCTTCCGGCCGCGATTGTATTTCATGGCCGAACGATGCTCCTACAATTCGTCAATGCCCTGGTTGGCCAGCGCATCGGCTGTCTCGTTGCCGGGGTTACCTTCGTGGCCCTTGACCCACTGCCACTCTATGTCGTGCCGGTCGGCGGCCTTATCGAGTGCCTGCCAGAGGTCCTTGTTCTTGACGGGTTTCTTCGCGGCCGTCTTCCAGCCACGTTTCTTCCAATTCGGCAGCCACTCGTTGATGCCATCCATGACGTATTTGGAATCCGTGTACAACACGACCTTGCGGCTTCCCTTGAGCGCGTTCAATGCTTCGATCGCCGCGGTCAGTTCCATGCGGTTGTTGGTCGATTCGAGTTCCCCGCCGTGCATGGTCTTGCGGTGCTTGCCGGCAATCAGCAATGCGCCCCAACCGCCGCGACCGGGATTTCCCCGGCACGCGCCATCGGTGTATATCTCTATCGTCTTAGCTGTTCTGGTCAAAGCGGATTCGGGAGACCCTGGTGGACGGTTCGGCCAGTCCGGTAACGACCTGCGGTTTGCGCCGCCAGAGCTGTCGCACCGGCGTCATCGTACTGACCCGTTTCTGCGCCGAGAGCATATAGCAAGCCGCCAGCTCCGGCCACCACGCCTGACCGCGACGCTCCCATTTGTTCGAACTGCGTGCCTTGTTGCCAGGCAGCGGCCAGCGGAAGAAATACCGCAACGACCCCTGGATGCGCATATCGAGCAGTTGCAGCCAGTCCCGCAGACGTCGATCCGATATGAGGTTGTCGGCCCCCGGCGGGAGCGCCGCTCCTGGCACCAGTCGCCGCAGGCCCCAGAGACCGACCGGCTTGAAACCGAGAATGACGACGTGGCCGCTGCTGCGCAGCACGCGGTCGACCTCCCGCAGAATGGCGTGCGGCCGATCGCTGTAATCGAGCGTGTGCGGCAGCAGCACCGCATCTACCGAGTCGCTGTCGACCGGCAGCCTGTGCAATTCTCCGACCGCGGACGGCTCGCCGAGCGGCGCTTCTGCAATCACGCAACAGCGCTGCGTCCGTGTAAAGCGCACAAACGTACGGTTTTCACCCCACATGCCGAGCTGCAGGCACTGCTCGCCGAAAATACCGTCCAGCGCTTCCTCGACGATACGGGATTCGAGCTGCAACAAAGCCTCCCCCAGCGGTGTTTGCAGCCACTCCTGCTTTATTTGTGAACGAACCACTTGCACAACGCGTTTGCCTCAGTACGATAGCTCGATGTTTAACGTAATCTACTCACCGACAACGCGATTATTGCAGAGAATGGCCGTCGCGGGCGGCACCAGGGTCACTTTTTTAGCCCTTGCGCTGCTGCTGGCACACGGGCCCGTGAGCGCGAATCCGGCGTTCGTGGACGGAATGCCTGCGCAAATCGCGGCTTCGGGGCCAACATTGAGCCTCATTTCCCCCGTATCCGGTGCCAGCCTGCCCTCGTCGCCCGCGGGGCCGGACGACGTTCTGGCGAAGCTGCGCCGCAGTTTCAGCCTTACCTACGAAGATAATCCGCGAACGGCCGCCGAGCTGAAGTGGTTTGCCCGCCACCCCGATTACCTCGACCGCGTATTCACCCGGGCGCGCAGGTACCTGCCTTACATCGTTGCTGAACTGGAGCGGCGGGACATGCCGTTCGAACTCGCATTGCTGCCCATCGTCGAGAGCGCCTACGATCCTTTCGCCTATTCGCACGGCCGCGCGGCCGGGCTCTGGCAGATGATTCCTGGCACGGCCAGGCGATTCGGCATCAAGCAGAACTGGTGGTACGACGGCCGTCGCGACGTGGTCGACTCCACGAGGGCCGCGCTCGATTACCTCGAATACCTCGAGGAACTCAACGACGGTAACTGGCTGAATGCGATTGCTTCGTACAACTCGGGCGAAGGTAATGTACTGCGTGCCGCGCGTCGCAATCGCAATGCTAACAAGCCCATCGACTTCTGGTACCTGTCGCTCCCGAAAGAGACCAGCATGTACGTGCCGAAGCTGCTGGCGCTCGTGGAAATCGTCTCGGACCCGTCACGCTACAACCTGGTGTTGCCCGAAGTGGCCGATGAACAGCAATTCATGGTCGCGGACGTCGGCAGCCAGCTCGATCTTGCACTCGCCGCCGAACTCGCAGGCGTCGACGTGGACACCGTTTATCAATACAACCCGGGATACAACCGCTGGTCGACAGATCCATCGGGGCCGCACCGCCTCGTCATGCCGACTGACGTCATGGACACATTCGTCACCGCGCTCGAGGAAGTACCGGTGGCGGATCGCGTACGCTGGAAACGCCACAAGGTAAGAAACGGCGAGGCGATTTCGCAGATCGCTGAAAAGTACAACACGACCGTGTCGACCATACGCACGGCAAACAACCTCAGGGGCAATACCATTCGCGCCGGACATCACCTGATGATACCGGTCGCCACGAAACCGCTGGCCGCCTACAGTAAGAGCGCAGATGCCCGACTCGCGAAAACGCAGAATCGCCGCCGCCCGGGCAACAAGCTCGAGCATATCGTCAGGAGCGGCGAGAGCTTCTGGACGATCGCACAGCGATACAAAGTTACGCACCGGCAACTTGCGGCCTGGAACGGCATGGCGCCCGGCGACACGCTGTCCGTCGGCCGCAAGCTCGTGGTCTGGACCAACGCATCAACCGCCGCGCTGCGAACTTCTCCAACGGCAGCGCTGGGCAACACGACCCGCAAGCTGCGCTACACGGTTCGCAACGGCGACTCGCTGTACCTGATCGCCCGGCGCTTCCGCGTCGGCATCGACCAGATCGCGCGCTGGAACGGTATTGACAGGAACAAGATCCTGCGCCCGGGCCAGAAGCTGACGATGTACGTGGACGTCACCGCGCAAAGCTCGTAGGAACGCGCCCACCCGGTTTGTGGGAGGGGCCGCCCAGGCGGCCGATGTTGTCCGCAGCCTGACGGCTGTCGCTATGCTTCGCGCGCCAGGACGCGCTCCTGCAACGGCCTCCTACAGACACGACTCCGGGACAATTTCAGGTAAGATACCCCGCTTTACAGCAACCAACCGCAAGGATTCAACATGGGCTTCATGGCCGGCAAGCGCGCACTCATTGTCGGTGTCGCGAGTACTCGTAGCATCGCCACCGGAATCGCTGAGGCATTTGCGCGCGAAGGCGCCGAACTCGCGTTCACCTATCAAAACGAGAAGCTGAAGAGCCGCGTAACCAAGCTTGCCGATAGCCTCGGCCAGAATCCCGATCTCTGTTATCCCTGCGACGTGAGTTCCGACGAGGAAATCGACGCCGTATTCGAGTCGCTCGGAAAGCAATGGGACGGTCTCGACATCCTTGTGCATTCAGTGGGGTTTGCCCCGCGGGAACAGCTCGAGGGCGGTTTTACCGAGTCGATAACGCGTGAGGGATTTCAGATCTCGCACGACATATCCGCCTACAGTCTGGCGGCGCTGGCCAAGGCAGGCCTGCCGATGATGACGGGCCGCAACGGCGCGATTCTGACCCTGACCTACAACGCCGCGACACAGGTCGTGCCGAATTACAACGTCATGGGCCTGGCCAAAGCGAGCCTCGAATCGTGTGTCCGGTTCCTGGCCGCCGATCTTGGCCCGAAGGGTATCCGGGTCAACGCGATATCAGCCGGGGCCGTGAAGACGCTGGCCGCCGCCGGCATCAGCGGATTCCGGAAAATGCTGGGTTACGCGGAAAAGGCGTCACCGCTGCGCCGCACGGTGACGATCGAAGAGATCGGCAATACGGCCGCATTCCTGTGTTCGGACCTCGCCAGCGGCATAACCGGGGAGACCACCTTCGTCGACGCCGGCTCGAATATCATGGGCATGGTCTTCGACGAAGACTAAAATAAACCGGGGTCGAACCGAGGTTTATTTCCTGTGCCCTTTTTGGGCGAGAAATTTTGTGGGCACATTTGTGTTTATGCGGGCGCTCATAGATCATGGTTGAATCGAGTCGGCGCAGACGCGCCTGAGCGGAGCCCGTTATGACGATGACCACCAAAATTCTAATCTGGATGGTCGCGGGCTTAGTCCTGGGCAGCTTGATCAACGCGTTTGCGTCAGACGTGGCGTTTATCCGGGACTACTTCGTCAACGGCCTGTTTCAC
>CALZMQ010000052.1 GCA_945788625.1 uncultured Woeseiaceae bacterium
GTTCGAGTAAATGCCTGTTAGTGTTTCTTGTTGATACTCCGGACAGTCGATGAAGTCACTTCAGCTGGACTTCCAGAATATTCAATGTCTGCTTTGGGTCACTAGCAGCCTGTCAGCACAATATCAGGCGAGTGGCTGCTCTCGGGTGCATAGCGGTCATTCAAACTTCTTGTCTCTCCAGGAGAGCACTTCCTCCCAACAATCCATCATCTGATTATCAAGCAAGTAAAGTCTGGGAGAATCCACTCTTTCAAGTCCGGATACGATCCTAACAGGCAATTGAAAATCGCATATCTGAATGCTGCTAGTTTGGAGGTTGTCATTAGGTGATGGAATTGCCGATATGATCTCATCCCAGCGAACGTAACACCGTTCTTCCGGCTGGGACTTTTTGAACCTCTCCAAGTCCCGTTCAACCAATTCTTGCTCGGTTGGCATCAAGTCTTCAAACCGATACCGAACCAAGCCGGCAATGCCATCATTCGCAATCCGGAGAAGCAGAATCCTTAGTTGGTCGTTTAGCGAATCTCTACCCAGCTTCTCCCAGCTACTCCCCATTATCTCGTCTTTGACTTCGATGAAATCGTCTTGCCAAATAAAGTCCGGCTCCATTCTCGTATATTTCTTGGGCCTTCTTTCTTTCGGATTATCAAAAAGCAAACCATCCGATTTCAAAACCGATGTGCCCATCCCGTCATTAGACAAGGTAAGTTTCCTGACCGTATTTTGTGCGTCGTTGCTCGCTTCGTTCCTTTCAAACAAATTTCCGTCAATTATTGAAAACAGCCGCAGCGCTCGTTTCTCCGGGCCGCTAAGCTTTGCCTGTGATGGTGTCATCATCTCAACCCTTGGATGTCCGCTTTGGGTCAGAAGCCGCCCTTCACAGCAATAATAGCCTAACGGCTGCTATTGCGCGGGAAGCGGGCGAAGCGATATCGCGTTTTCGAGGGCCTGGGTGCGAATGTCGGCTTTCACCGATAACGGTCATTCAATCAACCAGAAAAGCGACTTTGCCAGGGGCGGGAAACGGCCAGGAAGAGCCAGTCACCAATTTAAAGTGACCGGATGATTGAATCCGGAAAGCGGTCTTTCAGGACTAAAGTTGACGAATCGGATTACGTACTGCATGAGTAGTCAATCCAGACCTCTAGTGGCGGATGTGTCAGCTGAGATGTATCAAGAAATATCGGCTCAAGTGTTAAGGCGCACCCCTTCTCCCTAAAATAGTCTTCCGTAGCTTCTGCTAGTCTCACCGCCTCATCGTAATCACCTTCATCAAAATATCTAACGGAACTACTATACTCTCCAGACAGCCTTTCTGCGCCAGGCGATTGAAATCCTGATTTTGTCAATTGTTCTCGGTACTCGTTTATTGAGGCACGAGTTAAAGAACCGCGAAACTGCACATACACCAAGCGCCTTTTTGTTAGTTCAGGTTGGGCCTCGCTTGCTTCCACTGCTAAATTTGCAAGTCCTTCTTTCAGTTGCGCAACATATTTCTCCTTTTCCACTATCTCCTCATTTACACTGTCTAATTTGGCCGTCAGTTTATCTAGTTCGTCTTTTTTTACGGTCAGCGTCTTATTAGTAATTTCGAGTTCGTACTCTGCTTGCTCGACTTTTAATTCCGCCAAATGATACTGCGTTACTGCTGCAACGATACCGCCTACCGCGAGAACTACGGCACCAATAATCTTGAGATTATCAGCCCAAATAACTGTTTTCCGTTTTGTCGATATATCTCTTGCTTCGGCCTGAAACTTTGTCGCCTCCGCCCTAATCTTTTCAAGCTCTGCTTCTTTGAGTTGGTCGTCAATACTCATCTGGCCCTAATCCTCTGATTCAGCAAGGCATTGAACACAGCACAGCCATCTCTGTATCCGAATGTCAACCTTGGTCAATATTGCCAGCTAACCAGCCAAAATCGAAGGCTTGCCTACACGACTTTCCAGACACTTGATCCGAATCGCTGAACTGCCGCTTAGGGTCACTATCAGCCCTCCAATATGATTTTAGTTCAATATCCGCTTTCAGAGGATGAACGGACCTATTACTGCTCTTAGAGCACCCCGCTCCCGCCACCTCCACCAATTCAACAGGAAGGGTCGTCCAGGAGGGCGGCTTTTTTCGTTGACTCGTGCTGCCGAGAAGCGAACGATGGTTTCCTTATGTCGACCGGAGTAGCAAAATCAGGGCATGGTCATCAAATCAGTAGTGCTTGCGGCAATCTCTGTTTCCGCGCTGCTCGTTCCAGCCGACGCCCCTGCGCAACAAGATATGCCATACGACAGTCGAGACTGGTCAGGTATGCGACGTGATCTTTACACCCTGATTGGCTGGCAGGTCGTTGCGACCGCAGTTGTCTACAATGCGCCATTCGAAGTTTCAAACTGGAGCCAGGACGAAAAGGACAATCTGGGCGTGGAGCAGTGGAGTGAAAACGTGACTGATCCGGTATGGGACAAAGATCACTGGGCCATGAACTATGTGATTCACCCCTATTGGGGCGCAGGCTACTACATTCGGGGTCGGGAGCGGGGCTTTAGCCGCAGGGAGTCATTCTGGATTTCAGTTCTATACTCGACGGTGTACGAATTCGGCATCGAGTCGTTCCTCGAACAACCTTCAATCCAGGACATCATAGTGACACCGGTCGCAGGGACCGCCCTTGGTTTTTACTTCGAAGGGGTCCGGGATCGAATTCGCACCAAGCCAGGGCCTCTGTCCTTTTCTGACAAGATGAAATTGGGGCTAACCGATCCGCTTGGCGCATTGAATCGGGGTGTCGGCAGGCTGGTGGGTCTCGACGAACCTGAGAATTCGCAATTGATGTTCGGTTTTCGGCCGATTCGTTCCGCACCTCAGCCTGGTAGATTGCGTAACGGTCAATACGTCACTCTTGTCGGTAACGACATAGATGGTCTGGAGCTGACTTTCAGCTATCGCTGGTGATCCTGGTACGCTCGAACGAATGCCGCGCGGGAAATCGCAGCTTACATGGCATTCTGGAACGGCGTTCAGGTCGTCGCGTAGCGTATTAAAAAGAACCGCTCCTGTCTGAGTGAATCAGACTGGCTTCAGATCCGGACGCGTTCGGGCAACGCCGTTGCCGTCGCAAGCGACGAGAACGGCAACCTCATGAAGTGTGCGACGGCTGGCTAGGTTCGCCAATTTCTCACAGTATCTTGGTCACGTCGTCGACGTATACCTGCCCTTCGTAGAGCTCGATTACTGACGAGCCCGGGGTCGCCCACTTACCGCGGATTCTCAACAAGATTTTCATAGGCTTCGCACCCGACGGGATTTTCATCTTCGCATTGACCAACGTCACTTTGTCGTGAGGCAGCGTCGGAGCGAAAGCAGCCTCTGCCGGTACCGTAACCGTCTTGCCGTCAGCCGCATAGACAACGAACGGCTTGATCTCGAGCACGTTGTTACTCATGCCGATTTGATCGCGGACGGAAGCCTCGATGCCTTTGAGGCCGCTCCAGGCGGGGCCGAGGTTCGGCGAAACCAGGTCAACGCGCCAGTACTTGCTTGTATTCGGAAAACCCTTCTGACCCAGATACAGACCGAGCTGATTGGGAAAGAACACCAGCTGCTTGCCCTGGAAGTTCATGAGCATGGACGGGGGAAACGCAGTGCCGTTGTATTGCTTACCCGCATCGTCGTAGACACCGACGAAAGTCCATCCCTGCGTCGTGCCGTCATTGAAGTCGAAGACGGCGGGCGTCGGCTTCGGATTGTAGAGAAAGACAACTGCCCCCAGTGCGATGACGGATATCACGCCGATCCACCAGAATTTTGCTATGAATTTCATGACTGTACCCCTGGTTTGCCGCGAGCCAGGGGGCTGCCAATCAACCCGTTGGCCCGTCAGACACCTAACTTGGATTTTCTGGTGTCGACGGAGCCCCGAATCAATTGCGAGATATACGTAGCGCCAGGGTGGCGACTTTAGTTGTCGCTATGCAGCAATTCCTTCACTTCGGGCTCCAGGCGGGTCAGACCACCCGCCCGGCCAGCCTCCAGCGCTGCTTCGTCATCAGCGCCTTCGAGGCTGGCGCGCAATGCGAGCAATGCGCCCACACGGTTGCCGCTGCGACAGTGAATCAGAACGGGTTTGTCATAGGATGCGATCATTTCATCCAGTGCACGGGCGTTATCGAAGCTGATGCCGTCTCGTCCGACCGGCAGCATCACGTACGTCATTCCCAGCCCTTCGACGACCGCCTTTTCATCCAGCCCGCGGTCCTCGCCCTCGGTACGAAGGTCGATGACGGCTGCGTAACCGCTCTCGGCGAATACTTTGAATGCCGCCTCGTCAGGTTGTCCGGCAGATGTGATGCCGCCGACCGGCTGCACAATGCCGGCTCCCACGACCTGCTGCAAGTCGACCTTTAACCGCGACGTGGCCGACAATTCGGCCTCACCGGCACAGGCCACGAATACCGGCAGCAGGATTGCGAGGAGCAACCAGTTCTTGTGCATGCGTGTTCCCGTCAGGTGCTATTCAGCCAGCGTCAGCCGGCTGCCCATCTCGATACCTCTCGACGTGAGCCTAACATCCAGCCTCATCCGCTTGTAGAGGTTGCCCATCAGTGTCATTGCATCGCGCATTGCGCTCCGCACCGCCAGCGGCATTTCCTCTTCACCTTCGTCCGGCTCCGCCTGCATCATCGCGTCACCAACAAAACCGTAGTAGCGCGCCGTGTCCATGCTCATGCTGAACAGCGGTGCCGGCTCGACGCTCTTCGCGACGAGCATGTCTTCGGCGTTGCTTTCCGCGCCCGCGCCGACGGAGATCGACAAAGCGCCCTCAGACAATGCAGCAAACGCCTGGTCGGCAATGCTCGCAAGCTGTGCCATCTCGAGTTTTACCGGCTTGCCGTTCGGCACGAGATTCAGCGCGGCAATTTGCGGGTCCATCATAGCCGCCATCGTGACGAGGTCCTGCGCGTTGTCGATGGCAAACAGCAAGCTCGCATCGATAGACTCGGGTGGCTTCTCGCTCGCCAGGTCCATTCCCTGGATGTCCGTGACCACGGCAAGGATGCCGCGGAAGCTGTACACCACAGGTGGCACCGGTTTATTCAGCGCCTCGCGCCCTGCGGCAACACCGTCTTGCATGTCGGCGAGCAGCTCACATTCGAACGGGTCAGCTTCCATCGCGTCGAGCCGTGCTTCATAAAACTCGCGTGCCGCCAGCGGGTTCATGCTGAAGCCGAGAGACATCAGTCCGTCGTATTCCTGACCGAGGCCGGGTATTGCGGCGGGCAATGCGGCCAGCCCGTTGGCAATGTCCTCGCGCAATTCAACGACGAATTCACTGTCGATGTACTTGTCATTCACGGCCGTATAACCGAACACAATGCGCGGTGCTATTCCGGCGAGATTCATGAACTCCGACTTGCAAACGTCCGACAGTTCCGAGGCGTCGTAATCGATCAGTGCCAGCAGGTCCTTGTTGAGGCCCGTGGGTTCACCGAGAAACGCGCTGGCAATGCGCTCGTTGTTGATGAAGCCCGTGAAGTAATCAGTAAAGTCATACTCTTTGGCTATCGAGCGCAGCTCACGACTCTTTTTGAGGCTCTTCTTCGGCTTCTCCAATCCCAGCAAAGCGGCTAGCTGGGTCTCTTCGAACTCCGCCGGCACGACGGTGAGTATGGCCTGCTCGTCGACAGTGGCGATGACCAACTGCACATCCCCACCGTCAATGTATTTGTACGACTCGCCGTCGACCGTCCCTACCGACAGTTTCTCTTCGGCCTTGTCTTCGATTCGTGAGAGCGTTCCATCAAACGCCTTGGTATCCGAAAGCTCGAATCGCAGCACCGGCAGTAGCCCATGACCGTAGAATGCGAACGCAGAATTTCTCTCGATACCGGCACCGCGAATTCCCTCGATGCTCATGAGGCCAAGCACCTCGTCGACGAGTGCCTCCAGCTTCTCGGCTTTCTCGGCGCCGTCTTCCTCGGCGGACAACTCGTCGAGCTTCTCCGAAACACCGTAGCGGATGACGCGCTGGTAAGCCTGCAAGACCTGGTCGATCGTTGGTTCGAATTTGTCGGCCAGCTTTTTGGGCAACGGCTTGGTCGACGCCACAACGTAGGGCGTATCCGCTGGAATGTACTTCAGCAGGTCGGCGGAATTCCGCGAT
Source organism: uncultured Woeseiaceae bacterium (assembly GCA_945788625.1). GTDB lineage: Bacteria > Pseudomonadota > Gammaproteobacteria > Steroidobacterales > Woeseiaceae > UBA1847. The sequence goes on from CALZMQ010000052.1 coordinate 6,161, forward strand.
GCAGCGCTTGCTGTGGAAATCGGCAGCGCGAACGCCGCAACGAGCGCAAAGATAACGGTTCTGGCTGGGTGAATCATGACAAATGCTTCCTTCTTGAGAATCGACGAAGTTTACTCATGCGGTCGGCGCTTTCGGTGCGCCATGTCACACACGAACGAACCCGCGACTTAATGCCGCGGAGTCAATTCCGAATCGAAGACGAGTAAAATAGCGAATGCTGACGGTCTGGAATTCAGTGATGTATCACCTGCCGTCTTGCGATAACCATAACAATGTAAACTGCCCCGATGCAAATATTCGATGTCACGCCCGACGATCTTGCCGAAGTTCTGAAGCTGAACGAGGACTCGGTCCCTCACGTCAGCAGCATCGATATGTCAGAAACGCAATGGTTTTCGGCCAATGCGCACTATTTTCGCGTGGCCAGGATTGAAGATCAGCTGGTCGGCTTCCTTATCGGCCTCAGGCCCGGACTCCCCTACAAGAGCCTGAACTATCGGTGGTTTATCGATCATTACGACGATTTTGCGTATATCGACCGGGTTGCCGTATCGCCGACGGCGCGCCGCGCCGGCGTCGCGTCCCGCCTCTATGCCGACTTCGCCAAGGCAGTCGGCGGCGAGGTCGGGGTCATGACCTGCGAGGTCAATATTCGACCGCCCAACGAGTCATCCATGCGTTATCACGTGCAACACGGCTTCGTGCAGGTCGGGGCGCAGGAGACGGAAGGCGGCAGCAAGGAAGTCGCACTAATGGAGAAAAAGTTGTGAGTGAATCGACCGAGCGCCGGGAATTCGACGTCATTGTCTGGGGCGCGACCGGCTTTACAGGAGAACTCGTTGCCGCGTACCTGAACCGGCAGTACGGCTGCGATGGTGGCCTGCGCTGGGCTATTGCCGGTCGCAGCGAAAACAAACTCGAGGCCTTGCGGAAATCCCTGGGCGCAGGGGCGGAAGGACTCGCGACCATTGTCGCCGATAGCTTCGACCGTGAGTCCCTGCAGCAACTCGCAAATCGCACATGTGTGGTACTGACGACAGTAGGCCCGTACGCGCTGTACGGCTCCGAACTGGTCGACGCCTGCGTCAACGCCGGCACACACTACTGCGACCTTGCCGGCGAGGTGCAGTGGATACGCAAGATGATCGACACGCACCAATCGCGGGCAGAGCAGACCGGGGCTCGCATCGTGCATTGCTGCGGCTTCGATTCCGTGCCCATGGATATCGGCGTGTGGTTCCTCCAGGACGCGGTTAAGGAGCGCTACGGCGAATACTGTACATCCATCACATTGCTCGTGAAGGCAACCAAGGGCAGCGCAAGCGGCGGCACGATCGCGAGCATGCTCAACCTGATCGAGGAGAGCCGCAAGGATCGCTCTATCGCGCGAATACTCGTTCATCCGTACTCACTGAATCCGGAGGGGGAGCGCGAGGGGCCGGACGAGCGTGACCAGCAGAACATCCGCTACGACGAAAACGCGCAGTCCTGGACGGCTCCCTTCGTGATGGCGGGCGTCAATACAAAGGTCGTGCGGCGCAGTCACGCGCTTGCCGGATACCCCTACGGCAAAGGCTTTCGCTACAGTGAAGCCGTGCTAACGGGCAGCGGTTTATCGGGTTGGCTAAAAGCATCGGCAATGACGACAGGGATTGCGGGACTGGTCTTGGGTGCCTCCTTGTCACCGACGCGAAAGCTGCTGCAGAAATTCGTGCTGCCCGAGCCGGGCGAAGGTCCCGATGCCGAACTGCAGCAGGCAGGATTTTTCAATCTCATGCAAATCGGTGAGTTACCGGACGGCACGCTGGTGCGTTCGCGCATCACCGGTGACCAGGACCCCGGCTACGGCTCTACGAGCAAGATGCTCAGCGAGTGCGCCGTGTGTCTCGCGAAAGACGATCTCGACACCGGCGGCGGCGTCTGGACGCCGGCCTCGGCGATGGCGCGGCCGCTGCTTGCACGCCTGCAGGAAAACGCCGGCCTGACGTTCGAACTGCGGGAGTAGCCCGGAAATTGCACCGACATGCCGCGCTAATGCGCGGCATCGGCCGCATAGTGCAGGCCCGGATCGTATTTTTCGCCGGCCTCGATCCGCACGGGCAGCCGATTGCGGGGCGAGGCAATCGGACAGGTCGAGAAGTCGTTGAACGCGCATGGCGGGCTGTAGGCCTTGTTGAAGTCCATGACGGTCAACCCGTCTTCGCCCGGCGCCGCCGAGTAAAGAAAGCGACCTGCGCCATAGGTGTCGTCGCGATTCGTCTGGTCGCCGAACACGAAAAACAGGCGCTCACCCGACGTGTACGCCTCGAGTTCGTATTCCTGCCCGCCGATCTCGAAGACCACGGTGCCCGGCGACTCCGGGTGATAGCCGAGCCCCTCGATCACGGTTCCGACATTGGCGATCCGGGGTTCGTCATAGCGCTGCAGTTTTGCCGGCACACGCATGGCCGCATCGATCGGAAAATAAGGCAGCGGCCCGAACGTGGCGACAAACGGGTGCTCGAAATCACGCACCCTGACCGCGAAGCGGCCGTCGCGTTTGACCACGGTCCAGGCCATGGTTCGATGCGTGATCTGCACAGGGTCCTCGGTGGTGTCGTCGCTGATCAGCATGCTGGTAACCGGCTCCCCGTTGCTCGCGGCGCTCACGCCGTCTGCCACCGTCATGTGGACGCCGTCGGCATCGACGGTGAATACGCCGATCCGACCGGCTGCATCGCCTGGTAACACGATGTCATTGTCCGGATCGGCGCCGAAGCTGTACGTGCCCGCCTCCAGCCAGAACAGGCCGGTCTGGTTCAGATAGCCCGTCGGCGCCTTGAGAGCGTCCAGGCGCCCTGCCCGCCACTCGAGCACTTCCTGCTCGTGCGCCGCGGCGTCGAACGTCGGCTCTGCCTGGCTGCACGCCGCCAGGAACGTCAAAAGAAGCGATAAAACCAGCGTTTTCTTCCTGTTTCTCACAAGCCGTCCCATATCAATTCCTGCATCGGGCCTCTATAATCCGCCGCCTGATTCCCGAGCGCTACCCCAATGCCTGACATATCCAAGCTTCGCAACATCGCGATCATCGCGCATGTCGACCACGGTAAGACCACCCTGGTCGACCAGATGCTACAACAATCCGGGACGCTCGGCCCGCGTGCCGCCGTGCCCGATCGGGTCATGGACTCCAGCGATCTGGAGCGCGAACGTGGCATTACGATTCTCGCCAAGAATACGGCCGTCAACTGGAACGACTACCGCATCAATATTGTCGACACGCCCGGCCACGCGGATTTCGGAGGAGAAGTCGAACGCGTGCTGTCGATGGTCGACAGCGTGCTGTTGCTGGTCGATGCGGTCGAAGGTCCGATGCCGCAAACGAGGTTCGTCACCCAGAAAGCATTTGCGCAGGGTCTCGTCCCTGTCGTTGTCGTCAACAAGATCGATCGCGAGGGTGCACGCCCCGACTGGGTGCTGGACCGGACGTTCGATCTGTTCGATCGCCTCGGGGCCACCGACGAACAGCTCGATTTCCCGATCATTTACGCATCCGCGCTGAACGGCTACGCCAGCGAAAGTGCCGACGCACGTGACGGAGACATGACGCCGTTATTCGAGACCATCGTGAGGCACGTATCACCGCCCGACGTCGATGCCGACGGCCCGTTGCAACTGCAGGTATCGAGTCTCGACTACGACACCTATGTCGGCGTCCTCGGCATCGGCCGTATCAGCCGCGGCACCATACGCAGCAACGAGTCCGTCAGCGTGGTCGCCCCCGACGCGTCAACACGGCGCGCAAAGGTGCTCGAATTGTTCGGTTTCGACGGGCTCAAGCGGCGCCGCGTGGAATCGGCGTCCGCCGGTGACATTGTCGTTTTCAGTGGTATCGAGAAGCTGCACATATCAGACACGCTATGCGTGCCCGGCCATGAAGAAGCCTTGCCCGCCCTGTCCGTCGACGAGCCCACCGTCAACATGACGTTCCAGGTCAACAAGTCCCCCTTCGCCGGCCAGGACGGTAAATACCTGACGAGCCGCCAGATTCGTGAACGGCTGGACCAGGAGTTGAAGCATAACGTCGCACTGCGTGTCGATGAGACCGACGACCCGGACAAGTTCCGCGTATCCGGCCGCGGAGAACTGCACCTGTCGGTGCTCGTCGAAACGATGCGGCGCGAAGGCTTCGAACTGGCGGTGTCACGCCCCGAAGTCATCATGCACGATGTCGACGGGATCGAGCACGAGCCCTGGGAACAACTGACGGTCGATTTCGACGAAGCGTACCAGGGAGCCGTCATGACGCGCCTGGCAGAACGCAAGGGTGAACTCGTCGACATGCTGCCGGACGGCAGGGGCCGCATCCGGCTTGACTACAGGATACCGACGCGCGGGCTGATCGGATTTCGTACCGAGTACCTGACCGCCACATCGGGTACCGGGTTGATCTATCACGTACTGGATGACTACGCGCCACGCGTCGCCGGTACGATCGCGCAACGCAACAACGGCACGCTGGTTTCCATGGTCAAGGGTAAGGCGCTGGCGTATGCGCTGTTCAATCTCCAGGAGCGCGGCCGTTTGTTCATCGGCCATGGCGCTCCCGTCTACGAAGGCATGATCATCGGCATTCACCAACGTCAGAACGACCTCGTCGTCAACCCCACCAAGGCCAAACAGCTTACGAACGTGCGCGCGGCCGGCACCGACGAAAATCTCGTGCTCACACCGCCAACGCGCTTTTCGCTGGAGCAGTCGCTGGAGTTTCTCGATGACGACGAATTGCTCGAGGTAACGCCTGCGAATTTGCGACTGCGCAAGAAACACCTGACCGAAACCGATCGCAAAAGGGACTCGCGCAGGAAAGCTTCGTGAGCGACGACGCTGCGGCGCATGCATTCGCCAAACTGCAGCCCGAGGACATACTCGCAACGATGCACGAAATGGGCTTCGATTGTGACGGCCGCTTCCTGGCGCTGAACAGCTACGAGAATCGCGTCTACCAGGTCGGCATCGAGGACGACGCACCGGTAGTTGCGAAATTCTACAGGCCTGGACGCTGGAGCGATGCGGCAATCCTCGAGGAACACGACTTCGCCCTGAGCCTGGCGGAGCAGGAGATTCCCGTGGTGCCGCCACTGGAACTCGGGAACAGTACGCTGCACCATTCCGGTCATTACCGCTTGGCGGTCTATGACTGCCGGGGCGGACGCGCGCCTGACCTGGACAATTACGAATTACAGACGCAACTCGGCCGCCTCGTCGCCCGTATTCACCTCGATGGTGAGACGTTCCGTTTCGAGCATCGGCCAAGGATCGACATCGATTCCTACGGTGTCGATTCTTTCGAGTACCTGCTGGAGAACGATTTTATTCCCGACGACAACCGTGACGCCTATGAGAGTGTCGCGGAACTCGTACTCGACGGCGTCGAAGCGTGCATGCAACGCGCCGGCAACGTGCAGGAGCTACGCCTGCACGGCGACTTCCACCCGGGCAACGTCCTGGTCGCCGGGGAACAGTTGCACATCGTCGATCTCGATGACGCCCGCCACGGACCTGCCGTGCAGGACCTGTGGATGTTTCTGTCGGGCGATCGGGACGAGCAAACTCCGCAACTGGCGGCATTGCTCGAGGGCTACCAGTCCTTTCGCCGCTTCGACGCACGCGAGTTGCACCTGGTCGAGGCACTGCGCAGCTTGCGAATCATGCACTATGCCGCCTGGCTGGCGCGCCGCTGGGATGACCCGGCATTCAAGGTCGCGTTTCCCTGGTTCGACAGTCGCCGTTACTGGGACGATCACGTGCTTGCGCTGCGCGAACAGGTCGCCTTGATGCAGGAACAGCCGCTCGAATGGCGGGACTTCTGATCAGCGGGAGGGCAGCCGGTGCTTGCGCGGCCCGATTTCGAAACGATCGATCCAGCGCGAAAAAGTCTCCCTGCTGAGATCCTGCAACGGACCGATAGCCTCCTCTGCGCGTGCGCGAATAGCCTGCGCGTCGATCCTGCCCTGTTCCTCTTCCAGCGTCGCCTGGTGCACCGGCACGGACAGCCAACGGTCGATCAGCGGCAAGCTGGCCTCCAGGTGAAACTGAAATCCGTAGGCATGCTCGCCATGCCGGAACGCCTGTACCGGGCTCGCGTCGGAGCCGGCCAGATGAACGACGCCTGGCGGCAACGTGATGCCGTCCTCGTGCCACTGGAACACTTCCTGTTGCGGGGCGAAGGCGGACAACACGGGATCGCTGCTACCGGCGTCCGTCAACTGCACGTCATACCAGCCGATCTCGCGAACCGCGTTGCGCGTGACCGAACCGCCGAGCGCCTTGGCGAGTAACTGCGCGCCCAGGCAGATACCCAGGACCGACATATCCTGCTCGACGGCTTCGCGGATGATATCGACTTCGGTAATCAGGTTCGGATACGTGTCGATCTGATCGGAGTTCATGGGTCCGCCCAGCACGATCAGGGCCTCGTATTTCTCCAGGTCCGGGCGCGAACTGGGTTCGCGCCCGAAATTGACGTAGCGAATCCGGAACCCGGCTTCCTTGAGCAGCGGATCCAGCGTTCCGAGCGGCTCATAGGGAACGTGCTGAAAAACGAGTATTTTGGGTCTTGCCATCGTCGTTTGTGAATCATGTCCGAAAAATCGTGCCCTGCCACCTTATACCGCCCGATGGCCACCGCGTGAACCCGTTTCCGATTTGCACTACCGATGCGCTGCCACTAAAGTGGAACGGAGCCCGCTTCAGGGGCAAATCCGCGGAACTATGCGGTCCCGAGGGGTTCTGATATACGATTGATCATTCACTTGCAGAGCGGGCCTCAGCCACTTGATTGCCAACAAACGCGCCACACTTTCCGCCAGTCTGCTGATGCTCGTGCTCACCGGCTGCAGCTCGACCGTGACCATGGAAGGGCCGACCATACCGCAACCGCATGTCGAAAAACTCCCGGTCGATGTCGCCCTGCGTATCCCCGAGCAATTCAATAATTTCGTCCACGAGGAAAACGTCCTCGGCAAGGAATCGTGGACGATCGATCTTGGTGGTGCCAATGCGAGTTTCTTCAAACAATTGTTCGGTTTCCTGTTCGAGAACGTAACGATCATCGGTCCTGACGACGACGCACGGGATTACACATTCGACGCATTGATCGAACCCAGTATCGAAGGTTTCGAGTTCTCGGTGCCGAACCAGAGCAAGACCGAGGCGTTCGCCGTGTGGATTCGCTACCGGCTGAGGATCTTCGACAGCGAAGGCAACAACGCGTCGAACTGGACAGTGAGCGCTTACGGCAAGAGTATGAAGGAAGGCATGGGCGGAGCCGACTCGCTGCAGCGAGCTGCCGTGCTGGCGATGCGGGATGCAGCGGCTTTGATCATCATGCAGATGGACAAGGCAACGCAGATCAGCGCCCTGGCCGACGGGCCTGCCGCGTCGCCGATCGTGCAACCGGCCACCATGGCTGCCGGTGGCGATTCGGACGACATGGAAATTGATGCCGAAGATGACATGGGCATCTTCGCGATCGGAGGAATTGACGATGATGCAGAGTAAAGTACCTGGATCCACCGGTGCCGTATCAATGCTTGCGTTGCTGTCACTCGGCCTTGGCGGCTGCGTGACATCGCGGGTAGAGGATGCACGCGAGAATGTTACCGGCCTCAATGAGGGTGAATCCGTCGTCATAATGGCGAAGAGCTACCACCAGGGTAACGAAACGGAAGCCGACTACATCAGCTGCGTCGAGAACGCGCTCGGCAGGGGATCGAAAGGGCTGCGGGTCATTCCGCGCCAGCAATTTGTCGACTCCTTGTTTCCCTGGTTCGAACCGCGTACTGCACCGGCCGAAACCAAGGGCCTGACGAAGCTGATGGAGCGCCCGGGAGTGTCAGAGGTCGTCAAGGGCCTCGGCGTGCGCTACATCATCTGGCTGGACGGCGATACCGAGACCGTTGCCCAGGGCGGCAGCCTTTCCTGTGCGGCCGGTCCTGGCGGCGGCGGTTGCTTCGGCTTCGCCTGGTGGCAGAAAGATGCGGATTACGAGGCATCGGTGTGGGACCTCGACGGCTACGAGACAGCGGGCACGGTGTCCGCGGATGTAAGCGGCACGTCGTTCCTGCCTGCGCTGGTCGTGCCGATACCGCTGATCGCCCGAACACAGTCCGCGGCCTGCAAGGGCCTTGCCCAGCAACTGAGGGCGTTCATCGTCCAGTAAGGCCGGTACCGCCGGCACATGCGGTAAGGCTCGGCCTATCTCGGTCGCCCTGCGCGGATGAACGCAGCGTTATAGTATGGTGAAGTGAGCGACGCAACCGAGACCGTTCGACCCGACGAAGGTGCGTGCACGAATCGTTGCCCGCCCAGATACAGGCCGACGTGTGACATTTTTCCCTCGACATTAAAGAACAGGACGTCGCCTGCGCGAAGGTCGTTGCGACCCACCGCAGCTGTCGCAGACCAAAGCTGACCGGTCGTTCTGGGCAGCTTTTTGCCGGCCCGCGAGTAGGAGTATTGCACCAATCCGCTGCAATCGAACCCCGTTGGTGTACTGCCGCCGTAGCGGTACGGCACGCCAACCTGATCCAGAGCCACGGCGGCTGCCTGCTCGCCCGCGCTGCGCGGCGCCGTCACCGTGCCAACCTGCCTGTCGCGGTCGTGCGTGCCCGACGGCGTCGAAGAACAGGCGGACAAAAGCCCCAACACGGTGATTGCAAAGGCAAAAACCCTAATAACGAACGCTGGCTGCGCTATCATCTGCATCACTCTGACCGGCACTGGTCTTTCACCATACGGCACGGAGCCTTAATTCTGTATGAACTGTTTCTCAGCTTCGGGCACCCGCTTCTCGCGCCCGGCTTCCGCGTGCAGGCGCCTTTGGGCCGTATGGCTGCTTTTGGCCGGCGTCGCGGCTTGCGGCGTCGAGATATCGGAATCGGCCGACGGGCCCACCGAACGCGAATACTCGGTTCGCTACTCGGTGCAGCCCGACCTCGCGAACGGCAGCGTCGAGGTGACGTTGGAACTGCAACAGTCCCAGCGCCTGTTACGCGAGCTGACGTTTCCGAACCTCGCCGCGTCATTCAGCGCCTTTGACGGCGACGGCGAGCTGCAACTCGGCGCCGGCAAACTGCAATGGCGACCCCCTGAGAACGGCGGGACGCTGCGCTGGCGCGTACACGTGCCTCATGAGCGCGATGCAGGCGCGTTCGATGCATGGCTCGGAAGCGGCTGGGGCCTGTTCCGTGCCGAAGACATCATCCCGCGCGCCCGGACCCGCACGCTCAAGAACTCGTTCGCGAACACCACCTTGAGTTTCGAGCTGCCGGCGGGTTGGTCCGTCGTGACGGAATACCGCGGAAGCAGTGACCCCATCCGTATCGAGCGGCCCGATCGGCGATTCGATCAGCCGACCGGATGGATTCTGCTCGGCGACATCGGCGTCCGGCGAGAGACCATCGCCGGCGTCCGCGTCGCCGTTGCCGGGCCGCAGGGTCAGGGTGTCCGTCGCATGGACATGCTCGCACTCCTGAACTGGACGTTGCCGGAACTGGTTTCGCTACTGCCGGAGCCACCCGCGCGTCTGACTGTTATCAGCGCCGGCGATCCGATGTGGCGTGGCGGCCTGTCCGCCCCGGCCTCGCTGTACATTCACGCAGACCGCCCGCTCATCAGCGAAAATGCTACCAGCACACTCTTGCACGAGGTTGTCCACACTGCCTTGCCCCTGCGTGCGAGCGCCGGAGCTGACTGGATTACAGAAGGACTGGCGGAGTTCTACAGCCTGGAACTGCTGCGGCGCGGCGGCGCAATAACGCCGCGGCGCTATGACAGCGCAATGTCCGAACAGGTGACGTGGGCGGAATCCGCGGCGCAACTGTGCAGCGAGACGTCCACCGGCCCGACAACTGCCCTCGCCGTTACCGTGTTCCGCGCCCTGGATCGGGAAATCCGGGACAAGACCCAGGGAAAGGCAAGCCTGGACGATCTGCTGCGCGCGGCAATCGCGATTGACGGTTCTCTGGACGTTGCCGCCCTGAGCGCGATCGCGGCGACGATTATCGGTGAGCCCTCTGACGCACTTCACATCGACAACCTGCCCGGCTGCCCTAAAATGTCGCCTGGCAACGAAGGAAGCTGAAAACGACAATGGACGTGCACCACGATCTGCAACTGATCATGCGATCGCATACACCCATAGTGGTCATCGAATCGCAGGACGAGGCTCGTGTGCTCGAAATGCTCCAGACCATTGCCATCAGCCGCACGACAGACTCTTACGCGCCGCTGTTCCGTTGGACGATCACCGATGGCCTGCAGCGTATCGACATATCGCTCGAGCCACAGGCGCTGAACTCGCAACCGACAGACGTACTCAAACACATTCGTGCGGTCTCCAAACCAGGCATCTACATATTGCTGGACTTTCACCCGTTCCTGGAGGACCCGGTTCATGTTCGCCTGATCAAGGACATTTGCATACAACATCGGGAAATTGCACGGCGAATCGTCCTGATCAGCCACAAGGTCAAGGTACCGAGCGAACTGGAAAGCTTTTGCGCGCGCTTCGACATGAACCTGCCTTCGGAAGAAGAACGCGAGCGCATCATCGCGCGTGCCGTCAACGAGTATAGCAATGACAACCCGGGCAGCAGCGTCCAGGTCGACCCGAAGGCACACACGCTATTGATCAGAAATCTCGCAGGACTGACCTACGGCGACACGGAACGACTTGCGCGAAACGCCATCTACCTGGATGGCGCCATCACCAAGAGCGATCTTCCGGACGTCATGCAAGCGAAATACGAATTGCTCAATCGCGGCGGCGCGTTGCAGTTCGAGTACGATACCGCGCGTTTCAAGGACCTCGGCGGCCTGTCGCGGCTCAAGACCTGGTTGACACAACGGCGCCCCGTTTTCCGCGGCGACGCCAGCGCATCACACCTGGATGTGCCGAAAGGAATACTACTGCTCGGTATTCAGGGCTGCGGCAAGAGCCTCGCTGCGAAAGCAACGGCCGGAATATTCGGCGTGCCGCTGTTGCGCCTCGACTTCGGCACTATCTACGACAAGTACCATGGCGAGACGGAGCGAAAACTGCGCGAGTCGTTAAAGACAGCCGATGTGATGTCGCCTTGCGTGCTGTGGATCGATGAGATCGAGAAAGGCATTGCCGGTCGTGGCGGTGAAACCGGCACGACACAACGCGTTCTCGGCACCTTCCTGACCTGGATGGCGGAACGCCAGAGCCACGTATTCATCGTCGCGACGGCGAACGACATCAGCACCCTGCCGCCGGAACTCGTTCGCAAGGGACGCTTCGACGAGATTTTCTTCGTCGACCTGCCGGATGTCACCGTACGTGCATCGATTCTCGCCATTCACCTGAGCAACCGGAATCAGAAGTTGAGCAATTTCGACATCGACGGCCTTGCCGCAGCAATGGACGGTTTCTCCGGTGCAGAGGTCGAACAGGCCATCGTTTCCTCGTTGTACGCGGCGCACGCCAAGAACCAGCCGCTGGCCACTGAACATATTCTCGGCGAAATACGCCGGACACGGCCGCTGTCGGTGGTCATGCAGGAAAAAATCACGATCATGCGCGACTGGGCTGCAGGCCGCACGGTTCCTTGCGACTGAGTGCCTTTTTAACTTAACGCCAAATTCCGCGGACACGCTCCGATTGAGGCCCCGGCCGCGCGTGTTAAAATGCGCACATGGCTAATGAAAAGAACAAAATCAATGAGTTAGTCCTGGACGACGATGACCCAACCGTCGAACTGGAAGCGCTGACGCTGCACCCTGACGGTTGCTTCGACCTGGAAGTAGAGCGTGAGTCGGACGCGCATACCTTCAACTTCGAGCATCCGGAAGAGGTATCTGCCCATTCCGGAGATTCGCTGTCCGAATTGCGTTCCGACCTGGCAACGCGCACCAGGACAATCGGCAAGCTGCAGGTCGATATCGAACAACTGCGCTCGAAGTGGCTTGGACTCGAGACGGAGATCAAGGCGCGCGAGGAAATCACCAACAGACTGGCGAATGAGGTCGACGAACTCAAGGACGAGCTGTTACGCAAGCAAAAGCTTCTCAAGAAACGCGACTATACGATCAAATCCCTCAAGTCCGAGATTCGGCAACGCGACGAGGCCTACCGCTTGCTCGCACAACAAAATGCCGATGTCGAGCAAAAGCTCGCCGACCGGCAAGAACGTGACGCTGAGAACCTCGCAGCGCTCGAAAAATCGGCAAGCGAACTCGCGAAACTGCAGGCACGATTCGGTGACTCAAAAGCAGACGACTCACCCGCAATCGTCGTTGCCGAGAAGAGCAGCTTTGCCGATTCCGAACTCCGCGAGAAGCTCGAAAAGTCCGACGAGTACGCTGACTCGTTGCGGCGAAAAATGCAGGACTTGATCGAATCTCGTTCAGACCTGGAAAGAGACAAGGACCACCTGGAGCATTCGCTTGCGGAACTCGTTGACAGAAATATCGAGATTTCTGATGCACTTGCATCAGCTAATGAAACTGTTTTCGAACTTCAGGCCCGGCTCGAAAACAAGCAGTCGGAGCATGAGCAGGAAATCCGCACGCTGCGCTTCGAGTTGGGACAAGCACAGGACACCGTTGCGCAGACTCACGAATTGAACAACCAACTCGCCTCCGATCTCGTTGACACGCGTGGGTTCAAGGAGGAGCTCGAGCGAATGTTGACCAAGAACGAGGAACGGGCCGGGGCAAGAATCGAGGAACTGGAGAAGGACCTCGGCAAGCTCTCGCGCGCGACGGAGCAATACGAGCAGAAGCTGGAGTCGAAAAGCGCCGCCATCAATGTTCTGCTCGCAGAACTGGCGAAAAAGACCGACCAAATTCAATCGATTGCCGAGATCGATGACGTTGTCCAGGATATCGACGGCCGCATGTCGGAGCGATTCGACGAGCCACCCATGACAGAAGATACCGATCGGGTGCCTGCGCCGGTCAACGCCGAACGTGAGCGGATTACACGCGTGTTGATTGGCAGGATCGGCGACCAGGTTCTGCGCTTTCCGCTCTTCAAGGACCGGCTGACGATCGGCAGAACCGAAGACAACGATATTCAGTTGAAAGCGTCATACATCAGCCGCCGGCATGCCGTCGTGCTGGCCGAAGGGGATACGACCAGAGTGATCGACTGGGGCAGCAAAAACGGCGTATTCGTCAACGCGAATCGTGTCAAGGAACATTTCCTGTCGCACGGTGACATCGTATCCGTTGGCAATGTGAAGCTCCGTTACGAGGAACGTCTCAAGCGCGACGCACACTAACAGTTATCGCGCGAATCCGAATTGTGAGAGCAATCACGGTCTTTTCCCGCACTTTGGTTTAAGGTTCTTTTACTGACAGGGACCTGAGTCAAATCTATGTTGAGTACAGCCGCCGGGAAAGCGACGAACCTCTCCGAAACGCAAGTTGACGCCCACCGAAAAGGCAACATAGTTTCGAGAAAAATCTGGTTGCCGAAACTGCTGTATGACGCACTGCCCTACTTTTACCTCGTATCCGGTTTTGCGGCGTTCTTTGCAACGCTGTACATCAATGAATGGTTCTGGGTACTCCCGCACTACGTATTGTTTTCCGCTGCATGCACGCATCTCGGCGTAGTCGTCTATCGCCGGCGGAACAGGAAACGCCGGGTAGAGACGGACCAGGCATCCTAGCGCCTGGTCCCGAACAGGGTTGACCTCTGCTGTTCGCTGCGCAACGATAGTTGCCCGGCCGGCATACCCCAGGCAATCCCCTGTGACCGAAAAAAAACGTACCTTGAAAGCTGTGTTGCGGAAGGAAGTCGCTCTTCTGACCGGTCTGTTGTTCATTGGGCTCGTACTCGTACCGGTCGCCATTTACATGGTCGGCCAGGCGATTTTCGGCGCCTACGGTGGGCAGGGTTTCGCTCACTTTTACGGGACACTGAGCGGCAAGTTACGCAGCGGCGATACGGTTGCCTGGTTCCTTGTGTTTTCTCCCTACCTGGCCTGGCAGTGCTTGCGGCTAACCGCCCTCGCCTGGCGCTACGCGTCACGAATTGCGTGACCGCCACTGCACCCAGGCAGCAGGTGCCGGGAAACTGTGACGTGCATCACACTTATTGAAATCCGCCTGTCCGTAACCACTACCCGTTTATAGTAAAAAGTCGCCTTATACGGCATCCTGAGCCGCAGTACGTTTTATTAATTCCTTAACTCGCACAAAGCACCGGCAGCGACCACAGAAATATGATGGAGAATCTCAAGAACTGGCTGAGGAGTCGATTTTCTGACGGACAGTCCGAGCCGTCGCAGAACTCGTCAGGAAGTTTGCGCGCGACCGGTGCGTTCGAGAACCGCCAGCGCACTGCACCCAAAAACAAGGCCCCCCGGCCGAGTCCGGAATATGTCGACGTCGACCCTCACCTCCACGGCAACGTGGAAGACAATGGCCCCGGGAAAAACGTCCTTATTCGTAACAAGTTCGTCCGCGAAGAAACCGGGACTCACGAAACACTGAAGATACTCGACGATTCGATCGTCGATTCGGGTGAGGAAACCGGTATCGATCCCTACAACACCGGCGGTTTCGATCGTTCGAGAAACTGGGACCAGCGCTTCCGCAAGTAACTCCGGGCGCATTACAATCCAGCGTGCTAACCTTTGCTTCATAAAATCTGTGGAGCTAAGCGAACCGTGACGTTGCGAATCAGCTTTGACCTTGACGATAGCGACCTCAAGCACTTCCGCCTGATAATGGAAGAGGCGCGCCAGGTCGCTATCCGCCTTCCGCCCGAGGATATCGTGGCAGCGGCCGAAAACCTGCTCGCTGAAGTCGCGGAATCAAACGCGCCCGATTTCATCGTCGAACGCCTCAACAAACTGCGGTTGATGATCAGCATGATTTCCGACCTGGAGTGGCGGCTGCCGCATCGGGATACCACCCGGGTCCTCAACGCACTGGCGTATTTCTCCGAACCGGAAGACCTGATTCCGGATCACATACCCGGGCTGGGTTTTCTCGACGACGCCATTATGGTCGAACTCGTGGTCAGGGAACTCAAACACGAAATAGAGGCGTACGAGGATTTCTGTGGGTATCGTGACCGACTGCAATCGCGGCACGGCGATGACACCGTCGCCAGTCGCGCCGGCTGGCTGGACGATCGCCGCAAGTCCCTGCAATCGCGAATGCGGCGGCGGCGCAAAGGCAGTCGCCGACTACTGCGATAGCGCTCGGCGCGCAATCAGGGCCAGTAGTACCAGCCCGTTGCCAGCAAGCCCAGCCAGGTGGCGGCCTGTGCCCAGTACCGCAAAGGATGGGTTTTGACGAGAGAATAGAAACTTGCCGCCGATATCGCGGTCATACCGAGAAAGACGAGCAGGCTGTCGCGAAGTGGATCGAATTCACGCTGCAGGCGCGGATACTCGTCGCCGAGGACAAGCACTACGATGAGGACAGCCCCGAGACTGACCGTAATTGCGAAACACGACCCGAGGATGATCAGGTTTATCGCTGTCAAGGGACGCATCAATTAGTTTCCAGGTTGGTATAATAATTTCGCGGGACTTTGTCGATTATGACGAATACACCCTTGATCCACGGGCGCAGGCAATCTAGCCTAGCCCAAATACCCGGATTGCAAAACTGTCTCTGGCAGATATGGAGAAAATTTTGACGAAAACCAGCAATGGCCTATTTCACTGGCTCGCAGGTGCAGCGCTTTCCCTGCTGGTGGCACAGGCCGCAGCCAAGACAACCGCGGTCGAACAAAACTCCTTTCTCTACCCCGAGCAACGCCACGAGAACATCGGCGAGCTGATCACCCAGTTCATTCAGAAATCGCACTACATGCACATCGCCGTGGATGACGAACTCTCCTCGCGTGTCATGGATATCTATATCGAGTCGCTGGATCGCAACCGCATGTATCTCCTCGCCAGTGACGTCGAGTATTTCGACACCTACCGCTACCAGCTGGACGACGTCGTCAAGAGTAAACCGCTCGATCCCGTGTTCGAGATGTTCGAGGTGTACCAGACGCGAGTCCGTGAGCGTCTGTCATTCGCACTCACCCAACTGGAAAACGAACCCGATTACCTGACCGACACGGAATACGAATTCGACCGGTCCGAATCACCCTGGGCAGAAAGCTCTGCGGAGCTCGACGAAATATGGCGGCAACGGGTCGTCAACGACGCATTGAATCTCGCCCTCGAAGACGAGCCCTGGGAGAAAATCCAGGAAGTCCTGAGCAAACGTTACAAGGGCTTCATCAGGCGCCTCGACCAGGTGAACAACGATGACGTCTTCGAGCGTTTCATGAATTCGTTCGCGCACACGCTCGATCCGCATTCAAGTTACCTGTCACCGCGCAATTCGGAGGAATACCGGATTCAGATGAGCCTCTCGTATTTCGGCATCGGTGCATCGCTGCAGACCGAAGATGACTTCGTGAAGATCGTCTCGATCATTCCGGGCGGACCGGCCGCGATTGACGGCAAACTCGGGCCGAACGATCGCATCACGGGCGTTGCACAGGGCCCTGAAGGCGACCTCGAAGACGTCATTGGCTGGCGCCTCGATGACGTTGTGGACCTGATCCGCGGGCCCGCGGATTCCGTCGTACGACTGGAGATCATTCCCGCGAACGCTGCGCCGGGAAGCCCGAAGAAGATCATCAGCCTGGTTCGCGACCAGGTCAAACTCGAGGAGCAGGCGGCGAAAAGCGAAATCGTCAAGATCCCGCGCGATGGGCGCGAATGGTCCATTGGCGTCATCGACGTTCCCAGTTTCTATCGCGATTACCGCGCGCTGAGCAATGGCGACAAGAACTACACCAGCACGACAAAAGACGTCAAGCGCCTTATCGCGGAACTCGAGGAACAGGGCATCGACGGCCTGGTCATCGATCTTCGCGGCAACGGTGGCGGCCACCTGACCGAAGCAACGGCACTGTCGGGCCTGTTCATCGACAACGGCCCGGTGGTCCAGCTGCGCAATTCGAACGGACGCATCAGCCGCCTGGACGACCCGGATCCGGTCGCCCGGGTCGCCTACAACGGTCCGCTCGCGGTACTCGTTGACCGCTTCAGCGCATCCGCATCCGAGATTTTCGCAGCGGCAATCCAGGATTACGCTCGCGGTGTCATTGTTGGGCAACAGACGTTCGGCAAGGGCACGGTGCAGAACCTCTATTCCCTCGACCAGTACCTGCGCGCCGAGGACGACAATGGCTTCGGCCAGTTGACGCTGACGATAGGCAAGTACTATCGCGTTACCGGGGAAAGCACGCAGCACCGCGGTGTCGATCCGGATATCGCTTTGCCGTCCGGTATCGATGCCGAACTCGTCGGCGAGAGCGTCAGGGACAGTGCCCTGCCCTGGGACACGGTACAAACGACGCGCTTCCGGGCGGGCAAACCGCTGGATAACACCATCGAATCGCTGACAGCCAGCCACACCGAACGCTCCAAGGACGACCCGAACTTCCAGTACCAGGTAGACATGATCCGGGCGGCCGAGGAAGTGCGTTCGCAGACTACAATCTCGCTCAATATCGAACAGCGTCGGACCGAGCGCAAGGACGATCTCGACAGGCGACTCAAGCGCGAGAACGACCGACGGGCCGCACTCGGCCTCGATCCCGTGGCCAGCCTCGATGAGATCGATGACGAGGATCGGCCCGACGTTCTGCTGGATCAGGCGGCCGGGATCGTCACGGATCTGGCTACGATGCGCGCGGTAGCGGCGGAACCGGAGCAAACCGCCCGGGCACGGCCCTGATCAACGCGCCTTGCACGCTGCGTTCTCGGTGTTATACTCGACTATAACACCTCGGTGACTGCGTACACGTAGTCGCAGCGGACGGAGAAGCCATGGCGGGACGGCAGTCATTACCCAGGCAAAGCATCATAGTCGCGGCGGGCGCCGCTCTGTCTCTGCTGCTCGTCTGGCACGCCAGCCCGGCAACTGCTGCATCCAACCCCCAGGTGGATTGCGCCGACGTCGCAGACGCGACGCTGGACCTACCGATTCACGAACTGAAGCTCGTTCCGGTCAATCATGACATCGACGCCCGGGGTCCTGACGATCCGGATGCCTCCGATAGAAGTGACACATTATCGGAATCCCACGCCCTGGTACCGAGAGTGAAGGCCGTGCTGCGAGCGGTATTCAAGGATTCAAACCCGCCAGTTGCCGAGGCCACGCCGGCAGCGGCCGATATCTCGAAGCCCGACGATGCGGACAGCGACAAGTTGCCCGGTATGAACACACGCGTCCCGGGCGTAAGCGACGATGAACTCGCACGTTACAAAAGGCACATGTACCGCACGGATATCTGACGCCCGTCGCTAGCGGCTCAGTACTTTCGCCACCCCGAAATAGTTATCCCCCAGCAAGTTGCCGTCTGAACGCTTGACGACGCCGTTGGCATCGATTGCGTACACCGTCGACACCGAACCGGGTATCGGAACCGCATCGTCGTCGTGCCGGAACATCGCCTGCTCCGCGATCATCTTGGCGCGTTTTTGAAGTACTTCAGCGAAATCGCTCGCTTTCTCGACCTCGCCCGTGTACTTGCCGAGACTCCTGAGT
>CALZMQ010000053.1 GCA_945788625.1 uncultured Woeseiaceae bacterium
AGATCCAGCAGCAGGCGCCGCCACGTTGAAATATAGTCCTGCGTGTATTTCTCACGCAGTTCCGATTCGACGTTCGCGATTTCCCGAATGGAAAGGCCGCCCTCGTCCCTGCCGAGCACCCAGTTTTCCTTACCTGCTTCAGCGATGAGCTTCGCGGACATCGTGGGGTAGAGTTCCTTGAAGCCCTTGCTCGTGTACAGCGCTGAGACCGGTTCGGACAGCGGCACGCCGCTCTTGCGGCGAAACACCTTGTCGACGCCGAGGCCCAGTTTCCTGCTCAGGACGAGATCGTCCTTGTCATAAGCAAGGGCGTCCAGTTTCAGGCGCGAGTACAGAAATTCCGAGAGCGGCGCTTGCGCCAGCGTCGCCTGCGCGCCGGAGATGAGGCGCTCGTTGACCGGGTTCGGCACGACCTGCTCGAACAGGAAATCGCTGTGACGCTTCAATCGCGTGTAGCGGTCCCCGTCGCCGGCAAAACTGCGGCGCCACTCGGAGCCAATCAGGAAAGAAAGCTGCCGTGGTTCCATTCGGTCCGGATTGCCGAGCATCATGTAGGCTTTCAGATACTCGTACAATAATTGCGGGTTCGCAGCATTCTCGCGAATACGCGTCTCGAGTATCTTCATAACGGTCGGACCCAGCGACTCGTTGAGCTCACGGCGGTAGGCATCGCCCACGCGCTCGCTCATTGCACGGCCCTGGAACAGCCACATGCGCATGTGCAAGGGCACCGATTCATCGTGTTGCTCGGCGACGTCGAGGACCGCGCGCAGCGCGTCGAGTCGCGGCAACACCTGTTCGAGTGACTGACCGACGCCGGCGGTCTGTGGCGCCACCGCCTGGTACTGCTGGAGAGACTGCCCGACTTCATCGAGATAGCCGCGGTTCGCGGTAAAACTCGTTATCCACGACTTCATCGAGATAGCCGCGGTTCGCGGTAAAACTCGTTATCCACGCAATCGTCGCCACAACGGCGAGTACGATCGAGCCCGTGTAAGCCGCCGCCTGCAGCCATCGTCGCCGGCGTTCGATTCTTGGATTGACGCCCGCAAGGCCGGATTCCTGGAATATGATCTTGCGGAACAAGTCAGTAATGAAATAGCTGCGCCCTTTGCCCCCGAACGACGGCAATGCCTGCTCCACCATGCCGAAAGTCTGTGCCATGACCGACATCATGCGATCGATCGGCGTTCCTTCCTGGGTACCGCTGGTGAAATAGACGCCACGCACCAGGATGCGCTCGTCGTAGCGATTGGTGCTGAACACGTCGCGCAGGAAATTGTTCAGGGTCTCGGACAGTGCGATGACCTGTTGCGGGAAGTTGTAGATCTTCGAGCGGCGATGTTGATCGCGCTCCTGGCTCAGTCGCCACGTCATTCGATCGGACAAGCGCTCGAGCAGCTTGTTCAACTCCTCGGGAAAGACGCTGATATCGTCGTCGGCGCCCTTGGTCCGCTCCTGCATCTTGAACGTCGTGCCCCACACCTGCTGACGTCCGGTCTGGTCGAGATCGTCGAAGAACTCGATGAACCCGGCGACCAGGTCGCACTTCGTGAACAGCATGTAGACCGGAAAGCGAATACCGAAATGCTTGTACAACTCCTGGATGCGGGTGCGAATTGCGAGAACTTGTGCATTGCGCTCCGCGTCGCTCTGCAGCAACAAATCCGACAGGCTGATCGCAACCATGACGCCGTTGATCGGCCGGCGTTTTCGGTATTTCTTCAGCAAGTCCAGGAAGCCTTCCCAGGCCGCCCTGTCGACCTGCGCGTGGCTGTCCTGTGTGACGTAACGTCCCGCCGTGTCCAGCAAAACCGCTTCGTTCGTGAACCACCAGTCACAGTTACGCGTGCCGCCAACGCCGCGCAGCGCTTCCTTGCCGAATCGCTGCTCCAGCGGAAACTCGAGCCCGGAATTCACCAGTGCAGTAGTCTTGCCGCAGCCCGGCGGCCCGATGATGACGAACCACGGCAGTTCGTAAAGGCTGACGTTCTTCTTGCCGCCGGAACTCTCCCGAAGTGTCGCGATGGCGTCTTCGAAACGCTGCTTCAACTGGGCGACTTCCTCGTCGGACTGGTCTGCCGCCCCACCTTCAGCGGATGCGGACCCAACCAGATCGTCGGCGAGTTGCTCATCGGCTTTCGCCGCGGCCCGTTTTTTGAGGAACGTGTAGATTCCCCAGCCCAGGAATATGACGGCGATCAGTATGATTCGGGCCAGGTAGCCAGCCAGCGGTTGCCACGACCCGAAGCCGATGTACGGCCCGGCATACCAGATGACCAGGGCAATCAGAAGCAGACCGAAGATGGCGGCGCCCGCGCGGCTGAAGATGCTCATCAGGATGCTGCTCATTGTGCCGTTGCCTGTGCTTTGTGGACGATCTCGACGCGCCGATTGATGGCACGACCCTGCGCGGAATCATTCGAGGCAAGCGGCAGCGTGTCGGCGACGCCCTGCGGTACCAGTCGCGTCTGAACCTGCATCGAGGAAGCGATGATCTCCGCAACGTCGATAGCGCGTTCGCGGGACAGGTCCCAGTTGCTCTGGAATTTAAACGAACGAATGGGCACGTTGTCGGTATGGCCGATGACGCGCACGGGCCCTGGAACCTGGTTCAGGGCCTGGCCGATTTGCTTCAGCACCGCTTCGTATTGCTGATTGACCTCGGCACTACCGGACGCGAACAGGTTGTCGCCGCGCAGCGTAACGATCGTTATTCCTCCCTGTTCGGTTATCTCCAGTAATCCTTCTGCCTCGGGTCCTGCCAGTAAAGGCTTCAGGCGCATGGCCATCGGCATGCTGGCAGTCGACATGCGACTGATGTCGGGCAGGCCAATTCCGGCGAGCGCCTCATCGATCGGCTGCGTCGACCTCGAAAGTCCAATGCGAAACGAGATGAATATCCCGACCAGCACCGCTGCAAGTACCGTCGCGACGACCCATAAGGGCACGTATCGCGCCAATGGATTGCGGCGATCCTCGACCCCGCGCCAGTTGGGTGACAACTGCCTTTCGAATTCGCCCCGAACCTGCCGGATGATGCGGTACAACTCGTCCTGTATGTTGGCGATCTGCGCGGCACCACGCTCCTGGATCTTGTACTTGCCTTCGAAGCCCAGTGCCATGCACTGGTACATGACCTCCAGCAGATCCAGGTTCCTCGCCGGGTCCTGCTTCAAACGGTCGAGAATCTGGAAGAACTTCTCGCCGCCCCAGGTTTCCTTGTGAAACGTCGTGAGCAGGGTGTGGGTGCTCCAGATGCTTTGCGTGCCCCACGGCGTACCCAGCACCGTTTCGTCGAGCGCCGCGCAAAGTGCGTAGCGCGCCGACAAGATGTGTTCGGGCGACACGCCGGCGGCCGTGGCATCCGCTTCGAACTTCTGCATGCGCGCAATCACCTGCTGGTGCAATCCGTTGACGTCGGCGTGCGACGGCACCCCGCGAACCTGTGACATCAACATCAGCAACGGTGCCGCCGCAGTCGCCAGCGCACTCGATCCGGCACCGCGCAGAGAATCCAGCGACGGCACTGCTGCCGGCTGCGGCGCAGCTTGCACCGGTGGCGGCTGTTGCATTGCCGGCGGTGGAGCCTGTGGCGGAACCTGGCCGGCGGGCGGTGGCGCCTGGTACGCGGGCGGCGGTTGCTGTCCGCCTGCCGGCGGCGGCGCAGCCGATGGCGGCACCGGCGGCGTAGGTCCGGTTGCACCGCGCCGTCCACCGGGGCGCGGCTTGAGCATAGTCTTGTCGCCGTCGTTATCGTCAGGGAAATCGTCGTCGATGCTCACTGCAATAATGTCCTCAAGCTAGTCCTTGATTGCCCAGAGTTCCATCTGCAAACCCGGGAACTCGCCTGCAACGTGAATGGCGATGCCGCCCGAAGCCGCCAGCTGCGCCCAGAATTCGTTGTTGCGATCCAATTGGAAATACGCGAATCCGGCGTGATACGGAATCTGCCTCGGCGCCACCGGCAATGCGGCCAGTTGAATGCCCGGCAGCGACAGGTTCACCAGCTCGCGGATTTTCTCCACAGAGCCGATTTTCACCTGCAGCGGGAACTGGGCAGTGAGTGTCTCCGCAGGTATATCGGCGTTTACGGCCAGTACGAAATTGGCTTCCTGGAACAGGCTCCGGTCTGCGACGGTCGCCGTACTGATACCGTACTTTTTCTTCTTCAGCGGTATCGGCGTCGCCTTCGGATCGATCGCCGTGCCGAGCGCATCGCGCAATGCCGCTATGACGGGGTCGAAAGTCGCGCGCAGGTCTTCGTGTTTGTATTGCGGCAGATCCGGCGCACGTTTGCTCGGGTGCGTAAAGATGGCCAGTTCCCCTGCCGCCATGATGCAGATCCTGTACAAGTCCTCGGGGTGTACATTCCCTTCCGACGCAAGATGCGTCATCAAGGGCTGCAAGCGATTCACGACCTGCAACAACAGGAAGTCCGATATCTCCGCCGCCCCGCCGCGGCCGCTCGCCGCCACGCGGCTTGCGAGCGCTTCGCCGCGCTGGTGCAACTTGCCGAGGAACTCGTTGATGAACGCATCCAGCACCGGCGCTGCATTCGTATTGCTGACAGTGGGGACGAATGTGTCGCTGAGCATCACCTGCTTGTCGATTTTTGCCTCGACGACGTGCGCGACCGGGACCCGCGCATACTCGCTCAGGTCTTCGGTCTCCAGCAACAGCTTGCTCTTGATGCTGCCGACCTGCATCGGCGACGTGCCAGCGGCGCGACTGGTGACGTCCCGCACTTCCAGCTCGCGGCAATCGTATCGCGTCAGTACGTCGTCGGACTTGGCAAGGTCGATTTCCTGCGACTCCGGCTGCATCACCGGCAGGCACAGGTACACAATCGTGTCGCGGATCTTCTCATCAATCTCGACCGGCGGCGGCAGGATGTCGTCATCGGGCATGCTGAACGGTGTGCCGTCGGGAAAGACGCCGCGCGCGGATCCGATGGCCACCTTGCCCAGTTTCAGCAAGTCCCTGTCGAGCCGCAGTTCTGAAAAACCCCAACCGTGAGAGCGCAACGCTGCGCTACGCAGGTTCAGCACGCGTTCCAGGTATCGGTCCTGTTGCTGAAAATGCTGGGGCCGGAGGAACAGACCTTCGGACCAGACAACCTTGCTTCTATACGACATTAATTAGACCTCACGACGCGTCAGTCGCCGACAGAAATGTTGATTGCGAGACTTTGGGCCTCGATTTTCACGACGCCGCGCTTACCGAGTTTCAACAGGCTTTTCTCGGGCATTTCGACCATGTCCTTCCATTGCGCCTGGTTCATGTCGCGATAGGCGCCGACCACACCGATGAAACGCGTTTGCGGATCGTAATCGCCCTCATACGCTTTGAATTCGCCAGGCAGCAAGGTGAAGTCTTCCAGCTTGAGGAGATCACCGGCCAACTCGGTCTCAGCGTCTTCAAGCAACGGAAACAAATCTGCCGCTTCGAATTTCTCTTTCGATTTAAGCTGGAAGATCTTGACGAGCAAGGGCCTGGGTTCTCCGCCGCTGGAGGGATTCAGGTCTGCGGCGGCCCTGATGCTACCTTTGACTACGACGTCCTCGGGTGGCTTGTTACTGGCACACGATACGGCGACCAGCATCACCGCGGTAAGGACCATCGTCTGAAAAGCACGTCTTCGGATTGCCATCATCCCCCTCCTGACTGTGGGTATTGTTGTATTCGCTATCTTCTTGTCGTTATCTTGTTCATCTGTTGTTCGTACGCGGTTGCGAACTCCTCGCCGAACAAGCGCCGGAAATTGTCATCCGAGTCTCTTGTCATCTTGTCGAACATCTCCCGGTACATCTCCCAGTACCGCACCTTGCTTGCCATCTTCATCAGGCCGCCACGCTTGCCGCCCCCCTCGAAGCTTTCCTCGAGCACTTCCGGAGAGAACTGTTCGAGCATGTATTCGAATGCGGCCCTCATTCCGGCAATCATGGCCATCTGGTGCGCCTTGATGTCGTTGAAACCCTCTTCAAAAGCCTCGACCGGATTCAAATAGCCGCTGCGCTGTTTGCTGAACAGGTGATCCATCGCATCAGCCGCCGTCGGCGAGAATTTCAGCGGGTTGTTCTCGATCGGCTTGATCGTCGTCAGTGCCATTCGAAACTGGCTCTTGATGTCGGCCCTCGACTTGAGCACATCCATCATGCCCTGCACGATCAGCGGCATCAGGCTCGCATGATCGAATGCAGCGCCGCCCGGCGCGGGCGGCGGCGGCACGGGTGAAGGCATGATACCGGTATCCTGCGGCGCCTGCGGCGCCATGGGCGGCGGTGCCGCGGGAGGCGGTGCTATCGGCGGCGTCGGCGGTATTGCCGCGGACGCTGATCGCCCGCTGAAGTCCGTGAGATCCCAGTCGTCAGGGATGGCGCCTCCTGAAGTGTCAGGAGTCGCTCCGGCGCCACCGGGCGGACTGAAATGATCCGACATAACGGACGAATTATCCGGGAACGACGGCGGTGCCGCGGGCGGTGGCGGCGGCGCACTGCCCAACAGGTCCAGCGGGTCCAGTGCGCCGAGCGTCGAACCCATCGGATCATCCGGCGCCGGTGTCAGCGGCGGGGAAGTCGGAGGTGAGGTTGGCGGTGAGGTCGGGGTGGACGGATAACCGCCGGTCGGCGACGTAATCACAGGATCCATCGGCGCACCGGTCGGGGCCACCATGTCGTCTTCGCCCTCGACGACACTGACGTACACCTCGTAATCGCCTATCTGCAGGCGATCGCCGTTTTTGAGAATGACCGGCTCGTTGCGTGAGCCTACGGAATCGGGTTCGTTGTTGATGAAGGTCCCGTTGGTGCTCACGTCCTCCAGCGAAAACATTCCGCCCATGTAGCGGATAATGGCGTGGCGGCTGGAAATAAAGCGCTCGGGATCGGGGAGCACCCAGTCATTGCCCGATACCCGCCCGATCGTGCCGCCGGCATCCGTGAACACCTTGCTGGAGTTCGGGCCCATGGTGCCGGCCTGTGGGCTCATAACTTGTAATGCCAGGTACATTCGAATACGTCCGCCCGCGATCCCTATCCGCCGATCAAAACTGTAAAACAACCGAGCACGATTGATCCACCGTGCGCTGTCATATCACCCATGCGTGCAGCGGGCATATTGGAGATCATCACCGTCATCGACCCTAACACGATCGAATCCGGCGGTCCGGTGCAAACCGCCATGTCACCAACCCTGGCCGCGGGCAAGCCACCGATGAGGACTGTCGGCGCGCCGGGCGGCAGTATCGGTCCGCCGACATGAGGTACGACGCCGGTGACCATCGGACAGACATGCATGTCGGATATGCGGGCGGCGGGTTTCATTGCCTGGTCTCCGAATCGCCGGATCCGGGGATCGCGACCATGGCGATGCCCTTGTCGAGCATCTGCCGACAGTTGTCCGCAAGCGTCTCGGGATCCTTCGCCGCGAGGGACAGCAGGCAAACCGACACGGCGACCGCTGTCAGGTGATTCGCGGGCGGCACTTCGGCCTGGTTCGGCGGCCCAAGGCTGCCGCCGCTGAACCCCACCGCCGCGACCAGCCAGGCGCCGGGGCCCTCGTATTCGAACTCATCCGCCATGTCCATCGCGGCCCTGCGCAGTTCTTCGGTAGGGCCGTTGAGCCAGCGGTTGGTCAAATCGAAACAACGCTTTTCGTCATCGGTCATTTTCGAGCCCAGCGACTCCTCGACGCATTTCGACGCCCACACGATGGCGTACTGCTTCGGCAGGGTCCGCGCCAGAGTCAGAAAGGCATCGTTGAACAGATCGTCGTCCGCCAGCGCGCCAAGGTACGCATAGGTGTTTTCGGCGTCGTCCAGCAATGCTACAGCTTCGTCGGACAACGCGACGTCGGAAACCAGTTCGGCCGGTTTCCGTTTCGAGTCCTTGCTTAAATCCAGTGTCGACATAATCGCAATCCTGCCTCAACCAATCATGGTTATTCCGCCTTTCAGCTTGGCCATGGCTCCGCCCTTGAGATCCAGCATGGCCGAGCCCTCGACCTTGGTCATCGCGCTCTTGATCTCCGCTTGTGCAGAGCCGTTGATTTTCACCTGGACCGCCTTGATTTCCACCTTGACCGTGCCTTTATGCGTTATGGCATTGTTGGCCTTGAGCAAAATGTCCTTGCCCTGCAAGGTGATGTTGCCGTTTTTCTTCATGATGAGCTTGGACATACCCACCGTGATCGTCAGCTGGTCGCCGGCCTTGATGTCGATCTTCTTCTTGACGTCGACTTTCTGGTTGCCTTTCTCAACCTTCAGCGTATCGTTGCCTTCATTCAGGGTCACCGTGCGATCGTTGTGAATATCGATCGTCTGGTTGCCATCTTCGACGGTCTTCTTGTCCTGCCCGATTTTCAGCGTGTCGTTGTTTTCGACGACACGATTGAAATCGCGTTCGGCGTGAAAATAGATCTCCTCTTTGTCTTTCTTGTCCTCGAAGCGCAGCTCGTTGAACGTATTGCCGTCGCCTTTTTTAGAGGATCGCGTGCGCACGCCGCTCTGCGTCTGGTTGTCCGGTAACGTGAACGGCGTCTTGTTGTCTTCGTTGTAGACGCTACCGGTGATAATGGGCTGGTCCGGGTCGCCCTCGAGAAAGTCGACGATAACTTCCTGGCCGATTCTCGGCAGCGTGAAGCTACCCCAGGTCTTGCCTGCGGACGCGTGCGCCACACGTACCCAGCAGGAGCTGTTTTCGTCTTTCTTGCCTTCCCTGTCCCAATGGAACTGCACCTTTACGCGGCCATGCTTGTCGGTCCAGATCTCTTCACCACTCTTGCCGACGACCACGGCCGTCTGCGGCCCGTTGACGAGTGACTTTGGTGTTTGCCGGGAAAGCCTGTAGGGCTTCTTACTTTCGATGGCGCAAAAATCAACCTGAAAACTGGCCTCGCCGACGTCGCCGAACTGTGCGAGATCGTTCGTGGTGATGTCGTAATTCGCATCGACCAGCAGGTACTCGGCGTTCTGGCTTTCCACGGCGTATTCCTGGAGCTCGAACAGGCCACCGCAAATCATCGTGCGGCAGTTCGAGTCTCCCCGAACGACGGCATGCCCGGACATGTGCGCTTCACGGCGAACTTTCGCCAGCTTGTCGCCGACCTTCTTTTCCACGTACAGCCGGCCGTACTCGTATCTTTCCTTGCCGGATTGGCCATGCTTGCCTTTCTCGGCCTTGGATACCGCCTTCAGATCCGATTTCGGTTTTTCGAAGTCGTAACTCGCGAGTTCGACAACCTCGGACTGGATTTCCTTCGACCATTCCCAGCCGTACACATGATGCAGGGTCGTGTCAGCCGTGCCCGGCGCGCGAAACGGCAGTTTCTTGTCGGCAATGGGTTCGTGCCCCGAGTAAGAATCGGCCAGGACCAGGTCGTGCTTCGACTTCTCGTGTGTGAAAAAGTAATAGATTCCCTCTTCTTCCATGAGGCGAGTGATGAAATCGAAACTCGTTTCGTTGTATTGCACGCAGTAGTCGCGTTTGAGATAGGTTTCGGTCAGGTTGTCCTTGACGTCCGAATAACCGTTGTCCTTGAAGATCTTCTTGATGATGTCCGGCGCCGACATCTCCTGGAATATCCGGTTGTCGGAGCAGCGAGACAGAAACCAGACCCACGGGCGGACCGTGACGTGGAAATGGCTATAGTCGCCAAGCCTTCCCATTGCCGCAATGTGACTGACGATACCGTGGAATGGCCGCGTCTTGTCGTCGCCAATTTCGATTTCCGCCGTCAACGGCTTGCCGAGCATCTTTTCGATATCGACGTCGTCTTTTTCGGTGGACAGGTCCAGTTCGTACTTGAACGGCCTGCCGAGACGCTCTTCGCCGCGCAAACGCCGCATGATGAATTCGGTACCTGCGATCGCCGTAGTTACCTTCGCTATTCGGGCATCAGTCATGTGGAACTGTCCTCTCGCTTTTGGTCAGACCGGGCAAGTCGCTGAACGACCGGAGACCGGCGATCCGGTTTCCCGAGGTCGCGGCTCCACGTTCGTCGCACGGCTGATCTGCGCGTCTATTCGGCTATAGTTCTTCTTCTCTGCTGATTGTAAGTCTCAGCCAATCCGGGCCTATTCTCTGACCCATTTCAGTACAGCTTCTTCTTCGGTCGTGTACAAATAGTAACCGTTCCAGGGGCCGTCTTCGTCGATGATCACGGGCTGCATGTTTTCGTACTTTTTGCCCGCAAGACTGCGGAACGCCGCTTCCTGGATGCGATGCTCGGTGACCCAGGCCTTCCATTTTTCCTTGTCACGGGGCTCGATGCGGGTTCCCTTGCTGGCCGCATCGCGCAGCGCGACGGAAAACTCGAAGTAATTCTGGTCGACGATTCGAACCTGACTCATTGGGTCCCGCCTGCAGCTTGATCCAAAAACACCGTCATTCCTGACCTATCCTTTTTCCGTTTATCCTTTTCGGTAAAAACTGCAAACCAGTCACCGCCTTACACTGCTATTCTACATCCTCGAGACCACCGAACTTTGACTGGCGATCCACAAGGTAATCCCTGCTCTCGCGGCACCCCGGATCAACGACGAGTGTACCGTCCGGACTACAATAATTCCAGAAAATTCAGGCTGCTAGCACATGAACATACAATTTACAGTTGAACACGGCGAGGTGCCCGAGCGCCCTCTCGATGCCGAGCCGCAAAATATCATCGTCGCCGGAAATTTCGGCGGCCTCCAGGCGAGTGCGAAGAGCGACGCGGACCCGGCCGGTCAGTGGAATATGTCAAAAATCGACCTGCTGGATCTCGACTCCGCGATGCAACGGCTTTCGCCGGCAGCCGTCCTCGACGTCGGTGGGCAGAGTGTGACGGTGGAGTTCCACGACATCGATGACCTGCATCCGGACAAGCTGTACCGCGGAATCCCCGCATTCTCAATGATTTCTGAGTTGAAACAGTCACTTGCAAACCCGGGTACCTTTGCCGCAGCAAGCAAGATCTGCGAGTCCCTGCTCGGCCTGCAACCGGATGCGGCGGCCGCAGGCGACAAGGCGCCGGACGCCGAAGCCCCGAAGGCCGCCGAGGAGACCGAAAACGACCTGTTCGGGCGCCTGCTGGGCGGGGCGAGTCACCAGCAAACCGGAAAAGACCCGCGGGTAACCGAGGCGCTGCAACGCATCATGGCCGAAGCCACCGTCGAAGGCGTGGTTGCGGAGTCGTCGTCGCAATCCGACGAGCTGCGTGCGGGCCTCGACGCATGGTGTACCGCGGCTATGCGCGAATTGCTCCAGGCGCCCGGGTTCCGCGAAATCGAGACCTCGTGGCGATCCTTGCAGTGGCTGGCACAACAGGTTGAACTCGACGAGGAGTGCTCGGTCTGGCTGGTCGACACGGCTGGCGACGATCCGGCCTCCTGGGCGCCGGCGCTCAAGCCCATGGCCTTGCAGAAAATGGACGCCGCAGACCTGGTGCTGGTGCTGCAGGATTTCTCCGATGCGCCCGACTCCCTCGCCGGACTCGTTGCCGCCGGGGATGCCGCACGCAGCCTGGGCGCGAGGATGATCGCCGGCGCAGGGCCCGAGCTGGCCGGCGTGACGACATCGCCCGATCCCCTGAGGCCACTGGATGCGTCCGGAGTCGTCGACGTACCCTCGGACAACTGGCGGGAAATCCGGCGGCAGGCAGCAGCGAATTCGATCGCGCTGGGATTCGGGCGTTTCCTGTTGAGACAGCCTTACGGCGAACGATCCGACGCGATCGACGTATTCGATTTCGACGAACTGGGTGTTGCGCCCGGGCAAGAGGCATTCGTCTGGGCGAATGCCGGCGTGGCCGTCGCGGCCTTGCATCTGCAACGGGCGCTGCAACTCGAGGACCTGCCCATGGTGACCTACGACGACGGCAGTGGCCAGGCCATCATGCCCGTAACGGGACAGTTCATGGCTGAATCGGCCAGCGACCGGATTCTCGCCAACGGGCCGGTGCCGATCGTCGGTCATCGGGGCCGCACGTCGTTGCGCGTGCCGCGACTGCAGACCATCGCCGAACCGCCGGGGGCGTTCTAGCCCGAATATTGCGCCCTGCATGGAAAATCAGTGTCCATTTCTGTGGCACTGGAGTCTTTCCGAGCGAGGCGTGTAAGATCGCGCAGGGATTTGATTGCCTGAAGGACTTTGCGACCGAGTGGAATAACAGCGTGTATTCCCGAAGGAGGAAAATCATTCAGTCGATCAAAGACCAAGCGAGAGCGCGGCATACTGGTGCAATATTCGGGCTAACCCCCGAAATCCGCCTCCAGCCGTCGCTGCAGGGATTGGGCGTCTCGCAGGCGCTGGTCGATCTTCTGCGTGATGATGGACCGGACCGTATTGACGAACCGGGCGGTCGTCTGCTGTGCATCCAGCGGGCTTTTCCCGGACCACTTGTCGAACCACATCTCGGCGGCCCAGAGATTGCGCCACAAATCCAGGGCGGCCGGCGTTACGGACCAGGCGATACCGCACATCGGATCGTGTATTGCGCCGGCAGCCGCACGATCATCGGAATCGCCGACGTAGGTGCAGGCAAGTGCCTCGCAAATCTGCACGAGTGCCTGTGCGGATTCGGTAATGCGGTCGATTGCGGACTGTAGCTCTGCGCCAAGCTCGGCGAGAACCGTGTTGATGCGTTCCGGTATTTCCGCCTGGATCTCGTCAACCAGCAGCGGCAGTACGCGGGCTTCCGTCTGCGCCTGCATATCATCGAAATGCGTCACGATCTGCGGGCGCAGCGCATACAGGGCATAAATCCTGTTCCGGACCAG
Organism: uncultured Woeseiaceae bacterium; assembly: GCA_945788625.1. Lineage (GTDB taxonomy): Bacteria > Pseudomonadota > Gammaproteobacteria > Steroidobacterales > Woeseiaceae > UBA1847. The sequence continues at coordinate 12,758 of CALZMQ010000053.1, forward strand.
TTGCCTGGCATCGGGCGGAATCTGGACAACGGCGCCCGTCTCGAGGCGCGTCGACGGCGATGCAGCGAGATTCAGGCGCTGGTTTGCCTCGATGTCGGTCAATGCCCTGTTACAACCGAGGCCGTACCGCTCAGTTAGTGAGGCGACGGTATCTCCCTGTTGCACGCGGTGCACCGTGAGGTATCGAATACTCACCGGCTGCCGTACCTCATACTCGTCTGCCAAGCACGATGAGTCCCGCAACCGGGGACTGCATTTCCGTGCGCAATATGCCCTCTTCGATCGCGATTGCCCGGAACCCGGCAGACTGCATGCAACGCTCGACATAAGCGGACGCGTGGCTGTAGCGCCCACTGGGATTCAGCGCAAGGTTCCGTGGCCCGTCGCCCTGCAGTTGCTCCACTGAGAAGGCGAAGTGCCCGCCTTCCCGGAGAGCCGCGAACGCGGCTTCGCACACCTCCTGCAAAGCGCCGAAGTACACCAGCGTATCGGCCGATACGATCAGGTCGAAAGCAGACGGTTTTGAGCGCAGATAGGTGACCAGCTCGCTGTTGATCAACTCGTCGTATACGTCTTTTTTCCTCGCCTCTGCCAACATATTGTCTGACAGATCGACGCCCTCGAGCACGCGTGCCCTTTGGCGCAAATGCGGTCCGCACAGTCCCGTGCCGCAGCCGGCGTCGAGCACGATTTCGCTTTGCGACGGCGGCGCCAGTTCCCTGTCGAGAAGGTCGGCAATCAATTGCGGTGTCTGGTAATTGAGACCTTGCAGGGTGCCCTCGAAGCAGTCCGCGAAATCGTCGAACTCCTCACGCACAAAGTCGTCGGACGCTCGTTCCGGCAAACTCGTTTGCTCGCTGGCCGCCAGAAGATGCTTTGCCAGCGGGGAATCCGGTTCCTGCTCGAGCCACTCGCGCAGAACTTTCGACTGCTCGCCGTACAATCCCGTTGCACGGTAGATCTCGGATAAAAAACGGTAGGCTTTCGGCAGCTTCGGACGCAGCGTAATCGCGCGTCTGAAGAATGTCGCCGCAAGCGTGTAATCGCCCAGGTCCTGAAGCACGGACGCCTTGTTGAAGACCGCCTCGACGAAAGTGTCGTCGATCGCAATCGCCTCTTCGAAATACTCGAGCGCCTCCTCTTTCCTGCCGGCGTTCATTGCCAGCGTGCCGAGATTGTTGATTGCCTTGGCGTGGCGCGGTTCGACCGCCAGCGCCTGGCGATACTGTTTTTCGGCATCCTCGCCGCGTCCGGTTTGCTGGTACGCATTGCCCAGCGCCGCATGGATGTCCGCACGGGCACCGCCGTGTTTCAGCGCCTGCTCGTAAGCCTCGATCGCCTCCGCGTGCCGGGTGTCTTCCTGCAGGGCACAGCCGAGGTCATGCCATACTTCTGCATCCTGGCAGCCACTTTCGATGGCAGACCGGAATTGCCGTATCGCATCTCCGTACGACGCCAGGCGCATCAGGTGGCGACCGTAATTGACGTGGGCATCGATGTATCCGGGCCGGTGTTGCAGGGCGTTGCGGAACAAACGGCTTGCCGCTTCGCCCTCCCCGTTCTTGCCAATCAGCACAGCCAGGTTATTGTTGGCCTCGGGATGATCGGGATGGATGTCGAGCAACTTGCCGAGCGTTTCCCGCGCTTTGTCTGAGTCTCCACCGGCCAGGTAGGTATTGGCGAGGTTGTTCAGCGCATCGGAGAACTCGGGATCGATCGACAATGCGCGATTGTACGACTGTACCGCCAGGTCTGCTTCGCCGAGGGCATTCAGTACAAGTCCGAGATTCGAGTGGATATCGCAATCCCCGGGGCAAAGCTCGGCAGCCAAACTCAGGTAGCGCCGTGCACGTTGCAGTCTGCCCACCTGGTACAAGGCGATGCCGCAAAACTGCAGCGCGGCAGCGTCATTGGCATCCACCCCGATGACCTGCTCGTAAGTCGCAATAGCGTCGTGCAGCCGCCCGGCCTGATGGTCGGCAACGGCCTGCATCATCATGCGTTCGATATCGGCGCCAGATTGATGATCGACGGTCATAGCTTCTCCGCGACGGCCAGCATACCCGCAACCGGTTTGCCGCGTTCTTTGCGCAGGTCGGCATCTTCGATCGATACGATTCGAAACCCGGCGGCAGAAAGTAGCTGTTCAATGTAGGAACTGGAATGACTGTAGCGACCGTGATGCCGCAGCCAGAAGCCGGCCTCGCACTCGTCATCGAGATGCCGTTCAACCGTGAACAGGAAGTGGCCTGACGGCCGTAACGCCTTTGCAGCCGCGTCGATCGCGTCGCCCAACTCGCCAAAGTAGACGAACGTGTCGACACAGGTAACGATATCGAAGCTGTCTTCCCGGGATGACATGTACTCCGTGAGTTCGGCCTCCTCCAGCATGTCGTAAACGCCCAGCAACTGAGCCTTGCGCAGCATACCGGGTGCAAGATCCACGCCCATCAATTTAGTAACGACGGGACGCACCAGTTTACCGCACAGGCCGGTCCCGCAACCGATATCGAGCAATGTGCACTTGCCGTCGCTGTCCTGGCGCAGTTTCTTCACGGCGTCCGCGACGATCTCCGGCGCCTTGTAGTCGAGCCGACCCAGTACCTCGTCAAAGCTCATGGAGAAGCTATTGAAGGTATCGCGGACGAAATCGTCGGACGCGCGTTCGGGAACATCGCGGCCCGAATAGGCGGCAAGCGAATGCCGGGCAACGGCATCGTCAGGGTACTTGTCTAGCAGTTTTTCCATTATCTCGATCGCGTCGTCTTCCCTGCCCGACAAGTACAACAAGCGGGCGATCTCTTTAGTCGTTTTGCTGTTGTCCGGCTCCAGTTCGTCGCACTTTTGGAACGCTTCCAGGGCGTCGTCCACGCGCTCGAGATCGAAATAGATGTTGCCGAGGTTGTGATACGCATTGGCGTGATCCGGATCCACATCGAGCGCTGATTTTAACGTCGCGATCGCCTCATCGTGCTGTTTCAGTCGGCGCAGAATGGTGCCGAGATTTACGAGTGTGTCGGCATGCTTCGGCGCGAATTTCAAGACCTGCCGATACGTCGACTCTGCGTCTTCCAGGCGTCCCGTCTCGCGCAGAATATTACCGAGGTTGTTCAGGGCATCCGGATGATCGGGGGCGAGTTCCAGCGAATGCCGAATGCTCTCGACGGCTGCGTCGCTGTCCCCGGTCTGGTGCAGCAGCACGCCGAGGAAATGATGGACATCCGGATGTTGCGGGACTGCCTTCAGGATATCCCGGTAGAGCATTTCCGACTCGACGAACTCGCCGTTCTTGTGCAAGTCGGTTGCCATCTTGATCGCGTCCTCGACGCTCAAGCGCAAATTCTGTTTGTCCATTCATCCCCCTGAAACCCGCTGCCGGTCGTTGCAGCATACCGATTATAGGCATCTAAGTTGCCTGCATGCGATTTTGCGAATAATCTGTTTGCTATGCTGACCAAACTGGCAACCCGGGCCCTGACCGTTTGCGTGCTGTGCATGATTGCCGCAGCGTGCGACGGCGTCGGCACCGGTGAGCACGGAAACTCCGGGACCGACGAGATGTTTTTCAAAAAGAAAGCCAAGGCAACAAGAAATGTAATAGATGATTCGGTCGCCGCTGAATTGCTGCAATCCGATCAATTCCCGGAAGATACCGGGGTCGCGGGCGCTGTCAGCATGTCATGTCAGAAGGTTCTTGCAGAGGGCAGTCCGCCGACAACGCGGTTTCTTCCGCAGACGATTGGGGAAATATACGAGTCAGGCTACCTTGTCAGCAACTTTCCCGGCCACGCCCCCGTGGTGTTTCAAAACACCGAAGAAATGTCATTTGACGTCTGGAAACTGACGTCGGATACGGACTGGAGCATCGATCGAAAAATACAGGGACCGGTGCTGCATCCCGAGCAGGACTCCTGGGTGGGATATTTCGTTCTCGATGCAGGCTGCCTGCTGCCGGGCATGGTCCTGCTGGCTGTCCGCCACGACGATCCAACGGCGGAATTCTCGTTGTACATTTACGATATTGCCGGTGAGAGCTTCAGTCACGTAGCGGATATCAGTCCGGAGTTCCGCGATCCCCATCGCTACTTCTGGATCAGGCATCTTGATTCGGAGAAGGCGCTCGTGCTGTTCTACAGCCAACAGACCCGCGAATCCGCAGAGATTTATCACAACTACTACAATCACATCATGCTGTTCGAGCGCGGCAATCCCGAGGGCCGCGAGCTTTTGACACTCGGTATCGACACAGGCAATGTCGAGGACTGGACCGTGGACAATAACAAGATGTACTTGCGGACCGTCGACCATCGCGGCCATTCGGAACCGAGGCGTTCACAATGGTCGCTCGACCTGTCCAATGTGCTGGACAAATAAGAGAGCGCTTCGATATCCAATAACCAGAGTCAGGAAACGAGATCATGCCGACTGGAGAAGTATTGACACCTTCCGAGGCCGCGAAGATTGCGACCAACGCCTACTTCACCCTCGAGAACTGGATCAACAAGGAACCAAGGGCAGGCGTCGAATCTCGCGCCAACATCGAAAACCGCGTTCTGGGCTCGGCAACCGCGGGTTCGCAGGCACCGGGTTCGTCGTCGCTGAAAGGCACGAAAATGGGGAGCGCGAAGCTCGGCAACATCCATGAAGCCAACACCGGAATCGCCACTCGGTCGGGTTTCGGCTACACGCTGACATACGACGGCAACGGCAAGAAACACGTCGTACTTGCCACACGCGGAACGCGACCCGAATTGCCCGGCATGGCACCGGACATACTGACCGACATACGCGGCTCGATGACGTCGTTCGGCGATTACGGCCCGGTCCACAAGGGATTCAAGAAGACCTACGACAGCATTCGGCCGCACATCGCGCGGGACAGCGCGCTGGTTGCAAACGCCGACGTCGTGCACTGCGTCGGCCACAGCCTGGGCGGCGCCGTTGCGACGCTGATCGCCGGGCACTGTGCGAACACCCACAACAACGTGAAACTCTACACCTTCGGTTGCCCGCGGGTCGGTTGCCTGAACACGTACAAGGCATTCGAAGAGAAGATCGGCAAGGCAAACATCTACCGGGTAGCGCACGATCTCGACCCGTTCTCGCTAATCGCGCCGTTCCCCTACATCCACGTTAATCCCGGTGCAAAGGACTGGGGTAACATGACGTTGCCGTCGCCGACGTCACATTTGTTCAGCACCGACAATCACGATATGGCGCGCTACATCACCTCCGTCGAGGGATACACGTGGCAGAGCCTGCGAGGGAAAGCGAACAAGGTCGACCATGACAACGCGCTTGTTGCCCGCTGGCTGCTGCACAAGGACACCGACCCGGGCTGGGTACGCTATGCCTCCGCGAAAACGCTCGCAATCCTGTTCAAGTTGTTCAGCCATGTACTCCGGACCATCAGTACCTCGCTGATCCTCGGCCTGAGTGCCGTCGACCTGCTGGCCGAAGTACTGATGAAGGGACTGAATAAACTGCATCAACTGCAGGGGCAGATATTCACGCTGTTGAAATACGCGGCCCAGTGGGCCGGCATACAGGTCGCAAAGTCAGCGGACATTACCGCGTCGATTATCAAGGCAATCCTGACTCAGATGCTCTCGACACTTCGCAACCTGGCTGCAAATGCGGTCAGTTTCACGACCCGGAATATCACGCCGATCCAGATTGGCATAGCGGGCGCCCTGACGCTGACGTCTTTTTCGGCGCTTTAGCTACCTGAGATCCCCGACCGGACACCGGCATGCAACGAGACGACTTCTATTACCTGTTCGTAAATGCGAACTGTATTGCCGAGCTTGCCATCGATGCCAGTGAACTGGCCAAAATCCTCGCGGACGATGCTGCGACGCCTGCGGATTCCGATGCCACCGTCGACCCGATGATTCCCGACAGCCTCGACGAACTGGACATGGACGCGCTCGATGGCATGGCGTTCTTTGGCGACGACAGTGTCCCGGAAATCACCGAGGACGCGGCGCCGCAACCGGACGTCCCGGCGGCGCCAGCCGAGGGATCAAACGCATTCGACATCAACGTCTACATGCAGAACGCCTACGCAATGGCGCCGGAGCTCGGTGAACGCATCGATCGTGCTTTCGCACGGGCAGACCATTCGAAAATCGACGCGCTGATGGCCCGACTACCGCCGCCGTCGGCATCGATAGTGACGCAGCTGAGCGGCGACGATCTACAACCCTTGCTCGACCTTTACAAGGCGGATGACGGCGACTTGTCCGAGCTGGTCATACAAATCCGGCAATCGGATTCCTGAGTCGTAAATGCCGGCATCAATCGCAGTAGCGGCTTTCTGGCCAGGACGACCTTCTGTCGCGTAGCACATGGATGTGCGTGAGCGACCCAGGCGCGATCAATCGCGCCTGGAAGGCGCTCCTAACTAAGGCCCGCCCAGGAAACCGCGAACCAAAGTAGAGAATTCTTCGGGCGCACACAAAGGATCTCCGTGGCCACAGTCTTCATCCAGTACTACAAGCTGCGCGTCGATAAGCGCAGCAAAGTCCCTTGAGGGCTGAGGAGTTACTACACGGTCATCGGCACCAATAATAATCAGGAACTCAGACTTCACGTGCTCTGCTGCCTGGTTCAGTTCGTCGTCATAGTCACGCGCTATGTTGTGACTTATCATCGCTTCGGCCTGTCGTTGTTGGTCCCAGGTCTGTCCAACGCTGATGCTTTCGAATCGAGCTTTACCTCGTGCAATGATGGTCGATACAGCATCCTTCCTGCCGATATCCTGCTCCAGCTTTGTGGGTACCAGGTAGGTCATACCAAATCCCTCCATGGCTTCGAGGGCCTCTTTACACTGGCATTTGCGGTAAAGGGCCATCAACCTGTTCCTGGTCGTCCATAACGCGATATCAAAGGTCGGCAACCGCGGGCTGCCGATTGCGGCCACCGTCTTCCCCGAAAAGTCCGGATAGCGAACCGCCCATTCAAAAGCCTGCATACCGCCCATCGACAAGCCAACGATACCGTGTAATGAGGGGATTTCGAGAACATCTGTGAGCAACCTGTGCTGGCTGTTCACCATATCCGCAATTGTGATTTCGGGAAATCGGCCATTGGCCTGTGGTTCGCTGTTCGATGGTGAAGAGGAAACTCCGTTGCCCAAGGCATCAACGATGATCACGAAATATCGGTCGGGATCAATCAGTTCGGGGGAAACCAGGAATGCGTGCTCAGCCGACGTGCCCGTGTACCAGGTTGGAATGAGAATCGCGTTTGTCTTATCCGCATTGAGCGTGCCATACGTGCGATACCCGATTCGGCAGGGGACAATCGATTCGCCACTCAACAAACGACATTCAGAGAACACCGCATATTCTTGTCCGTCGTCAGGGGCATCATCGGCAAGCCCGTCGAGACTCCAGACAGCGAAACAAACAGCTATCAACAAATATCGAGTGTTCACGACAACCTTCCCCTTCCGGAACGAGCGACCCAGCCCCGATTACATTGCAGGATCGCGGCTGGAATACCCCAAGGGCACGTAGGCCGCTCCTACGCGCCGCGGTCCCTTCGTCCCTGCTTGTAGCCCGCCCGAAACGCTTCGTTGAGCAGCACCGCGTAGTGCTCGGCGCTGCCCGAATCGGAACAGGTCATGATGGTTCGTCCGGCGTCGTTGCGCACATCGAAGCGGCCATCGCGTTCCCTGACCGTGTAAGTTTTCTGATCGGTATCAGTCAAACTGGTACGAAAACTCGCTGTCCTTCACGTCGACATGAACCTTGGCTACCGGTGTTCCCTGCATCATCCGCGTGAGAATCTCCTCGCTGACACTCGGCAATACCGTATTGGTGAGAATCGCATCGATCATGCGGCCGCCACTGTCCACATCCGTGCAGCGCTCCGCGATGAGGCCGATAACGGCATCGTCGTAGGTGAACGGAACCTTGTGATTTTGCTGCACGCGTTTCGCGATCTTGCGAAGCTGGATCTTCGAAATGGCAGTAATCATCTCGTCATTCAGCGGGAAGAACGGAATGGCAACGAGCCGCCCCAGCAATGCCGGCGGGAAGACTTTCAACAGCGGTTCCTTGAGGGCTTTGGAGATGCCCTCCGGCGACGGCATCAGTTCGGGGTCCTTGCACATGTTCATTATCAGGTCGGTGCCGGCGTTCGTCGTCAGAATGATCAGCGTATTCTTGAAATCGATCACGCGGCCTTCGCCGTCTTCCATCCAGCCCTTGTCGAACACCTGGAAGAAGATCTCATGCACATCGGGGTGGGCTTTCTCGACCTCGTCGAGCAACACCACGCTGTAAGGCCGGCGACGGACAGCTTCCGTCAGCACACCGCCCTCGCCGTAGCCGACATAGCCGGGAGGCGAGCCTTTGAGCGTCGATACGGTATGCGCCTCCTGGTATTCGCTCATGTTGATCGTGATGATGTTCTGCTCGCCGCCGTACAGCACCTCGGCCAGCGCGATCGCCGTTTCCGTCTTACCGACGCCGGAGGTACCCGCGAGCATGAACACACCGATTGGCTTGCCGGGGTTGTCGAGGCTCGCACGTGACGTCTGGATGCGTTTCGCGATCATGTCCAGTGCGTGATCCTGGCCGATGATGCGTTTCTTCAGGTGGTCCGTGAGGTGCAGCACGGTTTCGATTTCGTCCTTGACCATTCGACCGACCGGAATACCCGTCCAGTCGCCCACGACAGCGGCGACGGCCTGTGCATCCGCCGTCGGCAGGATCATCGGATGTTCGCCCTGTTTCTCACTCAGTTCCTTCTGCAGTTTCTGCAATCGCTTGGTCAGTTTCGCGCGCTCCTTGTCATCGAGTTCCAGCTCACTACCTTCGCTCTCGGCGGCCGCATCAGCCTGCTGTTCCAGTTCGCTGTCCGTTCCTTCGACCGTCCCCAATTCGCCCCGCAGTTTGCCGCGGATTTCCAGGATCTCGTCGACCAGCACTTTCTCGGCCTGCCATCGGTCGTTCAGTTCAGCGTGCCGCTCGCGCTCGCTCGCCAGGTTCTCGCCGGTCGCAGACTCGCGCTCGCCGACCTCGATGCCCGCCGCTTTTTCGTTGGCGATGATCTCGGATTCTCGCTCCAGCGCTTCGATACGCCGGCGGCAATCCTCCACCTCGGCCGGTTCGGCATGCTGGCTGATCGACACGCGCGCACACGCGGTATCGAGCAGGCTGACCGACTTGTCCGGCAACTGGCGTGCAGGTATGTACCGGTGCGACAGGCGTACCGCAGCTTCCAGGGCCTCGTCGAGCAACTGAACACGGTGATGTTGTTCCATGACCGTCGCCATCGCACGCATCATGAGGATCGCGCGTTCCTCGCTCGGCTCTTCGACCTGTACCACCTGGAAGCGGCGCGTCAGGGCGGGGTCTTTTTCAATGTGCTTCTTGTACTCGGCCCAGGTCGTTGCAGCGACCGTCCGTAAGGTGCCTCGTGCCAGCGCGGGTTTGAGCAGATTGGCGGCGTCCCCGGTGCCTGCCGCACCGCCCGCGCCAACCAGCGTGTGAGCCTCGTCGATGAACATGATGATCGGCTTCTCCGACGACTGGACCTCTTCGATAACCTGCTTGAGGCGGTTCTCGAATTCGCCTTTCATGCTGGCGCCGGCTTGCAACAGTCCGACATCGAGCGCCCGCAGGGATACGTTTTGCAGCGGCGGCGGAACGTCGCCTTTCGCCAGCCGATGCGCGAAACCCTCGACGACCGCCGTCTTGCCGACGCCGGCCTCACCCGTCAACATCGGGTTGTTTTGCCGTCGGCGCATCAGGATATCCACCATCTGGCGAATCTCCTCGTCACGCCCGACAATGGGATCTATCTCGCCGCTTCTCGCCCTCTCGGTGAGGTCGACGGTGAACTGCGCGAGCGCTTCCTGTTTACCCATTTGCGCCGGCGCCATCGCACCGCTGGCGGCACCCGGAACGGCACCGCCACCGACATTGAAACCGTCCTTCGCGTGCATGGCATTTTCCGGCGACTCGCCGACGATCTCGTCGAATTTGTCCGTCAGTTTTTCGAACGTGACTTTGCCGAATTCCTTCGAGATGTGATTCAACTTGTTCCGAAGACCGCGTGTTTGCATGATGCCGGCGACCAGGTAGCCGGTGCGAACCTGCGCCTCGCCGAACATGAGCGTCGCCACGACCCAACCACGTTCAACGGCCTCTTCGACGTCGGCCGACAGGTCCGAGATAGTTGTCGACCCGCGTGGCAATCTCTCGAGCGCGTCGGTGATGTCCGCCGCGAGCCGCGATGGTTCAACGTTGAACTGTCGGATGATTCTGTGCAGGTCCGAGTCCTGCAGCTGCAATATCTGGTGAATCCAATGCACCAGTTCCACGTTCGGGTTGCCCTGCGTTTTGCAGAACACCGTGGCGGCCTCGATGCCCCGGTAGCCCACCTGGTTGAGTTTTCCGAATAGTGCTGCGCGGCTGATTTCTGCCATTACCAATCTCCTTAATTATTCTTTTCTGCTGACCGGTTATGCCGCCTCTGTCGAGACAGGGTCAGTGCGGTCGATCAGGTCCAGCGGATGCAGTACCACATCATCCGCGATTGAGTCTGCCGGCCTTCCGCCTAACCAGCTGGTCCAGCCAAGTTGGCCTGCTTCTCCGAGTTGTACGCTCGGCAAATCCCTGGCGGCGACGAGTAATCGTAATTCCCAATCGAGTTCGTCGCCCGTGTAGTTTCTCACAGTCGCGACCAGCTTGGTCAGCGCGTCGCCGCCCGGCAGGAATCGCTCGAAGTCGTGTTCCTTGAGGGGGCCGCAAACGACCCTGAATTTATGCTGGCCGCCCCACACGCGCTCCCCGACGGTCGTCGTTATCCCCAGCGAACCCGTCTCCGGCGAGAACCCGAGCAGGAAGCGCGATTCGTGAGGCAATTCCATCCACTCGCCGACGTATTGCTCTACCTGCATCGGCACCATGAACAGTTCCTCCAGCAGTGCCTGTAAGCCGACTGCGGGTCTGGTTTGCGACGCCAGTCGACCTGCCATGTAGAGCTTGCCGTGATCCGGAAATGCATCGCGATTTCTCAACGCGGCCTGGCCAATCCCGATCACGGCGCCCACGTATTTCGAAAACTGGTCCGACTCCGGCCGGTCCATTTGCACGGTGGGCTGTGCGTCTGCCCAGGCCCGGTAGAACAGCGACATCATCCGATGATGGAAAATATCCGCGAACGCACGAAATGTCGCATCGTGTGCCATCCGTTCCCGATCGCGGGCATACTCGGTGAGATGCAGCGGCAACGGGCCGTTCGGGCCGAACATGCCGAAAAAGAATCCCGCAAGGTAGTCAGGGCGGTCTTTTCCTCCGGCCCTGAACTCAGCCAGCATTGACGGCGCAAAGGCCATCGACGGCTCTTGCCCGAGACGCACGGCCTCCCGCGACGGCCGCACCGATTCGCCCAAGGGGTCCATACCGGGGTTGGCAGCCTCGATCAGCCGCAACGCCTGGAAGAAATTGTACTTGTAGGGAGTTTCCTCCAGAGCCTGCAGCAGCGCTACAGTCTCGGACGACGCCCTATTCGCGCTGGCCATTTGGCTACCTCACCACGATCGTCCGTTCGTAATACGGTCTCCGTAAACGAATTCATCGAAACATACCGGGAAAAGAATTCTTCAAGCACCGAGCCGAGCAGGTATACGCCTGTTCCCTCGAATGCCGCGTCCTCACAATTGAGTTCTATCTGCAGTCCTCGACCGAACGATATCGGACCGCTGGTCGGCAGCCGTCGCGTAATCGGTGTTGACGATACTGACTTCACGCCTTCGATTTGCCGCTGCGACGTCGCATCTGCACTGTCGATATACAAAGACAGCAATTCGCGTAACGCCGCGGCGCCTTCACCGTCGTCGCTGTCGACTATCGACATGTAGTTGAGTGAAAGGTGACTGATCAGGCGCCAGGAAGCATCCCCGTGCGCCAATGACGGTCTCGGCCGCGTGGGACCGGCAACGCAGCGAATTGCATCAACCGGTGCGCCCGTTTCCAACGTGAAATCGGTGTTGCCCTTGCCGAGCAACACCTGCAACGCGAGGTCCCTGTTGGTACATTGAGTATGGACCGCAAGCTGTTTCAGATTCGCGGAGTACGGCGCCTGCCTCGCGTCCACGAGGGACAGGTAGACCTCGCTGCCGACGTAGCTGGCTCTCGAGCCGACTTTTCGCTGCCGCGTGCGGTCCGGCAAGACGTGCAAGGCCGGGGCGCCACGATCGATGTGGATGCGGTCTGCCCGCTTGTTGAACAGGTTAATGATCGGCGTGCAGTGCAAGGCGAACGTGGCCGCGTCGACGGTGTTGTCCAGGCCGCTGACGACGCGATCGAGCAAGACGATGATTTCGAGTTCGGTTCCCGGACAGCGGCGAATGCCTTTCTGCAGATCCGTCATTTCGACAAACAGGAAACGCTCCGGAAACGAGAAATACTCCTGCAACAGCCGGTATCCCTGGAAGGACCGTCGTGTCGTCGGCAGCAGTGCCTCGCCGTTGGCGAAACCGAGCCGCCGGACGCTCGACTTGTCGAGACGTTCGACCCAGGGATCCTTACCACCCAGCGGTCGGATCGCGACGCCTGTGCAGTTCGCGAGCATTTGCTCGTAGACTTTGTTCGGCAACTCGTCGCTGCCGCGCAGGAACAGCGGCAAGCGATCGAGCGGCAGTTCGTCGAACGCCACGCCTGCGGTCGTGTGGAAGCGAAAACGAATGCCTGCTTTCACGCCCTGTAGCTGCGTGAGTCCGATATTCGCGAGCGCGCTTGCGCCGGTAAAGTACTTGGCCTCTTTCAATTCCAGCGGCCACAGGTCGAGGTCGTGAGCCGTCGTGTACGTGCAGGTTGTCTGCTCGCCTTTGCCCAGTGTGCTCTGCAATGCCGAGCCGCGCGCCACGCGGAATCCGGACGCGAGTCCACCCTCGGTGAGGTCCGGCTGCATCTGCACAACGGCCATCGACGGCGTCGGCGTCAGGTAATGGGGGTACACCAGTTCGAACAGGTGTTGCGTGAATTTCGGGAACTCCGCGTCGATCTTCAACTGGACCCGCGCCGCCATGAACGCAAAACCTTCCAGCAGCCGTTCGACGTACGGATCGGCGCAATCGATGCCGTCCATCCCGAGGCGTCCGGCGATCTTGGGAAATTCCTTCGCGAACTCGCCGCCCATCTCGCGAACGTGATGGAGTTCCTGGTTGTAGTACCTCAGTAGGCGCGGATCCACGTCAGGCTACCTCAACCGCTGCTCTCGTTGACGGTGGCCTCACCCGTCTCCAGGTCGAGGTCCGTGCTCAGAAACAGGCTGATCGGCAATGGTTGCGCCCAGAGCTGCCCCTCGATGATGAAAGACATCGTCTTGCGATCCATATTCCGTTTGTTGACGTTGATGCTCACCTGCAGGGAGTTGGCGAGGATGCGCGGCTCGAACGCCAGGATTGCGTCGCGAATTTCGCGTTGCAGTACGGGGATGTCGGTGGCGGAGACCGTCGTCCCGGCCATGTCGGGAACGCCGTAGTTCAGGACCGAATTCTCGACCTGCGGATACTCCGACAGTTCGTCCACGATGGCGAGATTGCCGGTATTGAGGAGCCACGCAAGGTCTCTCAGCACGCATCGCTTCAACCGGCTCAACGAAAGCACGCGCTGTGCACGCGATTCGACCTTGGTATCGGGTTCGTTGTCGGTCAAGCGGTCCAGCAGCGACGGCTGCAATCGCTCCTCGAGGCTTAATTCTGCCACGGCGCTTTATTCCGCGTTCTCTGGCGCCGGATCCACCTCGAACTTGAGTTCTCGAATTTCAAGTATCGAATACTCGGCCTGGTCGGTAGCGAGCATTCGCTGGCCAGCGCCGCAGAAAGTATTGGCCGGGTGTTCCGACCATTCCGTCAATCTCGCCAGCTTCAATGCGTTGTTTTCGCTAAGGTGCGTATCCGGATAGCGCACCGGTATCAATCCGATCGCCTGCCCGCCGTTGGCCCAGGAAAACTGTGCCGGTATCCAGACCAGGTCGCGCAGGTCCTCAGGCGGTTCGATGACCACGGACGCAATGCGGTGCAGCGGTATCCAGTAGTACTTGCCGCTCACCACGGCCTCGAGAAACGGGCCGATCCGCGTGTCCGCGTCGGCCAGCCATTCGAAGGCCTCGCCATTGACGGTTCCGGGTACGATCGGGACGTCGTCGTAGGCCTGGTCGCGCAGCTCGCCAGCCTGGTCGAACTTGCCTGCGGCAATCAGTTTCTGTGCCTCCAGCGCGAGAGCGATCCATCGCTCGGGGTCGCCGAAGATCAGCGGCGACCGCTCGCCGGCGAAAACCTGTTCGCGAAGCGCCTCACATGCGAGTGCCTCACGATAGGTCTGCACCATCGGCAGCGCCTGCGTATCCATGTCGCCGGCAAGGTTGAGTTGATTCAACGCGCGTTCCCAGTCCCCGGCAACCGAGAACAACTGAAACAGAAACGTGCGTTGCTTGGCATCCGCGGGATTGTCTCTGACCGCGTCCTTTACGGCGGCAAGCGCCGCATCCAGATCGCCCCTCTTTAAATGGTCCTGTCCCTGCATGCCTTTCCCCGGGCAGATTCGTTGTGCCTAGACACCATAAGCTAGCCGGATCAGCGGCACTCCCGTGACGGGAGTGCCGATCCGGCTGTATGGCAGTGGCCTTTTGTTGCGATCAAATCGCCCGCAAGCTAGATCTTGGCGTTGCCCGCAATGTCCCACTTGAACGGAATCGCGGTATCGAGCGTTCCATCCTGCTTCTGCTTGCGGTAGTTGTACTCGACCTTGGCGAAGTTCAGGGATACGTTCTCCGTCAACCGGTCATCGCCGCCGGAACCGCCCGTGCTAACGGACGTAACCAGCACATCGATGAACTTGATCTTCAGGTATTCCTGGGCGCCTTCGCCTGCTTTCCTGATAATCAGCTCGGCGCTCGGATAGTGCTTGCCGTTGGCGCAGAAGAGCATCAGGTTCGGGCTGGACGAATCCACGTATTTCGTAATCGAGATATCCTGGAAACTCGCCTTGCCGGCGCCGCCACCACTTCCATGATGGAATGAACCGGATTGCGACATACCCCAGCTCCACGCCAGGATGTCGATGCCGTTCTTGTCCTTATAAACTTTGTCCGTCGTTTCGCCTTTGACGTTTTCAATCACCATAAATTGGTCTACTGCCATGATTTATCTCCACTGTGACGATTAACTACCAAATTCAGCTGCACATACTGTCAGCCTGTTACGCTGCTTTTTCCGACGGCAGCTTGGACACGAGCCTGAGTGAAACCGTAAGCCCCTCCAACTGATAATGCGGCCTGAGGAAGAACTTCGAGGTGTAATAACCAGGATTGCCCTCAACTTCTTCAACGACGACTTCAGCGGCGGACAGGGGCTTGCGCGCCTTCTCTGCTTCGCTGGAATTCTCCGGGTCGCCATCAACGTACTGCAATACCCATTCCTGCAGCCACTTCTGCATCTGGTTGCGGTCGGAGAAGGAACCCAGCTTGTCGCGGACGATGCACTTCAGGTAATGAGCGAATCGACAACTCGCGAACAGGTACGGCAAGCGTGCCGCCAGGGCCGCATTCGAACTTGCGTCCGGGTCATCGTACTCCGCGGGTTTGTGCAGCGACTGCGCGCCGATGAAGGCGGCGAGGTCCGTGTTTTTCCTGTGAATCAGCGGCATCAGGCCACTCGCGGCCAATTCAGCCTCGCGCCGGTCGCTGATCGCGATTTCGGTCGGACACTTCATATCGACACCGCCGTCATCCGACGGGAATGTGTGCACCGGCAGGCCATCGACCGTACCGCCAGACTCTACACCACGAATTCGCGAGCACCAGCCGTATTCCTTGAAGGACTGGTTGATGTTGGTCGCCATCGCGTACGCCGAATTGGCCCAGACGTATTTGCTGGAATCCGAACCGTCGGTATCTTCCTCGAAATCGAACTCTTCGACGGGATCCGTTTTGGCGCCGTAGGGCTGGCGTGCAAGGAACCTCGGCATGGCCAGACCGAGATACTTGGAGTCCTCGGAATCCCGCAGCGATCGCCAGGCCGCATACTCGGGCGTCGAAAATATTTTCGCCAGGTCACGTGGATTCGACAGTTCCTGCCAGGAATCCATGCCCATCAGGCCGGATTCGGCACCCGTTATGAAAGGCGCGTGAGCCGCGCCGGCGATCTGCGCCATGCCGCCCAGTATCTCGACGTCCGGCGGGCTGTGGTCGAAGTGGTAATCGCCCACCAGGCAACCGTAGGGTTCGCCGCCAAGCTGGCCGTATTCTTCCTCGTAGACCTTCTTGAACAACGGGCTCTGGTCCCAGGCCGTTCCCTTGTACTTCTTCAGGGTCTTGCCCAGCTCCTTCTTCGAGATGTTCATGACGCGGATCTTGAGCATTTCGTCCGTTTCTGACGAGTTCACGAGGTGATGCAGGCCGCGCCAGGCGCCCTCCAGCTGTCCGAAATCCTCGTGATGCATGATGGCATTGACCTGCTCGGAGAGTTTCAGGTCGATTTCCGCGATGATGGCGGAAATCGTGCCGACCACGTCGTCACCCAGCAAAACCTCACCCTGCAAGACCTGCTCGGCAAGTGTCGCAACCGCCGATTGAACTTCTTCTTTCGCCCGATCGGATTTGGGTTTGAATTCCTTCTGTAAAAGTGCAGCAAAATCGTCTTCTGTGGCGACTTCCGCCTGCGCTTCCGCTTTGTCTGTTTTAGCCTCAGCCATAAAATTACTCCTCACTCTCTGTTTCTGATTCAGCATCAGCATTCGGTGCTGAAGCGAGCGACTGTAATATCGCCGGATCGTTCAACGCTTTGGCGATGAGGTCTTCCGCCCCGGCCTTGCCGTCCATGTAGGTGATCAGGTTGGACAGCTGGGACCGAGCCTGCAGCAACTTGTTAAGCGCGCCGACCTTCCTCGCCACGGCAGCGGGAGAGAAATCGTCCATGCTTTCGAAGGTAATATCGACGCTGAGGTTGCCTTCGCCGGTCAGCGTGTTCGGCACGGCGAACGCGACGCGCGGTTTCTGTGCTTTTAGGCGGCTGTCGAAGTTGTCGACGTCGATCTCGAGCAGTTTTCTGTCGTCTACCGACGGTTGCTCGTCTTCCGGCTTGCCCGCGAGGTCCGCCATGACACCCATGACGAAGGGAATCTGTACTTTCTTTTCCGCGCCGTAAACTTCGACATCGTATTCGATCTGAACTCTTGGCGCCCTGTTGCGGGCTATGAATTTCTGACTGCTTTTCTTGGCCACGAAAACTCCCCTTTTAGGAAATACTGTCTTACCTGCACAAAGTTGGAACTGTCATTTTTCTGTCTGAATGTCTTTTCAAGCGTTGCCCGGGTCCCCGTTTCAATAGCCGTCGTCTTGCGACTGCACGCCGCCCAGTTGTTCGGCCTGTGCCACGGCATCCGGCGTGAGGTCCCGCATGATCTCCAAAAAGTCTTTCGAAACCAGGCGTTTGGCACGCTGCAACAACATCGGGACCGGGCTGGACGGCTCGCAGCGCTCGTAGTAGCGGCAGATCTTGTCGATCATCCGGACCGCATCTTCGCGGCTGTTGACCTCGCCCGATATGGCAGCAGGCGCAGCGCCGCCGGCGGCCTGGCCTTCTTCGGCGAGTTCCACGCCGATGCCACGAGCCACCAGGTTTTCGTTGTAGACCTTGCGCAAGTCCTTGATTATCGTGACGAATCCATCGACATCGGGCGAATTGGCTGCGCCCACGTTCTCGGCGAAAATCGCCTCGACTTTGCCGATTTGCGCAAGGACCTCGTCGATTGCCGCTGCATCCGCCTGCAAATCGTCCAGATCGCAATCCAGGAACGCCGCATTGATCAGCGCCGTGTCCGGAACGTTTTCCTGGTCCGTGAGGGGCTGCAATTCACCGTTCGCCACACGCACATCACGCAGATTGAAGCGCCCTACGGCCTTCGAACTGACCAGCGTCATGTTGAGGATGTCGCGGAGAATGCCTTCGCGATCCGCCATTGGCATCATGCTGTTGACGCGAAACGTCGGGTCGTTGTCGTCTTCTTCGTCGAGTTGCGGGTGGATCGAGTCCCATTGCTGCTCGAGCAGCGTCCGCATCAGGCTTACACCGTCGCGCAAGCCCGCCGGCCCATTCAGATTGACAGCTGCGCGCGTCAGGTTGATCAGTACTCGCAGGTCTTTCGTGCGAGCCATCAGCGCCTGGGCCTGCTCCATCACGACGCCCCAGTCCGGTTCCTGGGCTTCAACCACCTCGTCGCCCATGACGTGTTCGTCCGTGCCTTGTGCCGCACGTTCCAACTCGCCGAATTCGGGCTCGTATTCGAGATTTTCGCCGGACGGCATCTCGTCAGAGATCGCTGCCGCTAGCTGATCTACATCAATTGCTGACAAAGTATTTCACCTGACGCTTAAATTTATAGTTAGTTTTATTGCGAACGGCCGGCCTCTCGAACCGGCGCGTTTTTCGCATGACAGATCAACGTCTTGCATTAGCATGATCCAATCGGCACGCGCCGTCAACCTGCTATCGAAGTACTGCAGGCTTCGCTAATAAGTCATTGAAAATACTGGCCTTGGAAATTGCTATTGAGTCACGGTGCCGCAATCGAACGGCAGACTCGCTGCCCGCGTGCGAGAGGCAGCCCATTGCAGCGTTGCAAAAGGACGCAACGAAGTTTGCTACGATCGCCAAACCGCTGAACGTCAGGGAAAAAACAGGAACAAGGAATGGCGGACCCGTCAGAGAGAATCAGCCAGCTCAAGATCGACCGTACCGCTCCCGTCCCGGCGCGGCGCAACTGGTTGCTGCCCGGCATCGCACTCGCCCTGTTCGGAGCGGCTGTAGCCTGGTGGGCGTTTTTCAGCCCCGGATCGGCGACTGTCCTCGTCGAGACCGATATCGCGCGCAAGCCACCGAACGCGGCCGCGGCAAGTAGCGTGCTGGATGCCTCCGGATACGTCGTCGCCCGGCGCCAGGCGACCGTGTCGTCGAAAGTGACCGGCAAGGTAGTCGAAGTCTTTGTCGAGGAAGGCATGCGCGTCGAAAAAGACCAGGTGGTCGCCAGGCTCGACGATACGACGCAACAGGCGCAACTGTCGCTCGCCCTCGCGCAGGCAGAGTCTTCGCGAGCCGCGCTGGACGAGGTCGATGCGCAGCTGCGAATCGCCCGGCTGGAACGCGACCGGCTGCGCGATCTGCTGCAGCGCAATCTCACCAGCCAGTCGAGCGTCGATACGGCGGAAGCCACGTTCGATCAGCACGCCGCCCGATTGCAGACGGGTCGCGAGAACGTCAAGGTCGCGGAGAGGAACGTCGAGCTTTCCCGGGACTCATTGTCGAACATGACGATCAAGGCGCCGTTTGCCGGCATGGTCGTGTCCAAGAACGCGCAGCCCGGCGAGATGATCTCGCCGATATCGGCCGGCGGCGGCTTTACGCGCACCGGAATCTGCACGATCATCGACACGGACTCGCTCGAGATCGAGGTCGACGTGAACGAGGCCTACATTCAGCGGGTCAGGGCCGGCCAACCGGTGTCCGCGACGCTCGATGCCTATTCGAACTGGCGCATTCCCGCCGAGGTCATCGCCATCGTGCCGACGGCGGACCGGCAGAAGGCGACGGTCAAAGTGCGTATTGGCTTTCTCGAGCGCGATGAAAGAATATTGCGTGATATGGGCGTCAAGGTCGCCTTTCTCGGTGCCGAGATCCCCGCGGACGTGTCGGAAGATGTCGTGGGCGTGATGATTGCGGGAGAGGCCCTGCGTTCGGATTCGGGCGGCGACTTCGTCTGGCTGGTGCGTGATGGTTTTGTCGAACGACGCGCCGTGCAGGTCGGGGGACAGAAAGACCGGGGGCAGGTCCTGGTCTTGAGCGGCCTCAGCCCTGGCGACACGATCGTTCGCTCGACCGAATCACCGCTGGTTTCAAGACAATCGATCAAGACGGATTAAAAGGAGCAGAGAATGACGGACGTTCTGGCGCGACTGGATGGAGTTAGCCGTATCTACCAGAAGGGCAAGGAAAGAGTCGAGGTGCTGCACCAACTCGATCTCGAGATTCCAGGGGGCGATTTTATTGCCATCATGGGTCCATCCGGTTCCGGCAAGACGACGCTGCTGAATCTTCTCGGCGGCCTGGACAAACCGACGGCCGGCACGGTTACGGTTGGCGATGCCGAATTGTCGTCGATGTCGAACAGCCAGCTGTCGCATTGGCGCTCGACGCATGTCGGATTCATATTCCAGTTCTACAACCTGCTGCCCGTGCTGACGGCGCACAGGAATGTCGAACTGCCGCTGCTGTTGACCAGTTTCAACGCTAAGGAGCGCGCGAAGCGCGCGTCGATAGCCCTCGACATCGTCGGTCTTTCCGATCGTGCGAAACACTACCCGCGGGAACTGTCCGGCGGACAGGAGCAGCGCGTCGCGATCGCGCGCGCGATCGTGTCCGATCCGTCGCTGCTGCTTTGCGATGAGCCCACGGGTGATCTCGACCGCGAGACCGCGGACGAAATCCTGCGGCTGTTGCAGGTCCTCAATCGCGAGCACGGCAAGACCATCGTCATGGTAACGCACGACGCTCAGGCGGCCGACTACGCGAATCGAACCTTGCATTGCGACAAGGGGACGCTCGAGGCGAAGGAGGCAGCATGAAGTATTTTCGCCTTATCTGGAAAAATGCCTGGCGCAAAAAAATCCGCACGTCACTTACGATACTCTCGGTATTCGTGGCGTTCCTGCTGTTCTCCCTCTTGTCCGCGCTCGGCTTCGCGTTCCGCGGCGGTGTCGACGTGGCCGATGCCGAGAGACTCATCATCATCGACAAGATCTCCCTGATCAATATGCTTCCGATAAGCTACCTGAACAGGATCGCCAGCACCGATGGCGTTGCCTCAGCGACGCACGCGACCTGGTTCGGCGGCTACTACCAGGAACCGCGCAATCA
Organism: uncultured Woeseiaceae bacterium; assembly: GCA_945788625.1. Lineage (GTDB taxonomy): Bacteria > Pseudomonadota > Gammaproteobacteria > Steroidobacterales > Woeseiaceae > UBA1847. The sequence continues at coordinate 33,693 of CALZMQ010000053.1, forward strand.
ATTCGGGCAATTTCCGGTGCAACCGCAGGCCTATTTCGACATGTACCCCGAATTCAAGATTCCCGAGGAGCAACTGGAGGCGTTCAAGCGCAACCGGACAGGCGCGGTGGTCGGGCAGGAAATCGCGGCGCAATTCGGGTGGAAAGTGGGCGACCGCATTCCGATTCAGGCCACCATCTGGACCAAGGCCGATGGCGGCCGCACCTGGGAGTTCGATCTCGAGGGGATATTCTCGACGGACGATCCGCGCGGCAGCACCGCGCTCATGCTGTTCCAGCACGACTATTTCGAGGAGGCACGCGCGTTCGCGAAGGGAACGGTCGGCTGGTACATATTGCGTGTGGCCAACGGCGCGGACCCGATCCAGGTAGCTAACGCCATCGACATGCAGTTCGCAAATTCGCCGAACGAGACGGAGACAAGCACAGAGGCAGCGTTCGCACAGTCTTTCACCAAGCAATTCGGCAACATTGCACTCATTGTCACGCTGATTCTCGGCGCCGTGTTCTTCACCTTGTTGCTCGTGTCGGGCAACACGATGTCGCAATCGGTTCGCGAGCGCATATCGGAACTCGCCGTCCTCAAGACACTCGGTTTTGGCGACCGTTCGGTACTGGTGATTGTATTGTCGGAGTCCATCCTGATCATGCTGATGGGAGGCCTGGTTGGCCTGGGCCTCGGATGGCTGATCGTGCAGGGGATTGCGAAGCAAATGGCTGCGTTTCTGCCTGGCATATTCCTGTCGCCGGGCGCTATCGTGATGGCTATCGCAATGATGATTGGTGCAGGGATACTCGCCGGCATCTTTCCGGCGGTCAAGGCAATGCGCCTGTCGATCATTGACGCGCTCGCGCGAGCGTAGGCCGCGCAAGGGAGCAAGAGATGCATCGTATACAACAGGTAATCGCCGTCACCTGGCTCAATCTTCGCAACCTGCCGCAAAGGGTCGGGTCGTCTGTCGTTGCAGTCGTCGGTGTCGCGGCCGTCGTCCTGGTGTTCGCCGCGGTCCTGTCCATGGCGAAGGGTTTCGAGCGCACCATGATCTCGGCCGGCTCGACGGACACCGCTATCGTCATGCGCAGTGGTTCGACGTCCGAGCTTACCAGCGGCCTTTCCAATGAGCAGACCCTGATTGTCGGCGACGCTCCCGGCGTCCTGAAGGACGGCGACGCGGCTGTCATGTCCGCCGAGCTGTACGTCGTGGTCGACGTCAAGAAAAAATCCAGCGGCACCGACGCCAATGTGCCGTTTCGCGGCATCCAGTCGGGCGCATTCGAGGTGCGCAAGAACGTAGAGCTGATAGACGGTCGCATGTTCGAGACCGGCAAGAACGAACTCATCGTCGGCCGCTCCGCACAACAGGAATTCGCCGGGCTCGACACGGGCGCAACGATCAGGTTCGGGCAAACCGATTGGCAGGTCGTCGGTACTTTTTCCGCGGGCGGCAGCGTCTCCGAATCCGAACTCTGGACAGACGTGCGCGTTCTACAAGGCGCGTACCGGCGCGGTACGTCCTATCAATCGGTGCGCGTGAAGCTGCAAAGCGAAGACAGCCTCGCGGAACTCGAAGCGGCGTTGGAAGAAGACCCGCGAATCGACCCGGATGTGTTATCGGAGAAAGAGTATTACTCCGGACAAGCCGCACCGTTGAGTCAGTTCATCAAACTCATTGGCTATCCGCTGACGATACTCATGGCCATAGGCGCCGTCTTCGGTGCCTTGAATTCTATGTATTCGTCGGTCTCGGTGCGTGGCAAGGAAATCGCGACCTTGCGGGCACTGGGATTCGGTCCGATACCGATACTGATATCCACAATCGTCGAGTCCACGCTGCTGGCCCTGATCGGAGGAATCATCGGCGGCGCCGCTGCGTATCTCGCATTCAACGGATTCCAGGTATCGACGCTGAACGGCGCCAGTTTCAGCCAGGTCGTTTTCGACTTCGCCGTGACGGGCGATTTGCTGGTCGACGGCATCAAAGCCGCGCTCGTCATCGGCGTGTTCGGCGGACTGTTCCCTGCCATTCGCGCCGCGCGCCTGCCGGTTGCGCAGGCGTTACGAGAACTTTGACGGTTCGCGCCGTCAGGCGGCGGCGGGCATTGCGCTGAGAGCGTTCACGAGCACTTCTGTCCCCGCGCCTTTGCGGTGTGCGTTTTCGCTGATGTAGCGGCGCCACGCCCTGGCACCCGGACGGCCGGCGAACAGGCCCAGCATATGCCGCGTAATGCGGTTCAGCGGCTCGCCGTCCGCTAGTACGGACTCGATGTACGGCAGCATCATCGTCACGATCTCATGACGCTCCGGCACACGCCATTGCGGATTGAAATGGCGCTCGAGTTCGGCCAGGAAATACGGTTGATGATAAGCCTGCCGCCCGATCATCGCACCGTCGACGTATTGCAGTACGTCGTCGACTTGCGAAAGGTCGGAGATGCCGCCGTTGATGACGATCTCCAGCTCAGGGTAGCGGCGTTTCAGTCGGTAAACACGCTCGTAGTTCAATGGCGGAATCGTGCGATTCTCTTTCGGGCTCAGGCCCTCGAGAATTGCAATGCGTGCGTGCACGACGAATTTCCGGCAACCGGCGCCGGCGACTGTGTCGACGAATCTCAATAGAAAGTCTTCGCTGTCATTGTCGTCGATTCCGATGCGGGTCTTGACGGTGACCGGTATGTCGGTTTCCGCCTGCATTGCAGCAAAACACTCCGCTACCGTTTGCGGCTGCGCCATGAGACATGCGCCGAACTGGCCGCTTTGTACCCTGTCACTCGGACAACCAACATTGATATTCACTTCGTCGTAGGCAAAAGCCGATGCGCTACGGGTAGCGCTCGCCATCCACTCGGGGTTGCTGCCGCCGAGTTGCAGCGCAATGGGATGCTCCGCGTCGTTGTAACGCAGCAAGCGCGCCGCATCACCGTGATGAACCGCGGCCGCAGTGACCATCTCGGTATACAGCAACGCGGACGGGCTCAGCAGCCGCATGAAATAGCGGCAGTGCCGGTCCGTCCAGTCCATCATCGGTGC
>CALZMQ010000054.1 GCA_945788625.1 uncultured Woeseiaceae bacterium
GGCACGCAGGCGCTCGACAATTTCCCGGATGACCTTGTCCGCAATCTCGCGCAGCTTTTGTTTGACTTCCGGTTGCGCGCGGCCGTGAAACCCGAGCAGGACCTTGAGCATGTCCTGGTTGGGTTCCAGCGATTCCAGCGCTTTAGGGTCGTTCAAAAGATCGGTAATACCGTAGCGATCCAGCGCGTGTTGCTGCAGGGTTTCGAACACCGAGTCGGGAAACAGGCCGCGCGCTTTGCCCAACCACTTGACCGCGTTCATCTGTGTCGGGTCCAGGCTTCCCGGTCCGCGCCGTGACTGCACGCCGCGCCGTGTGTACTCGCGTGAGTAGAGGTAGTCCAAAGTGCGATCCAGTTCGCCATCGCGCCCCTGCAAGCCACCGAGCTGGTCGCTTGCATAGCGCCCGAGCGCCAGCCGCCAGCGGCGTTGCGCAAGCTCACTCACGCTTTCGCCTCCAGCCATGTCTCCAGTGCATCCGCTTTCAGCGACTCGCGCAGTGATTTTTCAATTTCTATTCCACGTTGCAGGTCGGCGTCGGTCAGCTGGTGACTGCGGCTGCTAAAGTCGGTAACCCGTCCTCCGTGAATTGCCGCAAGCAGGCCGGCAAGCTTGTCGGCGTCGCGCGGGTTCAATGACGTGAATGCGAGACGGATATGCGGCAGGAGTTCGAGAAACTCGTCCTCGCTCATTCCCGTGAGCAGGGTGTCCACGACTTGCAGCACCGTCTCGCTGCGCCACAGCAACTCCGGCGCCGTGAACAACATACCGCGCAGGACGCCTATGCGGTCCTCTTGCTCGTCAACGGTCCCGGCGAAACCCCCGGCGATCGCGCCGCAGATTTCCGCCACATCGCGTCGACCCGCCTGCACGCATATCGCCAGCACAGCGCCAAGCAACTGCGGTGGCGGATTGGCGTCCGCGACCCGATTGATTGCCTCGTTGAAAAGGCTGCTGTCGAATATGTCGGACGACGGATCGCGCAGGAGTTCGACCATGAGCCGCAGCGCTTCCATGCGTCCTTGTTCCTGCTCTTCGGGCGTGCCGGGTAAATCGTCGCAGAGATAAATGAGCCGGCCGTACGCCGTTTGCTGCAGCGAAACCAGTTCGAGTTCGTCCGGAATACGCAACGGACCGCCCGCCTCAGCAATATAGTGAATACGCCGCAGCGTGCGTGCCACAAGCTCGAAGTCTGCGTTCGCCTGGATGTCTTCGGCGAGCGAATCGAGAAACGGCACCAGGCGTATTCCGAGCCCTGCCAGGATCCCTTCGACGAGCAAGCCCGAAATCGCAACGATGTCGCGACCGCGCCCCGCATCATGCAATTCGGCGCGACGGGATTCGAGCAGGTGCAGACAGGCGTCGGGAAGATTGTCACCGTGCACGGCAAGTTCGATCAGGCGCCCTTCCGCCAACGGCGACCAGGCGAAGGACCACTCCTCGAACAGGCGGCTCGTGTTCACGTTGTTGAGGAAATCCGGTCCGGTTTCGAGCTCGGCGAAGCGCGTATCGAGCAGCGTCATCGCGCGAAAATAGCGCGACGCCTCGAGGTGAGACGGCTTGCGCCGGATATCCAGGCGGCGGCGGCGACGCGAACCGTCACTGACATCGATTCTCAGCGCCCGGGCTCGCAGGCGTGCGTCTTCGACGATCGGTGGAGACCCGGCCGACGCCGGCACGTCCCCGATCGCCGTCCCGCGCAGAAATTCGAGCAGCCGTTCGGTCCAGATTTCGCGAGCACCGACTTCACCCTTTACCAGCGCCGTGCGCACCGCGTCGATGAGGTCATGGCGGCCTGCGCCCCGGCGGCCGCGCATTGCGGCCAGTCCCTCGGCGGCGCGCAGGATCTCGACCTGGGCGGGAACGCTGACCGGGTGCCCCAGTGCACGTAGTTTCGCGGCGAATTCGGACACCAGGTCGAGTGCCGTCTCCCGCCAGGGCGGTTCACCGTCGGCGGCGTTCGCACGATGCCACAAGTAGTCGTAGTAGCCCGGCTGCGGCAGTCCGGCGCCGTAACCGTTGAGCGCATCGAGCGCTCCGAAACCGTATCGGATCAGGTAGGCGTTGGTAACCGCCTTTTCGCCGCGGGGACGTTTTGCCGGCTTGCCCGTGCCCGCATCGACCAGCGCTGGAATATGGAAGCCGCCGGCAACGACGACGACCGGACCGTCCGCCTCGAGCGCTTCAGCAATTACAGCCTGCATGTGCGCCTCGCGCGCCGCATCGCCGCTACTCTCGATGATCTCGGGCGCCGTTGCATGACGCAGCGCTGCACAGTAGGCGCCAATGTCCGCGAGCAAGGACTGCCAGTCCGAATTGCCCAGCCGCGATTCGAACAGGTGATCCCACAATTCGAATCCGTCGCGACATCCCAGTTCACGGCACAGGCCCTCGATGTAGTCGCCGCGGTCGAATACAGCCTCATCGTCGACGACCAGCGACGGCCGCTCCGTTTGCCTGGCGCTCATCGCCTTGTCGGCGGCGGGCAGATCGATGAACACCAGTTCCGCTCCCTGCTTGCGGCCTTCGACAAGAGCCACGTATTCAGGCGAGTGCGTGCAGAACGGGTAGTAGGCGGCGAGCCGTGCGGTCTTCTGTTTTTCCACGATCGTGGCAATTGCGACCGGCGGCCGCGTCTCGGCATCCAGCAATATGTCGATATGCCCGACCAGATCGACGGGTGCTTCAATCAGCACCTGCTTGGGCTTTACCTCACGGATCAGTTCCCTGACCGCCCAGGCACACGCCGGTGAATGATGTCGAATGGGCGCCAGGTAGTAGTCGCGCCCGGTTTGCCGCAATGCGGCGCGTACAGATTCGAATTCTGCCGCCTCAACCATCAATGGAACCTCTAATCAATCAGAGGCTCCCAAGATCTTTCTTGGCCGCCTTGTAGAATTCGGACCACGCTTTGTCGCGTTTCATGCGCGCCTTCGCGATCTGGTCGATATAGGAGCGAAAGCGCCGGGCGTCTTCGGGGTCGTCCTTGAATACGACGCCCCTGATCTGCCGTGCTATATGTGACGTCGACGTTTTCGCGCCGTCGAGATAGTAAGCATCGAGTGCCGCGGCGTGAGCGACGTTGACGGCTTCCGCCGTCGACATGACGCTGTTCGGCGTTGCCACCGTCGCGCCCTCTTCGGTTGTTCCCGTGCGAAGGTCGCGAAATACGGCGACCAGCACGTCGACGACTTTTTCATCCAGTTCCGTCGCCCTGGGATGCTCGGCCATGCGCTCGGCCACCTGTCGTGCAACAAGTGCTTTCTCGAACTCCCTGTCCGCGATTGGCTGCACCGTCTCGAAATTGAAGCGGCGTTTCAATGCGCTTGACATGTCGTGCACGCCCCGGTCGCGCAGGTTCGCCGTGCCGATTACGTTGAACCCCGGCGTCGCGCGAACCTCCTGCCCCGGCCCCAGCTCCGGAATGGAGATCGTCTTTTCCGACAGCAGCGAGATCATTGCGTCCTGCACTTCCGGCGCACAGCGTGTCAGCTCCTCGAGCCGTGCGACCTTGCCGTCGCGCATTGCAGTAAGCACCGGCGATGCCACCAGCGCACGCTCGCTCGGCCCCTCGGCCAGCAGCAACGCATAATTCCAGCCGTAGCGCAGGTGGTCTTCGAGAATTCCGGCCGAGCCCTGCACCACCAGGTTGGAGTCGCCGCTGATCGCGGCCGACAGGAGTTCCGACAACAGAGACTTTGCCGTGCCGGGTTCGCCAACGAGCATCAGGCCCTGCTGCCCCATCAGCGAGACGATACAACGATCGACGAGTGGATCGTCGCCGAAAAACTTTTGTGACACGTCCAGCTTCGAGTCACCGAGAACAAAGGACCGCACCGCGCGCGGCGACAGCTGCCAGCCCTTCGGCCTGTCATTCTTGTCGTTGTCGCGCAGTCGCACGAGTTCGTCTGCGAATCGTTGCTCGGCCGGTAGTCGCTGTACGTCTGTTACATCCATGGCATTTTTTGTTCCCATTTTTCGTCATAGGCCGCTTTGGCGACCATGGCACGATAGTCGTTCCAGCACTCCGACAACAACACCGGAGGAACGTCGGCCAGTTTGATGGCGGTCCCGCCCCGGCGTCCCGCCGTGTACTTTTCGAACGACATCGACATCATCGCCGCCGGTACGTTCTCTTCCGGCAAACAGTTACCGGAAAACTCGATGACGGCGATTACGCCCGCACTCATGAAGCCCTTCGTGTATTCATTGAAGTAACCAGCGTCCATCGCCTCACCGCGTTCGTAGCCGAGTTTGGTCGCAGCGCCGCGGAACGTAAACGTGTCCGTCAGCCAGCCTTTGCGATCCTCGATTCGAACCTTGTCCCCAGCGTCATCGGCAAGCGTCAGCATCGTTCGTCCAAACTGCGTGAACAGGGTTTCGATCTCATAGTCCGTCAGGTGCGCCGCCCATTCTTCGCCGACATCAACCGGCATTTCTGCTCCATAGGCAATGCGAATTGCCGTGAACGCTTCAATGTCCACATCCTCATCGCGCGCGTCGGTATAGTCGCCCTCGGCCGTAGGCCGGAACGTAGCGGCCATTTCACCAGACGCATCGAGTCCGACCCACACGATTCGCTCGGTCAGCTTACGAATGACCGGATGGCCGTGTAAATCGCTTAGCCAGTCCTCCAGCGTCCAACGACGCCCTGAGCACAGTGCCTCATACAATCGCGCCGACTGCATCGCGACAACCTGCTTCAGTTCGCGCCGCGATTCGGAAAGCGCTTTCTTCGACGCCTTGGTCGTGTCATCGGGAGCGGCGGGCAGCGATTTGACCTTTTTGCCGTCTGGGTTACTGATTTCGAGAACCAGCGATTCGTTGACTCGCGCGCGATACGGCTTGCTATCCGGGCCGCACGGCAGTTCCAGCACGCCGTCTTCGTCAAGACCCGCGCTTGGTATGGTGCGATCCGCGAGTTCGTCCATCGACCAGTTCTTGGCTTCCGCAACTCTTTCGACAAGCGTGCCCGCGAACTTCTGTACGCCCTTTTGTTTCAGCCGCGTCGCTGCCGCGATGATGACCTGCAGCGAAACGGGATCGCCCGCTGCCGCCAGCATTTCGAGCAACGCCGAGGACTGCGACGTTCGTGAACCATGGTTCTTGAGGTAGCTGCGCACACGATCGGCCGCAACGGTGGGCGACGCTTTGCTTGCCAGCCCGAGCAGGCCCTTGGTGGCCGCGCCGCTGTGCAGGTAATTGCTCATGAAATTGCGCTTGATGTCCGCAAAAGCCTGCTCAAGCGTGTACTCCTTGTACCACCGTTTCATCATGTCCCAATGGCTCTTCGCGCCTCTATTCGCGTGCGCGTTGCCATCCTCTTCGGTCGGGCGTCCGGTGTCGTAGTTGACCCAGCTGTCGAGTATCCAGGTCGAGAATGTCTCCGCCGAATCGGGCCGCAATTGCTCCAGGTAGTTCTCGAACAATGCGTTGCCGCCCGGCTGCTTCAGTTTCACGGCAAGGAACAACCACCACTTGAGGACGTCTCCGGGGACGCGGCTGTCATCCCGGTAGTAAACGGCGGGCAGATGTTCGAGCGCCATCCAGTCCAGCTTGTCGAGCTTTGCCCGCTTCAGTCCCTTCTCGGCCTTGTCCAGCAGTATCTCGGGCGAAAACAGCTCGCTCAGGTCTTCACCGAGGCGCTTCAGCGCAGTGAGCATCGCCGCCTGCGCGAGCTCCGATTTCTCCTTCTTCAGTCGTTTGTACAGCGCCGGTATTGCGTCGCGCTCGTCACGCGCCGCAATCCACTCGGCCGCCCCGGCGCGCACGGCCTGGCGGGAATCGTCGAGCAGGGCGACGATGTGTTGTTCAACGTTCGGTGCCGTTCGCAGCATCTGGCGGGCTTCCAGCCGACCGGCCTTGGTCTCGCCGGTCGCAACGTCCAGCAGTGGTCGGAAATAGCGCGCCGGCGTTGCCGGCAGACGCCGCAATAGCCGGATGGCGGCAACCTTGTTGACGCGATCGCCGGTTTGCGGTCTCAGGCCGAATGCCTCATCGACAATATCGAGGTGCTCGGCGACGTACGGCCAGATCTTTTCTGCCGGCACTGCGTCCATCTGATCGCCGTAGTAGTTGTAACTATCCTCGATCAGGCTGCGGGCAAAGTCGCCACGCCGCACTTTGCGCGTTTTCCGCCTGCTGCCCCAGCCCGTCCAGACCGTCGCACCCGCGGCGATTTCGATCCGCTCCAGGTGCCGAAGATCGCCATGCGGACCTGCCAGGAAGTTCTTCACACAGCTGCTGAAAGCCCCTCGGGACCATGACGAGAATGCATCCGTGATCATGTTCGTCTGCAAAGCCGAGATCCTCAGCGCCTGTGTCACCGGCATGCGTGCGAGCGCGCGAGACGCCCATTTACTGCCCACGCCCCAGGTGAGGAACGCGAGTGCCGTTTGGCTCTTGTTCGACTTCAGTGCTTCGGACGCGTTGAGCGCATCGACAATCCGAGAGGGCAAGCGCGTACTGATCAACGGTGCCTGGAACTTGTAGCCCTTGCGCTTCGTTTCGGCATTGCGTTCCTTGATGCGTTCGTTTTCATCGGCAACGATCTGCGCCAACTCGGCACGATCGGCGTCGCCGAACTTTACCGGTTCGCCGGCCGGCAATGCCTCGAGCGGCGGAATGTCGACACGCTCGCCATCCAGCGACTGGTAACCCTTGGCATCATCATTGGCGGCCAGTTCCGCCACCGCTTCTTCCGATACGGCCAACGCGGTATCGATGGCGGCAACGACCCGGGCGGTTTTTTCCTTTGCCTTGTGCGCCCTGAGCGCGTCGAGCGCGCTGTCGGTGCCGATCTTCGCCAGGTATTCGACCATGCCGGCGCGCATCGCGACCTTGCCTTTCTGCAGCCGCTCGATCGCTTTTTTCTCGACGGCCGGCGATTGCATCGCCGTCAGTACCGCGCCAGCCGCTTCCCGTACGGCTTTCGAGCTGTCGCCGGCCATATCCAGGACGAGGTCCTCGTAAAGAGGCTGCTCTGTCACGCCGAAATTCCGCAGAACCTTGACAACGACCGCCCGCGCCGCGGCGCTCAGGCGTCGTGCTGCAGTGATACACGCTTCCGGGTGCTGTTCGAACAGCGGTTTCATATCAATGGCGGAGCGATACACCGAGCCGCCAAGGACGCCATACTCCGAGCGTTTGTTGTAAGCAACGTCGACCAGGTCCTCGATCGAGCCGCCGAGTAATTCGGTCATGCGGACTGCGTCAGCCAGTGTCAGCGGCTTCTCGACCGGCTTGACGGCATTCGGTCGCCAGCCGTAACCGCTGTCTCTCATGCCACCGAACACCTCGGAAAAGAATACCCGAACCTTGCTGTTCGCCTTGTCCGATCCGGCGGCGCTGTCGGGGAGGTTCGGACAGGAAGCGAGCAGTACCTCGGTGTATCGGAGGGAGAACTCGGGATCGAGCGGTCGTTGCTGAGCCAGCAACCGGCGCCTCGCCGGCGTCGGCGACTTGTGATGCAGGTAGGCCTCGCCGACTTCGAGTTGCTTGCCGCCGCCGCTCGAAATCGTTGCAAGGACGGTTTCGTCGCGGCCGTCGAGAACGTAATTGACCGCCTTGTCCGCCGTGCCCGGCTTGATGTCATCAAGACGTTTCAGATCGGCGGCAACCACGCGACCCCGGGAGTCGGCTACACGCTTGAGCTTCTCGAATATACCCATTCCGGCATTTCACCCGTCAGCAGATGCGATTGCGCATTCTACGGTGACTTCGGGCCGGAAAGGGAGAGTCAATTCACGTTCCGGCCGCGGAAATGATTTTGACCGGCTGACCGGGCGCCAGGCGCTCGGCGCCACGAATGATGACGCGGTCGCCGGGTTCGATTCCGGCGGCGATTCCCACCCACAAGCCCACGGTGGACTGAATACTCGCCGTAATCTGTTCGGCAGTGCCGTCGTCTTTCACTTTGTAGATGAACGCCTGGCCACCGCGCTCCACGAGCGCATCGCGGGGCACGGCAACGGCCGTCACCGGCGTATCGCTGGGCAGGCTTACTTGCACAGGCGCGCCGACCAGCCAGTCGCCATCGTTGGCGCTGAGGCGGATCTCGACCATCCGCGACACGGCGTCGCCGACGGGTACTACGGCGCGAACCAGGTGCTCGCGCTCGATGCTGCCGTTTCTGACGCGTACATTCATTCCGGGCGTGACAAACTGCGTGAGTGCAATTGCGGCGGGCAGCGATACCTCTATCTGGTGTGTGTCAACCAGGCGCAGGATGTCCTCTCCGACACTGACGTATTCGCCTACGGAGGCCAGTCGTTCCGTCACGTGACCGGCGAACGCGGCGCGAATTTTCGTGCGATCGAGATCGCCCTGGGCGCGCTCCAATTGCGCCCGGGCGTCGGTCAACTGGTGCATCGCCTGGTCGCGATTTGCGCGAGACTCATCCAGCAGGTTGGCCGATGCGTTATTACTGGCGGCGAGTTCCTCGGCGCGCTGCAACTGCTGCTCGCGATACCGCAGGTCGGCCTCGAGCCGCGCGACGTTTGCACGGGCGCGCACGAATTCCACGCGCATCAGGCGCGGATCGATACGCGCGATGATTGCACCGGCGTCAACGGCATCGCCGACATTCGCCATCCAGGTCAGCACGCCTTCGATCTCCGCTGCAATGCGCGAATCGTTCAGGCTGATCACCGTGCCCGTAACCTCGACGAGCGGCGCCATGTCACGCAACTCGGCCGTCGCCACTTCGACCTGCGCCGCCGGAAATGCCATTTCGTCCTGGGCAAGCGCCGCGGTACCGAGGCTCAGCATGCAGGCAATGAGAAGTGCACCCGGGAGAGACTTCACGTCGCCACCTCCGCCCTTTGGCGTGCGGCCGTCAACTGCAGCAAGCTTGGCAGTAACAGTAACGTGAACAGTGTCGATACGCTCATGCCGCCGACTATAGCCGCTGCCATGCCGCGGTAGATAGCGCTGCCCGCGCCGGGCACGATCAGCAACGGCAGCATGCCGAACAAACTGGTCAGCGTGCTCATGAAAATCGGGCGCAGCCGGTAGCGCAGCGCCTCGTGCACCGCATCCACGCGACTCAGCCCCTTCGCCTCGGCGGCCCGTGTCTGGGCAACCAGCAGGATCGCGTTATTGACGACAAGGCCCATCAGGATGATGAACCCGATCATGCCCAGAAGGTCCAGCGGCTGGAACTTGATCGCGTTGACCAGCGTGATTGCAAGCACGCCGCCGACGGCGGCCAGCGGAATCGATATTACAACGAGGATCGCGTCCTTGAGCGAGCGAAACAGGCCCGCCATGATCAGCACGAGAAGGCCGACTGCAGTCAGGAAGTTGATTCCCAGCGTGCCGACCGCGCGCTCGAGGTCTTCTACGCTGCCCGCGTACTGAATGACGCCGTCCGGCGGCATTGCAGCCATGAGCTGCGGCTCGATTACAGTTTTCAGTTCGGCGATCAGTGCTTCCAGCGACATGCCTTCGGGCGGGTTGATGATAACGCTGTAAAGGCGCGCGCGGTTTATGCGCACCATCATCGCCGGCGACGGCGCGATGTCGATCTCGGCAAGACTGCCGAGCGGCACAACCCCCCCGGCCGGCGTGACCACGGGCAGTGCTGTCATGGCTTCGGGCGTATTGAAGCGCGTGGTTTTCAGGTAAATGTCCACTCGCTCGCGGCCCGTGAAATACTCACCCAGCCAGACACCCTGGCCCATCTGCAGAACGATCCGGATCAGGTCTTCCCGGTTCCAGCCCACCTCGGCCAGGCGAACGTCGTTCGGCACGAAACGCAGCTCGTTGGCCTCGGCGAACGGATCGGGTTGCGGTTGCGCCGAAGCGCCGGGCAATGTCGCCGGAATCAACTGCATCGCCTGCGCCACAACCGGCTTCAGCGCATCGAGGTCGGTGGACGCAAGCCGCATCTCGACGCTGTTGGTGTCCTCGAAGCCGCCGAAAAGGCTGCGCCGCATGGTGAAGCCGAACATGTCCGGAACGCCTGAGGTTATTTCGGACTGCACCGTGTTCTGAAATGCGTCGAGGTCGGTCCCCTTTGCCGGGTTGATCGCAAGCCATCCTCCCGAACCACCGGGAAACGACCACAGGAAGTAGTCGCGTATTGCGGGCTCCTTCGCGCCGTTTAAATGCGGTTCCAGGCGCCGCTTCAAAACCTGGGCGATCTCACGGTCGGCGGTGTCGACATTGGTCCCCGGTGGGAAAAACAGGAAACTATCGACTGTGTCGCGCTTCACCGGCGGCAGGTAGTTGCTCTCCGGCCACAGGACGGTAGTCAGCAGAACCGACCCCGCCATCAGGCCGCCAACCCAGCCGAGCCGCCTGGCCTTCGAATTCGTAAGTCGCATCAGCGTATCGGCCAGGCGATCCCAGCCGGAATACCCCTGCGGTGCCGGCGGCAGTTTTCGCATCCAGTAGCGCGCCGTGGTCGGCAGTATCGTGATCGCTACGAGCAGCGATATCGACACGCCAATTGCGATCGTCAGCGCGAGGTCCGCAAACATCTGACCTTCGACGTCTTTCAGGAACATGATGGGGATGAAGATCGCCACGGTGGTTGCCGTGGACGCCAGCAGCGCCCCCCACACCTGGCTGCTGCCAAGGTCGCTCGCTTCGGCCGGGGCCTCTCCCTTTTCCCGCAGGCGCACGATGTTCTCGAGCACCACGATTGCCGCATCGAGCACCATGCCGGTGGCAAAAGCCAGGCCCGCCAGCGAGATGACGTTCAGCGACCGCCCGGCGACGGACAGGACGGCAAATGTACCGAGCAGCGATATAGGGATTGCCAGCGCGATAATGAACGTCGCGCGCCATTGGCGCAGGAACAACCATAGTGCGCCAATGGCGAGCATCACGCCCGCGATGAGATTGCCGGCAAGCAGGTTGATCGAGCGGTTGATGTACAGCGCAGGATCGAAGCTGTAGTCGGCATGCAGGCCGCGTTCCTTGAAGACCGTCTCGTTGAGTTCATCGATATGCGCCTTCACGCCTTCGAGCGCTTCGAGTACGTTCGCATCGGTCGATTTGGCTATCGCCAGGCGCGCCGCGACATGACCGTTGTGATAGATGAATCCCTCGCGCTTGGGAGGACCGTACTTGATACTCGCGATATCGCCGAGCTTGATCGGCATGCCGTCGCGCCACTCGAGAATAAGATCCGCAAAATCTTCGACCTCATAGCGTCCTTCGATTCGCAGCGTGTAGCTGCGCCGTCCGACATCGACTACGCCTGACGAAATATTCGCGGAGCGGCCGATGCGCTGGGCGGCGCGCGCGATATCGATGCCGAGTTCGGCGGCCTTGAAAGGGTCGATGACGATCTGCAGCTGGTCGCTGCTGTTGCCGCTCGCGTCGAACATGTCCACCTGCGCTACGCCGTACAGAGAGGCCAGCTCCGGAACGATGACCTCGCGCATGAAGCGCTTGTTGTCGAGCAATTTCTCCTCGGCGCCGTCCAGTTGCTGCACGAAGTACTCGATGAGCTGATCGTTGGCATCGCCCCATTCACCCAGGCTCACCTGCGGGCGCTCGGCATTGGCGGGCAGCGGACGCAGGCGGTTCAGGCGGCTGATGATCTCGATCAGCGTCCGGGTCATGTCGGTTTCGAGAGCAAACTCCAGTTGCATGAAGCCGAAATTGGGCATGCTCCAGGAGACCATCTCGGTCATCTCCGGCGTACCCTGCAACACTTCCTCAACGGGCACCGTCAGCTCCGATTCGATCTCCCTGGGCGAAGCCCCCGGCCAGGCGTTGATCACCGTGACGATCGGCTTTTCGATCTGCGGCAGCAACTGCGCAGGGATGCTGAGCATCGAAATCAGGCCGAGCATGACGATCACGGCCGCAACTATGCTGATCGCGGCGGGGTTGGCCAGGCTGATTTTAGTCAGGCGCATAGCGATGCTCCGTCCGGCAACGGACAGGGACGATTCATGAACATCGCAGATGCCTCGGCGCGGTACAAGTCGGATCGCCCGGTTTCTGGCGAAGTCATTGATTTCACGGACCAGGCGGCAAGCCTAAAGATCAACCGCGCGCCGCCGATACATTCGAGGGAGTCTGTTTTTGGCCGTAAAGATCGCGCGTCGTTGGGCGGCGCGCACGGGCCACGCGGAGGCCATGAGTGTCGAAAATCGATCGATGGAAAAAAATATTCGGTAGCAAGAGCAGGCAGAAAGTGCCGGTTCGAGTGCGCGGCAAGACCGAGCAAATGACGGTCACGCAATCCTACCGTTTCAGTGAGTTGAAGGAACAACGGGAGACTGGTGCGCCGGCGGCGGACCGCAATCCGTTGCAAGCGTCCGCGTATGGGCTGCAGGATGCGTCGTTCCGTTTGTTTCTCTCGGATGAGCAGTTGCTGCAAAAAGCAGCAGCCGGGTTTATTCGTCTCTATATCAACGCCCGGGGCCTGACGGGCCGCTGGCTGCGGCGCAACGCCAATGGCAGTACGGCCGAGTCTACTGTGCAAACACTGACCTCCGGCTTCCTCTCGCTCAACGCCAAGTCTCGCCGCGAACTGGCCGACAACGGAAGCACGCGCGTCAGCGTACTCGAATATGTCGGTTCGACGGACCGCGCCACAGCCGACATCGACAGTGAGATGCCGGCAGTAATGCGGGCTCTGGGAGCGGATCGCATTCTGTTTTGTCTGCAGGAGCCCATGGCAGTCGCTCGCAGCGAAGTCGTGCTGCTTCCGCCCCTGGTGCTCTCCGGCTCCAACTGAGCTGCATCCCGAAAACCGGGGTCGAACCGAGGTTTTCGAAAACCATCAGCGGAATACCTTCCTCAGCCGCGCAATGCCTTCACGAATATCGTCTTCGCCGTAGTGCGCAAAGCTCAGGCGCAGGCAATTGTGCAAAGCGCCCTTGCTCGAGAAAACGGCGCCCGGCTGGAATCCCGTCTCGAGTGCTGCCGCTTTTCTCTTCAGCGGAGTGGTATCGACGTGTTCGGCGAATTGCAGCCAGTAGAAATAACCGCCGCCGGGCCGCGACCATTCGGCCAGGTCACCGAAATGAAGCCCGAGCGCCTGGTGCATGGCGTCGGACCGCGATCCGAGCCGCGATTGCAGCGTCTCGATGTGCGCTGCTTGCAACCCCAGGTCGATCGCCTCGCGCGCAATATGGGACACGTAGTGATTGATGCTGCCGCCGCTGTTGCTGTAGCCGTTCGCCCGCATTCTCCGTTGCAGAGCTGGCGACGTCTGGATCCAGCCCAACCGCAACGCGGGCGCCAGGATCTTGGAAAACGAACCGAGTGACAGCACCGTGTCGCTGTCGATCATGGTGCCGAACGCGGGAGGCGGCGCCTCATCATAGAAAAGCAGCTGGTACACCTCGTCCGCGACGATCAGGAAATCGTGCTCCTTGCTCAGCGCGACAAGCTGCTCGCGACGTGCGGACGTCATGCAGTGGCCGCCGGGGTTGTGGTAGCTCGGTATCGTATAGACGAATGCCGGCCGGTGTCGCTCCAGGGCCGCCTCCAACTCCCCGGGAATCAGGCCCTCGCCATCGACCGGTATCCCGACGACGTTCAGATCGTGATCGCGAAAGATCTGGAATGCGAGAAAATAGCTCGGCTCTTCTACAAATACCGTGTCACCCGCCGT
Source organism: uncultured Woeseiaceae bacterium (assembly GCA_945788625.1). GTDB lineage: Bacteria > Pseudomonadota > Gammaproteobacteria > Steroidobacterales > Woeseiaceae > UBA1847. The sequence continues at coordinate 13,583 of CALZMQ010000054.1, forward strand.
CGCAAACACCGTGGACACGTAGTCGATCGCCTGCGAGTTGCCGGCCGTCACGAACAGCGACTCCGGCGCGACAGGGGCACAGTAGCGCTCGGTCAGCAAACCGGCAAGCGAGCGCAGAAAACGCTCGTCACCCTGCATGACGCCGTAATTGAGCTCTATCGGCTGCGCTTTGCGAAAGAACGCCTCACTTGCTTCGCGCAGGATGTCGACGGGCAATAAATCCGCCGAGGGTTGGCCAATGCCGAAGTTGATCGTCCCCGCAGGCGGCGCATCGTCGAAAGTCACTGTGCTGTTCATGTCACTCCCTCAACTCGATGTCGCGCGGAGATCTGCCGATTCACCGCCGTGCCGATTCAATGCGAAAAATACGATCCAGGACACGACGAGCCCGGGCCACAGCGGATCGGCGGACAGGCCCGGAATCAATTCGAAGCGTGACGCGAGGTACCACACAATGACGGTGGCGAGTGACAGCGAGATACTCCAGAACGCGGCCGTACTGCGCGCGCGGCGAAAGTAGATCATCGCGATGGTCGGCAGGAACAGGGCTGCAGAATTAACCGTGAAACCAATAAGCAGCAGTTCGATGACGTCCGGCAATTGCCACGCCATCACCGCCGCAATCGCGCCAACCACCAGGGATACGCCCATGCTGACCCGCAACATGTTGCGGTGTTCCGCGGCAGGATTGATGTATCGCTGGTAGATGTCGGTGCTGACGTTCGCCGACGCGGTGAGGATGCAGATGTCCGCCGTGGACATCAGCGCCGCCAGGATACCGACCAGCAGCAAGCCCTTGACGCCCACCGGGAACGTCTCGACGACAAACAACGACAGGATTTCGTTGCTGTTCTCGACACCCGGCATCAGCATCGCGGCCGTCAGGCCGAGCCAGGTCGCCCCAATCGCAATCGGTGCCAGGAAAATCACCGCGAGCAACGCACCGCGACGGGCCGCCGCAGGACTCCTCGCGGCAAAGGAACGCGTGTAACTGTCCATGGCCGTGAAGAAACTCAGCACGATGGAAACGACCATTGCGAGTATCGCGGGCCAGCCCCAGTTTCCAATCTCGAAATGCGTTGCCGGCAGCTCCGTTGTCAAGGCGCTCCATGTCCCTCCCTCTTCAATGGCGATCGGAATGCCGAACAGTACGACGCCGATGAACAACAAGGTGAACTGCACCCAGTCGGTATAGGTGATGGCGAGAAACCCGCCGCTTGCGGTGTAGATGACGATAATGGCGCTCGCGAGCAGTAACGCCGAGCCATAGTCCCAACCCAGCAGCCCGTGCAATATGGCGGCCGCTGCCGCCAGTTGTCCTGCCGCATAAGCCGTGAACGCTGCAACGGTCGACAACGTGGCCGCAATTCGCGTACGGCTGTCGTAGCGCGACTCCATGAGTTCCGGGTAGGTCAGCAGCTGGTGCTGGTCACCGAGACGCTTCACCCTTGCGGCGAAGAGCAGTCCGAACAGCAGGCAACCGATGCCGATGGCAGCGACGTACCACGCGGCACTGATGCCGACGTCGTACGCTTTCGCGGCGCCGCCGACGATGGACGCACCGCCGACCCAGGAAGCCAGCCAGAGACAGGCAATCGAAAAACTGCCAAGACGCCCGCCGGCAACGAAGTAGTCCGAGACCGTTTTCTGCCGGCGACTGGCATATACGCCTATCGCGAGCATCAATGCGAAGTAGCCGAATATTATGCCGGTATCGATAACGCTCAATTGAATTCCCTGTCAGTCATGCGCAATGCCGGCTTGAGGTGTGTCCGGACTATTGTACACTCGCACACTTGACGCAATTGTTCTTGTAGACGCCGTTGAAAATACTCTTGAATCTTCGCGTTGTCGTGCTTGCATTTCTTCCGGCAGTGGCCGCTCATGCGCAGCCGATTACGTCATGGATCGACTCGAACTGCGCGGACTGTGCGGCACGCATGTCGTCGCAAACCGGCGCGTATATCCTCGAGAAGGGTGAGGAAGCCCTGATCGGCCGCGCGTGGCTCGCACGGCACGCCACGAAATCGATTGACGTCCAGTATTTCATCTGGAGTACCGACAACATAGGTATTCTCGCGGCCGAGCAATTGCTGGCCGCCGCCGAACGAGGTGTGTCGGTTCGTGTAATTGTGGACGACATTCTCATCGACGCGGAAAACCGCAGCTTGCTGTTACTGTCCGCACACCCGAACGTACGCATACGAATCTACAACCCCAACCTCTCCGTGGGCGTAGGTTTCTGGCAACGACTGAAGAACGCCACTACAGAGTTTCGGGCGGTCAATCAACGCATGCATGACAAGACGGCGATTTTCGACGGCATAGTCGGCATAACGGGCGGACGGAATATGGCCGACGAGTATTTCGACTTCGATCATAAATACAATTTTCGCGATCGCGACATACTCGTGCTTGGATCGGCGGCGCGGGAAATGCGTGAGAATTTCGACGAATTCTGGCAAAGCGATTTCGCGATTCCGGTTTCACAGATCTTCGCGGAAGAACTCGAAGAGATTTCCAGTTACGACGTCGAATCCCAGTCCCGGGAACTGCATGCGTATGCCGAGGACCCGAAAAATTTCGCGCCCCAGGTCCGGCACGCTGTGGATGCCACCAGCGAGCGCATCCCGACGCTTTTTCAGAACATGACCTGGGACGACATGAGTTTTGTCAGCGACGTGCCTGGCAAGAACGAAGGAACCCAGGGTTTGGGCGGCGGTGGCGAGTCGACCAATCAGCTCATCAATACCGTGAAAAGCGCGAAGAGCTCAATTCTCATTCAATCGCCCTACCTGATAATGCCGGAAGGGGGCATCGAGTTGTTCGGGTCACTGGTCGACCGTGGCGTCCGTATCCGGATATCGACCAACTCGCTGGCCTCGACCGATAACATTCAGGCCTTTAGCGGCTACGCCTCGCAACGCAAGGAGTTGTTACGTGCGGGCGTCGAACTCTACGAGTTCAAACCGCACCCCGCGATCCAGGACGAACTGATAGAAAGATACCCGCACATTGCCGAGCACGCCCCGATATTCGCGCTGCATGCCAAGAGCATGGTAATCGACGACCGCATTAGCTTCATTGGGACATTCAATCTCGACCCGAGATCGGCCAATCTCAACACGGAAGTGGGCGTGCTCGTCGACAATACCGAACTCGCTCGCCAGCTTACTCAGAGCATCGAACGTGACATCCAACCGGACAACAGCTGGCACACGACCGCCGAGTTCAATCCCGACTCCGAGGTCGGTCGAGGCAAACGCTTCCGCGTATGGTTGAACCGCTTGTTACCCATGGAGCCGGTGCTGTAGCGCCCGAGGACAGACACAAACCGCTATTCGATCCTGGCTATCATCCCGCTGAGCGTAACGAGCCCACCCCGGATTACGCAATCATCGTCGTACGTTGCCCATGACGTAGGTCCCCAGGTGAAGCCGCCGTCCGCACTGGCGAGAAAATACTCTTCTTCCGCGTCTTCGTTGTAGGCAGTCAATAGCGCAACTGAGTCGTTTATCCAGCACAAGGAACTCATGTAACCGTTGCGGCCGATAGGGGCACGGCGCCGTTCGAATTCCTTGCCGTCGCTTGACCAGAGATAGTTGTTCGAATACCCCCTCGCGATGAGGTTCGTGCTGCCGGGCGACTTGCCGAACTCGGTGATTTCTTCTCGAAGCGTTGCAAGCTTGTGCCAGCTGCGGCCGCCGTCTTCCGTGCCGAACACCCGGCCTGCGTCCATGGCCAGCCAGCCGCGATTCAGATCGGCGTCGAATACCGCGTCGACGACGTAATCCTCGTCGAGGTTCGATATGTGCTCCGAGAGTTCGGTGAAATCGAAAACCAGAGTCTCGGCGCTCAGGCGCGCCACGGCCGCATCTTCGCTCGAACCGAACAAGATGCAATTATCGGCATCGCATGTGGCTCGCTCGACGGAGAAATACTCGTTCTCCAGGTCTACGGGGAGCTTGCTCCAGCTGCTGCCGGCATCGATGCTTCGGTGGACCTCACCGTTGCCCGAGAAACTCCAGATTACCGGGCCCGACACGACCAGGTCGTTCGCCTCGGCAACGCCGCTGACTTCGTTCCAGTCGAGCGTTTCCGTGTCAAGAACAGAGAGTCCTTTGTCGGTGGCGACAACGACACGATCGTGTTCAGGCAGAACCGCGAAGTCGTAAATGAAATCCTGATCGCTGTTCAAGGGTTTCCAGGTCTTGCCGACGTCTTCGCTGACCGCAAGGTAATAGTATTGGTAGATCGCAAAACCACGGCTGGCGCCGAAGGAAAAATCCATGTCCTCGTTGCCCGGCATGCCGCTCGATACGACCTGCCACCGTTTGCCGGAATCGTCGGTATACGCCAGGCGCTGACCGTCGTCGTACCAGATGCGGCCGGATTCTTCGTCTTCGACCATGCCTAACATGAACAGCCGATCCAACACCTCATCCGGTAACGGCAGGCTGCCATCGACAAAAATGGCCTGGTCTATTCTGTCGGAAACCTCCGCGAGTGCATCCATGTCGCCCAATTGAAAGTCACCGGCCAATTCCTGCCAGGCCGGTGGCAGGCCCTCGAGCTTAAAACAGCTCTGGATGCTCTTGAGCAGCAACCCGACCTCGTCCATCGAGCAGACTTCCGACCAGGACGCGCCTTCGTCGTCGCTCCTGTAAAGGTAGCTGCCCGACGTCAGAATTCGTCCACCCACTTCGACATCGGCAAGCCACAGGCCCGTTGCCTCGTCCATGACCACGGCGTTCACGCAACGCAGGTCCTTGGCCGTGTCCTGCAGGTTGTCGCCGTGACGGGTCCAGGACCGGCCTCCGTCTTCTGTGAGGAATATCTGGCAGAAGTCGATCCACATCCCGTTCTGCAGTGTCTCGTCGAACTGAATATTTTCGAAATCGCCGCCCCACTCCGTGTCGACTCCGTCACCAATGTGCTCCAACAGGATCGTCTGCGCCCATGTCTCGCCCGCGTCCGCGGTGCGCATCAGCACACCCTGCTCGGTAACGACGACACCGAGCTCGCCCCCGGCTTCGAGCTGGAGCGCCTTGATGCGGCCGCTGGCCGGCAGGGAAACGCGCTCGAATGTGTAGCCGCTGTCGCCGGACAGGAAAAGCCCGTCTTCGTAGCCGGTCGCCCAGACGTGCCCGCCGCGAAACCGGATCTGATCCCGGTTCGGCCTGATTCGCACCGTTTCGAAGACGCCGTCGAGCGGCACCGCGGCTGCCGGATCAGGCGTGGCGTCCCGGCCGCTGTAGTCATCGCCCGTGCAAGCCGCGAGCAGCAACGACAGCAGGAACGGTGGTACGGCAGCAATTAAACCTCGAATCGACATCATTTCGTATCCGCAACAGGCCAGGACGGAAAAAGTAACGCGATTGGCGAACGAAAACCGCCAATAGCATCACTTTATAGGATATCGAAGGCGGCACGGAGAAAGGGTGCTGCGCGACGATGCGACGTTGACTTATCGTACAGCGGCGGGGGCAATAGCAGCGCAGTCAGTCCGATACACGCCCGGGGGGCATGGCCGTCCAATTGAACTCGTGTTCCTCGCTGCTGTTCTCGTCACGCCGGGACCAACGGCATTCGCCATAGATCCGCAACGCTGTTTGCTCGGTTGGCACGCCGCAATCGCTGTCCCCGCTATCTTCCTGGCCCGGCGATACGGAAAGAAACCGAGTCCGGACCGGCGCTGGCCGAGATAGAGAAGCTCCTCGAAAAGGACCCCGATATGAAAATCTTCGTTGTCGGGCACACCGACTACGTAGGGGATTTCGGCTACAACATGGACCTTTCTCGCAGAAGGGCCGCCGCCGTAGTGGAAGTTCTCGTGTCGCAGTACGATGTCAACGGAAGCAGGCTTGACCCGCACGGTGTAGGGCCACTGGTGCCGGCTGCCGCGAATACGTCCGAAGACGGGCGGGCCATGAATCGCCGGGTAGAGATCGTCGAACGATAGCAGCGCGTTTGCGCCCACTCACGATAAGCTACTCCTTCTTCGCTAATGCCAGAGCCCTGGTGTAGCGACGACTGATTGAGTAAGCAAGCTGGAACCAGTCACTCAGAGAATTTCAGCTAGAATCACCGCTTGTGACCGAAGGTAATCATCTGAACTGGAAGCAAAGTGGTGGCGGGCCTGTGCATGAAAGAGGAAAAACCCAAAGCACTGCCGAAAGCGGCCCGATACGCCAGGATCGCCGCCATCGCGGTGTGGCCACTAGGGATCCTACTCGGGCTGATGCTCTCGGTTGGTCAGGATGCCGCCGGCGAAGGACTTGCCTTTGTGATGGGTCTTGCGTTCGCGTTGCTTGCTTCGGTGTTCTTCGGCCTTGTCTTCTGGTTCTGTAGATCCCACGCTCGCGTTCGACTTGTGTCCAGGTTCCGACGGGCTTTGCTGTCGATTGCTGCGATAGCCGTTGCAGTATTCCTTGCCTGGTACACCCAGCCTCTGTTCGAAGATCAGCAGTATTCGCTGCGCGTCAAGAACTGGACCAGCAGGGATATAGCGGAAGTCGAAATACGGCTTGCCGGGACCACCATTCCGATAGGCCGCATTCAGGCGGGCGCAGCGATTTCCCGGGAAGGGCTTTCCAAGCGGCCTACCGGTGCAGTAACGGTCAGCTGGGTCGATGATGAGGGCGCTAAACACACCGTCACGGAAGGATCGACCGGCGGCCCACCCCGCCGGTACGACGGCGGCAAACTGGTAGTCAATGTCAAATCCCGGTACGACATCCACACTTACTTTTCCAGGTCTCGTTAAGCGATTTCCGGCACCTCAGTATGGCTAGCTGACCGCCCGCGACCCATGGCGACCATTCGTGTTGTGTTTCTTCTGTTCGGGCTCTAGGGTCTGTTCTGTCTGTGCGGATTGGCGCAGCCGTAGAGGAAGAAGTCGATGCAAGCAACACTTGTCACGTGGGCGCTGGTCATATTCGGCGTAATTACCCTGGTGCCATTGATTTTTGCGCAGTTCTCGATGCTTGTCCGGCCGGACAGTCAAGAGACCAGGGACCTGATCATCGGCAAGGGGGAGGATTGGCGCGATAAGACGCACTTCAGATTGGCTGTTGGCGCAGCATGGGCCGACTGGTTGTTTTTCGCCCCGATTTTTGCGGCCGGAAGTGTCGGCGTGCTACTGGGCCAATCCTGGGGTTACGTTCTCTTCGGAGTGGCCGGCGCATGCAGCCTGTACATCAACATCATCCTCTGGTTTACAGAGAAGGAATACGTTTATCCTACGCGCGGCCCACTCAGGTACTTCACCTACTACTGGGGATTCTTCGTGTATTGGGGCGCACTCGCACTGGCTTACTCCGTGTTGCGTATCGCAGGAATCGTTTTCTGGTAAAGAGACGGAAAGCTCGCTTCTTCGGCAGCGGCCTTATGATCGATGGTACGAGCCCAGCCTGCATTTCCCTGCCTTACGCGAATACAGATACGACCGATGCAATACTCAGTTTGCGAGGGATGCAGCCTGATACAATCGATTTGCCACATTGTCGCCGGCCCTGACGCGGGGTTTCGGTCAAATCTAACGCAAATTCTTTCCCGGATGTCGACACAGTGAGTCATCGCCAACCGTGAGCACATGGAAGCACCGCCACAACTGGATACCGCTGGTATTTCTGCTCCTCGGTCTCCTGATCGTGCTTCGGCTGGATATCGCGGGAAAAAACAACAACGCCGAGCGCATCAGTCTCGAAACCGGGATCACCGCCGAGCAACTCAAGATCCGCCTCGAGTCGTGTTTCGATGCTCGGGCCGGCCTGGTGCGTACTCTGGCCGGCTATCCGTGGCAGTCGCGCGAGCAGGTCATCGTGGACTGGGCCGACCGCGCGAGCGCGCTGCTGCCGCTGTACACGGGAGTGCAGGCGCTTAATTACGTCGACAAGGATGGCGTCATCCGGGTCATCTACCCCGTCGAGCCCAATCGCGCCGCCCTCAACGCCAACCTGAGGCGAAACCCCAACGCCTCGGTAGTCAGTGCGCTGGAGCAGGCCGCGGTGACCGGCGCGATTGCGCGTACGGACATTGTCGAGTTACTGCAGGGCGGCAAGGGCTTCGCGCTGTACCAGCCTATACCCGAAGTCGAAGGGCAGCCGGTCGGATTCGTAAACGGCGTGTTCCGCGTCGAGGCGCTGATGAATTCGTGCCTGCCCGAGGGCCGGCTGCGGCGGAACTTCGCGTTCGCACTCATTGACGGCGACACGGTGTTTTACGAGCAGGCCGACCCACGCGTCGCCGGGCCGAGTCCCTACCAGGTCGACCTGCAGATCGACATCACCGGCGCGCCGTGGCGCTTCACGATCGCGCCGCTGACGAGCTACCTCGAGGCAACGGACGACATCCTCGACGAGATCTGGGTCGGCCTCGGCGTGTTGCTGACCACGTTGCTGACGCTGGCGCTCCGCTTCGCGTTGGTCAAACAGCGCGACATCAAGGCGCGCGAGGACGAATACCGTCTGCTCGTAGAAAACCAGACCGACCTCGTCGTCAAGGTAAACATGGACGGCGAGTTCCAGTACATCAGTCCGAGCTACTGCGAGATGTTCGGCAAGAGCGAGGACGAGCTGCTGAGCAAGGCCTTCATGCCGCTCGTGCACGAGGACGACCGCGAACTCACGGCACGCTCGCTTCAACGCCTGCACCGTCCTCCGCACACGGCCTACCACGAGCAGCGCGCGATGACGAAGGATGGCTGGCGCTGGCTTGCGTGGTCCAACCGGGCCGTGCTCGACGACAATGGCGAGATGGTGGGAATCACGGCAGTGGGCCGCGACGTCACCGACGTAAAACGCCTGGAGGAGCGAGTCGCCCATTCGCAGAAAATGCGCGCCATGGGCGAGCTGGCCGGCGGCATCACGCACGAATTCAATAACCTGCTGCAAATCATCCTCGGCAACATCGAGTTCCTGCTGCTGAATCGCAAGCACGACGTCGAGACCCGGCAATCGCTGGAAAACGTCCGTGATATCGGCATGCGCGCGATGACCCTGACCAAGAAACTTGCGACGCTGAGCCGCCAGGACAGGTCACGCCCCGAGGTGTTCGACATTAACGCGTTCCTGCGGCAACTGAAAGAGCTACTCGGGCACGCGCTACCGGCATCCATCGACCTGGTCGTGGTGCCCGCGGACGCGCCGCTGCCCGTGCACGGCGACCGCTCGCAGCTCGAGCAGGTCCTGCTGAACCTGTGCTTCAATGCTCGCGATGCCGTCGAGTCGAAGGGGCAAATACGGCTGCAGGCAAGCCAGCAAACGGTCGACGATCCTGGGCGGAGCCCCGATCCGCAACTCGACGCTGGCGAGTACGTTGTGATCACTGTCGAGGACGATGGCCACGGCATAGCGGCGGACATACTGCCACGCATCTTCGACCCATTCTTCACGACGAAGGGCGCGGGATCGGGCACGGGCCTCGGCCTCGCAAACAGCTATAGCATCATCGAGCAACACGACGGCACGATCGCCGTCGACTCGACACCGGGCGACGGCAGCAGCTTTTCCGTTTATCTGCCGCTGGTGACGTCGGAGGCGTTGGAGGCCTACGAGGCGGACTTAGCCAGCGAGCCTCCGGCACCGGCGAGCGCGCGTGCGGCAAGCACCGGCGGACTCGTGCTCGTCGCCGACGACAACCCTCAGCTGCGGACGCTGGCCTGCAAGGTGCTCGAGAATGCGGGATTCGAGACTTGCACGGCCGCGGACGGGAAACAGGCGCTCGAGCTTTACAAGGCCCGGCAGGACGAAATCCGCCTGCTGATCCTCGACCTCGTCATGCCGAATATGGGCGGGGAAGAGGTCGCGGCGGCAGTCCGCGAACTTTCCGACGACGTGCGCATCCTGTTCGTCTCGGGCTACGTGCCGGAAGAGACGAAGCATGCCTTGAAAGAGCCCATTATCCGCAAGCCCTATTCGATCGACGCGCTCATGGAGGCGTTGGGCGACCTCGTTTAGGCGAGCCGTGCTGACGGAGGCAACAATGAAAATTCAATCGACCCGGCGTACTTCGGCTTCCCGCGTAACTACGGACCCGGTATTCCCGTTCTGGTCGGACCAGTTGATGACTGCAACGACTTTTTCTCCAACCGGCAAATACGCACCCTCGCGGGTGACGAGTTCGACCACGTCGCTTTGGGCTGAGAGTCTGCCGTCCCAGGCGCGTTCGCCCGGGCCGGACTTGACGCTGTAGCGGGTTGCATAGACTTGTTTGTTTGCGTCGTAGATTCGCACGTCGAAACTGAGCACCGAATCGTTCGCATCGTCGCTGTCGAGCCTGATGCTGATCCGACTTTGTAGCGGCGAGCCACCGTCGGGACCTGGCTTTGACACTTCGGGCATCCAGTCCCGCCAGAAAGATGCACCGATAATGCTGATCGTAACGTTGCCGACATTACCTGACTGGCTAAGATTGGGCGGCGGAGTCGCCGCAGGGGATAGCGCTTCCGGGCCGCCGTCCGTGTCTGAGCCGCAGCCGGTTGCCGCAAACGCCGCCAGCATCAACTTGCTAAGTAACCCACGCCTCGTCGTCATCCTGGATTCAATCCATTGTGGCTATTGTGAAATCGGGTGCCGGACGTCCGGTCCGGCACCCTCTCCAAATCAATCTCCGACTCCATTCAGAATGCCAGTCTGAGCACGTAGATGACGTTCTCGCTCTGGTTGGCGATAAACAAATCATTCGTCGACTCACGGAACGCCATTCCCTCGATCTGATTCGCTCCACTGCCCGGTGCCGGAATCGTGCCGATCACCTGCAGCGTGTTCGGGTTGAAAACCGTTACCACACCCGCGGCCGAGTTACCGCTGAACAGTAAGCGCCGCCCGTAGGCGAGAGCCCGGCAAGGTCCGCCCGGTGGCGGGAACGACCGGAACAGAGTTCCGGTGGAACGCCTTATCACGTGGATCCTGTTGATCGTCGAGTAATAGTAGAAACGACGGTCTGCGGCCAATCCCTCACCGCGGCCCGGCGGTACGGGCAGCGAGCTGATTTGCACGCCGGTAACGGGGTTGATCGTATTGATCGAGCCGGCACCGGTAGTGACGTTGGCTGCCAGGATTTCACGGCCGTTCCATTCGAGCGAGCCGATGGTGTCATTCAAAGCCGGGTCCACCGAACCGAGCACGTTTCCGGTATTCGGATGCAGAAAATAGATCCGCTCGGAGAACGGGCGTTGCGTCAGGAACATCAACACCGTCCTGTACCAGAAACCAACCCGCATACGCCCGAGTGCCATTGCGGAGCTCGAGCCGTTGTTCTTTTGCGGGAAGCCGTAGCGCCGGATGACCCTGTACTTGATCGCCGGGAGCGGCGTGTGCAAGAGCGCCCGATAGGCGTTGATCCTGCCTTTGCCGAGCAGCCCCTCGAAGCCAGGGTTTTTCGGGTCGATATTGTCGCAGGTTCCTTCAATGAGCTTGCGTACCGCTTTGTTGGTCAGGTCGGGATTATGCGACCAGATCAATGCTGCGAGCCCGGCAACGTGTGGCGAAGCCATTGACGTGCCATCCTTGAAGTTGAAGCTGTCATCGGGCACCGTCGAGTAGATATTGACGCCCGGCGCAGCCACGTCGACCTTCTTGCCATAGTTCGAGAACCAGGCCCGTTCGTCGCGCTGGTCCGTAGCCGCAACGGCGATTACTTCAGGATAGACGGCCGGATATTGCGGCGATGTATCGATGTTTCGATCCGCGTTACCGGCAGCGAAGCACACGACGACGCTGTTGTTGACGGCATTGATGATGGCGTTGTGTACGCCGGCATGGTCACCACTCATCTTCCAGCTGCAGTTTATGACATAGCGCCGGTCCGGATGGGCCGTAGCCTGTGCGGCAACGTAGTTGATCGCATCGGCGCGATTCGCGTTGAAGCCCGACATGAGGTTGACGCGCAGCGGCATTACCCGACAACGTGGCGCGACGCCAATGACGCCGTCCGCGTTATCAACCGCGGCAACTGTACCGGCCACATGTGTGCCGTGATCGCCGGAATCGTCCGGGCTTTCGTCGTGAGGATCGGCAAAATCCCAATCCTCGGTGCCGCGAGGCAACAGGTTTGCCTGCAGGTCCGGGTGATCGAGATCGCAGCCCGTGTCGATGACCGCGACGATCACATTGCGTTTACCCCTTTCGAGGTTCCACGCGTGTGTTGCATCGATGTCGGCATCGATCAGGCCGGAGGTGGACGATACGGTCTGTCCGGTATTGTGCAGTCCCCAGAGTTTCGGAAAGTCCGCGTCATTCGGCGTATAGAGCTCGTCGTTGAAGCCGACCTCGCTCGGCTCGGCAAACGCAACCGTCTTTTTCTTCGAGAATTCGCGAAGTATCTCGAACATACCCTTACCTTCGGGGACGGTCAGTGTGTAGTAGCCGGGCGTACGCTGTTTTTCGACGATCGTGCAGCCAGCATCCTCGATTATTTTCTCCGCTTTCTCCTCGCTGACTTTGTCCGTGAATTGCACCGTAAACTCGTCCGGCAGGAAGTAACGGGTAAGTCCTTCCTGGTCCTCCATCACCGGCAGCGTATTGGCGATCCTGTCCTGGCTGACGAGGGCGGCGGTGGCTCTGTCGCTGTCCTGGTCGGCACCCACCTGGAAAACGGCAAATCCGCGTTCGAGGTCGGCGCCCTGGCTGATCGCCATCGACGTGGCAGTCATCACATCGCGCGCGGCGGCCTCGTCGGTGTCCGGTTTGAAGGTCACCATCACTTCGTCTGCTTTTGGTTTGAAGCTCAGCTCTTTCTTATTGAACCGGTTTGTATAACTGAAATCGCTCTCAGTCTTGACCTGTGATTTTTCGACAATCATGGTCTATTCCTCCAGTTTCGTGGAATGTTGACCAATTGAGTGACGCGGAACGAACGCTCGCGCCCTGCATCGCGGCGATCATTCAATACTCGACACAAAAAATACAAAGGCACGACGTAGATCCGTGACTCGCATGGGCCCAATCGAAGTTCGGCAGCTCGGCTGTCTTGGGGTCCTTCGTGGCGTCGTGGAAGGCGTCGCGGAGGAGGCGAGGACCCGTGGCTTTGCGCCCCTGGCTTTCGCCAGGTTAGCTTTTTTCGAACTCAACGGGGAATTATAGACCAGATCCGGACTTTTGTCACAGATTCAGGCGTATTGCCTTGCGGCAGAAAAGGACTCGCGGTGAGACGAGCCACTGTGGCACAAGCCTCAGAATTCGCCCGGATCCAGCAACATCATCTTCGTATTGCCGGTTATTGCGAGGCGATTCGGACCCGCTTTGGTCATTGCCTTGTACAGCGCGCCCTCACCGAACCGCGGCACCGGGAACGGGCTGCCTGTGGTCAGCGTGTCCTGGTCGCAGACGGTTATTTCGCTGTCGAATGCGAACATGAAGTAGAAGACGTCGCTGCTGTCCGGGTCAGGCTCGACACCGGTCTGCACGCTCACGGGGCAACTCGACACGAGCTGCGCCGTATCCGGATCAACGAGGTTGCCGCCACGGCCGTAGAGAACGTCGTTCTTGATGGCTACGTCACCGAACAAATCGACATTTCGAGTCTCGACGGGATTTGTCCCGCCGCTGCTGTCAACATCGAACGACCACAGGTCCCGGTTTTGTGTAAATCCGTATCCGCGGGTCCCTGTGCTGTCGAAGAACAACTCCGTCGGCAAAGACACTCGCTCGATAATATTGGCCGCTTGTATCCCGCTCGAGTACAGCGAGAATTCGCGCTCGGTGCCAATCAGCACATCCGTATCATTGAGCGGCGATGCCGCCACGGCCACAGGCATTTGCGGCCAGCCGAATACGACTTCCGGATTCAGTTTGTGGCGAGCAAGCAGCGCCTGGGACTGCAAGTCGACTTCGGCGTAAAGGTTCGCTTCGCTGAGTGCGACATAGAGCCGGTTTCCGGTCCCGGACATGGCGAGGTCCGTCGGTTCCGACCCGACGAAGATATAGCTCTGAATGCTGCCGGTTGCGGGGTCGATAACCGCTACCGAGTTACCGTTCGGTCCGGCCGCGCTCGGCAAGGTCGCGTAGATCAGATCGCGGGCCGCATCGTAAATCGAATCGTTGAATTGACAGTCAATCTGCAGGAAAACGTCCGGGCCGAGTTGCCCACCGAGATCCGCGGTCGTACAGACTCTGCCCATGTTCTGCCTGAGCGGAGTCGTATCGACTTTGTGGATTTCCGTATCCAGCACGAGGAATAACTCGTTTGCCGGCGACTTGATCATCGTTCTGAGACTGCCGCTCGTGTTTACGCGATACGAGCCGAGGGCGGTCAAGGTCGTAGTGTCGTAGAAATCCAGCAGGTTGTCGAAACTGTGGTAAAAATAGGCACGGCCAGCTGCCTGGTCCGCTACCACGCCGTGTCGAAACGGTGTGATATTCGTCTGGTCGAAATCGACCCGCCCAGATATGGTTTCACTTCCGGCATCCACCACTCGTCCGCTGTCAGTCCACACTTGATCGCCTTCCAGCGACATGTGAGAACCGGACCCGAAGTTCGTGAGTTGTTTGTCCAGAGTGAGGCCGTTGGCGTCGACAGACACCACTGACACCGGACGCGTCGATATTCCCGCGTCGATACCGACGAGGGTCGTCGCATCCTGGAACTCGAATATTGTTGGCGCCAGGAAGTCGTCAACGATCGACGGCAACAGGACCCCGTTGCCGAAAGCAAGGAGCTCGGTGCCGCCAACGATCGAGACAACCACCGTATCGGCCGTGCCGGGCACTACACGCAGTTGGGCCGCATAGCGATCGAATCCGTTTTGTACCGTGACGCCGAGTCCGATGCGCGTGCCCGGAGTCAGCGTCGCGGTATCGACCGCGACGATCTCGGTGGCGTCCTTGAATCCTACCCAAAGCGCCGAACCGTCGTCCGAAACCGCGATCGCGTCCGGGCGGTCGGACATTGCGATCGAGTTCGAGATGTTCATTGTCGATGTGTCGATTACGGTGATGCCCACGTCATTGCTGACATAGAGGACGTTGCCAGTCGCGTAAAAGGCCGCATCGTTTACGTTTACACCTAGCGAATCACTCTGGATTGTCGGGATGACGCCCGTTCCGGCAGACGAAGGCCTGTCGACGCGAGTCGAGAAAATCGTACCTTCCACGTAGTCGCCCCACCAACCATTGCCATTCGGTAGTACGCCGACATCGACGTAAGTGCCGTCGCCTTCGGGGTCTGCTTCGGTGCGCACCTGGTTCGCCGTGACGGCGACTACCCGGGCGGCGCTGCTTGCGCGCCCGGTGCAGCGAAGGGTTCCGTTGCCGGGAAAACCGCCCAGCGCGCCCGAAAGGTCGGTTACCGTTGCGCAATTTACGCCTCCACCGAGTAGCTCGCTGTCGACGCTGACGGATCCCGATACGTTGAAATTGCCGCTTGCGTCGACCTGGCGACTCAAGCTGAGATTGGTGCCCACCTCCGTGGTTGAAGTGGCGCCGCTGCGAACAGTGACGGAAAACGAGTCCCCACCACTCATGCTGAATGCCAGGTTTTCGATGCTCGCCGTTGCCGTGAAAGCCATGCTGAACGAGCCGTTGGCTTCCACGCTCGTGCCATCGCCATTGTCGAAAACCAGGGGACCGGGAATCGTGACTCGCACCTCGCCGGTTGTCGAGCCGTCGGCGTTGATCGACAGTGCGATAACGTTGACGTCTATCTGGCCGGTCGGGGCGTCATTGAGTGAATCCTGAAAACAATCGTTATAGGTCAACCGGACCTGGTCACCATTGCTGATGACCAGGTTTGCGTCGTTGTCCGTGAGTTCCATGGTGCCGGTACCCGTTGTCAGCACCCTTCTGCAAGTCATATTCGCCGAAAGCTGGCCCGTGTCGCTGAGGTCAAAAATATTGTCCAGCGCGGAAATACCCAGTTGAACGACGCCCTCGAAGAAGGCATTGCCCAGCAGCACCGTGGAATGGGCGTTGGCAACGGTGATCGCGGCCTGCGTCGAACCGGCCGGAGGTGGCGTACCGGTGCCGCCGGCACTGCCACCACCACCGCCACCACCGCAAGCGGCCACCAGCAGCGCCAGCGGTATGAGAATGCAAACGATGTTCTTGCGAACGCGGATCAAAGCTCGTACGCCTGTGCGTTGGCCGTTGCGGGTATTGCGGTCGGATCTGCCATAACTACGCGCCTCTTCGCGATTGCCGTTGTCGCTGCCTATTGGTCGTTCGGTCTGCGACAGGTAGCGGCTTCGAAATTGCCGCTTTTTTTCTACCACACGACCCGGTCAGGTTATCACGCGGCGTATGGTCGAAAAAGACACGTCGCCGCCCTCCGCCGACCCGCACGATCGCGCCATCCCGCCTCGACGCGGGCTCGAGTGAACACTGAACCCCTGACAATTAAGGCAGTGCTATGACCGTTGGCGCCACCAGGCGCTCGAAGTCTTTGTAAGCCAGTTTGACAAGTTCCGTGTGCGATCCCGCGTTGAAAGCGATGTCCTCGTCGTCGGTCAGCTGCTCTGCCACATACACCTTCATGTCGTAGAGGTTACCGAACGGTGGCATTGCGCCAAGTTCACAGTCCGGAAACAGGTCCTTGAATTCCGCCTCGGTCGCGACTTCGACTTCTTTCGCTGCGGCACCCCGTTTCAGATAGTCGAGATCCACCCTTCTCGACGCCGGTAGCACCGCCATCGCGAACGTGTCATCGAGTTTGACGATAACGGTTTTCGCCAACTCCTTGCCCGGGATGTGCGTCAACTCCGCGATTCTCTGTGCGGTGTAGGCTTGTGAGTGACTAATTGTCAGGTACTCGACGTTGTGGCTGTCGAGAAACTCCCTGAGCTTCTTTGCAGGCATTGTTCGCTCCTCTTAGACGACCCCTGATCCCTGTGACCTATGGGCCAAAATCGCCCGCACAAGCCCTCGCCGGTAACAAAGCGGGTATTCCAGCGCGGGTCGGCTTACTCGTGGCCGCCATGTCAAATATATTTGACATTAAACGACAACCCCTCTACTCTTCAATGTAAATAATTTTTGACATAGGAAAAATCAAACCATGTCCTTTCACGAGAAATCCGCCTGGATCATGTCGCTGGCCCTGTTGTTGGGCGGCGTCTTCTATTTCGGCATTGTCCTGTCCGCTTCGTCGGACGGCAATCAGCTGGTGCAGCCTACGCTGCCGCTGGTCGCCGTCTACACGGTGCTACTCATCATTCTTGCCATACTCGGCCACGTGGCCATTGCGGTTTTTTCGCCGAAAGAGGCGAACGCGCCACTCGATGAACGAGAGAGGGGAATATTCGTACGGGCGGGCCACATCTCCGGGTACATTTTCGGTGTTGGTGTCGTCCTGTCACTCGGGCTGTACCTCCTTTCTTACGGCGGCGACATTCTCTTCTACGCGATTTTCGCAAGCCTGATGATCAGCCAGTTCGCCGAGTACGCCATCCGGATTGTTCTTTACCGCGTGGCGCTTTAGGCATGGCGCGCCGCCCCCCTATCAGCAACCGCGTGAGGGAATTGCGCGATGAACACGGTTCCATGACACAGGCGGAGTTGGGCGACACGATCGGCGTCACGCGCCAAACTGTCATTGCGATAGAGCAGGGCCGCTATTCACCGTCGCTCGAAAGCGCTTTCAGAATTGCGCGGCTTTTCGGTGTCGGCCTCGAAGACGTGTTCAGCTGGGACGAATAAAGTCCGGTTCGACCCCGGTTTTTCGGGTTATGCCCGGCGATGCAGGCCCAGGTCCTCGGCCCAGGCAAGCGCCCGGGAGAATTCCCGGCTCATGATCGGTCGGTCGAAAGGCGGGTTTTCGTCGGCCCGGTAACAGGGGTGGTACTGGTCCATCAGATTCAGGTAGGTGTCGGGTGATATTTCGTCGGCAAGGAACGCGAGTACGGTGTCTGTGCCGGAGGCGTTTTCCGGCAATACGAGATGACGCACCAGCAATCCTCGCGAGGCTATCCCGTTGTCGTCTACGACGAGATCGCCCACCTGCCGGTGCATCTCACGCACGGCGGCACGATTGACGTCCACGTAGTCCCGGACATGCGAGAAACGACGCGCCTTCTTTGAATCACCGTATTTCATGTCGGGCATGTAGATATCGATAACGCCGTCCAGAAGCTGCAGCGCTTCGAGGCTGTCGTAACCGCCAGTGTTGTAAACGAGCGGCAGTTCGAGTCCCTTACTCGCCGCGATCTCGACTGCCGCGATTATTTGCGCGACGACGTGACTCGGCGTTACGAGATTGATGTTGTGGCAGCCCATTGCCTGGAGGTCCAGCATCATCCCGGCCAGCACCTCAGGTTCGACTTCCCTTCCCTGCCCTTTTTGACTGATGTCCCAGTTCTGGCAGTAGACGCAACGAAGGTTGCACCAGCTGAAGAAGATCGTGCCGGATCCATGCCGGCCACGAAGTGGGTCTTCCTCACCGTAGTGGGGTCCGTGGCTGTGTACGATTGCGCGTTCCCCCGTCCTGCACACGGCGCCTTTGACCGTTTCGCGCCGGTTGATGCGACAGAAGCGAGCGCAGAGATCGCAATCGTCGAGGCGCGACCAGGCCCGGGATACGCGCAACGCGAGTTCGCGCGACTCGGCAAGCTTGAGGTATTTGGGCTTCACGGCAGTAGATAATACTATGTAACGATTATACGGCTGTTCCACGAATGCACCAACGTACCTGATCTTTGTAATCATTTTTTTCATGTCAACGGGTATCGCCATGGATATCACCAGGCTCATCCAACGAATACCGAAGGCAGAACTTCATCTGCACATCGAGGGCACGCTCGAACCCGAAATGATGATGGCGCTCGCGCGCCGAAACGAGATCGAACTGCCCTATTCCAACGTCGACGAAATCCGGGACGCCTACGATTTTTCCAATCTGCAATCGTTCCTGGACGTCTACTATGCGGGCGCCCGGGTGCTGAGAGAGGAACAGGATTTTTTCGAGCTGACCCGGGCTTATCTCGAACGTGCCGCAGAAGACAATGTTTGTCACGTCGAAATCTTCTTCGACCCGCAGACCCATACCGAACGGGATATCGAATTCGCAACGGTGGTCGACGGCATCGATCGCGCGCTACGGGATGGCCGGTCGCGGCTGGGTATCACATTCAGGTTGATCATGTGTTTCCTCAGGCATCTCAGCGCGGAAGACGCGATGGCAACTCTCGAGGCGGCGCTGCCGTTCAAGGACAAAATCGATGCGGTTGGCCTCGACTCGTCCGAACTCGGGCACCCGCCGTCCAGGTTCACCGAGGTTTTTAACCGCGCCCGCGATGAGGGCTTCCTGACTGTCGCCCACGCTGGAGAAGAAGGTCCGCCCGCGTATATCCGGGAAGCGCTGGATCTGCTCAACGTCGAGCGGATCGATCACGGTGTGCGTTGTCTGGAAGATCCGGACCTGGTCGCGCGACTCGTCGAGGAGCAAGTACCGCTCACGGTCTGCCCTTTGTCGAACGTGAAGCTCTGCGTGTTCGATAGTCTCGAGCAACACAATCTCAAACAGCTGTTACAGCACGGGCTCTGCGTCACGGTCAATTCCGATGATCCCTCGTACTTCGGCGGCTATATCGGCGAGAATTATCGTCGCACGCAAGAAGCCCTCGAGCTGAGCGAAGACGATATCTACACGCTGGCAAAAAACGCGTTCGTCGCCAGCTTCCTTGGCGATACCGAGAAGCAGCGCTATATTTCTGAACTCGACCAGGCGATGACCTCGCCATGAACGGTGAATCGTCTCGAGAAGAAACGGCGAAACAGTGCGCATAAACTCGGATTTTTCAAAAAGAGTCGTAGTCCGCCCCGAGGATTATCGATGGGTTGACTCGCCCATGCCCGGCGTCGAGCGCATAATGCTGGACCGTATCGGCGACGAAGTGGCGCGCGCCACCTCGCTGGTGCGCTATGCACCGAACAGCACGTTCTCACCTCATGTCCACGGCGGCGGCGAGGAGTTTTTCGTGCTCGAGGGTGAGTTCGGTGACGAACACCGGATGTATCCGGCCGGGACCTACGTGCGAAACCCCATTGGCACGAGTCACTCCCCACGGGTGGGCGAACAGGGTTGTGTCATTTTCGTGAAGTTGCACCAATTCGATGCGGAGGACGATACGCCCGTGGTCATCGACACGCGAAACGCAGACTGGCCGCCGCAACGTTCCCCCGGCTTCGAGGCGTTGACGTTGCATCAGTTCCGCACCGAACGGGTAGCATTGATTCGCTGGGCGCCGAATACACCTTACAAAGAACATACGCACCACGGCGGTGAGGAAGTCCTGGTCATCGAGGGGCATTTCTCGGACGAGTACGGCGACTACCCGGCCGGCGCATGGGTGCGCTATCCCGACAACAGCAGCCACAACGCGTTCACTCGCGACGAAGGCGCCCTGTTGTATCTGAAAGCCGGGCACATGCCGGCTACGTCATGAGGCAAACCGAAAAAGGTGTACTCGGGAGCCGCGCTCACCTGCCTGGCGACGGTCCGTTTGTCGCAGTTATCGGCGGTGCCAACGTGGATATTCACGGCAGGCCGACAGATTCGCTGCGTTTGCAGGATTCCAACCCGGGAACGGTGCAGATATCTTCGGGCGGCGTCGCCCGCAACATCGCGGAGAACCTGGCAAGGCTCGGTGCCAATTGCCGCCTGATCACCGCAGTAGGGGACGACGAATACGGCCGGCTACTCATCGACGACGGGCGGGACGCCGGCATCGACATGCAACATGTTCTGCGCATTGGTGGCGCTCGAACATCAACGTACCTGTCCATACTCGATGATCGCGGTGACATGCACGTTGCTATCAACGATATGGCTACCGTGGGCGCGCTGAGCGCCGATCAGCTCCGACGTCACGAAAGCATGCTAAAGCAGGCCTCTTTGATGATCCTTGACACCAATCTTCCGGCTGACTCTCTCGCCTGGCTGACCCAAACGTTTTCAGAGCAGGCGTTGTTCGTCGATACGGTGTCGGCGGTCAAAGCGACAAAGATTACGCCGTACCTGCAATCGGTCCATACATTGAAGATGACTCGCGCCGAGGCTGAAGCACTAAGCGGTATGAACCCGAAGACAGAGGCTCAGCTCCGGGAACTGGCCGGCTGGGCCCATGAGCGCGGCGTCGCGCGCCTTTTCATCACGCTGGGCGACGGAGGCGTTTTCTTCAGCGCGAACAATCGGCACGGCATCGAAAAACCACGGCGCAGGCGACAGACGATGAAGAACAGCGGCGGTGCCGGTGACGCATTCCTGGCGGGCATCGCTTACGCATGGCTCGAGAACTGGCCCGAAGCGAGGTCTGTACAGTTCGCTCTGGCTGCGGCTGACGTCACACTGGACAACAGCGCAACCACCAGTCCCACGCTATCGCTCGATGCCGTGAATCGTGTTGCCGAGGGCTGGCATGTCGACTAGCGAATACCTGGATATCGCGTCCGAAGTCTCGCAGGCACTGGCGGACGAGGATGCTGTCGTTGCCCTCGAGTCAACCATCATCAGTCATGGCATGCCGCACCCCGCGAATGTCGAAACCGCTCTGCAGGCCGAAGCCGTCGTTCGTGAAAACGGGGCGACGCCCGCCACGATCGCCATACTGAACGGTCGACTCAAAGTAGGCCTGTCTCGAAGTGATATCGAGAAATTCGGCGAGAGCGGTCAGCGGAATGTGAAGACGAGTCGGCGTGACATTCCGTATGTCATCGCACGGCAGGAATCCGGCGCGACGACGGTCGCCGCGACCATGATCATCGCCGCCATGGCCGGCATTCGCGTGTTTGCGACAGGGGGCATCGGCGGCGTGCACAGAGGCGTCGAGAACACGATGGACGTATCCGCAGA
>CALZMQ010000055.1 GCA_945788625.1 uncultured Woeseiaceae bacterium
CGCAGCCGCATCGACGTCAATTCAATCATCGCGACCCACGGAACGAGCCGCAGCCTTGCGCGCAACCGGGACAAATACGTTCCACCGCTCAACAACCGCACCCTGTTCAAGCGCGACGCCAATCTTTGCCTCTATTGCGGCATGCGCTACCTGACCCGTGACCTGACCCGCGACCACATCACGCCGGTGTCGCAGGGCGGTAGTGATTCCTGGACCAATGTTGCAACGGCGTGCCGCCGTTGCAACAACTCGAAAGGCGGGCGCACACCCGAACAAGCGTCGATGCAGCTCATTGCGGTGCCATTTACGCCCAATTACGCGGAGTACATTTACCTCAAGGGCAGGCGGGTACTGGCTGACCAGATGCAATACCTGCTGGCGCACATTCCGCGCTCCAGTCCGCTGCACGCGCGATTGAGTGACCATCTCTCCAATGGCCAGGAGATCGTCGAAGTTCACTTCCATGATCGCTGAGCGCGCATGCAATACCTGATCGATGCCAGCGTATACGTCTTTCGGGCGTACTACTCGATGCCGGACGACATGGTCGATGATGCAGGCAATCCGATTAATGCACTCTACGGTTTCTGCCGTTTCATCGGCGACTTCATGGAACAGGTCACGCCAGAATACGTGGCCGTGCTGTTCGATGAGAGTCTGTCAAAGTCGTTTCGCACCGAAATCTACCCCGAGTACAAAGCCAATCGCGACCCCGCGCCGGAGGAGCTGAAACGGCAGTTTCAACAATGCCGGCGTTACGTGCGCTCGCTGGGTGTCATGGAATACGCCAGCCCGCGGTACGAAGCGGACGACCTGATTGGTACGCTGGTCGAACACGGCCGTAACCGTGGCCGGCCGTCGACTATCGTCACGCGCGACAAGGACCTCACGCAATTGCTGACGGAGGACGATGTATTCTGGGATTTCGCCGGCAAGGGCAAATTGCGGTACGACCAGATACCCGAGTCCTTCGGCGTGTGGCCGGAGCAGATTGCAGACTTCCTGGCACTGGCCGGCGACGCCGTCGACAACATCAAGGGTGTTCCCGGCGTCGGCAAGAAAACGGCAACCGAATTGCTGAAGCACTTCGGCAGCCTCGACAAGATTTACGATAATCTCGACAAGGTCCACGAGGTCAACGTTCGCGGCGCAAAGACTCTCGGCACGAAGCTCGAAACGCACAGGGAAGACGCGTTGCTCGCGCGCCGACTGACCGGCATCGCCTGCGACGCGCCAATCGAGGACGCCGAAACGGCAATGCAGCCCTCTGCACCCCGCCTCGGCGAGATCAATGCGCTGTTCGACGAGGCCGGTATCGGGACGGCGCTGCGCCGCCAGGCGGAACGCGTGTCGGACATCTACAGGCACTGACGGCGCCGGATCCGATGCCCGACTGGTCATCAATCAACCAACACCTGAGAGACGCAGGCATCGCAGTGAGCGATGGCGTGATCGCGCGACCGGTTTCCGGTGGCGATATCAGCGCGGCCTGGCGGCTCACCACGGACGATGCCGACGTGTTCGTGAAAACAGGACTCGCCGAGGCGTCCGAAATGTTTGCGGCGGAAGCCGAAGGCCTGTCCGAGCTCGCGCAGGCGAAGGCCGTGCGCGTTCCGGAAGTGCTGGCAATCGGACAGCACCAGGATACCGCCTTCCTGGCGATCGAGTGGCTGCGGTTCGGCCGGTCGGATGCGCACAGCGAGCGCCTGCTGGGCGAGCAACTTGCCGAGCTGCATCGCACGGTCAAGGACCGCTTCGGCTGGCACCGCGACAACACGATAGGGCTGACACCTCAACACAATACGTGGGACGCCGACTGGGTCACTTTCTTCCGCGAACAACGCCTCGGCTTTCAACTTCGGCTTGCGGCGCAGAATGGCTTCGCCGGTGACTTGCAGGCAAAAGGGGCGCGCCTGCTGAAACGGCTGCCGGTTTTCTTCGACGGTTACCAACCGTCATCGTCGTTACTGCATGGCGATCTTTGGGGCGGCAACTGGGCGACTTGCGATGGACTGCCGGTTATTTTCGACCCGGCCGTATACTATGGCGACCGCGAAACCGATCTCGCGATGACACGGCTATTCGGCGGTTTCGGCAGGGCCTTCCACGAAGCGTACCAGGCTAGCTGGCCAC
Organism: uncultured Woeseiaceae bacterium; assembly: GCA_945788625.1. Classification (GTDB taxonomy): domain Bacteria; phylum Pseudomonadota; class Gammaproteobacteria; order Steroidobacterales; family Woeseiaceae; genus UBA1847. Next base: position 2,134 of record CALZMQ010000055.1, read on the forward strand.
TCGAGCCCGGCAGCGACGAACGCTGCCACCTCTACCAGCTCTACCATGTCCTGAATCACCTGAACCTGTTCGGGAGTGGCTACCTGGGCCGCGCGATCGGCCTTATCGAGGCGTTGCTTTAGCGGCGTCTAAGCCGGGAAGTCGCTGACGTCGCCCGACTCATCGACCTCGTAAGGCTCGCCGAGGAAGTCCTCTTCGAAGACGTACAAGGTTGTGCCTTCGGGCGCTGTTATCGCGACGAAAGCGCCCTCGAAACCCGGGAATTTTTCGAAATCCAGGCCGCGCTGTTCGAGATGCCCCATGAGTCCGCGGCGGTCCTGGCATTTGAAACACAGGGACGGCGCCGTAACGGCGATGCTTTCCGAAAGCCCGAGCGGCATGCCATCGGCTTCGAAGCGCATGTGCGTTGTCGGCTCTTCGCGAAGCTGCAGCAATGTCGGTGCGATCGGCGCCCAGAATCGCGCCGCGCGCAAGGCGTCGCGGACCGGCAGGGTCAATTCGAACCAGCTGCCGCACAGCGAGTCTTTCTCTGCTTCCTCGCTGACATTGAATGTACGCGCCTCGAGCATTGTCACCATGTGCCCGTCACGGTCGGGGAACCCGAGTTCGTTGAAGACGTCCTCGTCGAGGCGCAGGAAGCTGAAGTCGAAGCCATGGTCGGTCATCGACCGTGCGTGTTTCGCCAGGTCCTGCTGCACGAACGTCATTGCGGGCGCGTCGAATACCCTGTCGTGCAAACCGATGTTGAGTTCACCGTCACTGACAACCGCGTACTTGTGCGTCCAGACATCGCCGATCTCCAGCTCGACGAATCCCAGCGTTTTGTAAAAGTGCAGCGACTCGAGAATGTCGGGCGTACGCACCGAAAACTCGAGAAAGCGGCCGGTAATGCTCACCGCTCGGCTCCCACTTCGAGCGCTCGCTCGCGCGACCGCGAGCTTGCCTCGGTAGTCCAGGGCCATCCGCCGAGGTGCTTCTCGATGAGGTCCGTGAGGAAGCTCACATGATCGTCGCGCGCATTCAGGGCCGGGATGTAGTGCAGGCGGTCGCCGCCGGCCTCGGTGAAAAACTTCGCGTTCTGCATCGCGATCTCCTCGAGCGTCTCGAGGCAGTCGGTCGAGAAACCTGGGCAAACGACGTCGAGCCGGCTAATGCCCTTTGCGCCCAGTGACTTGATCGTCTCGTCCGTGTAGGGCCGCAGCCATTCCTCGCGGCCGACCCGCGACTGGAAAGAGATCACCCATTCGTCGTCCCCGAGTTCGAGCGCCTCGGCGACCAGGCGCGCGGTTTTCTGGCACTGGCAGTGATAAGGATCGCCGCTCAGCAGGGTGCTTCGCGGCACGCCATGGAAGGAAAACATGAGCATGGTGCCGCGCCCGTGCTCCTTCCAGGCTTCGCGAATGCTCGCTGCCAGCGAAGCGATGTAGCCCAACTCATCGTGATACTGGTTGATGAAACGGGTCTCGGGAATCCAGCGCAGGCGATTGAGCTTGCGTGCAACGGCGTCGTAAACGGACGCCGTGGTGGTACCCGAGTACTGCGGGTACATCGGCAGGACCAGCAGCCGCCGCGCGCCGTTGGCGATCAACCGGTCGATAGAGGCGTTGATGGATGGCTCGCCGTAGCTCATCGCGAGTTCGACATTGGCCGTGCCGGTCAATCGCGATTCCAGTTGTTGCCGAATTCCGGCGACGATTGCCTTCGAGTGGATCATCAATGGCGAACCGTCGTCGGTCCAGATCTTCCGGTAGGCGGCAGCGGATCGCGATGGCCGGAACGTCAGGATGATCCCGTTGAGAATCAGCCACCAGAGCAGCCGCGGGTACTCGACCACGCGCGGGTCGGAGAGAAATTCCTTGAGGAAGCGCCTTACCGCCGAAGTCGTCGGCGCCTCCGGCGTACCCAGATTGACGAGCAGAATTCCAACGGACTCGGCAAGCCCATGCTCGAATTCAGGCGTTGATTCGTACTTCGGCATAAGACCCGCAACCGCGTTAAGTCGCGCACAACAGTACTGTAAAGCCCCGCCGGGCGCCAGCCGATCAGGCTATAATCTGTTGTCTTGATTGACATTTGTCTTGTGAAAACGAAATGGACGAGCTTTCCGAACAAAACGCACGGGAGACGGACCGCTGGACGCTGGTGCGTGATATCGCCGTCTTGCAGGCCAAGCTCCTTGTCGACGGACTCCGCGACCTTATCCTCGTTCCGGCATCGCTGATCGCCGGCATCGCCAGTCTTATGTCAGGCCGCGACGGAAAACCGGGCGCGCAGTTCTATCGTCTGCTGGGTATCGGCAAACAGAGCGAACGCTGGATAAACCTGTTCGGCGCGTTGCGGAACGCACCGCCGGACATGGAACATGTGGAGCCGTTTCCCGATACCGACATGGATGAGCTCGTCGGCCGATTGGAGACCTTCGTCGTCGACGAACACCGGCGAGGCGGCATGACGGCGCAAGCGAAGAAACGGCTCGACCGTGCAATCAGCGCAATCAACCGTGCCCGCGCGCCGAAAGACTGAAAACGCGATCCTCTTCAGCCTTTCTTTTCTAGTCCTTCTTCTCCACGTCACGGCCTGAAAGCAGATCGTCGAGGTGCGGCGGCGGGTGGTCGGGGCCCATGCGGCCCGATTGCAGGCGACCGCGGTATTCCTTGTAGGCACGCATTGCCTGGTAGCCGAAGAACCAGCAGATCGGGATGTTTGCAAACAGCATGACCCCGGTGCCGATACCCGTCACGTTGTCGAGGTCGGTATCCGTGCGCACGAAGCCCAGCGTTGCGACGACGATCAGCAGGCAATACACCAGCTTGTAAGGCAGCACGGACTTCTCTCCGGCGAGGAATACCATGCCCTGCTCGCCGTAGTAACTCCACGAGATCATCGTCGATACCGCGAACAACCAGGCGGCGACGGACACTAGCCATTTGCCCAGCCCCGGAGACACGCTGTCGAACGCCTTGGCCGTCAGCGTTGCGCCGATGTAGCTGCGATAGAGACCATCGCCGACGATGACCGGCATGGTCGAAGATTCGAACGTGTCCCAGGCAACCCGGAATTCCGATTCTGTCTGGCGAACCGTGCCCTCCAATCGGTGAAGATCGAGACCGGTTGCTTCGTTTTCGTCGGCCCGGACGACCAGGGTCGCCTTGTCCCCGTCGACCCAGTCGTAGCCCGGCAGCTGCGTGTCCGGGAACCGCCAGCCACTCTCGGACTGCACGGCAACCGGCACGGGGTCGAGCATGACGTCGGGCGCGCGGTTCCAGATGCCGGTGGAGAGAATGATGAGCGCCGTGAACGTGCAGACGACGATCGTGTCGATGAACGGCTCCAGTCCTGCGACTATGCCTTCGCGGACCGGTTCGTCTGTTTTCGCTGCTGAATGCGCGATGGGCGAGGAGCCTTGCCCCGCTTCGTTGGAGAATGCCGCGCGCTTCAGGCCGAACAGAAACGCCGATGCGGCCGTGCCTCCGATGAACGCCCCACCGGCCTCGGTCGGCATAAACGCGGATTTGACGATGAGCGCAAACATCGCCGGTATATCGCCCGCATGCACTACAAGTACGTAGGCCCCGGCAACGAGGTACAGCGCCACCATGAGCGGAACGAGCGTTCCCGCGACTTTGCCGATGCGCTTGATGCCGCCAATGATGACGGCGCCGACGACGACGGCGAGCACGATGCCGGTGATCCAGCTCGGCACGGCGAAATATTCTTCGGTGAGTTCGCCGACGTTCCAGGCCTGGAACATATTGCCGCCGGTCGCCGTGGATACGAGCAGGCAGATACAGAAAATGACGCCGATAGTGCGGCCCAGGCCGCCCATGCCCCTGCGCGCGAGCGCCTTCGACACGACCCACATGGGTCCTCCATGGGGATTGTCCGGATCGTCCGTATTGCGATACAGCATCGACAACGTGACTTCCGTGAGCTTGATCGACATGCCCAGCAGGCCGATGACCCACATCCAGAATACGGCGCCGGGTCCGCCGAGCGAGATCGCCAGTGCGACGCCGCCGATGTTGCCGAGACCGACGGTGGCCGACAGCGCGGCCGAAAGCGCCTGGAAGTGATTGATCGCCCCCGGGTCGTCCGGATCGTCGTAGACGCCGCGAATGACCTGCGGTCCGTGAGTCAGGGCGCGGTATTGCGAAAAGCCGCTCCAGAACGTGAACACGACGCCGGTAGCGACGATGGCGTACCCATGCCCCCCGCGGTACATATCGAGATCAGGCCGCGGCCCGATCCTTTTTCCTGCAGCAGCTTCGCCATGGCCGCAACGATGCGGGCACCGGTCGCGGCAAACGGATGGCCGATTGCGATGCTACCGCCCTTGGTATTGACGAGCGATAAATCGATCGGCCCCATCGCCTCGCTGCGACCGAGTTTTTCGCGGCAGAACGCGTCCGACTGCCAGGCTTTCATCGTCGCAATAGTCTGTGCCGCGAACGCCTCGTGAATCTCGTAGAAATCGAAGTCCTGCAGGCGCAGGTTCGCTTCCTTGAGCATGTCCGAGACAGCATACGCCGGTGCCATGAGCAGCCCTTCGTTGCCGACGAAATCGACTGCGGCAACCTTGGCGAAGGTCAGGTAGGCCATGACCGGCAGGTTCTTCTTGCGTGCCCAGTCTTCCGATGCAAGCAGCACTGCCGCCGCGCCATCCGTGAGTGGCGTGCTGTTGCCGGCCGTCATCGTGCCCTCACCGCTCTTGTCGAATACGGGCCGTAACGTGCTCAACTTCTCGAACGTTGTGTCGCGGCGAATGTTGTTGTCTTCCTCGCAATCCATGAACGGCACGACCAGGTCCTCGTACCAGCCCGCGTCGTACGCAGCGGCCGCCTTGATGTGGCTGGCAAGCGCAAGCTGGTCCTGGTGTTCGCGCTGCACGTCCCATTCCTTGGCGGTGATCTCGGTGCTTTCGCCCATAGAGAGCTTCGTGCGCGGTTCCTCGACGCCCGGTAACTCCGGTTTCAGGTGCCGGGGACGAAAGCGCAACAAGGGTTTGAGGCGGTCCATTGGCGAACGCGCGCCATGTATGTCGAGCAGGATCCGGCGGTAGTCGTCCGGGTAAACGATAGGCGCGTCGCTGACCGTATCGGTGCCGCCGGCTATGCCTGCTTCGATCTGCCCGAGCGCGACTTTGTTGCCGATCATGATTGCCGCCTCGATGCTCGTGCCGCAGGCACGTTGCAAATCCACGCCCGGTGTCTGCATCGACAGTCCGCACTCGATGACGCATTCGCGGGCGAGGTTCCAGTCCCGCGAGTGCTTGATGACGGCGCCAAGGGCGACGTCGCCCAGGGTCTGCCCCTTGAGATCGCATTTCATGATCAGCCCGTCCAGCGCGGCGGTCATGAGATCCTGGTTTGAACAAGTCCGATATACCGAGTGCGATCGACAAAAGGGAATTCGTGCTCCGCCGACTACGGCAACCCGAATAGATCGTCCATCGTGCAACATGCCTGTCTCCGTCTTGTTGTTGTTTCCTGGCGCGTGGCAACTTTACACCATCCTGCGGCTCAGCCGTAGGTTAAGATGCCGACCACTATGACGGCGACGGACAACAACTGGCGCGTGCATGCCACGTCGTTGCTGCGGCTCGCCGGCCCATTGATCGTCAATAATCTCGCGGTGGCGGGGATGCAATTCGCCGACGCGGTGATGGCCGGGCGGCTGGGTGCGGATTCGCTGGCGGCGGTCGCGGTCGGCGGCAGCGTCTGGCTGCTCGGCTTTACGTTTTGCTTAGGACTGCTAATGGCGATCTCGCCGATAGCGGCACGCCACTTCGGCGCCGGCAATTACGACCTGATCGGGCGCTACACGCGGCAGGGCATATACCTTGGCCTCGGCATGGGCGTGCCATTGATCGTTATCGCACAGTTCGCCGTTCAACCGCTGCTGACGTGGATTGGCATCGACCCGGATTTTCGCGACCTGACGGTCGGCTACGTGGGTGCGATCATGTTCGGCGCGCCCGGCATTTTTATTTTCCTTGCGCTCCGTTTTACGACCGAGGGCATTGGCCATACGCGACCGATCATGTTCACGTCGATTTTTTCCCTGGCGTGCAACGTGTTCCTGAATTACGTACTGATGTTCGGCAAGTTTGGTGCTCCGGCGCTCGGCGCCGTGGGCTGCGGAATCGCCAGCGCGATTACCATGTGGCTGGTCGCGCTTGCGCTTGCGATTCACGTGGCGTGGAGCAAGCACTACCGGCCTTTCAGGATATTCTCCCGCATCGCGCCGCTTCGAATCGGTGCATTGAAGGAGATCATCGGCCTGGGAGTACCCATCGCCGTCACGATAACGGCGGAATCGGGTCTTTTTGCAGCCGTATCAATCCTGATGGGAACTCGCGGCACGGAAATCACAGCAGCCCACCAGATCGCCATCAACTTTGCGGCTACGATGTTCATGGTGCCACTGGCTCTGAGCTCCGCGATCACCGTGCGGGTCGGCCAGCTCATTGGCGCCGGCCGGATGCAGAGCGCCCGAATCAGTGGCGCTGTCGGCATCGGCCTGTGCGGTTTTTTCATGTCTCTGTCGGCGATATTCCTGCTGGTCTTCAGGGACGCAGTGGTCGGCCTCTACACGAATGACGTTGCCGTCAAGGGCATTGCAATCAGCCTGTTGTTGATGGCTGCAATCTTCCAGGTCGCCGATGGCGTACAAATCGGCGCCGCCGGCGCATTGCGCGGTTATAAGGACACGCGGGTGCCGATGGTGGTCAACACGTTCGCATTCTGGGTGTTGGCGTTTCCGCTGGCGTTTCTCGCCGCGATTACTTACAAGGCGCCGCCCAACTACATCTGGGGCGGCTTCGTGGTCGGCCTGGGCGTGGCGGCGATCCTGCTGACCTGGCGATACAATCGCCTGTCCCGACTTGTCAAAGAAAGCGGATGATCGTACTGTTTGTGCCCAGGCGCTGCCCAAGGGAACAACAAGATGTCCGCTAAAGGACCCGCCAAACGAAGACGAACCCAGGAAGAGCGCCGAAACGCCACGCAGACGGCTTTGCTCGAGGCGACGATATTCTGCCTGGGTCGCGACGGCTACGCGGCAACGTCGATCAGTTCGATCATCAAGCAGGCCGGTGTATCCCGAGGCGCGCTGCTGCACCACTACCCGGCGAAGAACGAACTGATCGCGCACGCGATCCTTCACTTTTATCGACAACGCCTCGCCAGGTTCAAACAGCAACTGCTGGGCGCCGACACGAGTGCACTCTCGCTCGAGGACCGGCTAATGGTCCTGAGAGCGGACTTCGCTACCTGGTATCACACGGCACTCGAAATCGAGGTTGCCATGCGAACCAACGAGGAGGTTGCTCGAATAGAAAAATCCCTGTCGGCACTGGATCACGAGGAGATGAGCCGGGAATACGAGCAACTGTTTCCCGAGTTCGCCGCCACGGCGAACCCTCGCGAACTGGTCGGCATCGCCTGCTACCTGATGCGCAGTATCGCGGGCGCCGACAGCGTCTCCAAGGCAGACCGGCAGTTCACCATTTGTGCGGACATGATTCGCACCTACCTCACCGCAATCAGCGATACCCCGAAGAAATAGCTTTACAAACAATACGTCCGTACGGTATGTTTGTTGTTCAGGCACCGGCCCTGTACCGTGCCCGATAAACGGGGGTAAGTCCATGAAATTGCAACGAATAGCAGATCAATCTGGGTGTTTGTCAATGGTTCTCGCGGCACTCGTTGTTGCGCATCCAGGCGCGGTAAGCGCGCAGGATGACGTCTCCGGCGGGGCAGAAACCGAAGTCGTCGAGGAAATAATCGTCACCGCTGACAAGCGGTCGGCGAAAAGCGTTCAGGACCTGGCCGGCAGCATCACGGCTTTTGACGCCAACAAGATCGAGCAACTGGACGCGCTGGATTTCGACGACTTTATCGTCCAGGTTCCCGGAACCAACTTTCTGAATGACGGCGGGCCGGGTCGCGGCAACGAGGTGGCGTCGATTCGAGGATTGTCAGCGGTGGCTGACAACACCATCGGTGTTGTCGCAGCATACCTGGATGGCGCACCTCACTTTGGCAACAGCTACCGCCTGTTCGATATTGGAGAAGTGGGAGTGCTTCGAGGGCCGCAGGGCACACTCTGGGGTTCACAGTCGATTGGTGGTCTCATTTACTTTCGCTCGGCTCGTCCCGACACTGAAAGTTTCGCTGCAAATATGCAGGGCGATTTATACAGGAGCTCGAACGATAGTGGCTTGAGCCAGCGCTACAGTGGAATGGTGAATCTTCCCATGGTCGAGGACAAGTTTGCAGTTCGCCTCGCAGGGCACATTATCGACGAGACCGGTTACATTCAAAACATCAGGACCGGAACCAAGGGCATAAACGATGTCCAGGAAACAGCCTGGCGAATTTCTGCGCTCCTCGAGGCAACGGACGCCGTAACCGTCACTGCTATATACCACGGCAACGATCTCGAGACCGATGCGCCGAACTATTTCCTGGTCGGATCGGGTGGCCTGAACGTCGATCAACCCTCAGATACGGGCCGGACCACCCAGCAATACGATCTGTTCAACCTGATCGTGGATGCCAACCTTGGTTGGGGCACCTTGAATTACACCGGGTCAACGTACGCCAACAAGGGCCACTATACGGATTTCACGGATGACACGGGCGCATTGCAGCTGTTCGATACGGTGATCGATGAAGATGCGAATACGCATGAGCTCCGGCTTTCGTCGACCGGCGACGGCGCTTTTCAATGGTTGGTCGGTTTCTACTCGGATGACTATGACGATTTCTTCGAAAGTACGGACTTCACGCTCACCGGTTTCAATGACCAATCGCCTGCAGAGGGCGTAAGGTCGGGCGGTTTGATCAATCGCTCCGAAAACGCTTTTTTCGGTGAGTTCAGCTACGACTTCACGGACAGGTTGCGCGTGCTGTTGGGTGGCCGCTGGTTCGACTGGGAAGTTGATAACCGCGAAGTGTTTCTCATCGGAGGTGGCGACTTCGGCTTCGTCACGAACGGCATCGCATCCGACGACGATTTCTTCTACAAGGTGCTGGGCGAGTATCGTTTTTCCGATGATGTCATGGTCTATGCGTCACGATCGGAAGGATTCAGGTACGGCGGATTCAATACCTTTGTCGGCGAAGCCCTGTTCGGCATCTCGGAAGAATTCTACGAATTCGGACCGGATACGCTCGTAAGCTATGAGGGTGGAGTCAAAGCGTCATTGCTGGACCGCAAGATGACGCTGAACGCGTCCGCGTATCTTCTCGACTGGCAGGAAGTCCAGGCGGTCGTGCAAAGCGATACGGCCGGCGCGTTCGGGCAAGGCTTTTTCACGACCAATGCCCCCGACCTTGAAGGTCATGGATTGGAACTGGAAATCGTAACCCAGGATCTGATCGCGCCCGACGTCTATGCCTCGCTGAGTTATGGCATGACCGAAAACGAGTTCCAGGACGACGCCCAGTTGTTCCCCGGCACGCGAGTAACGATCAACAAGGGCGATGAGCTGAGGCGCACCGTCCGCAATACATGGGCGCTGGATATCGGTTACGACTTCGATCTGGGCACTATCGCGAGGGGATACGCGCGCGCGAATTACTGGCACAAGGACTCTGCTTCGTCCGCGGGCTTCAATGGCAATGACGGCGACGTTACGATTCCGGCGCAAGACGTTGTAAACATTTCTGCCGGAGCGATCTGGGACGAAGTACAGTTCAAACTCTACGTGGACAACGTCACTGATGAGACGCCGTGGATGAATGTATTTTCAGGGAACCCCGTCGGCCTCCCGGGTTCGGACCAGGCGGTACGCGCGAATACAATTCGCCCACGCACAGTCGGGCTCGAGGCGACGTACTACTTCGGCATGTAACAATGTGAGCACTGCGGAACCCCGGTGGTGCAAGCGTGAGTAGAAAAGTCCCGACAGGTACGATCGCGGCCTATGCAGCACCATTGGTGCCAATCTGGATGCTGCATACGCCGGCCCTGTCCATTCTCCCCGGTATTTACGCAACTGTAAGCGGCATCGACCTGGCGACGATCGGCGTGATCCTGATGCTGAGCCGTGTGCTGGATGGCATCACGGATCCGCTGATCGGTTTGTTATCGGACAGAACGAATTCGCCAATTGGCAGGAGGAAGCCATGGATCATCGCGGGAAGTCTGCTTTGCATCGTCGGTGTGTGGTTCTGGTTCAGGCCGGGGCCGGATACCGGCGCGCTGTACTTCTTTCTTGCGTCGATCGCAGTCTATGTCGGTTGGACGATGGTGGAAATACCGCATGGCGCATGGCTCAGCGAGTTATCCGATGACTATCGTGAGCGATCACACATATCGGGCGTCCGAACGACGGCTATCTACCTGGGCTACGTGGTTTTCTGGTTAGGCCCTTTCATGCCGTTCTTTGCGACCACAGAGATTACACCTGATGTCACGGCGTTCCTTTCGTGGGTCGTCGTTGCGCTGTTGCTGGTCACCGTGTTTATAACCGTTACCCGCGTTCCGGTGGGACGCGTCGACAGGAAACCGGCACCCGACCTGAAAGCGGCGATCTCCGGATTGGCGAGAAACAAGCCGGCAAGGATGCTCGGTGCGATCCTTCTCTGTAGCTGGCTGGCGAGCGGCATGGTGGCGGGTCTCTACTTCTTCTACATCAAGAATTACCTGCAACTCGGAGACAAATTCGGCCACATTGGTTTGTCAGTGGCGGCAATCGGCTTTGTCAGTTCATCGGCCTGGGGTTGGCTCGGTGCACGAATCGGCAAGCACCGAATGCTTGCTATGTGCATCTTGAGCACCGTAATTACATTGCTGGCGATGGCGATGATACGCCCAGGTCCGACGGCATTCATCGCCCTGCTCGTCGTCTTTTGCCTGTCATCCTTTTTCAGTGCCGGATCCACCGTGGCCTATTACGCACTGATGGGCGACGTAGTCGATTACGATGAGCTCAAGACCCGGTCACACGACGCTGCCAACTACTTTGCGCTGATTACGCTTTTTCAAAAAGTCGGGCTGGGCGCAGGCGTTGGTGTAGCTCTCGTTATCGCGTCCTCCTTTGGGTTCAATCCAAACGGTGAGAACCAGGGTCTCGCACTTGCGGGTTTCTTCGTCGCATTCCTGGGCGTACCCATTGTTCTGAACTCGGTCGCGACCGTGATCGCGCTGAAATTCCCGATCACCGAACGTCGGCACAGACTCATTCGCAAACGTCTCGATGCCAGGGCAAGCCGAAAGGCAGGCGCTCAACATGCCTGACGTCAAGATATTTGCAGGTCGAAACTGTGGCTGGGCGGTGCGGAATTACGTTGCCTTGATGGAAAAAGACGTGCCGTTCGAAACCGTTTCACCGACAGACAGCTCAGGACGGAAAAGCGACGAATTTCTGCGCGCGACACCTTATGCAATGACGCCGGTCCTCATACACGGAGACGCCGCCGTGTTCGAATCCACACTGATCAACGAATACATCGATGACCGATTCCCGGATCCTCCCCTGATGCCGCCGAATCCGGCGGACCGCAGTGAGGTTCGCAAGTGGATTCACTATTGCGAGAAATCATTGCTTCGTCCGCTGATCAGGGGAGCGGCCGACCAAAGCATGCAGGACCGCAGCACGGCAATTGAAATCTTTCGCGAACGAGCGAACTGGTTTGCACGAAATGTATTGCCTGAAAACCGGAGCGGACCGTATTTCTTCGGCGCGCAATTTACGCTGCTGGACATTGCATTCCACACGCTGTTCAAGACAGTTCGGCAGATAGAGGAATCGCACGACGAGGTTTTCGGAATTCTTCACGAATCGCTAAAGGAATGGCAGTCAAGTATCGACTCGAGACCCTCGACCAGAAAAGCCATTGATTACTGGCATCGGATTCCGCATTGACGGACGACCGTTGCCATCAAACAGGGAGTGACACAATGTGCAAGTACCTTGCTGTCCTGCTCATACTCGGCATCCACCTTTCCGCTGGCGCCGAACAACTGGCGCTGGTCGGTGGAACGGCGATTCCGGCAACCGGCGAACCGCCCGTTCGAGATGCAGTGGTGCTGATCGAGGACGGCGAAATACGGCGTATCGGGTCCGGTGTCGACGTGCCGGCCGGCTACCGGGTGATCGACGTGAAGGGCAAGTGGCTCACACCGGGCCTGATCGACTCGAACGTGCACCTTATCCTGTTGACAGTTCCGGAGTTCTTCATCAAGTACGAGGATCGGCTGACCGACATCGCGATTCAGTCGGCGCAGGTCGGGCTGAAATACGGCTTGACGACCATGCCGGACACGTGGGGGCCGCTCGAGCCGCTACTGGAAGCCAGAGATCTCATCAACAGCGGCGAATTCGTCGGCAGCAGGGTCCTGGTCGCCGGAAACATCATTGGCACGGGCGGGCCTTTCAGCCAGTACTTTATGGGTGGATGGCCGATGGATGGACTCACTCTGAGAAACGGCGGCTGGGTCAGGCCGGAGATTCGCATGCGCATCGACGCGCTCTGGGAAGACGATGTCGGCCCTTCCATGGTTGCGATGACGCCGGAGGAGGCCGCATCGACGCTGCGCGACTACATGGCCAAAGGAGTGGACTTCGTAAAGATCGGTGTTAGCGGGCACGGCCTTGGACGAGCTGAGCCACTTTTGTTTTCCGAAGATGCGCTCGAGGCAATGCGCAAAGAAGTACGCAAGGCAGGGATACCGCTGGCGACACACACGTTCACTATCGAGAGCTTGCGCCTGGCAATCGAAATGGATCCGGATTTACTCGTCCACCCGAACGTGATGAATCCGCCCTGGCAGCACGCGTCACCTGCGCAAAAGAAAGCCATTCGAAAGATGATCGGATCTATAGCGGATAAGGGGATCTACGCCGGGCTGATGCTCGTACCCGAAAAATACAAACTGGATGTGTATTCGGAATGGGATTTTCGTGAGCACCAGGATACGCCGTCGCTGAACAAGATCATGGTGAACCGGCAACTCGGAATGGCGGGCGCTACGTTCGAAGAGCAGGCAGCCGGACTCAGGGTCTGGCTGGACAGCGGCCTCAAGTACACGCTGGCGACGGACCAGGGGCCGGACAGCACCGACCTGGGGCCTGTCGCCTGGGGCCGACTTGGAAGAATGCACTTCGGCAGAATGATCGGATTGCAGGACGCAGGCGCCAGCCCGATGGATATCCTGATTGCTTCCACCCGAAACGGTGCCGAAGCCTATGGTCTTGGCGACAGACTCGGTACGCTGGAAGCCGGGAAGATCGCAGACCTGCTGGTTCTCGATGCGGACCCGCTGTCGGATATCGCGAATATGCGAGAGATCTACATGGTCATCAAGGAAGGGCAGATCGTCGACCGTGATGCGCTTCCGACCGTGAAGGTGCTGGATTACGATCCAGACCTGCCGTGGCCGTATTGATGACGTTGCTTTCGTTTCCCGTCAGGTGGCCAGCGGTCATGACGCTGATCGTGCTTGCCGCGCATGCCTGCGAAGCTGCGGCAAACGATACTGAATGGCGCCCGCTAGATCCCGAGAATGCCGCGGTAATGCAGCTCGAGGACGGGCCGGTGATCATCGAGTTCAACGCGGTATTTGCGCCGGACACTGTCGCGCAATTCAAGCGCCTCGTGCGAGCGGGTTTCTACGACGGCCAGGGTTTTTATCGTGTGATCGACGGTTTCGTCGCCCAGGGCGGCGATGGCAGCGACATGGGCGTTGCCAACGAAGAGCCGACGATCAAGGGTGAATTCGAACGCGCATGGTCGGACGATATTGCATTCGAGAGCGTTCAAAAACCCGATCTGTTCGCGCCCGAGACTGGTTTCATTGACGGCTTCCCCTCAGCGCGCGATCTGGCGAACGGCCGAGTCTGGCTCACGCATTGCCCGGGAACCGTGGCAATGGCGCGGCTCGATGACGCTGATTCAAGCAGTACGGATTTCTACATCGTCATCGGCCAGGCGCCAAGATACCTGGATCGCAATCTGAGTATTTTCGGCCGTGTTGTCTGGGGCATGGACGTCGTGCAGAGAATACGACGAGGTCCGTCATCCAGCGGCGGCATGATCGCCGATCCGGATAAGCGGAGTGTTATCGGGTCCGTGACAATAGCGTCCGACCTGCCGGAAGATGAACGCCTCTCGATACTCGTCGTGGACACGAACAGCGAACAGTTCAAGCGAACCCTGGACTCCCGGCGAAACAGGTCCGCGGACTTCTTTGTCAGCAAGCCGCCGCCCGTATTGGACGTTTGCCAGGTTCCCAACCAGGGACGGATCGAATGATGCGTCTCCTGTTGGTTGCTGCCGTGTGCGTTGTTTCGGCAGGGTGCGATCGGGTTGCGGTGCCGCCCGAGTCCGAGGTCGCGGTCACCGAAATCGACTATGCCGAGGCAGAGCAGCTCATCAGTCACCACCTGGGCGACGCTGTCAGGAATGAAAACCCGAAGGCACACTGGCTGGGGTCCGGGGACAGTTTCTGGTACGAGCGAGACGGCGATGCGGGAACGGAATACGTTCTGGTCGATGCGGCGCGCGGCCAAAAAGAGACGCCTTATGAAGCCGAGATTCCGGAGGAGACTCCGGCGCCCGTACCCGGCATGCTGGAGTCACCTGATGGCAGCTGGTCGGCCTTCGCACGTGAACACAATCTGTGGGTTAAGAATAACGAAAGCGGAGATGAGCGTCAGCTAACGACGGACGGCGCACCGTTTTATTCGTATGGGGGATTTCCCGATCAATATCGTCTGGCAGCGTTGCGGACGGGAATTGACTTCCCTTCGCCATTGGCGAATTCACACTGGTCACCGGATGGACGGCAGCTGATTGTCGGGCGCCTCGACGAGCGTGAAGTCGCCGAGTACGCCTTCCTGGAATCCGTGCCCTCCAATGGCGGTGCGCGAGCTCGTGCTCACAAGGTTCGCGTTCCATTGCTCGGTGATCCGGGCCAGCGCCGAACCGAGACTTTCATTTTTGATGTAGAGACGGGCGATAAGCTTGAGATCGATCTTCCAGCCAATTATTCGCTCGAGTTCTTCGTCTCGGGAAACGCGCCGATAGCGTGGAGTGCAGATTCCGAGGCCGCCTTTTTTCTTGCCTCGACGCTGGGCGACAAGAGCGTGATGCTGTTGGAGGTCGACGTGACCACCGGCAGGTCGCGAACGATCCTGGAAGAGGTCAGCGACAGCAGCGTTACCCTGGGACACAACTATCGTGCCGGTCCCAACGTCCGAATACTCGAGGACACACAGGAAGTGGTCTGGTTCTCGGAACGCAGCGGCTGGGGGCACCTTTACGTTTTCGACCTGGACTCAGGTGAATTCAAGATGCAGCTGACGGATGGCGAATGGACCGTCCTGGATATTGTTCATATCGATGCGGGCGACCGCGTTCTTTACTTTACAGCGGGAGGGCGTGAGCCCGGCAGCGACCCTTACTATCGCAAGCTGTATCGCGTTTCCCTCGACGGCGGCGACGCCCGACTGCTGACCCCCGAAGAAGCAGACCATGAAATCCAGGCCCCGTTTTCGCCGAGCGGAAAGCATTTCGTCGAAACGTACTCGACGGTCAGCACGCCTGCGAAGTTCCTGCTTCGGTCCTTGACCGATGGCGAGATTATCGCGGAACTCGAGCAAGCGGACGCCACGGGCCTGTACGATAAGGGATGGCGCGCGCCGGAACGTATTTCGGTTACCGCCGCGGACGGTGTCACCGAACTCAGGGCAACCGTATACTTTCCTCCGGAGTTCGATCCGAAGCGTTCGTATCCGATAATCGATGCGATATACGGTGGGCCGGTCAGCATTGTTGCTGCACGGAATTTTCGCCAGACTTATGCAGCCGGATATCAGCGAGCGAGCCTGGCGCGGCTTGGTTTCATTGTCGTATCGCTGGACGGTCGGAGCACGCCGTTTCGATCGCTGGCGTTTCGGGAAACGGGTTACGGCAACTTCGCCGACCCTCAACTCGACGATCACGTCGCGGCAATTCGGCAGATTGCGGAGAGATACCCGGCTGTCGACCTCGGGCGTGTTGGCGTCTACGGTCACTCGAACGGCGGCTACATGGCAGCGCGTGCGCTGTTGAAGTACCCGGACTTCTTCACTGTTGGCGTGTCATCAGCCGGTCCGCACAACTTCCAGGGATTACCTGGTACGGGCATGCCATGGATGGGCATTCCCCGGTACGCGGGCGGCGCAATGACCAAACCCGACGATGCGGCAGTGCCGGAAAACTACCGAATTCTCGACAATGCGAATCTGGCATCAGGCCTGAAAGGCAAACTGCTGCTCATATGCGGTGACATGGACAATACGGCGTTCCCGGCTCTGACACTGCAACTCGCCGACGCCCTGAACAAGGCCAACAAGAGCTACGATCTGCTCTACCTGCCCAATCAGACGCACATGTATTTCGTCGACCAGCCCTATGTCATGCGCCGAATCTGGGACTATTTCGTCGAACATCTGCACGGTGTCACGCCGCCGCATGACTTCGAAATGATGGAGTACGCAACGCCCGTCTTTCAGTAACCTGGTCATTCACTGATACATGCCCCCTCCGAAATCCTACTCGAGGGAATCTTCGCGATCGGATTCCGGCCTGTCCCGCAGCGCCCACAAATTCGCAACGGCCAGGTCGCGATCCATCTTCTCGCCGCGCCATTTCGTGACGCAGGTTTGAGCGTCAATGTGCCGGTCTTCGAGTATTTCTTTGGCGTTGGCGATGACCTCGCCAAATAGCGGTGTTGGATTATTGCCTGTTGCATCGATGACTCGACCCATCGGGTTTCTGAATACAATGTCTCCCTGCGCGTCCTTCTCACAACCGAAGCCACCGTCGTGCACCAGGGTGTGGTGGAAGCGACACAGCTGCACCAGGTTGTCGAGACTGGTCTCACCACCTTTGGCCCAGTGCTTTATATGGTGTCCATCGATGCGGTAACGGTGTGTGCAGCCCGGAAAACGGCAGTTCTTGTCTCTCGCCTTCAAGGCACGCCGCATGGCGGGCGGAATAACGCGGGACTTGCGCCCGATGGACAACGGTTCACCCTTGTCATCCTCGACGAGCGTGCTGACGGAGGTGTCGCAGCAAATACGTCGAGACGTTCCCGCGGGAACGTGGGGACCGTCTTCCAATAAAAGGGTCGGATCTATTTTTTCACTCGGAGGACAACCTGGGTCGGGCGTTACCTCTCGAAAAAATAGATCCGACCCCTTTACTACGTGCAGCATCACCTGGTAGCGATCGGCCGAAGAGGACTTCGCAGGGCCTTTCTCGAGATAGGTCTCGGCCATGGCAGCAAGCGCGTCCGCGCGTCGCTGCTCGATCGGCTCCCAGTCATCGCCCGCGTCTTTTGCCGCGGATGCCTCTCGTGCTTCGTTGTCGATGGCGCTCTCGAGTGCTTTCAATAGCATGGCACCGACCTCGGCCGGTAATCGACCCTTCAACAGCAGTGAGCCGTCTTCGTCCCAGCGATAGCTCAGCGATCGGCTATTCAACGGTTTATTCGCTGCATCCTCATCGTTCAACTGCTCAGAACGACGATAACCGCGCACCAGCGTTTCAACATGATGGGCAGTACCGTGTTGGGCGATCATCAACAGGTAGTCCTCGTTCTCCGGCGTTGCCACACGTGTCAAAGCACGGACCTTGGAGTAGCTGATCTCGCCTGAGCGAAACGCCTCGCTGATCTTCGGCAAGTCACCGATTGCGTTCGCCACCCGCACTTTTTCTCTGCCGGCGGTCATGCTGATGCCGCACTTCCAGTTGAGCCAGTGGGCACAGGAACAGACGCCTTCCAGTTTCCACAGGCCTTCCTGGTCGAACGTACGAATCTTCACCAGCAGGTCGTAAGTAGCGGCAGTGATGAAACCGAACAGCTCGGTGATCTCGTTACCGAGTGACTCGGAACGCGTGTACCTGGGGTGCAAAGCAATGGCGGCAGAGGACATGACGGGCGCTCTCGGGAGAGGAATCGAACACTGATTGGATATACAGTAATATACACCTATCTCGCTGTTTTTACTACGATTAATCTCTCCAAAACGTAGACATTGAGCAGCGACGAAAGACAGCAGTTATCGGGGTATCATCTACTTCTGCTAATGCTTCAAAGGCGGCTTGGGCCCTAGTCAGGCCTTTCTTGTCATACTTGGCGCTTTCCGTAGCCTTGCCCTTAAATTGAGACCGTCACGACACCTGACCGGAGAAAACCAATTACTAAAGTTTTGTCGCTCCTGCTGATCCCACTTTGCACGCTGAGCCTTGCCGCCGGCGAAGTGCTGGCGCAAGAAAGCAAGTCGGTGATGTGCACGTCCGGTGTTGGCAAGATGCGACCGGCGGAGGGACTCGTAATGTTGGCCGAGGGAGACGGAACCGCCTCTCTTCCTGATGGCACGGTTCACTTGAGTTCCGGATACGTAAGAAGCGTCGCGGCGGATTTCATCGTTTTGCAATATGACGGTGGTCCACACAGATTCGAGATCAACGAAGACACCTGTATCTGTATCAATGGTGTGCAGGCAACGTCTGCAGAGTTGGCATTACAAAACAAGGCAACTGTGGTGACACTTCCCGATAGTGGCACCGCGATAAGAGTTCACGATGGTCCCATGGTAGTCGATGCACTACTTGGAGGTTTCCAGCCACACAATCCTTTGTGCGAACCAGCGACGCCGGATAAGCAGCTCGGATCTACGAGAGACACCGACGGTAGTGTTCCTGTATCTGTCAATTACCAAGATGCTGCGGACGCATTCGAGCGCGGTGATTATGCGACAGCCTTGAAGGTACTGAAGGTCCTCGCGGAAGCCGGGGAGGCCAGGGCACAGAACAGCCTCGGAAGGATGATTCAAAATGGGCAGAGTCTCATACAGGACGACCAGAAAGACGAGGTAGCCGTCCGGTGGTTCAGGCTTGCCGCTGAGCAAGGGCACGGCGATGCCCAGAATACTCTCGGTTATATGTACAGAAACGGGAAAGGCGTACCTCAAGACTATATTCAAGCGCACATGTGGTGGGATATTGCTGCTTCGCAGCGCGCTGATTTTGCGGCTCAAAACCTCTATGACCTGAGAAAGCTAATGTCTCCTGCCGACATATCTGCGGCCGAGGACCTGGCTCGAGAGTGCGTGGCGAAGAAACACAAGGGTTGTTTGAAATAAGATGCAATAGTTTGTCTCGACGCGGAAGACGGCGATTCCTCGTCGAAGCAAAAATCCGACTGCAGCAAACAGCTTGGCAAAAAGTTCGCCAGTTCGTTATCAGAATAGATACGTAGCGCGTATGACGCTCCAACTGGTACGTGCAGTTTTGGCCGATCTTGGGCGTTATGGAGACGAGGCGTGGTAGCTGATTTGGGTTCACTGGCGAAATTCGTTGCTTGGACTGTGGTTGGCGTTGCCTGTGTTTTCGATAACGCGACCGCAGAAGTAGGTCTCAACGACAAGGGCGATCCAATCGCGTTTTTCGCTCCCCTCGAGGCTCGCTATCCGTCCTTCGATGAGGCATTTTTCTCTGTTCCCAAGCCTCTGGTCGTAATCCATCCGGTTGTGTTTGGTAATCCGGACGACTACCCCAACCATACAACCATCCAACAAGTCGGCCCCGCCGAGGTCCGCATTCGTATAAGAGGCATGGTATTCGATTTCCTGGCGGATATGGTTGCCGACAACCTGGCAGATATAGAGCAGGTTCGAATCTACAGCCACTTGTCTGGAACGATTGCCACGGTCCCGCTCCAATCGGCCGATAGCGGGACCGGACATCCATTCGGCGAGTCTTTTGATGAATCACCTGCGGCAGAGGCCATTCGCCCCTACCCGTTCGCCGGGCAGTTTGACTTTGGTGAATTTACCCTGCACATCAACGGCGGGTATAACGCGATTTCCGTCGAGGCGACAAACGTTAACAATACTTCCGGAACGGCGACGGTGAGTATCACGGCGACGCCAGATAGGCAGGCAGGACGTTACGATCTCACTGCCGAGGTTTCCGAGAATTTCGACGAGGGCCTCTACAACCCCATTCTTGTTTACATCAACGACCCTGACGTTACGACAGAGAACTACACCAAGAAACATGCTCGCATTAACGGCCACAAAATTGGCCTTCGCTTTGTTGACGGCCAGCTACAGTTGGATCGCCCCATAATTGGGATTAGCCACTCACCACTTGTACTTATTCCGAATGTCGTCAATGTTGTAGGCAACCCGAGCGGGTTCCTGATTGAATATGGCGATTGGGTGGCAGAATTTAGTTGGAGCTACACTGCGAAGGCTACACCAGCCGCACGTCCGCTCTTGCCCTAACCCTGGCCGAAGTCCGGGCTGTCGCCGGCCAGGTACCCGTCTTCCTCGGGCGTGTTTTCGCGATTCAGCAGCTTGTTGCGGTGCGGAAAGCGCCCGAACTGGTCGATGATGTCCTTGTGCAGTTCGGCAAACTGCGCGATGGTCATGAAGGTCTCTTTGAGCGTGGCTGACACGGAGTCGGCGAGGCGGTTGTACAGTTCCACGGACTTGGCCTGTACCTTGGCCGACTCTGCGTGCTGCAAGGGCATGTAGAAAAAGACCTTCTCGATGGCCGAGAGGCCCTTGTCCTTCTTTTCCATTGCGCCCTGTACGCAGAGCTTGAGAGCCAGCTTGTCCATGGAGAACGCCTTGGCAGAATTGCGGTAAATGTTGCGCCGGAATTGATCGATGAGGATGATCAGCGCCAGTCGGCCACGTGGCTTCGCGCCCCAGTGATCGAGCTGACCGTTGCAGGCCATGGTCACCTCGCCCGCGAATTCTTTTTCGATTTCGTGATCGAAGACGGGGTCTTCGCCGAACCAGATGTCCATGCGGCGGTCGATTTGCGGTGCCGTAAGCGCCTGTTCCTTGAACCAGAACGACAGGATCGCGTCGATGCGAATCTCGTCGTCATCGGTGATCGTGGCGTCCATGCTGTCGCTCAGGAGTTTTACTGCCATTCGTTTGCCCTCAACCACCGCAACAGTGCCAGTGTGCGGTCGTTGCACAGTGCGAAGTGCGAACCCGGTCACAGTTTGGGCCGAATTGACCGTTTCCGAGGCCGGATGCCAGTAGACTTTAGCAGATGATGGACGCCGTAACCCGAAACCGCCCGATGCGCGGGCTCCGATCCGGCCTGCTCTGCGGCGCCCTGATCGCGCTGCTGTGTGCCTGCGGCGGGCCGGCAACGGGCCCAGAGGAAGAACTCAGGGACTGGGTAAATCGCGGCGTTGCCGCGGCCGAGGCCAAGGAGCGTCGTAAGCTCGTCAGTATGGTGTCGCCCGCCTACGTAGATGCCCGCGGTAACGAGCGGGACGAAATCGAGAATATCTTCAGGGCGTATTTCTTTCGCATGAACAACATCGAGCTCGTGACATCGGTCGAGGAGATCAACGTGGTCGGCGATACCGCCGCCGAGTTGGTGCTCACCGTGGCAGGGGCCGGAACCAACGATGGCGTGCTCGGTTTCAGTGCAGATGTGTATCGATTCGCGTTGGAACTCGAAAAAGACGACGGTGAATGGCAGTTGATCTCCGCCCGCTGGGGCGAACTGGGTAAGGAGTTGCGGTAGCTGCCTGAACACGAACAAGAGGGCTCGGGATGAGGACAGGTATTCGAACGATGGCTGTAGGAGTCGCGCTGCTGAGCGGCGCTTTGTCGGGTTGTGCGACAAACCTCGAGAATCTCATCAGTAGCCCGAAAGTCGAGTTGCGCGACGTGCAGGTGATGGGCCTGGGCTTCAAGAACCAGACCTTCCTGTTGTCGTTCGACGTCAGTAATCCCAACCCGTTTCCGATTCCTGTCAACTACGTGAGTTACGGCATCAGGCTCGATGGGCATCGATTCGCAAGCGGGGAGACGCCGAGCCAGTTCTCGGTACCCGCCGGCGGCAACGGGCAATTCGCCATCAGCGTGGATCTCAACCTGCTACAAACCGCACCGCAGCTCCTGACGATCGTCAGGCAAAGTGTAAGGGAGCAGGTGACTTACGAACTGGAGGGTGAGCTCGGCGTGGACATTCCGCTGACGCCGCCGCTTTCCTATCGCTCGACCGGCTCGATACGCCTGAGCTCTGACGCGTTCTGACCGCGCCCGCAGCGCCGAAACCTCATGGTTACGCGCGCAACCATGCTCTCGATGCGACCAGACGCATCGAAATTCGTCCAAAACGGCCAAATTTCGGGTAAAAAAACCGCAATTTCGCGACGTTCGGTAATTGGCGCGGATTCCTGCCCTATAATGACTGGTTCCCGGCGTTATGCGCCAATTCATTAGAACCAGATCAAAACAGGGATTGCCGTCGAGCCATCCCAACGGCACGCATGACAGAGCAGAACGCGAAAACCCTCTACGACCCCGCTTTCCACCGAGACAGCTGTGGCTTCGGTCTTATCGCGAACCTGGACGATATTCCGAGTCACTGGGTCGTGCAGACGGCCATTGCCGCCCTCGCGCGATTGACGCATCGCGGGGCGGTGGCGGCGGACGGCAAGACCGGTGACGGTTGCGGCCTGCTGATCAAGTTCCCGGACAGGTTCCTGAGGGCCGTGGGCGAGGAATCCGGTTTCGAGCTGGCCACACGCTTTGCGGCAGGGACCGTGTTTCTCAGCCAGGACGATGCGATCGCGGCTGCGGCTCGCGGCGTGATCGACCAGGCCGTGGCCGAGATCGGCCTCGAGGTTGCGGGATGGCGCCCTGTTCCGGTCGACCCGTCGGTATGTGGCGACCAGGCGCGGGCAACGCTGCCGAAGATCGAACAGGTATACGTCAACGCGCCTGACGAGATGCCGCGCGGGCGCTTCAACCGACGGCTGTTTCTCGCCCGGCGCCGCGCAGAGAACCGGCTGGCCGATGCCGAGACTTACATAGCAAGCCTGTCGTCGGTGACGATCAGCTACAAGGGCATGATCATGCCGGCGGCCTTGCCGGAGTTTTACCCCGACCTGCGGGACCCGCGGCTCGAATCGTCTGTCTGCGTCTTTCACCAGCGGTTCTCCACCAATACGCTGCCGGAATGGCGCCTGGCGCAGCCGTTTCGCTTCCTGGCGCATAACGGCGAGATCAACACGATACAGGGCAACCGCAACTGGGCCGTGGCGCGCGCCAAGAACTTCTGCTCCGACAAGCTCGACGACATCTCCGATCTCGACCCGATTATCTCGCTGACCGGCTCGGACTCCTCCAGTCTCGACAATATGCTGGAAGTGCTGCGCGCCGGCGGTATGGACGTCGTGCAGGCCATGCGCATACTGTTGCCGCCCGCGTGGCAGACGGTCGACAACATCGACCCCGACGTGCGCGCATTTTATGAATTCTTCGACTGCCAGCTCGAACCGTGGGACGGTCCCGCCGGTATCGTGTTGACCGACGGTCGCTATGCGGCGTGCTGTCTCGATCGCAACGGGCTGCGGCCGGCACGCTACGTCATCACGAAAGACCGGCACCTGACCGTCGCCTCGGAAGTCGGTGTCTACGACTACGACGAGAAAGACGTCGTGAGCAAGGGCCGCCTCGGGCCCGGCGAAATGCTCGCCGTCGACCTGGTCAACGGCGTGCTGCTCGACAACGACGACATACACGACATCCTGAAGACGCGCGCGCCTTACAAGAAGTGGCTGAAGAACGGCATTCGCTACCTCGATTCGTTGCTGGTGGATACGCGTACGGCGGCGGACCCGATGGAACCGGAGACGCTGGCGAGCTACCAGAAGATGTTCAACCTGACGCGCGAAGAGCTCAGCGAAATCATCGCCGTGCTCGCGAAGTCGGAAATGGAAGCCGTCGGTTCAATGGGCGACGACACGCCGATGGCCGTGTTGTCGAAGAAGATCCGCTCACCGTTCGACTACTTCCGGCAGCAGTTCGCGCAAGTTACCAATCCCCCCATCGACCCGTTGCGGGAACGCATCGTCATGTCCCTGCAAACCAACATCGGCCGCGAGTCGAGCCTGTTCGACATCGGGCCCGAGCACGCGCAGCAGGTCATCATCAACTCGCCGGTGCTGTCCCAGGCTAAGTTGCGTCAGCTGCTCGGACCGGACATGTTCGAGGACAGGCATGCGTTCATCGACCTGAACGTTGACGATACGCTGAGCCTGTCCGACGCACTCGACCAGATCTGTGCTGAAGCAGAACGAGCCGTGCGCGAAGGCAACTTCCTGCTGATGCTCAGCGATCGTTACCTCAAGCCGGCCAGGCTTCCGGTTCACGCGCTGCTTGCTACGGGCGCCGTGCACCATCATCTCGTCCGCACCGGGTTGCGATGCGACGCGAACATCATCGTCGAGACGGGCGTCGCTCGCGACCCGCATCATGTCGCGTGCCTGATCGGGTACGGGGCGACCACCGTCTACCCGTACCTTGTCTACCAGTCGCTGCACGACATCGCGCGGCGCGGCAACCTGGACAAGCAACGCCAGCTCGGCCGTAGTTATCGGCGTGGTGTGCGAAAAGGCCTGTTCAAGATCATGTCGAAGATGGGCATTTCGTCGATCTCGAGTTATCGCGGTGCGCAGTTGTTCGAGATTGTGGGCCTGAACGAGGAGGTCGTCGACAAGTGTTTCACGGGCACGACGTCGCGCATCCAGGGTGCGAATTTCGACGACTTGTTGGATGACCAGAAAGCGCTGGCGCATGCTGCCTGGTCGTCGCACTTGCCCATCGAGCAAGGCGGTCTTTTGAAGTACGTGCATGGCGGCGAATACCACTGCTACAACCCCGACGTCATCGCGACACTGCAGTCGGCCGTGCGTAGCGGCGAGTTCGAGCGCTACCGGGAATACGCGAGACTTGTCAATGAGCGCCCGGTCGCCACGCTGCGCGATCTCATGAAAATCACGCCGGCGGGCCCGCCAGTACCGCTCGATGAGGTCGAATCGATAGAGGACATCCTGCCGCGCTTCGACAGTGCCGGCATGTCACTTGGCGCTTTATCGCCGGAGGCACACGAAGCGCTGGCGATAGCGATGAACCGCATCGGCGCACGCTCGAACTCGGGCGAGGGTGGCGAAGACCCCGCGCGTTACGGCAATGAGCGCATGTCGAAGATCAAGCAGGTGGCGTCCGGGCGCTTTGGCGTGACGGCGGAATACCTCGTCAACGCTGAGGTTATCCAGATCAAGATCGCGCAAGGCGCGAAGCCCGGCGAGGGTGGACAATTGCCGGGACACAAGGTCAACGAGATGATCGCGAAGCTTCGCTTCGCGAAGCCGGGCGTGGGCCTGATATCGCCACCGCCGCATCACGACATCTACTCCATCGAAGACCTGGCGCAGCTGATCTTCGACCTGAAGCAGGTCAATCCGGATGCACTGGTTTCGGTCAAGCTCGTCGCCGAACCCGGCGTCGGCACCATCGCGGCCGGCGTGGTGAAGGCCTACGCCGACCTGATCACCATTTCCGGGTACGACGGCGGCACCGGCGCGAGCCCCCTGAGTTCGGTCAAGTATGCGGGCAGCCCCTGGGAACTCGGCCTGTCCGAGACGCACCAGGTGCTGCGGGCGCAGGACATGCGCCACAAGGTTCGGTTGCAAACGGACGGCGGCCTGAAGACGGGCCTCGACGTCGTCAAGGCGGCGATGCTGGGTGCGGAGAGTTTCGGTTTCGGCACGGGGCCCATGGTCGCGCTCGGTTGCAAGTACCTGCGTATCTGTCACCTCAACAACTGCGCCACCGGCGTGGCTACCCAGAACAACGTGCTGCGCAGCGAGTACTTCATCGGCCTTCCGGAGATGGTGATCAATTTCTTCCGATTCGTCGCCGAGGAGGTGCGCCTGCTCATGGCCGAGCTGGGCGTGCGCAAGGTGGAAGACCTGATTGGCCGGGTGGACCTGCTGGAGCTGCAACCCGGCGACACGGACAAGCAGACCAGGCTCGACCTCAGCCCGATCGTGTCCGACGAAGGGCTGGCGAAGGATGCACCGCAGTTCTGCACCGATCTTCGCAACGAGCCGTTCGACAAGGGCGAACTGGCCGAGCAGATGGTCGAGGCGGCGTTGCCGGCCATAGAGTCGCTGAGCGGCGGACGCTTCGAATTCGAAGTGCAGAATTACAATCGATCGATCGGCGCCCGGCTTGCCGGCGAAATCGCGCGGCGCCACGGTAACGAGGGCATGCGCGATGCGCCGCTGGACATCGTTCTGCGTGGTACGGCGGGGCAGAGTTTCGGTGCTTGGAATATCTCGGGACTCAACCTTGCATTGACCGGCGATGCGAACGATTACGTCGGCAAGGGCATGGCTGGCGGACGCATTACCATACATCCTCCGCCGGAGGCCGGGTACACGGCGCGCGATACGGCCATCATCGGCAACACCTGCCTGTACGGTGCGACGGGCGGAGAGTTGTTCGCTGCAGGCCGCGCCGGTGAGCGGTTTGCCGTGCGTAACTCCGGCGCGACGGCCGTCATAGAAGGCGCCGGCGATCATTGCTGCGAGTACATGACCGACGGCGTTGTCGTCGTGCTCGGCAGCTCGGGCCTGAATTTCGGCGCGGGA
>CALZMQ010000056.1 GCA_945788625.1 uncultured Woeseiaceae bacterium
GTGATCGCCCTGCGAGAGACTGCCGAGCAATACGGCCGTGGTGGCTGCCATGCCCGTCGCGAACGCGATGCACGCTTCTCCCTGTTCGAGTACGGCGAGTTTTTCCTCGAGCTGGTCGGTGGTCGGATTCGCCCAGCGCGTATAAACGTACGGAGAGTCGTTGTCGAGATTGTTCGCCGAAAAACTGACTTCCTGTTCGACGCGAAAACTGCTCGACATCACGATGTCCGGAGCCGACGACAGGCTCGCTGTTTCGTGACGTTCCCCGGCGTGTATCGCCTTCGTCCGGACGCCCTTGTTCGAGAAATCCGACTTCATCAGAATTCGTCCCATTGGTCGAGGCCGGTCATCTCCCAGCGGCCGAGCGATATCGGGATGCTGTCGATGGCATTGAGCCGGTCGAAAAACTGCCTTAGCTGAAAGTCCCCGCCGCGTTGTTCGACCTGCCTGGCGTAGTCGGCCAGCGTGCGTTCGAGCAGATACTTTCCCGTCACGTAGCTGGTGCCGTACCCCGGCTGCCGGAGATACAGGTGCTGCTCGAATATGAGCAGTTCCTTTTCGGTCTTCATCCAGCCTCTCGGCGTCCACTCCATGTGCACGGTACCCGCCTCTTCCATCGTCATTTCGTTCGCGTGCGCATAGAGGGAGCCGAGCCCGCGCGCCGCCCGTTGCGCGAGCAGTATCCAGACAAGCTCACGAGACCGCGGGCTGTCATCGTAAAGGCCCGCGTGCATGAACATCTCTTCGACACCGGTGGCGGTGCCTTCGTTGCGGCTGTCGAAGATGTTGTACAGCAACGCACCCTGCCGAATGGGACTCTCGTGCGGCTCCCGATCCATGCGCGCCAGTTCGAACCAGTGATAGAAATGCGTGAACAACGGCGCCGGGTCGTAGTGCGCGGTAATCCAGAAAAAGTTTCGCTTCTCTTCAGGCACGAACGAACCCATGTGCTCGCGCATCGCCGGCTCCATGTAATCGGTAACCGTGACGATGTCCTTGTGTTCCAGGAACCTCATGATGCGCGCAACCGCATCGTCCGCTTTTTCCGCATATTCTTCAGGCGTGTTCGCGGCAGTCATCGGCGGCAAAACGCGATTGCGTTGTTCTTCCAGTTTCAGCGACGACCAGGCACGGGCAAGTTCTCGCTTCAACAAGCGAACCTCGTCCTCCCACGTCAATGGCACGAGGTGCACGTTCTGCTGGTACCAGGTGTAGTTGTCCTTGCCGATTCCGGATGGTCCGGTTTTCGAGTCGGCTTCCGCTTCCAGCCACGCGATGAGGCCGTCTGTTGCGGCCTTCGACTTCCCGATAATCGCCAGCAATTCGTCACTTGCCGAGTCGTCCAGCGTTTCTTCGAGGTCGTCCAGAGTTGCCCGTTGCGAGCGTATGTCGCGTATGCCGGTAATCCAGAGATCGCGCGCATTGCCGGTGAGGTTGTCCTGCGCCTGCCTCATCAACGGCGGAATGACGCTCAATTCCGAAACCAGGCGCTGTTGCTCTGCCTCACTGAGCGGAAAGTCGTAGCCCCAGAGTTCGACGAGCGCATGATGCGTCGGACCCTCGTGCCCCGGCACGTCGCTGCGGTAGGTCCATATCGTGTTGTAGAACGCCGGATCGCGGGCCCCCCAGGGTCGCAAGACGCGCCGATTGAAGTCGTAACCGTTCATCTCGGCATGCACGAGGTGCCAGTCGACCTGCCGCGGTATCGGCCAGTCGGCGATAGCGAGGGAATCAAGGCGCGCACGGAGCGCCCGGAACTCGGCCTGGCGCGCAGCGAACTGTGCGGGCGTGTAGTCGGGTGCGCCATTCAGAAGCGGCGGTGACTCGAATTCGCGCCAGTCCGCGAACAACTTGAGCAGGTCGTTGTAGTCCGGCGCCTCCTGTGTCTGCGCGTGTATCAGGTTGCCTGCCGTCAAAAAGGCGAAACAGGCGGCGAGGATCAGGGAATAGTACGTTGATGAGCTTCGCGCCATCGGGGTCGCATCCAAGGTCAGATTTTCAACTAGGCCAGGTTGTAGACAAACACGGCCGCAATCGCCAGCGGCGCAACAAGGCGAGCCAGGACGAGCCAGAGTTTGAATATCGCACCGTCCCCGACACCGATCTGTGCGACCAGCGTTTCTCTCGATATCCACCAACCGGCGAACAGTGCGTACAGCATACCGCCCACCGGCATCAGGATATTCGACACGAGGTAGTCGATGAGATCGAAAGGCGTCTTGCCGGCGAAGACCGCGAAATCCCCCAACGGATAGACGTTCTCCCAGCGCGAAAACGAGAACACCGTTATCAGCCCGAGGAGGAACGCCACGGCGCCGATCGAAGCGGCGGCAGTCCGGCGCTTCAACCCGCGGACCTCGTATAAACGCGCCGTCATCGTTTCGAGCATCGAGATCGACGAGGTCAATGCGGCAAACAGAAGCATTGCAAAGAACAGAGTTGCAATAATGCTGCCACCCGGCATGGCTGCGAACGCCGTCGAGAGCGTGACAAAAATGAGACCCGGGCCCTCGGACGGATCCAGGCCGTGAGCGAATACGATCGGGAAAATCGCGAGTCCGGCGAGTAGCGCAACCAGCGTGTCACCGAATGAGACGGCGAGAGCCGAGCGGAACAGGTTGACGTCGTCGGGGACATACGCCGAATAAGTCAGCACTGCGCCGACGCCGACGTTCACCGAGAAAAACGCCTGCCCGACGGCAGCCAGTGCTACTGACGGCGTGACCTTACTGAGATCCGCGCTGAACAGGAATTCAATTGCGCGCTCGAAGTCGCCGTTAAACCCGGAATAAATCACCAGCGCAACCAGCATGATGAAGAGTGTCGGCATCAGCACGACAACGAGTTTTTCCAGCCCGAGCCTGATTCCCCGCGAAACGACGACCACCGTTGCCGCAATGAACAGGAAGTGCCAGACAATCATCCAGCCCGGATCGTGAAGGAATTCGCCGAAATCGCGCCCGACTTCCTCGGGCGAGAGCCCGTTCAGGCCGCCGGAAACGGACTTGACCAGGTACGCCCCGGTCCACCCGGCGATCACGCTATAGAAACTCAGCACCAGCATCAGCGCGAGCAGGCCCATCCAGCCAACGATCTGCCAGTAAGGGCTGGCGCCGCTCTCCAGCGCGGTTTCGCGCATTGCAGCCGGCGCGCTTCGCCGTGCATGCCGGCCGATAACCATCTCCGACAACATGATCGGCGTAGCGACGAGCAGTATTGCGACAATGTAGATAAGAACGAATGCGCTGCCACCGCTGTTGCCCAGCGTGTACGGAAACTTCCAGATATTTCCAAGACCGACGGCAGCACCGACCGTCGCGAGTATGAAAACGAATCGCCCGGACCAGGTCTCGGTCTTTTTGTCTGCCATCGCGTTCCCCCCGGCTTTCGCTTATTCCGTATCTTGTGCGGCGCGGAGCGCCGCCGTACAGTCCTTGATGACCTCGAGTGCAACATCGACGTCTTCAACGTGCGTATGGTACGTCAGTATAGCCATTCGGATCGTGAATCGACCTGCGATCGTGGTCGTCGTCAGGAATACGCGCCCATCCCGGCGAATGGCATCGGCCAGCGCATTACTTGCCGTATCAGCATCCGCGTTCTCGGGACAGAATCGAAACGTGGCTATGGACAAATCCGGGTTCGGCCCCATCTCGATCCCGGGGATTTTCGAGCATTCTTCGTAAAAATATCGCGCAAGCAGCAGTTTCTCTTCGAGCGCCGCCGCGAAAGCGCGGCTGCCATGGACCTTGAACGGCAGCCAGAAACGCAGCGCCCGAAACGGCCGCGTCAGTTCGGCCGAGTAGTCGCAAGGCGAACGCTCCGTATCACCGGCAACGTCCTGCATGTAAGTACCGCGCGCATGATAAGCGTCGAAGAGCTTTTGACCGTCGCGCACGAGTACGACGCCGATTCCGCCTGGCAGAAAGAAACCCTTGTGCGGATCGAGAATCAACGAGTCCGATCTCTCGATACCTGCAAGGCGTCGCCGTCCTTCGCCGCATAACGCGAACGCACCGCCGTAAGCCGCATCGACGTGCATCCAGGCGTCGTGCTCCGATGCGATGTCCGCAATTTCATCGAGTGGATCCACGGCACCCGCATCCGTCGTGCCAGCCGACGCCGCTATCAGCCAGGGCCGCAGCCCGTCTTTCCGGTCCTCGCAAAGACGCTCTTCAAGTACAGCGCAATCCATGCGCAGATTGGCGTCGAGCGGAATCTCCCGAATCTCGCATTCGGACAGCCCTGCGACATGCAACGCCTTACGAAACGTGTGATGAGTCTGCGCGGTCAGGTACACCACCGACGAGGTAACGTCGGCGCACTTGATCTTTCGAGCTTCACGGGCCGCGACGATTGCGGAAAGCGTTGCCATGCTGCCGCCCGACGTCAGGTCACCTTCCGCGGTGGCGGGATAACCGACAACACCTGCCAGCCATCGCAACATGGCATGCTCCAGGCGGGTCGCCCCAGGCGCGGCGGCGCCAACTCCGGCGTAGCGATTCGAAACTGCGGCCAGGTAGTCCGCCAGCGCCGACTCGTACAAGCCGCCGCTCGGGATATACGCGAAAAACCGGCTCGAGCCCAGGTTGTGGCCGGCCCAGTCGACATGCTCATCCAGCGTGCGCAATGCGTCGTCGAAGGACCCGGGAAACTTCGGTATCGCAAACGCCGCCATCGCCTCGTCGCGCGACCCCGCCGCTGAAAATACGGCGTGTCCGGGCAGGCGTTCGAGAAAACGCTCCGTGTGCTCGCCGGCCATTCGCAGACGCGCGATTCTTGTCGCAGGCGACGACTCGAGAGGCGCCGCGAGTGCCCGAAGCGCGTCCAATCTGTTTTCTTCCGAAATCAACGCGCGAGCCCAACTCTTCAGTGCGAACGGATAAGACCGGCATTCTATCGTCTAATCGCCGCGACTGTAATTGCTCATCTGCTTTGAAGATTGCTTCATTTCTCTGCAAGTGCAACGTAGTATTGCAGGCTCTGGTGGTCTCCTAACGATCGAATGAAACACGTTCTGGCATGCCTTTTGTGCGTTCTGCTCTTCGGCTGTGCCGAAGAACACGTTGATCTCGGCACGGGCTCGGAGCCAATCCGGGTCGCCGTGCTGCCGGACCAGTCGAAGGAAAGACTGCTGGCGAAGTACGCGCCCCTCCTGGTTTACCTTGAAAGGGAAACGTCGCTGGAGTTCGACCTGGCAATTCCGCAGGACTATGCGGACTTGCTCCAGCGATTCGACGCAGGCCAGGTCGATCTTGCATGGTTCGGCGGACTGACGTTCGCGCAGGCAGCAGAAACAAGCCAGGCGATTCCCCTCGCATTCCGGGACGTCGATCGGCAGTTTATGAGCTGTTACCTGGCCAGCGCTGCCGATACCCGGACGATGATCGATCAATTCGAAGGTGAATCATTCAGCTTCGGGCCGAGGTTGTCTACGTCCGGGCACTTGATGCCTCGATATTACATGGCGGCGGTCGACCTCGATCCTGAAAAGTTCTTCGCTTCGATCAAGCACTCTGCCGCGCACGATCAAACGGCGATGTGGGTGAGCAATGGCACCGTGACACTGGGCGTGGCCAACTGCGTCATTGTGCGATCCTTGCTGGACCATGGCGTCCTCACTGACGCCGACTTACGCATTGTCGAGACGACGCCACCCTATTCGGATTACGTCTGGGCGGTCGCGCCAACTGTGGACCAACGCATCAGGACATCGATTCTCGATGCGTTGCTGGCGCTGGACGCCACCATTCCTGAACACCGCGCGATATTGCGCTTGCAGGGAGCCAACTCCTACCTTCCTGCAGGGATATCGGATTTCCAGATTATCCGGGAGGCAGCGATCCAGGCCGGCGTCCTGGTGGAAGACGGAAACAGATGAGCCAGAAACCCGTCAGCGCACACATTTCACTGCGCTACATTTATGCAATGCTCGCAGTCATCGGCGTTTCGGCGACTGTTGCAATTGCCACGCTTTACCTCGAACACAATGACGAGATAGAAACACACAATCGAATCCGATATTTCCATCTCGAATCTTATGCAGAAGCGGAACAATTCGCCCGCGAGTTCAGGACACTAAAAGACCTGGCAGAAGATGTGCTGGCTGGTGAGACATCCCAACGCCCCGGTGTGGCCGGTATCGAGGGTATTCGAATCGGACTCGGGGGGCTTCTGTATTCAATGCGTTCGCGGCTGGTACGGCTATCGGCACTTCAGGAACTGCATTACGAGGCGACGGCCGATGCGACGCTGGAGCGGCTCAACGATCAATTCGACCGAATCGAACGTGACGTTCTCGCGTCGCAAGTAAGTCCTGAGACGATCAGCAACTTTGACGTCCTGGGCGGGACGATCGATCAGTTCGATCGCCTGCACAGAATCGCCGCCGACAACGAACTGCGCGAGCTTGCCGGAAGGCAAAGCCAAAGGCCCCAGTTTATCCTGGTTCTTGCCGCAGGTCTGGGCGTCAGCGTATTGGCTGTCTGGTACCTGGTCTATTCGTTGCGCAAGTCCCTGGCGGAGCAAAAACAGGCCGAAAAGGATCTTGCTGCAGCCAACGAGCGGTTACACAACATACAAACACTTGACGCCGTTGGACGCCTGGTCGGCGGTGTTGCGCACGATTTCAATAACATGCTGACAACCATCCTCGGCAACGTGGAGCTTCTGCAACACGTCTCGAGCGACAGTGAGCCCTTAAGAGACGGCTTGACGGAGATCCAGACGGCGGGTCAGGAGGCAGCGAATCTGACGTGGAGGAGATACTGCGACGAACGGTCGGAGACAAGATTGAAGTGACCTGTAGTTACGCCGATGAGCCCCACAACGTCGAGCTCGATCAGGGTCAGTTTCAGCAAGTGGTGATGAATCTCGTGAGCAATGCCCGAGACGCCATGCCTGACGGTGGCACGCTATCGGTCGCAACCGAAAATGTCGCGGCCGGGGCGAATAAGGACCGTCTTCCCGATGCCGATTACGTGCTGCTGACCGTTTCGGATACCGGAATTGGGATGAATGAACACACGCGCCGGCGTCTGTTCGAGCCGTTTTTCACAACCAAAGTCATCGGTCGGGGGACCGGTCTCGGCTTGTCGACAGTGCATGGAATCGTGAGCGATTCGGACGGCCATATTTTCGTACAGAGCGAGCCGGAGAAAGGCACGACGTTTCGCATCTATTTTCCGCGTACGGAGAAGTCCCTCGAAGCCTCAACAGATGAGAGCGCAGCGGATTCCCCGCTCACCGGTTCCGAAACCGTTCTGGTTGTTGACGACGACGAGCAGATTCTGCGATACGTGGAGACGGGGCTGTCGTCGTTGGGGTATCGCGTGCTGACCGCGTCGGGAGGTACGGCTGGCCTTGGGGTATGCAAGACGGAGCCTGGTGAGATTCACGTTATCCTGTCGGATGTCGTCATGTCGGGCATAAACGGTCGGAAGTTCCTGTCGAATGCCCGGCGGCTACGCCCCGATGCCGTGACTATCTACATTTCCGGCTATAACCCCGATATCCTCCGCTGGAGCCGCAAGGCTGGAGAGGAGATTCCTTTCATCCAGAAACCGTTTGGAATGGCGCCGCTAACCAGGCTCATGCGTGAGCAACTGGACCGAATCGAAGACACCGATCTCTCGCTTTCAAGCCCTAGTACGTAGTTTCCGACACTTGCAAAAAACTGCACTCGGCTCAATGTGGAGGCCGAAACCGGTGATCGCTGTACGCCGCCGGTACCCAGTGATGGGTTGACGATCAGAGCAGGACAGCGCCGCAACGGCGCCCGGCGATCGCAAACACAATAACATCACTGGGAGAGGATCATGTTGAGCAAACGACTCAGCGCTTTATGTGCTGTGGCGCTCACCTGTGCTCCATGCATAGCGCCGGCAGCCAACTTCGATGTCAATAATCCCGCGGAGTTTCAGGCCGCACTGACCACGGCTCAGTCGAATGGTCAGAACGACGTCATCAACGTTTTCACGTGCTCGGGGACAGGTTGTATGACTGACGGCATCGATATCTGGTACAACATCGCGACCAGGCTGACGTATACGGCCACCGTCACTGAAGAGTTCTCGCTGACCGTCGACGGCTTCGACTCCGACACAAGAATCCTCGTGGGTAGCGGCAACGACGGGATACTCTTTATCGATACGACCGCCGCGACTAATGACCTCGCGGCAGTTATCGCGGTGCGTGGCCTCACGATCGTGAATGGCAATAACCTCGGTGTCCCCAATGACGGCGGCGGCGTGAATATCCAGGTCAACAGTGCCCAGGTCGAGGTCTCCGGCAGCGTGTTCGGCGGCAACGCGGCCGACGGCCATGGCGGTGCCCTCTTCATCCGGGCCGAAGGCATCGGCGAATTGCCGATCGCGATCTACGACGTCACGTTCGACACCAACAGCGCCGGCGGCAACGGCGGCGGAGCCTATGTGGCCGCCACGAACAGCCACTTTGTCGACATCTTCAACGTGAGTTTCTTCGACAATGACGCCGCGAACGGCGGTGGCCTGCATGTCGAGGGTCTCAATCCTGCGGATCCGGCATTCGAGCGCGTGATGTGGGTTCGTATCGACGACTACGACTTCTTTGACAACATCGCCCGATCCGGCAATGGCGGCGGCGCGGATATTGCGACCAACGACATGGACATTGGCGTAGGCGGCTTTGTCCGGAACCTGGCGACGAGCGGCAGCGGCGGTGGTCTTTACCTGCGCCGCAACTTCATCCGCTTCTGGATGGTCAATGCCGGTTTCACCGGTAACACGGCGGGTGTGGACGGCGGCGGATTCGCCACCGAAGAGAACATGGGTCCCGTCGTTACGATCACCAACAACACGATCTACGCCAACTCGGCCGTCGGCCGCGGCGGCGGAGCGTTGTTGACGATAGGCGGGTCCACGGGCCTCGGCAGCGTCTACAACAACATCATCTACAACAATACGCAGGCCGTTTCCGGTCGAGATATTTACATAGACAACGACCCGTTCACGGACATCCCGGTAACCGTCAATTTCTTTAACAACGACATAACCGACCTGATGGGCTTCCCGGCGGCCAGCACGTACTTCGAAATAGTGGCACTTTCGGATCTGAATTCGGGCGCCAACATCGACGGTATGC
Source organism: uncultured Woeseiaceae bacterium (assembly GCA_945788625.1). GTDB lineage: Bacteria > Pseudomonadota > Gammaproteobacteria > Steroidobacterales > Woeseiaceae > UBA1847. Next base: position 9,124 of record CALZMQ010000056.1, read on the forward strand.
CGTTGTTGCCGCTGATCGGCGATATTGACCCGGACCCGTCACAGGCCGTCGGTTCGCCCACGATCGATGCAGGCGAAAATACGGCCCCAGGGGCTTCCGGCGTGGACTGGGAAGGCGATCCACGACCCACCAATGGCGTCGTGGACATCGGTATGGATGAGTTCGTGCCGGGGGCGCTGCCCGAAGCCGATCTCAGCATTACCAAGACGGACAGCCCGGACCCCGTCACCGGTGGAGACGACGTGACCTACACCATCACGGTCACCAACAATGGTCCGGATGACGCCACCGGCGTCACGGTCATGGATACCCTGGACCAGACGGTCACGCTCGTATCGGCGATGTTCAACCAGGGCAGCCCCTGCACCTCGTCGGGCACGCCCGAAGTAGTGACGTGCGCGCTCGGAGACCTCGCATCCGGCAACAGTGCCCCGGGAACCATCGTGGTCACAACGCCGGTCGTCACCGTGAATAGCGGTATCGGCAACTTCGTCAGCGTCACCGCGAACGAGACAGACCCGGACGTTGTGAACAACTCGGCCCAGCAGGGCACGACGGTATTGCCACCGGCCGGTCCCGCCCAGGCGGATCTTGCGGTCACGAAGACCGACACACCGGACCCGGTCTTTTCCGGCGGGCCGCAGCTGACCTACACGATCACGGTCGATAATAACGGCCCGGACACCGCTAGCGGTGTTTTGCTCTCGGATACGTTGCCCTCCGGTGTCACTTTCGTTTCGGCCAGCGCCAGCGCGGGTCAATGCGATGCCATGCCGGACATGGCAGGCACGCTCAATTGCGGACTGGGGTCCCTGGCAACCAATGAGAATGCAACGGTCACGATTGTCGTGCAGCCCAATATTGTCGCTGCCGTAGACACGATCACGAACACGGCAACGGTAACGGCAATCGAAGAGGACCCCGTGCCCGGCAATAACATGGCGTCAGAAGACACGACGGTGAACCCGCCGTTCGCTGACATGAGTGTAGTCGTTGGCTCCGCGCCGGCGTCTCCGTTGGTCAACGAGCAGATCACCTACAGCCTTACCGTGAACAATGGCGGTCCCAGCGACAATACCGGCGTCATGCTCAGCGTCGCGCTGCCGTCACTGGCGACGTTTGAATCCGCCAGCATCGATCAGGGCACCTGTTCCGAAGCAAGCGGCACGGTGACCTGCACGATCGGCGACATGGCAGCAGGAGCGGACGTAAGCGGCCAGATCGTGGTAACAGCGCCCGGTCAAGCCGGTCTGCTCGTTCTTGCCGCGACTGTGACCGGCGACACCAGCGACCCGGCCATGGCTAACAACTCGGACACGGTGGATGTAATGGTCATAGACGTAGTCGACCTGGTGATCCAGGGCACGGCCAAGGGCACCGGCAGCATTGGCTGGCCGGAGATTTTGCTGCTCGTCGGTACAGTGAGCCTCGTTGCGCTCAGGAGCGCGCGACGCCATCTCACCGGCACCTCTCACACAATGCTGATAGCACTTGTCGGCGTCGCATCAATGCTCACGCTCGCCCCTGCCGGCCAGGCCCATGCAGAGGGCAACTGGTACATCGGCGGAAGCCTGGGCCAGGCTGACCTGGACTACAGCGCCGGCGACCTGCAAAGAGATCTCTCGAATCTCGGCTGGAGCATCGACAATCCCAGCGTGAACAGTTCGGATACCGCCTGGAAGGCCTACGGCGGCTTTGCGTTCACCGACTACGTCGCCGTGGAAGCGGGCTACGTCGACCTCGGCAAGGTGGTGACGCGATTCGGCGCCACGGTTCCGCCAACCCAGATCGATGCGATCCTCAGCGACACGTACAGCGTGCATCCCTACCAGGGCGACGGCTGGTTCGGCGCCGCGGTATTGAGCTGGCCTGTATCCCCGGACCGGTTCTTTGTCGTGGCCCGCGCGGGCATATTCGCCTGGGAATCCGACGTTGACGTACGTGTCATCAGCGGTGGCACCGGCAATGTTTCGGGCACCGAAAGCGGCACAGACGGCATGTACGGTTTCGGGCTCGAGTGGCGCTTCAGCGAGCAGTGGTCCGTGACGGCGGACTGGGAGCGCTACAAATTCAATGAGTGGCTGGATGTGCCGTCGATCGGAATCAAGTTCGCATTCTGATACCGCAGCAGCAGCAACAGACGGCCAACGATTCGTTCATTTCTTTAACGAAAGTTGGCCGTCTCCTGTGCAAATCAGCCGATTACGCTTATTGGGTGCCTCCTGGCATTGCAACTTGCGGGCTTGCGCTCGATCATAGCGTCGAGTATCTCGCACGTAGCCTGTTGGACCCCTAATATGATCAAGAGCCTGTTCGTCCAGATAGTTGAATCGATTTCGTCCACGGAGTCCGGCGCCGCAGAGGCGCATGAACGCGAGGCCGCGCTGCGCCTGGCAACGGCGGTGCTGATGATTGACGTCGCACGCGCCGATCACGTGTTCGAGGAAAGTGAGTTCGATCGCGTCCTGCAGCTGGTCGAGAATCACTTCAAGCTGACGCCCGAGCAGGCGGCACAGCTCGTCAACGAAGCGAGCGACAGGGCGGAGGACCTGGTCTCCGCCTACGAATTCACGGAAGTTTTGCACAAACACCTCAGCGACGATGAAAAAGCGCGTATCGTCAGCCTGCTATGGCAAATTGCCTATGCCGACGGCCGGCTCGATAAGTACGAAGACTCGCTCGTGCGCAAGATCGGAGACCTGCTGTACGTCAGCCGCGGCCGCGCGATGCGACTCAAACACGACGCTCAGCGGGAAATACAGTGAGAATAAAGACACTGGCTCTATTGGCTCCGATATTCATGATTAATGCCTGCTCAGACAGTCAACCCGACTACCCCGTGGCGGAAAAACGGCCCGTCGAGCTCGAACGGCACGGCGACGTCCGCATCGATGATTATTTCTGGCTGAATCAGCGCGATGACGACGAGGTCATCGCGTACCTGGAAGCCGAGAACGCGTACGCCGAATCGGTGCTGTCCGACTCCTCGGGACTCCGCGAGCGCCTGATCGCGGAGATGGCGTCGCGCATCAAGGAGGACGAGTCGTCAGCCCCCTATCGTCACGGGGAATATTACTATTACAGACGCTACGAGATCGGCAAGGAATACCCGATCTACTGTCGCAGGAAAGGCTCGACCGATACCGATGAGGAGATACTACTCGACGTCAACGCGATTGCCGGCGACGAGGACTATTTTTCGGTGCGGGGCGTTCGCGTCAGCCCGGATCACCAGACCCTGTCTTACGGCGTCGATACGCGCGGGCGCCGTTTCTACGACCTTCATTTCATAGACCTGGCCACAGGGGATCATTACGCCGACACTGTCGACGACGTCACGACGAACTACGTCTGGGCCAACGACAGCAAGACCATCGTGTACGTACGCCAGGATCCCGATACATTGCGCTGGAACCGGGCTTACACGCATGAACTCAGTGGCGGCGCAGACACCCTGGTCTACGAAGAGCCCGACGAGACCTTTGGCGTGTACACGTACAAGTCATTGTCCGGCCAGTTCGTGTACCTGCACAGCTTCAGCACGCTCGCGACGGAAGTGCGGTACGTCTCGGCCGACGCTCCGAGCGCGGACATGCGCGTATTCCTGCCGCGCGAGGCCGAGCACGAATATCTCGTGACCGACGGCGGCGATCGCTTCTTCGTTCAAAGCAACGAGAATGCCCGCAACTTCCAGCTGCTGGAGGCACCGCTCGACAATACGGCAAAAGACGCCTGGGAAGTCGTGATTCCGCACCGGGATGACGTGCTGATGGAAGGATTTGAGGTGCTCTCGGGTCATATCGTGATCGATGAAAAACACGATGGCATGGATCGACTGGAAGTCTTCGATCGCAGCGGCGGCACAGTGCACGCCATTGCATTCGACGAGGCCGCATTCGAGTTGTCCGCCGGCGACAACTACGAATACGACAGCACCGTCTATCGCTACGGCTACGAGTCGATGACGCGGCCGGAATCGGTCTACGATTACGATCTCGTCGCGCAACAGTCCGAGCTCGTCTGGCAGAAGGAAATCCCGGGCAGTTTCGATCCCGGCGACTACCACTCGGAGCGGCTGTTTGCCGAGGCGCGGGACGGCGCCCGGGTCCCGGTGTCGCTGGTGTATCGCAAGGGCATTGAAATGGACGGCAGCAACCCGTTGCTGCAGTACGGCTACGGCTCCTACGGCATCAGTATCGGCCCTGACTTCGACAGGAACATGCTGAGCCTGCTCGATCGGGGTTTCGTTTTCGCGATAGCGCACATTCGCGGCGGCTCGGAGATGGGCCGGCAGTGGTATTACGACGGCCGCCAGCTCGCGAAGATGAATACATTCACCGATTTCATCGACGTTTCGAAGTTCCTCATCGCCGAAGGCTACACGTCGGCCGAACACCTGTACGCGCGTGGCGGCAGCGCGGGCGGACTGCTCATGGGCGCCGTTGTCAATATGGCGCCGGAACTCTACAACGGCATCTCGACACGGGTGCCGTTTGTCGATGTTGTCACTACCATGCTCGATGAGAGCATTCCCCTGACGGCCGGCGAGTGGGACGAATGGGGTGACCCGAGAGAGAAACCGTTTTACGAGTACATGTTGTCGTACTCGCCGTACGACCAGGTGGCACGACAGTACTATCCGCACATGCTCGTGACGACCGGCCTGCATGATTCGCAAGTGCAGTACTGGGAACCCGCGAAGTGGGTCGCCAAGCTGCGCGACTACAAGACCGACGACAATCTGCTGTTGCTCAAGACCGACATGCAGGCGGGGCACAGCGGCAAGACCGGGCGCTTCCAGCGACTCGAAGACGACGCGCTGTACTACACGTTCTTTCTGAATCTCGAAGGTATAAGCGAATGACCGACAGAAGCCACGCATTGCTCCTCGCAACCGTTGCCACGGCATTGATAGCAATCGGCGGCAACGCCCGGGCCCAGGGAATGACGGAAATTCCCGATGTCGGCAGTTCGCCCGACTGGGTCATTGCAATTCACGGTGGTGCCGGTAACACCAGTCGCGATGACCTGTCCGCGGAGCTGGAGGCGCAGAATCGCGCCGATCTCAAAGCCGCACTGGAAGCCGGGGCCAAGCTCCTCGAAAACGGCGCGAGCGGGCCGGAGGCAATAGTCGCCGCCCTCACGATTCTCGAGGACTCGCCACGATTCAATGCGGGCCGGGGTGCGGCACTGGACGAACACGGCCAGGCTCGTCATGACTCGTCTATCATGCGCGGCGATACGCTTGCCGCCGGCGGTATTGCGGGCAGCTCCAGGATACGAAATCCGATTGCTGCCGCGCTCGCGGTCATGGAGAAAACGCAAAACGTCATGCTGCGGGGTGAAGGCGCCGACTGGTTCGCGTCGGAGAACGGCCTCGAGCTCGCGGACCCGCTGTACTTCATCACCGAGCACCGGCGCCGGTTGCTGCTCGAAAAACGCGCGCAGAACCCCGGCACAACGGCAGCCAACGTACAGGACAACTCGGTTTTCGGAACCGTCGGCGCAGTCGTGCTCGATAGAGACGGCAACCTGTCGGCGGGAACGACCACGGGCGGGCGAACCAACAAGCGTTTCGGCCGTGTCGGCGATACACCCATCATCGGCGCCGGCACCTATGCGTCCAACACCTCGTGCGGAGTATCGGGCACCGGTCACGGCGAATACTTCATGCGTTGGACTGTCGCCCGGGACATCTGCGCACGCGTCGAGTTGGCCGGCGAGTCACTCGAGCAGGCGGCGGAAACGCTGCTCGTCGAGATGCTGCTACCGGCTGGCGGTACCGGCGGCGTCGTCACGATGCAGCCCTCCGGCAAGACCGTATTCGTCGCAACGACGGCTAACCTGAAGCGCGGCGTCATGTCGTCGTCGACGCCGGCACGGGTCGCGGTCTATTCCAACGAAGAGGTTCAATAGGCCTTGCGAAACAGCAGGGCCGGGTACACCTCGCGGTTCGTCGGGGCCGGACGCCTGTTCCAGGCGGGATGGAATATCGTCACACTTTTTTCCGCCTGGCCGACCTTGGTTGTCTGATTATGTAAAAACCGCTTGTCTGGCAAGCGATTTTTACAATAAATTCGCCTGGCCTCTGCGACCTCTCGTTTGGCTGAACATAAGGCGGGGCCAACGTTTCAGCCGATTCGCCGGTTCCGGTCTTTATGGCAAACGCGCAAATCTCCCGCCAGACCAGTAAATCCGCCGGTTTCGCTCGCTTTCTTGACGCCGTTCATAGCGCGACCTGTGAACTCCGCCCAGAATGAACGTCCTGCATCGTTTGGTTCGATGGGTATTTGTATGCTAAGAGCTTCGCTGGCGGTCCTGGCCGCCCTTTTGTTGGTGGGCGTTTTGTCTGTGCTGATCGTCGAATCCAGGGCGGTCAAGGAAGACTATTACGCCGCACACGCCGAGCGCGTGCGTGCCATCGAAACCAGCAGGACCGATCTCACTTCGATCATCCAGAGCACGCAGGGCGCATTCGACGATGGCCGGCAGGTATCCAGTTCGACCGAACTCGCGTTCCTACGCCTGTCCGAGAACAACGTATTACTGCAGGGCGCCGAAGAACGTGTGCGCGAGAATGCCGCGGTCGACTCCCAGCTCACCGCATATGACGCAGAACTCGGCAGGTTCGTGCGTGACGGCCAGGCTTTTGCCGCACGTCAAAACGCGTTCGCCGACGCATTGCGCACGATGCAGGAAGAGTCGCCTTTGGTCGTCAAGGACCTGCGACGATTCGATCTGCGCCTGCAATCTCAGAACGCTTTTTCGCTCGCGATTGACATCATCGAGTATGCGACCGGCGCCGGCGGCCAGGATAGCGCACAGTTGCAAGAACAAATCGAGGAGCTACGCAGCAATTCGAGAGTCAATTCGCTCGCGCCGGGCACGGTCGATGCCTTCGCCGACGCCGCAAGTGAGGTAATCACGAACCGCGCGGAGGCGGCCACGGCACTGCAGGCGCTGGGCGCGAGCAGCATCAATCAGACCTTGTGGACCTTGTCCAACGAGATTCTGAACGACAACCGCCGCACGGTGCGCCGCGCCGAAATGGCTCGATTGCTGCTTTCCGTTTGCACCGTGTTGCTGCTCGTGGGTTCGGGATACGCGATGTTCCGGCTGCAGACCAGCTACCGCGAGTTGAACAAGAGCAACCGCGACCTCGAAAGCATGAACAACTCCCTCGAAGAGCACGTTGCCGAGCGCACGCATGAACTGTCGGACGCGTATGACGACCTCAAGGAATCGCAGGTCCAGCTCGTACAGGCGGAAAAAATGTCGTCCCTCGGTGAGCTGGTCGCCGGAATCAGCCACGAGATCAACACGCCGCTCTGGTATCTCATCAGCAACGCCACGGTATTGCAGGAACGCATGGATGTGATCGGCGAGTTCTGCGACATCGCGGATCGCATGATCCGGGCCGCGCAATCGAAAACCAACGTGAAAGAGGCCGTCAGCCGCGGCCTGGTGGATATCCAGCGCATGCTGAAAGACGGCATGAAAGACGATATCGATGAAGCAAAGGATCTCATCAAGGACAGCATCGAAGGCCTGGAAGAGCTGACTGAGCTGGCCCAGAGCCTGAAGGACTTCAGCCGGCTCGATCGCGCCCGCCACGGCGAATTCAATGTCAACGACGGTCTCGACAAGACCTTGCTGATCGCGAAGAACCGCCTGAAGAACAAGGTGACGGTGCACAAGTACTATGGCGAACTGCCTTCGGTTCACTGTTCGCCGTCGCAGATCAACCAGATCTTCCTCAACCTGCTGACGAATGCGGCCGACGCCATCGAGAGCAGTGGCGACGTCGTTATTCGCACGCTCGCCGAGGACAACAGGGTGCGCGTCAGTATCGCCGATACCGGCTCGGGCATCCCTGCCGACGTAATGTCGAAAATCCGCGACCCGTTCTTCACGACCAAGGAAGTCGGCAAGGGAACCGGCCTCGGGCTTTCCATCGTCGACCAGATCGTTACATCGCACGGCGGTGAGCTTCTGATCGAATCCGAACACGGAAAAGGCACGACGGTGACTATCGTGCTGCCGATCGTTGCCGCCGCGCCGGCGGAGGAAGCTGAGCAACCCGCGCAGGACGAGCAGCCGATTGACGACGCGGCCGCGAACGACCCGGAAATCGATGCCGCGCCGGAAGCGGAAGAGGCAATCGACGACGATGTCGACGAACCCGACGTAGCGTCGGTCTGAACACGGCCAAAAACGAAGGCATAAAGAAGACAAGAGATGACGGACAAGGCACGCATACTTTTTGTTGACGATGAGAAACGGGTTCTCAACTCGATGCGTGGTCTGTTCCGTCGCGATTACGAGCTTTTCCTGACCTGCGAGGGCGCGGAGGCGATAAAAATTGCCACCGAGAACGACATCGACGTCATCGTCGCCGATCAGCGCATGCCCGGCATGACCGGTATCGAAGTGCTCGGGCAGATCAAGAAAAAATCGCCGCGTACCGTACGAATCCTGTTGACCGGTTACGCCGATCCGAGTGCTGTCGAAGGCTCGATCAACATCGGCGAGGTGTTTCGCTTTCTGAGCAAGCCGTGTCCGCCGAATATGCTGCGTGAAACGCTTGGGCTCGCCATCACCGCCGCCCGCACGAAGCCGGTAATGCCGGCCGACGAAATGACGGCAACTACCGAGGCGGCCACGACGGCACGCCCCGCGCCGACCGTCGAAGCCACATCTGAACCGGCTGCCGCGGCAACCCCGGAGCCCGCAGCAGCGCCACTCAAACTTGTGCCCGAGCCTCTTCACGACAACGACGAGACGCAACCGGCGCTGCCAATACTCGATGAATCCGCAATGAAAGCCACTGGCGATCATTCGCCGCACTGGCAGTCGGTAACGAATGTCGTGATGTCCGAAGACACAGTGGAAGAGACGCAGGAAACGGTTGCGCTGAACTCGAATACGCTGGGTGTTAAGGACGTCGGTGTCGCCATTTTTACCGTCGATTCTGACTTCGCCTCGACCGCGCTGCGTGCCATCTCCGCCGACAGGGACACGATACTCGCCACCACGCTCGTCAGGGTTGCCGAAGCTATTGAACAGCAAAATGCCGGTGTCCTGGTCACCGATTTCACGACCAACAACGCCATGCTGCAGAAAATGATCGGTGCGCTGAAACAACACATGCCGGAGCTGGTAACGATCGTCGTGAGCAGCGGCCGGGACACGACCGACATGATCAACCTGATCAACTACGGCCAGGTATTTCGCTACGTCCTCAAACCCGTTGAACCCGAACAATTGCGCGCCGACATCAATGCGGCTGTTATTCGTCACCTGTACCTCCTCAATAACCCGGAGTCGGCAAAACGGCACCAGGTGATTGACGCCCCAGAGACCGAGGACACGTCCGGAACACTGGATCGTTTCATCGGCCGTTTTCGCAAGACGCGATCCCAGGGTATCGATCCCACCGATACGCTGGCGTAATGCAATGAGCCTGAGCAAATGAAGGAATCAAAAGACAACAGTTCGCTACCACTTCTGCTGTCAATCACCGGCGCCGTTGTCGCGGTCGCCCTTGGCGGCTGGTATTTCCTGTACCAGGAGTCATCGGCACCGTTGGCCGGCGCGGACTCCGGAATCTCGTCGCCTCGAACAGCGATGGCCACGAACGCGCCCGATGAGCCGGCTGCGGACACGCACCGGACCGCCGAAGGCACGCCGGACACCGAAGACGCTGCCGTCGCCGATGCGCAGGACGCGCCGGATATCGACGCCGAATTGCGCAAGGCTCGCCTCGCTGCGGATGCGGACATCCTGATCACTCCGGCGTCTCAAAGCGCCCTGTACTACTACGGCCGCGCCCTGAAAGCCGACCCGCAACACGCCGTCGCCATCGCCGAACGTAACGCCATACTGGTCCGGATCGAGCAGGTGACGTTGCAACACCTCGCTGACGAAGAATTCGATACCGCGTACGACATTGCCGCCCTCGTCGCTGCGCAAAGCCCGGAGCATTCGCTCGTCCTCGAAACCCAGCGTGTACTGGATGAGCGAGCCGAGGAACTGGTCGCCGAGGCGATTCAACACGTGCAGGCGGGTGATGACGAGCAGGGCAACCAGATCCTTGCTGCCGCGCAGGATTTGCCGGGGCGCAACTCCGACTACTTTGACGCGATTCGGGAATCCATCGCCGACATCCGCAAGGTGCGCCTCGATGCGGAACGTGACCGGTCACAGCGGGCACGACTGGCCAGGAATGAAGCCCGGGCGGCATGGGTGGACCGCATCCGCCAGGCGATTGCAGCGGGCAACCTGATATCGCCCGCCGGCGCAAGCGCTCGTGACCTGCTGGCAGAGAGCTCACCGGCGAGTTGCTCTCAGCAATTGCCGCTGCCGCGAAATCCAGCACCGGCGACGGTCGGCTCGATGAGGCCGAAGCGCTGCTGGGAGCTGCCGCGGATATCAGCGGCAACCCGGACGAAAACCGGTCGCTTCGGGCGTCGCTCGAAAATGCACTGATCCAGAAAGAGTCGAGCCGCGTCGCACACATGAAGGAGCTAGTGCAGGTCAAGACAGCCTCACCACGCTACCCGCGACGGGCCATGGAACGGGGTGTCAGCGGCTGGGTGGATATCTACTTCACCGTGACCGCGAGCGGCGAGACCACGGAGATCACGGTCGACCAGTCGGAACCGAAGTCCGTATTCGACCGTGCTGCTATCGAAGCCGTCGAAAAATGGGCATTTCAGCCTGTCGAGTTCCGCGGCCGGGTTATCAATCAGCGCGCCGCTGCAAGGCTCGTGTTCCGCCTGGAGTAGGACCAGAGCGCGGCAAGCAGCAACGCCAACACCGACAGCCATTCAATCGAGCCGCCGCCACTTTTCTCGGCGCCACCTCCACCGGCGCCGCCACCGCTGCTGCCGACATTCAGCTGACCGTTGGCATTGTTGTTGCCAGTGTCACGATCGACCTCGGTCGCATTGACTGCCAACGCATAGGACAGGCTGCCTTCGCTGGTGGCGGTGACGCCAAGCTGCAGCAAATCGCTCGCTTGCGGACCGAGGCTGCCGGCCTGGCAGGTTACTGTGTTGCTCGCGATGTTGCAGCTGCCGGGAGCCCAACTGGCGCTGTCGATGCGAATCCCGGCATCGGGCGTCACGGTCAACGTCACGTTTGTCGCCGTAATGGATGAGCGATTCTCGATTCGCGGCTGGATGGTCGTACTCTGGTTCAACGATACCTGTGCCGTGGCAGCCGCCGTCGAAACAAGGTCGATAGCGGGATCGACCGTGATCCCGACCGAAGCCTGGTTGTTGCCGGCATCCGCGTCGGCATCCGCCGACAGGCTGGCGACGAAATCGATATTGCCAACCGCGGTTGTTGCCGCGGTTACGGTCACTGTGACGCCGGATCCCGCCGCGATCGAGCTGATCGCACAGCTTGCACTGCCGGCACCACTACTGCAGGTGCCTGAAGTCGCCGACATCGCACTGAACGTCACGCCCGGCGGTATCGTGACATCGACACTCACATTACTTGCCGGGTCAATGCCGATGTTGTTCGCATCGAACGTGACGGTCGCCGTGTTGCCCAGCAAGACCGGAGCCGGTTGGCTGCCGGCAATCAGCGCGAGGTCGGTGCTCTCGAGCGGCGAGATACAGCTCGCGTTGGCGACGTCATCCTGCATCTGGTCGATGCTGCAACTGGAAAACTGATCGACGCCGTTGAGCCGCGGCGCCATGAGAAAATCGCCGGTTTCCGACTCGCAGGGCGAGCCGCTGGTGCCGTCATGCGGAGCGCCGAAGTTGTGCCCGATTTCGTGCGCGGCGATGAGAGCGTCCATGGTGTCGTTGTGCGTGCCCTGCGTCAGGCCGGCGCCGAATCGCCGGCTGCAGAGCGCACCCGTAAATGCAACGCCCACGGTCGTCGTGTCGAGATTACGCCCGGTAAACAGGTGCGACAGGCCGTTCGCATTCTGCGTCGATGTCGCGGACCGGAAGTCCGCCAATTCGTCCAGCAGGGCGCCCGAGTCCGTTTCGTCGGTGAAAGGATCGTTGTTAGACGTGTAGGTGTCGATTCGATTGACGTTGAGCTGCACGCCGAGTTGCGAGCTGAAAATGCCGTCGACCACGTTCATGCGGTTGACGAGCGCTGTATCGACACTCGCACCCTTGGCGCTCGTGAATTCGAAGTCGCCGATGATAGCGAGATCGATCTGTGACGATGCCCCGGGCGCCTGCGCTGTCAGCACCGACCCCTCTGCCATCAGTGCTTTCGCAAAGTCGCCGCCCGTCTTCGCAGAACTCACATGCGCGCAGCTCATCGCACCCGGCGCGATCTGCAGGTCGTCGAGGCGGAAGATATACGGCTGCTCATCGCCGGCGTTTGCGCCCGCGGCTACTTCAATTGCCCAAAGTTCGCTGCCGTCCCAGATCACGCCCCGTGGCACATCGTTCGCGAGCACCAGGCGTGCCCAGGAACCCGGCATGCCCGCAACAGCACCACGATACACTTCCACACCGGCCGGGAGGGACGCCCGCTCAGCGGCGCCGAGCAGCGTCCGGTTAACTTCGAGGGCCAGGTCGAAGCGCTTGCCGAAAGCGTCGAATCTCAGCGATGAGGACGTCGCTGTGCCGGGTTTTAGTTCACCGGCAGGTGGCGCGTGCGCCAGCTGTAGCTGTTCGAGCGGCTCCTGGTACACGATCGTCACGCCGTTGTCGGCGTGCGCGGCGTTCAGGCCAAACAGGCTGAAAAAAAGGACTGCAACTCTCGTACTCTTGATCGGCATGCGAGCACCTGGACGATAATTTGTCAGTACTCCAGCTAATCAGAAAACCGCGTGAAAAACTGTGCGAATGCCGTCGGTATTCGGCGACAGCAGCGCAAAAAGTGAGCGCTGGTTCTCAATTCTGGCAGCCGGCGGCGGAACCGTCAGAAGGGGCTCAGGATTGCTCGTCAGTCCGCCTGAGAGCGCAGTCCGGCATGGCCTGAGAGGCCATGAACTCATCGTGTTGCTCAGTTGTCAGCAAATACTGCCGGCCGGCGTGCGTGACCGGGTGCCAGCGCGCGAGTTTTGTGCCGTCCGCCATTACGAATGCGAGTTGCCCCGAGTCGAGCCGAAAGGCGCCGGCTTTCGGATAGTCCGGGAATGGATCAACCACCTTTCCTTCCGCATCGATGCTTCGTTGGTCCGTAAACCGGTCCCACTCGAACCGGCCCTTCCGCAAATCGATGGTGTCACCCTCATAGGCGATACATGCAGGCTCATAGCGTCCATCGTGGTTCGCGCACGCTGCCAACAGCAGCGCGGCGGCTATTATCGGGATACGAATACTGCTCACACGATCCTCTCGCCGGCGCTGACGCGCCGTTCTTGGTGGGAGCCGCTATTCTACAATCAACGTCGAACAGACGGGTAGCGAGCAATGCCCGACGAACAAGCGGCCACTCGGGCCGGCGGCAATCGCTGTCATGGATTGTCGAGGTGATCGGCGTCTTTCCTTTCGGCGTGATAGCGTTGATGGTGGCTTTGAGCGCTTCCCTGTCGACCGGTGCGAAGCGCTGCAGGGCCGGCCCCGAATACCAGGAAGCCTGATAAAAGCAGTGCGTAATGAGTTCGTGGCATCGTTATGCTCCGCATCTGGTCACGGCTGATCACCGGTCAAACTCAGGGGCCCCTCGACACAAATTTTCCATTGCGGAAAGACCTGTGCAACCCTTAATATTCGGCCTCTTCAGCCGATATTACCAAGACTCCATGAGCACTGGTTGCCGTACCTGATGGGCCTTCACAAGAAAATATCGCTGCTGTTTCTCAGCGTGCTTGCCGTTTTTGCGTTCGTAAGCTATTTCAGCCTGTCCAGGACGCTGATCCCGGCGTTCGGCGAACTCGAGTACCACTCGTCGATGCAGGACCTGGCGCGCTCCGCGAATAGTAACGAGCCGAAAAAAGAGGCCGAATCTTGTATCATACTCAAAACTGCATGAATTACCCGGCATGAACATGAACAAGAACAAGACGTTCCGGGTGCTTATCGCCGACGATGAAAGCGCCATTGTCAGGATTTATTCGATCGGCCTGCAGCATTACTTCAGCCCCGACGAGACCTCGGCGATCACCGATCTCGAAAGCGAACTGTTCGGGGAGTCCGACGACAATCGCCCCGGCGCCGACATCGCTGTCTGCCAGCAAGGTGCCGAGGCCGTGCGGCTGGCCAAAGAGGCGCATGAGAACGGCAACCCGTTTCACGTCATCGTCCTGGACATTCGAATGCCGCCGGGCATCAGTGGCGTCGAAGCCGCGCAACAGATTCGACAGTTCGACCAGACCGTGCCCATACTCTTCGTATCGGGCTTCTCGGATTATTCCCTGGCGGACCTGCAACAATCCGTTCCGCCACCTGAATTGATGAGCTTCATGGAGAAGCCGGTGCAGTTAGCGGCGTTGGCCCGACAAATCAAGCACATCGCGGGCCAGCATTCAGATCTGATGCCATAGAAAATGGGGGCATCCTGCTTTTCTCTTCCATTGGGAAGAGAAAAGCAGGATGCCCCCATTTTTATTGGACGACGACTTTGAATGCGATCGCCATGCTCGGGTCTCCGCTACCGGAGCTGCCGGCGAATGCACCCTTCGGGTTGACGCGTATGTCGGTAACGGCGGTGTCCACGCCGTTGGCATCGGCGCTGGGCTCATAGTCGAACGTAATGCCATTGTCATCGGAGAACGATACGTCGTCAGTCGCATCGTCGAGCGCTATGAACGTGTAGCTCAGTGTGCTCGAGGTCGAGCCGTTGGCGAATTGCACGGGTCCAGCCGTTGAAACGTCATAATCAACGACGCGAAGCGCCATGTTTGCCGGAATCGGGTCGGTCACGATCAGCGAATCGGTGTCGACCTGGCCGAAGCCTGTATTCGTCGTGAGTACGAGGTAACGAATCGTCGCTCCCGGAATCGCTTTCGGATCTGTCGTGCCGTTGACCGGATCGTTCAGCGTCGTCGCCGCCTTTACGATGGTGAGGCTGGGTGTGCCCGTCGGGTCGATATCGACCGAAGCGACGTCGTTCGCGGAATTCGGGTCCGCCTGGCTCAGGAAATCGACGCTGGCCGTGTTGGTGATCGTGCTGCCGCCGGTGCCGCTGTCGACCGTGGCCTGCAGCAACAGGGTCGCGCTGCTGCCGACGGGCAGCGTGCCTACATACCAGTCACCGCTTGGCGCGTCGTAGGTGCCCTGGGCGGGATTCGCCGACACCAGCGTGACGCCTGCGGGAAGCAGGTCCGTCACCTGCACGACCGTCGCGGGACCCGGTCCTGCATTGGTGACTGTCACCGTGTACGTAATCGTGGCGCCCTCGGGCGGCGTAGTGTCATCAACCGTCTTGCCGAGGCTGAGGTCGGCCGTCACGCTCGGTGAAAATGCGAAGCAATCTACCGATTCATAGTCTGTACCGTTGTCGATCGATCGCCCGTTGGAGCCGATACCGGTCACCTTGTCGATTTCATAGAGGATGCCCTGCGTGCCGCTGGTGCCCCATAGTTGACCGGTCGGGTCCGTGCCGAGGCCCTCGATATCCGGCACCGTGATTAGCGCGACGTCCGTGGTGTTGCCGTTCGTTTTGTCGATGATGATCAGGCGATCCGTGCTGCCGCCACTGTTGGTTGCGGCGTAAAGGGTCCCGGTTGTCGGGTCGACGGCAAGATCGTCAACGGTGGTGTAGCCGAGAACAGGGTCAATCTCGACATAGTCGATGCCGGCGCCGAACGCGTCCGGAATGTGTGCACCGGTCGTCATGTCGATCTGAATCAGCACGTCGCTGCCGGTGCGCCGGTTTGCACCGAACAGCACGCCGGAAACGGGATCATAAGCCAACCCATCGACGTCCGAGAAATTCACATTGCCGAAGATTCCGTCACCGTTGCCGATGGACTGCGGCAATGCCTGGAATACACCGCTCACCGTGCTGAGCGTGCCAAGCTGACCGGCATCGGCCGCGTACACGACGCCGGTCGATGAGTTGAACGCGATGGCCTCGATGGTGTTGGTGCCCGTGCCGGTGCCAATGTTCGTTTCGTTCGTCACCGGGTTGAAATCGGCGGTGTCGATTCTCGTGAAAAGGTCGTTACCGCCGTTGCCGCCCCCGTTGTCGGCGACCAGGTAGCAAAGCTGGTTGACGTTGAGGTTTTGCACCGTGGTCGTTTCGTTGTCGGTGTTGTTGCCCAGGAAGGGATCCGTTTCGTTGCCGCTGACCGTAGCGCTGTTCGTGATTGTGCCCGCGACGACCGGGGCGGTGACCGCAACATTGATCGTTGCGTTTGCTCCACTGCCCAGGTTCCCGAGCAGGCAGGTCACGACACCGGCAGCGTGCGTGCAACTTCCCTGCGTGGCCGACGCGGACTGGAATGTCGTGCCTGCGGGCAGGGTGTCGGTTACAGTCACGCCTGTTGCGGCTTCCGGGCCGCCGTTTGCGACAGCCAGCGTGTATGCAAGACTGCCGACAACGTTGACGGGGTCGGGCGTATCGGTCTGCGTGACAGACAGATCGGTGCCGATCAGCGGCACCGTGTAATCGATCTCGATGAACTGGAGACGGAAGGTCTCGTTGGGGCCGCCGTACAGATTGTTGACCCGAATTCGGACCTGTGTCGTCGCTGTTGCGTAAGCGGCGATGTTGTACGACCTCGAACCCGAGTTACTGCCACTCAGCCCGGTGAAGTTCTCCAGAATTGTCCACGCACCGCCGCCGTCCGCGGACACTTCGACGACGATCGAATCGTCGGAATCGACGCCGTTCGTCGTGCGCCAGTCGAAAGAAAGTGTTGCGGTACTTGCGCCGGCAAGGTTCGCCTGTCTTGCAACGCTCGGTTCTCCGCCGGTGTCTGACCTGTCTTCAAGCCGCAGTTCCCCGCCGTTCGTGATCCAGACGTTGCCGTTGGTGGGGCTGGGGGGTGTGGAGTTGCCGTCGACCTCGATCCAGTCGCCGCTCCATAGCGCCGTGCCGTCGTCGTTGCTCCACGTGCGGGATTCGAAATTGTCGCGAACCGTTACGGCGCTCGCGGCAGACGACCATGTTGCGAACGCACACAGAACCGCAGCGCACAGCCGCAATCGGCCGTGCGCTGTGACGCGCGCGCTTGATCGTTGGGAAGACTTCATTGTCCGGATAAATCGCTAAACCGCGGGCTCATTCCGCCGTCACTTCAAAAGGCACTATTGCGGTGCCTATATTTCATTAACTCGTAGTTAATTCAAGGGCTTGCGTCAAGGGCAGGCAAGAAATCCGCGAGCGGACCCCCATTAGGTGAGCTGCATCACATTTTCGTGGCGCGATGGCCGGGTCGGCGGATGCTATTCGGAGTCGTCGATGACTGCGGTCGCCTCACCGGCGGCACCGCTCGATCGCTCGCGGCGCAACGACCGCTGGGTATAGGTGCGAATACTCCACGCGCAGCAGGCCAGGCCAAAGCCCAGGCCGACGTATAAAAGCCGCCGATCCGTCTCGATACCCAGGTAGGTGCCGGTAACGATCAGGAAGAGTCCCAGGAAGAGCCAGTACTGCGGTGCACGCTCGTAAAAAGGGGTCGGAATCCACATGGTCATCGCCTCACTGCAGGTTTGGGCTCAACGCCGGGTTTAGCTGCACAATTCATCTTTCTTGGCGCGAGTTTCGGCGATCATCTTCGCCTTTTCCTGTTTGCTGAGATACTCGCGCTCACCCTCTTGATTTGTACGATACAGTTGCGGGGCGTTCACGTAGGAATCGTAGATTTCCGTGGCGCGGCGGCAATAATACTCCTCCGCCTGCTGTCGCTCAGCGAACTGTTCTGCTGTTTCGCCCGGATACGGAGACTTCCCCGACTCCTGATCGTCATGAGTATCGTCGAGATCGGCCAGTGATCCCTTCGAGTGCCACACGAGGTCGACTGCTACTGCGTCTTCGTGATCGGGCGTGTCGCTATAGTGCTGCTCGCCGGTCTCGTCCACCCACGTGTAAATCGTTGTCATCGTATCGACGAAATGAGTTTTGCCTTCTGCGTCGACCCATTTCCAAACGTCGGCGTTCGCCGTAAGGACGAACCCGAACACGAGAACGCCGATTAACAAGATATTTTTCATGGTTGCTCCTGTGAACCCAGTATGAGGGCTGGCGCACACATGGCGCCTTGACTGGCGTCACAAAACCATACCTGCAATTCGTTTTTCATTTACGGCGCGCGGCGTAGCGCAAGCGCGTATATGCGCTTTCGAATTACATAATCGGGGGCGCGGTTC
Source organism: uncultured Woeseiaceae bacterium (assembly GCA_945788625.1). Lineage (GTDB taxonomy): Bacteria > Pseudomonadota > Gammaproteobacteria > Steroidobacterales > Woeseiaceae > UBA1847. Next base: position 27,363 of record CALZMQ010000056.1, read on the forward strand.
ACAATTCCATGTGTGACCTACACCCGTAACGCCGCAAACCAGACCCGTGTCTCACCGGAGTCGACCGCCAGGCGGTAGCATTCAGGTGTGCTCAAGCAATGACGTCGCGAGCCATCCAGTATCGCCAGGATCGGCAACCAGGAATCATGCAGTGCGACGTCAAGATGGTTTTACCCTTATTGAGCTAATGACAGCGATCGGCCTGACTGCGCTGTTGCTCGGCATGGCGGTACCGGCGTTGGACCTCTTCGTGTCGAACGCGCGCCAGACCGGCGCAATCAATGACTTCGTCTCCTCGATGCACCTGGCGCGCAGCACGGCAATTACCACGAACGCGCGCGTAACGCTCTGCCCGAGCGCCGGTGGAAACGATTGCGAAGCCGTTGGCTGGGAAGAGGGATGGATCGTCTTTCGTGATCCCGACAGCGACCAGACGGTTGGCCCGGACGAGTCCATAGTCGCGACGTCCGCTGCCGTTGATGGCCTTTCGATCGCCTCCGCCGAATTCGATCAGTTTCTCATGTACCGCCCGAACGGCCGGGTAATGAACGCGTCGGTCAACGGCAGCTCAGGTGAATTCACGGTGTGCGACGACCGCGGCGTAAATCATGCCAAGGTCATGATCGTCGAACTGTCTGGACGACCCCGTATGTCCGGCAAACTCGCAGACGGCAGCGCACCCAGCTGCAGCTGATCGACCGCAAAGGATGTTCACTATCTCGGATCAACGCGCACAATACGGCTTCTCCCTTCTCGAGTTACTCGTCGCACTGGTCATCTTCAGCGTCGGGCTGTTGGCAGTGGCCGGGCTGCAGACCGTGTCGAAGCAGGCCAATTTCGAGGCGCTGCAACGCACAGCTGCGTCGCAGGTTGCCAACGGCCTGCTCGAAGACATGCGTACGAACGGCGATGCCGTAAACGTGTACGTCGCGGCCGGAGATCTCGGCAATGGCAGTCTCGGTACCGAACCGGCTCCGAATTGCACCCCGCTAGCGCCGTGTAATGCGGCGCAGAAAGCGGCGCACGATCTGTGGTTCTGGGAACAGGTCATCGACGGCAACCTCGAAGTGAGCGGGGGTGTCGGTACCGGCGGCCTCGTGTTGCCTACCTTGTGCGTGACCGGGCCCGCGGGCGGCGGTGCCGGCATGTACCAGGTAACGATCGCCTGGCGCGGCACTGCGTCGATTAACAACGCCGTCAACAATGCCTGCGGCACGTTGGGCGGCAATTACGGTGCCGGCAATGAATTTCGGCGCATTATCCAAATCCCGACTTACCTGGACCCTACCAATTGAGCATGCCACCGATAGGACGAATCAGACCGCAAACGGGTTTCACCGTGGTCGAATTATTGATCGCAATGCTGCTCTCGATGACCCTGGGCGCGGCGATCGTGACTGTATTCGTCAACAACAGTTACAGCTTCAACCAGGACGAAAACCTCGCTCGCATGCAGGACGACGCTCGACATGCCTTGCGGGAAATAGCCTTCGATATCAGCATGGCCGGGCACTATGCAGACCTCCATATTCCAGATGCGATAACGCCCGACGGTGCGCTTGCCATTGGCACGGATTGCGGACCGGCCAGCGAGGTAAACTGGATGTACCGCACCGTCGATGCCGGTACCGGAGACTCTCTGTCCATTACCGCGATCGACAATGCAAGCAGTGCCGACGCTACCGCTGCCCACTCCTGTTTCCAGGGCGGCGAACTCCTTGACGGCGCGGACATCGTTGCGATCAAACGCGTAGTCGGCGCCGAGGCAGCAGCGCCGACAGCGAACAACGTTTATCTTCGGACTAATGGAACGGTCGGCCTGTTATATAACGGCCCCGTTCCGACGGTGCCGCCGTTCGCCGTGAATCCACCACGCGCGGACTGGCAGTACCGGCCGAGCATTTACTACATTCGCCAGTTCGCAAATACGCCTGGAGACAACGTGCCTACGCTGTGCCGAAAGGCCCTACGCGGCGCCGGGCCGGGCATGGCGACCGAGTGCCTCGCGACCGGCATCGAGAACCTGCAGATCGAATACGGCATCGATATTAATCAGGACGGTCATCCCAATGTTTACATGACCAGCCCGAGCGTCGCCCAGATGCAGGGTGTGGTCTCCGCGCGCATCTTCCTGCTCGCGCGCACGACTGATATCGACACCCGCTACACGAACACCAAGACCTATTCGATCAGCAATGCGCCGGCATTTGCGCCGGGCGACTCTTTCCACCGCCGCGTGTTCTCGACCAGCGTGTCGATCCAGAACATACGCAGCATGAACATGATGGGGTTTTGAAATGAAACAACGACGACCATCTCCCTTGCAGAGACAACGAGGCGCAATTCTGATCATTGCGTTGATGTTTCTCGTGGCGATCACACTTTTCACCCTGTCGTCGATGCGCTCGAGCAATATCGGCCTTTTCCTCGCACAGAACGAGGAATCGCGGGTGGCGGCTGAACAGTCCGCGCAGGCACTCGCCGATGCCATTGTCGCGACGCCGGCGTCCACGCCCGTCGTGGGCCAGACCGGTTTCACCGCCTGCACGGCGGGCGAAACCGGCTGCAATCGTAACGACCTGCCTGTTACCGACGCAACTCTCGCCTACGAAGTCGCATCCAACCATTTGCAGGCACGCGTCGAGCGCGAAGGATCGGTATTCCGCCCGCCACCGCGAGTCGTGGAGACCAGCATCGATAAATTCAGCAGTGCCTCTTTTCGCGTCACGACGACATACGATCGTATTGACGAAGGTCTTGGCCGCAAGCAAGTCACCGAAGGGGTGCTTGTCCTCGTGCCCAAGCAATAACCCGCCAATAGAGTTGAGATGCCCCGCATGGTGAACACTATTCGAAAATTATCCCTCGTAACGTCGCTGGCGACGCTGGTCCTCCTGGTTGGAACGGCAAGCGCCGACGATACCGACGTTTACATGAATCCGGGCGCCGGTCTCCCCGCAGGCAGCGAACCCATGGTCATGTTCTCGCTCGACTACCGGCCTAACCTCGGCTCAACCGCGTGTAATGGAGGAGCGTGCGACACACTGATCGCAGAGGGCTACATGAGCCCGACAGGGCCGTACACGTTTTTTGACGTATTGCGCGGAGCACTGCGAAAAGTCTTCGACCCGCTCGAAGGCGTTCGCGTAGGACTGATGTTGAACCATAACAACAACAACAGCTGCGAGGGTTTCGGCCGCACAAAATGCAGCAATGGCGGTTACATCGCGATGGGCTTCGAAACGTTCGTGGCAGGCGATACCAACGGTGCCAAGGCGCGTTTCCACGGCATCCTCGATTCGATGCCGACGCCACAGGGCAGCCTCAGTCACTCGTACCAGGGTAAGGAACTGTTTTTCGAATTCTTCCGTTACCTGACAGGGCAAGGCGTTTACAACGCGCACAACGGGTACACAGACTATGGCACCGACAACAAGGACAATTTGCCCGTCGATCATCCGGCCATTTCGTGGGACACGTTCATCGAGAAGCCCCCGGCGACGAAACCCAGCTATGACAGTCCTATGGCGGCGGCCGGCGCTTGTTCCAAGCTTTATTCTGTCAATGTCATGTTCCAGGTTTCGAACCAGGATGACGATTCCGACGACGCCATCGAGGGGCCGGTCTCGACCGGCGGCTTTGGTTCGGAGCAAAGACAATTCGCGGACGTCATCCAGTACCTCAACGACGCCGATCTCGCGAATGGCAACTACGGCAGCGTGCCGGACCTCGATGACACACAAAACCTCGTGTCTTACTTCATCGTCGATGAGACAAAAATCAACACGACGACGAAAGGTTACGCGCGAGCGGGTGGCACGGGCGTACCTCTTGCGCTGAGCGAGGATCCCGACGAACTGGTCGCCACTTTGCAGGAAATATTCAAGCAGATACTCAGCGTCAGCACGACCTTCGTCGCCGCATCGGTGCCCGTAAACGTGTTCAATCGCGCCGAGATTACCGACAACGTTTATATCGCACTGTTCCAGGTCGACGGGCAAGGCAAACCGTACTGGGTCGGTAACGTGAAAAAGCTCAGGCTGCAGGGCGCCAACGATTCAACGGCGACTGCAACGCTTGTCGACGCTACCGGTACACCGGCGGTCGCCGCGGACGGACGAATACGCTTTGACGCGCTGACGAGCTGGACGATCCCGGGCTCTTTGCCCCCACCGGACGTCGATGCCGGCGAAGTCGCAGGCCGCGACGGGCGTGTCGTTGCACGCGGCGGCGCCGGGCAGCGCGTTCCCGGCTATCTGATGGGCAGCCCGCAGGAGGCCAACGGTCTTGGCGGACGCAGGATCTACTACGACAGGACATCGACGAGCCTGGGTAATCTCAACGTCGATCTGCTTACTGCGACGACACTGCAGTCCGACCTCAACGCGGCCACCGTTGGCGAAGCACAGGACCTGATCGCCTACGCGCGCGGCCTCGACGTCGACGATCTCGACGGCGACTCGGAGACGAGCGAAGCGCGTGAATGGGTCTTCGGCGATGCGCTGCACTCGCGGCCGTTGCCAATCAACTATGGCTCCATCGGCAGCTATAGCGACCCGAACAACCCCGCCATCTACCTTGCCGTGGCAACCAATGACGGCCATTTGCGCATGCTTCGCAATACCACGAGCGGCGGCGACGAGAGCGGCCAGGAAGTCTGGTCCTTTATGCCGCGCGCCGCGATGGGGGCGCAAAAGACCCTGCGCGCAAACGGTGTCGGCACAACGCACCCCTACACTGTCGATGGCGCACCGGTAGCGCTCATGCTGGACGCTAATCACGACGGCTCGATCGTCGCCAGTGACGGTGATCGCGTATACCTGTACGTCGGCATGCGTCGCGGCGGCAAGACATACTACGCGTTTGACATCACCAACCCGGAAAGCCCGGATCTCATGTGGACGATCGAGAAGGGTGGCGACTTCGCGGAGTTGGGTTACACGTTCTCCAACCCACGCATAGGCCTTGTAAGGACTCCGACCGGGCCGCGACCGGTCGTGATGTTCGCGGGCGGCTACGACACCAACAAGGACACTCGCGGTTCCGTAGGGACAGACGACACCGAAGGTAACGCGATATACGTCGTCGACGCCGAAACAGGGGCCATGCTCTGGAAAGCTCGTGGCGCGTCCGGCAGCAGTAGCAGTACGGTATTCGAACATGCCGGCCTCGTCGACAGCATACCCTCGGCCCTTTCTGTAGGCGACACGGATGGCGATGGATTCACCGACCGCATTGTCGTCGGCGATACGGGGGGCAACGTCTGGCGAGCCGACATTCACGGGCCTGACACATCCAACTGGAAGTTGACTTTGTTGGCCTCTGTCGGACGCCACGCCGTCGGAGCGAGTGGAATCGCGGACGATCGGCGTTTCTTCCACCGCCCGGACCTGGTCCCCAGCAAGGACGGCAACGGTATGTTCGATGCCGTGGTTATCGGCTCGGGCAACCGTGCCGACCCGCTCGACAAGGGCGGCGCTGCGTATAACTTCACCTACATGATCAAGGATCGGCGCACAGCGCCAGGGTCCGGTCTCGACTCAGGCCTCGAACACGCGGACTTCGGCGACGTTACGAGCAATTGCCTGCAGTCCGATAGCCCATGCATAGTCAATCTCGTGAACGGCTGGCGCCTGGGCCTTGCGGAACCCGGTGAAAAGGTCCTGGCCACGGCGCTGACGATTACCGGCAAGGTGTTCTTTACGTCGTACCTGCCGCATTCGGGTACGGGCGCTACAGCCTGCTCACCGTCTGAAGGCGCGGGACGCCTGTATGCCGTCTCGCTACAGGACGCCACGGCCGTCATGAACTACGACACGAGCGACGACGATCCAGGCAATCCGGACCAGCCGTCGACCGATGCCGATCGCAGCGTCGAATTGCAGTCGCTCGGGATCCCGGCAGAGGTCGTTTCGGTACCACCGAACAAGATCCTTCGGCCCGACCTGCAGATCGACAACGTCAACGCAACCACGCGCTGGCGCACCTACTGGTTCCTGCAGGAAGACACAGACCTGTGATCGCGAGAGTTCTTACGACAAATACGGAAGAAGTGACGAAAATGCAGCGATTGAAAAAACCGGGAAACAGGCAAAAGGGCGTTACCTTGCTGGAACTGCTCATCGTGGTGGCAATCGTTGCCTTGCTGACCTCTATCGCCTATCCGTCGTACATGCGTTTCGTCATCAACTCGAAGCGAACTGCCGCGACCTCCGCACTGTTGCAGATCGCCGACCGACAGCAGCAGTTCTTCATGGACAACAAGACCTATGCTGCCGATCTTGTGGCCCTGGGATTTGGCGCCAGTCCCTATATCGTCGCGGACGATGGCTCACCCGCCGCAGCAACCGACGACGATCGCGTCTATTCGGTTACGCTGTCCAACGTGAGCACGACCACTTACACGGCGACGGCTGCGCCGCTGCTATCGCAGCTTTCTCACGACACTGAATGTGGCAGCCTGACGCTGACACAGGCCGGCGTGCGAGGAAGCAGCGGTGGGGGCGATTGCTGGTAGAGCGGGGCATCCAGTTTTCCAGCTTTAGGTGATTTGCATCCAATTGTCGGTAATGCAAGGCACATCACAATTCAGCACGGTCCTACCCTTAAGAATTTCGACAGCTCGCCGATAACAGCAGGACAGTGCGCCTTCGCCAAACAGGGATGGTTATGTCGGTCATTCAGGGAATACAGAACCTGGTGCGATTAACCCGCGGTAGCCAGAGCGGTACGATCACGTCGGGACAGCCATCGTTCGTGACCATTAGCCCGGAGGCTCATGGTGATTTCCTGCGCGCGCGAACGGAATTGCTCAACCTGTATCGCGACATCGAGAGGCTCGCGGAACTCACCAACATAAATACCCGCTTCAAGCTCGATCTGCCGGATGCGCGATCGAACAATAGCCTGAACCTCGACATGACGCACACGGCAGCGACCCTGAACTCGTCCGCTGAGATCAACGCATCTCCCAGGTCGTTTTCGCCGTTCGGCCCGGCCTGGGACGACGGTTCCGACGCACTCATAACCATCGGTGGCGACTACGACGGCGCGCACGGAACCGGACCCATTACATTTGAAGTGCGCAGAGACGGTACGCACGGTGTCGACAATCTGCGCATACGTGTCGAAGACGCCACGGGAAGTCGCATCAGGAACATCAATATCAGCTCCAATCATGATGAAGACCGTCAGTACAGTCTGAATAACGGGCTCTACCTTACATTGGGGCCGGGAAGCCTGATCGATCGGGACTTTGCGTCGATCCAGGTGTACGACGACGTGGGTGCGGCAGTAGACCCCGACCTGCCGCTCGGCGGCATTCGCAACCAGAACCCGAACCTCCAGTTCGACGCACCTTCGATCGTAACCGGCGATTTCCAGCTCAATGGAGAGACCATCAGCGTCGCTACCACGGACTCGCTCAATGACATAGTGCAACGTATCAACGATTCCAATGCCGGTGTGACCGCGGTATTCAATTCCCTGAGCGAACAAATTGAATTCCTGCAGAACACACTTGGCTCATTGCCGACGATAGACCTGCAGAACGATTCGTCCAATTTCATTCAGGCAACCAAGCTCGATAGCGTAAACGTCGTCGCCGGTATCGACCCGGAGACTGTCCAGGCTCTCGATGCAGTCGGCGCGTTTTCGACGATACAGTCGGGTGAGATCATAATTAACGGCAGTGCGATCGCCATTGACACGGCTAATGACAGTCTGTCGACGGTGCTTGACAGGATCAATAGCTCTGGATCCGGCGCAACAGCCTCATTTGACAGCGCATCGCAACAGGTTGTCATCGAAGCAAACGACGCAGCCGACACACTCGAGATTGACGACAATGGCACGGGCTTTTTCGCAGCCCTCTTCATTCCGGAAGGTCGTGTCGATCCCGAGGCCGTCTCGCGCGGTATTTCACGCAGGCGATCCTATGAAGTCGCGGATGCGATAACCTCCGTGTTCTCGAAAGTAAACCGGCTGTTTCTCGACTCGACATTTGTCGGCGGTGGCAACAATGCAAGTCGATTCCGCGCTCCGATCGAAGCCTCGATTCGCGCCGTATTTGGCGGCGGTAACTCAGGCGACATTCTCGGCTTGCAATTCGACCTATCGAACGACGCGCGTTCGCGCGGCGACTTCACGGGCGTCGATCGGCGCGAACTAACGGCGAACCTGCAGCGACGAGGCGACCTGGTGCGAGATTTTCTCGCAGGCACAAGCGAACAAGGTGGATTAGTGCAGGGATTACTTGCGGCGACCGAACAAGCACTGAGCAGCGTTAATCAGGCGCTCGGTATTTCCGGCACGTTCATCGACACGTACGCGTGAAACCTGGGACGCAATTTGTCAGAGCGCAGCAAGAACGCGCTGCAATTTGCCTTTGACTTCGGTCGCGAGCGGCTCCACGCCGGGATCGTTCACCAGCGACAGCACGCTTTCCGGATCCATGAAGTCGACATGCACGGCCCCTTCGGCATCTTCGCGAACGAGAACGTTGCAGGGCAGCAGCAAACCGATGTCTTCGACGGCCGAAATGGCCTGGTACGCAAGAGCCGGGTTGCAGGCGCCGAGAATCCGATAGCGCGGCATGTCCTTGTCGAGTTTCGCTTTCATCTTGCCAGCAACGTCGATGTCCGACAATACGCCGAAGCCTTCCGTTTCCAGCTCTGAAGTCACCTTGGCAATGGCCTCGTCGAACGGCAGTTCGACCGTTTTGCCAAACCCGAATTCTGAGTTCATATTCGCTATTCCTGTTATGGGCAGTCCGGAGTACCGCAGTAGATGTCATGCAGGACATGTATCACTCTATCTGCCGGTCCCTCGGAAAGGGAGTAAAAAATGGACTGCGACTCGCGGCGCGTCTTGACGAGCCCCTGCTGCCGCAACCGCGCCAGCTGCTGAGACAATGCCGACTGGCTCAACGGGACGATCTCGTTGAGTTCACTGACCGAACGCTCGCTCTCGGCGAGCAGGCACAGGATCATGAGTCGGCTCTCGTTGCCGAGCGCTTTCATGAGCCCGGCCGCATCGGCCGCATGCTCTCGCATCTGCGCCGCCGGTGAAGCCTCGCTGCCCTGTTTTCGCGTCGTGTTTTTGTCGGCAATCATGATCGCCACCTGCACTGTCGTGTGATGGCACAAATATAGTCGATACTAATTTAGAAGTCTATAATTTAGTGTTTACTGTATTAGAGGTTTTTAATGTCTTTTCAGCGTCCAATACACCGTCCAGCACCGGGGAGAGCAGAACCAACCGGGGTCGAACCGAGGATCAAAATCCTCGGTTCGACCCCGGTTTTCTTATTGGAGGACGAGCGGTTGTTCGATGGCGTCCACGGCTTTGCGCTGGAACTCGGCGAAGTCGCGGTACTCCTCGGGTGCGAAGCGGGATTCAGAGGCGACGTAGTCGAAGCTGATCTTCCAGGCATCGCCGCCCTGTTCGATCTGTCGTCGCCAGCTACCGAACCTCGACTCACCGGCGTCGGGCTTCTTTGAAACCTCGTCCAGCCGCAGCCCCGAGGGAACTTTGACAGAGGTCACCGCGCTCACGCGCAACGGAAACACATGTTCGAAGGGGAATCGCCGATCGGCAACTCGATCGAATTCGAGGTAGTACGCCTCCACGAATCCGGGCACGTCGAACGTGCCGTCCGTGTCGAGTGGCAATGTGTACTGAATCTCGACCATCAGGTCGTAGCCCGCGTCGAACACGTTGTCCACGAAGTATCCCGTGAGCTCGGCATCGGTGTACCGGGTTGCGACCCAGCGTTGCAGCGACGCTTGCATCTCTGACGTTTCTATCGTCCTGAGCTGGCCGCGCAACTCTGCGGCCTGGTAACCCGTGAAGCGCGCCGTTTCGGTGACCTGCATGGAGCCGTCATGACCAGGTTCGACGACTCTCTCCACACTGAGGCCCGTCAGGTCAGACGCATAGCCCGGTATTTTGAAGAGCTTCGGCGTCTCGCCCAGCTCGAGCGCGTAATTCCCCGCCATGGAGCGTGGCGGTAGCCGGCCGAGGCGCAGGTCCTTGTCGGTTGCATCGATGAACAGGCGCCCGTCGTCGCCGGGTATGGAAACGATCATGTGGTCGAACTGGTCGGTGTTCGGCAACTCCGGCACCACCTGCTGGTTGAGATTGACGAGCGCCAGCGACGCCTCGATTCCTGCGGCCTGCAACATCGAATACAGCAGCACCGCATGATCCTTGCAGTCGCCATAGCGGTCGCGCAGGGTCTCACGCGCCGTTTTCGGAATGTACGCGCGCCGTCCGAACTCGATCGCCTCGTAGTGAATCTCATCCTGCACGTAGGCACTCAGGATCTCGATCTTCCTGTCGCGGTCGCTGACCCCCTCGACCAGCCGCTGCGCCCGGTCGGCGACCTTTGCAACATCGAGCTTGTCCGCGATCTTGTCGAGGTATTCCGTGCCCGCATTCGTCCAGTCTTCGCTCACCGTGCCGATTTGCACCCACGGCAGTATCTGGTCGAAGTAAGGTTGCAGCGGCTCCCAGCGGAACGCCACGGGGCGCACGATGTCCCAGACCAGGGCCTTACCGCTCCTGCGGGGTTCGGCGACGTCGTTCAGCTTATAGTCCAGGCGCCCGTGCTCGCCGTTGACGAAAACCGCGCTGTATTCGATTGGCCGGTCGCTCGACAGGTAGACGGTCTCCAACGGGAAGCTGCCGCGCTCCACCGAAGTTCGCTTCGAGACGACCGCCTCTATGACCGCGCCGGCCGAGAGGCTCGGCACGGGCAGGTGTACGGTCTTCTCCGTACTTGCCTCGTAGCCGCTTTCGCTGTTGGTGATGTAATAGGTGTTGATGTCGCCTTCGGCAATTTCGTCGCCGTCAGCATTCCGTACGATGAGCCGGTTTACGAAGAGCTGCTCGTAGCTCGGGTCGAAATCGAACTCCAGCGTGCTGAACTGCGTAACGCCGTTGTCGTCGAGAATGCGCAGCTTTCGATATTGCGTTTCCAACAGCTCGTCGCCCGCTTCGAACGCGTACCCGTTAATGCGGCTCAGGAACACGGCCCCATACCCGTTCTGTAAATTATCGAGATCCGGTGCGTCGAAAACTTTCTGCATGTCCTTCGGCATCGGGACGGCGGCTAACTCGGTGCTGATCGAGGTGACGTCGCCCTCGCCCAGCATGTTGTCGATGGCATCCAGGTACTCACGAATGTTCGCGTTGGTGGGCGCGTAAGTCAGTGCCTTTTCGAACGATGCGCGCGCCTTCCGGTAGGAACGCAACTGGAACTCGGCTTCTCCCTTGTAGTAGTAGCTGCGCAGCGAACGGTAGCCGTTTTCAATGAGCGAATCGGCCAGCAGCAAGACTTCGGCCGGGTTGCCCATGTCGTCGACGATCGTCATCTGTTCGTAAACCAGTTCGGCGTTGAACGGCCGCCCCGTCGTCATTCGTTCGAGTAACGCGAGTGCGTCTTCGTGGCGTCCCCGTCGGCCGAGCAGCTTTGCCTGCAGCAGGCGCGTGCTGTCGGTTGCGCCGTCTGCCGTGTAAGACGCGAATGCCTCGTCGAGCCGCTCCCATTGCGCGTCGTCTGCAAGCATCGTCATGTACGTCGCAAAGTCGTCGTCGTCACGATAGCCATTGGCGAACAGGCCGGAATAAACATCGATCCCTTTTTCGGGGTCTCCGGTCTGGTAGGCGAGCCAGGCATCCCAGCTTTGCACGACCTGGTTGTCGGCGAACGGGCCGAGCCTGCCGCTCAACCATTCGTAGGCTTCCTCGTAGGCATCGACCTCGGAGAGCGACCGCAGTGCATTGGTGGTATAGGCCTCGTCGGCGGGCGACAGGTCCGCCGCGTGAGAGAAATACCGGAACGCATCGCGAAAACTCCGCGCCTCGAAGTAGTGCAGACCCAGCGAATTGACGAGGTAAGCGTTGACATCGCGTTGCGACTGGCTGGTGTACTCCCCGGTCAGCGCCGTCGGTGCATCGGTGATTTCGAAATCTCTCCACAACTTCTGCAGGTCTCTCTTGACGGTACGCTCACTGGTAGGGCCCCACGCTGCCAGTGTGTAAGCGCATTGCGCGTTCGCGACTATCCACTGGTAATAGAGATACTCCCGGCCATCGTTGTCTTCGTAGCCGATGAATAACTTGCCGGTCGCATCGCCCTTTCTAATGTCCCGCTCTTCGCTGATGAAGTCGGAGGGATAGTCTTCACCGAACTGTTGCATCACCACGCGGTAAATGGCGTTGTGGGTCGGCGCGGCACCGTTCCAGCAGACCGGCATGACCACTGCGCCGTAGCCGTTCGTGGACAATGCACCGACATCGGCGCCGTCGTTGGTATCGGAAAGGTCGCTCCAGGCAAACCAATGGTCGGCACTCGCCCTGAATCGGTAACCGAAGGCGGCGGACCGATAGTCGTTTATCGCACTTTCGAGAACGTCTACGCGCTCGGTGTAGCCGTGTTCATCTTGTGCGAATGCGGGACCGGCAAGGACCAGCAATCCGAGCAGGATCTTTTTCAGGTCGTTCATCCACCGGCATTCTACCGGTCTCGCAGCCGGCATGTGTGCCGCAGTCGGCATTTGTGAAATAGGCGACTAGTTGATCAGCGTCGCGGCGGCGGGCGCCATCTTCGCATTGTCGTGATCCGCCCCTTCTACCAACAGTAGCTTCCAGTTGAACGTCATGTCGCGTTCTTCTGCGTACGACTTCGCAACGCGATACATCGTAATTCCCCGCGCAAGCCGGTTCGGCCCCTGCCGTTCCGCTTCGGGCGTCTTGCGCAGCTTGTCCGCGTTGCTGTCGGTATCGTCGCGGCCAAGCAGCAATACCAGTTGTTTGGAGAATATCTCCGCGAGGGCGTCATCGGCGATGCCCGAGCCCCGGAGCCCGTACGGGTACTCGATTCCGAAGTCCGGCAACGTATACCAACCCGCATTGGCGGTGATGAATTGCCGAGCCCTTGCCCGCGGCTCGTAATACATGAATCGATGCACGAACTGCCCACCCGCAGAATGACCATAGATTGTGTACGCGCTCTGATCGCTGCCAACCCGGCGCACGACTTCGTCGAACAGGGGCTCGATGGCTGCAAATGTCCACTTCTCCCTCGGGCGCTCCCTGCCCGTATCGGGATCGAACACGTAACCGAGGTTATAGCGCTCCGCACCGGGGAAGCGGTGCTTTGAAAAGAACGGCACGACGACAATAAAATCCTGCACTGCAGCCAGCGCTTTCCAGTCTTCGAAGTAACGCGGCGCATCGCGGCTGGCGCCATGCATCACGATCACGACCGGCGCTGTGCGTACGGCGACAGGTGGCCCGGCCCACCCGGTGAACTTCCACTCGGATTCGCCTGCACTCGCCGAATCCGCGACTAACAGCGACAAAAGTAGCACCAAAACTGCGTGAAACCGCGTCAGTATGCTTCCCTCTGTGCATACGCCTGTACCGTCTTCCAGGCGACCCGCTGCAAATACATCGCCGTTTCCTCGCCGAGGCCCGCGTCGTAGGCCAGCCCTTCAGGGGACTGCCCGTAAAGCGCGGCGAAGAAGGTGCATGCTGCGAGATAGGTACCAGCGAGCGACGGGTGTCGTGCATCAGCAATGCGTAACGGCAGGTCCGGCCGTTCCGCCGTCACAGTCGCAAACGCGAGACCGACGGGCACGACTTCGGCGTCGAGTTCGCGCCCGATGGCCGAGTAGGCCTTGTCCAGCTGAGCGGTCATTTCGGGCTTCCCGGTGTACGCCCAGGTCATGAAGAACACGGGCCGGGTCCCGTGATTGCGCGCTATTGCAGCGAATTTGCGAGAGGCTTTCCTGAACGGCTCCGCCGTGTCCTCACTGATAGGGCCCAAGCTGTGTCCCTGCATTACGACGACGTCCCAGGCGTCGGTGCCGAGGACGTGCTCGAACCCTCCGGAATGTTCCGGCAGGTGACCGCCCGATATGGTCATGATGCGGGCGCGGGACGTTTCGGTGGTGTGAATTCCGGATGCCCAGATCAACTGCCGATAGTGTTTATGAAGGCTGTTGTTGTAGTAGGTGAAGCTGTTGCCGACGAACAGCACCTTGTCTGGAAGCTCTTCGGCGGTTTCCTCGGCGACCACCGCGGACGTGCCGCCGACAAGCGCCAGCAGCAACAGCATGCGGGCGGCGCAAACACGAGGAGGCCGCCTCATCCGAGGTGGCCTCCCGTCCATAGCACTTCACTCGGGGCCCTGTTATTCGAAATGCATCCTCGCGTCGAGGTACCAGTACCTGCCGAGGTCGCGATGAGCGTCCGCGAAATAGCCGAAGAAACGGTCCGCCAGTGGCGCCCTCTCGTCGGTCAGGTTATTGACGCCAAGCCGTAAACGCGTGTCGGTATCGAACGGTTCAAAGTTGTAATCGAAACTCGCGTTGTAGGTGGTCATTGACGGGATGACCCATTCCTGGCCCTCCCTGACACCGAGCGAGGTCTGGACGAAGTCGCTCAGGTAGTAACCCGAGACCCTTGCACCGAAGTTACCCTTATTCCAGGACAGGCTGGCGTTGTATTTCTCTTCCTGGTTGCCGTTCTGGCGAATCAGGTCTCCGAAACCTGCTGGCGACGGGAAACCCGCCGGGAACACGCCGGAGTCCGCCGCGTCTATCAGCGCCTGAGTCTGGGCACCGGCGACCTGCTCATACCTGTCATAGAAGGCACCGCGGATAGCCAGGTCCCAGTTACCAAGCCTGTTTTCCGTGCTGTAGAAAACGCCGATGTCGTAGCCTTCCACGATGCGGGTGTCCAGGTTGGCATAGCGGTCATCGGCAGATTCCCACTGTCCGACCGGGCATATACCGGCATTTGCAAAGTACTCGGCGTCGTCGGGATTGGCATCAGAGTACGCCATGGCCGGGTTGCCGACGTAGTTGGTGCAGTTACTGTCACCGTCTTCAATGCGCCTCAACAGGTCAAGCAGCGAGTGGTTGGTCTCGCCGATCAGGCCAATCGTGTCCGTCTTCTCGATCTCCCAGAAGTCCAGCGTGATGGTCAGGTCATCGATGGGCTGCAACACGAGGCCGATGGAAGTATTCGTGGATTCCTCGGGCTTCAGTGTCTCGGAACCCTCCGCCCGGCGCTGCACGTTGTCGGAGCAATCGAGCTCGTCCGTAGCTTCACCAAAACGTGGGTCGCTCGGGTCACGGCCCTCATCCCAGAGTTCCTCCGCATAGCGACAGACATAGCTGGTACGGCTGTTGGAACGCACGACCAGGCCTTCGTTGACCGTAATCAGGTTCGGTGCGCGGAATGCCTCGGACCAGGACCCGCGGATCAGCAGTGGTTCGAACACCCGCCAGCCGAAGGCGACCTTGCCGACGGTGGTGTCCCCGTAATCCGACGCGTCTTCGTAGCGAATTGCTGCCTGCAGGTCGAATGTTTCGAACAGCGGAACGGCGAATTCCGTAAAAAGAGAAACCGTGTTGCGCGAGCCGCTGCTGTCCGACGACGGGCTGGAGTTCATCACGTCGGAGATGAACGGGAAGGTGTCGCCGTCAACGTCCGTGAATGTAATGGTGCCATCCAGTCGGGGATCGCGATCATCCACGAACGATTCCTCGCGGAACTCGGCGCCGAACAGGAAACCGACGGGGCCGGCCGGCATCCCGAACAACTCGGCATTGCTCAGCTTCAAATCCAGCATCCGCAGGTCGGTCTCGTTCTTGCGGTAGACGTCCACCAGCGCCCGCTCGATATTCGTTCCCTCGGTGACGCCGGGCGTGCCGGTGGCGTAGGGGTTGTAAGCCGCCGGAGTTGGATCATTCAGGGCCTCCTGCATCAGGTTGTTCGAGATGCGGTTGTGGGTGACATCCAGGCGTCTCGCTTCCGAAACGACCAGTGCGGTATCCCACTCCCAGTCGCCCGCTGAACCACGGAAGCCCTGCAGGACACGCCAGGTTTCGGCCGTGTTGTCCACGATCCTCGGGACTTCCGTCCACCGGTAGAAATCGAACATCAGCGGAATGCCGGTATCGGGCACATCGGCCAATGGAAGGCCAGGCACACGATTTACGGAACCGATGGGCCCGAACGGGTTGTAGTAGTTTTGCGCGCCGACGAATAATTCGACACCGGTGAGTGTGGTGGACGGGTGGCGGATCAGGTTGGTATCGGCCTCGTACCAGGACAACTCGGTGTAGGCCTCGGTGCCGTTTTCCATTTCGTGGGTCAGGAACAGGAACACGTTGTAGCGGTCCAGGTCGGAGACCAGGTCACGGCCGTATGCGTCGTTGCCGCTGAGGTCGAAACGGACGCCAGTGGCAGACCCGAATTCATCGCGGTTTACGCCGTCCCTGAGCGCGCACAGGGCGCCGTTGCTCGCGGGGATATCCCAGGCGTCTGCGTGCTGGCACGCAGGGTGATCTATCGGAAAGACCTCGAACTCACCGCCCGAATCGGTCCAGGGGCTGGCATCCATGATTGTGCCGAGACGAGACCTCTCTTCGGCATCGTACTGGCCGAACCCGGAATCTACGGACGTGTTCCTGAACGAGGTGACGGGATCACCGTCTTCGTCAAACAGCCACGGCGAATCTGCCGGGAGACGCCCGCGCAACTCCGAGCCCCAGCGCGGATCATCCCGCCCATTGACACGGTCGCGGTGGTAGTAATCGGCAAACAGGCTGACGTTGGTGCGGCCGCCGTTGAAGTCACTGCCCCACTTGAAACTCAGACGGCGGTCGTTACGGGGAACGTTGTCGTACGAGTCGTAACGTCCGCTGATCGTAAACCCCTCGAAGTCATTCTGCAGCACGGTATTGACAACGCCTGCCACTGCATCCGCGCCGTAAATAGCCGAGGCGCCGTCACGCAGGATTTCCACACGACTTATACCCAGCGTGGGGATTTCATTGGGGTTCACCGAGTTGACCGGCACGAAGCTGCCACCAACCTGCTCGGTCTGATAACCGGCGGTCTGAACCATGCGGCGGCCGTTCAGCAGCACAAGCGTGTTGCCGGTGCCCATATTGCGCAGGTTGAAGGCACCGACGTCACCACGCACGGCATTGACGCCACCGGAAATGTTCTCCGCCTCGCTCTGAAAGTTCTGACCCTGCTCCGGCACCAGATCGAGCAGCTCATCAACGGAATTGATGCCCATTGACTCGATGTCCTGCTGCGCAAACACAGATATAGCGAGCGCTTCAGAAATACCCGCACCCTTGATCTGCGAGCCCGTGACCGTGATTTCCTCGATCTGCTCGTCGTCCTCACTGTCCTGCGCCAGTGCCGGCGCGGGACCTGCAAGCAATGCCAGCGCAAACGCGGCCGGAATGAAATGACGACGAAGAACGTCGTCCGTTCGCAACGGGAAACTCATGAACTACC
>CALZMQ010000057.1 GCA_945788625.1 uncultured Woeseiaceae bacterium
AGGATTTTCTCGAACTTCGCCTGCATCGCATTCTTGAGCTGCAGGCGCCGCGTGCCCTTGTCCAGCTGCACCTGTTCGTCATTGGGCAGGTTGATGGCGATGGTCTTCGAGCCCGCGTTGCTGTGTCCGGCGTAGTACACGACGTCGTAGGCATTGAGATCGGAATCCGTGCCCGGCGTTTCCCACTTGTATTCGTCGGCGACCGGGAGGCCTTCCTGGAGATCGGGCAGGAACTCGGCGAAACGACTCAGCCGGTCGCTCCATTCGAGGTCCTTGATCAGGACATAGGATTCATATGCCGTTCTGTAACCGAACAGGCGGTCCTCGTAGGTTTCGATCGGACCGATGACGACGTCGATCTCATTGTCCTTGACGTCCATCCAGTACATGTCGCTGACACGAAACTCGTCACTGATGAGCGCGGCCGCGCGCAATTTCAGGTAGTTAGCGAAATCCGTGCTTTTCGCGAGCTTTGCGGCCTTGCGCAACAGCGCTGCCGCTTCCCGTAATTCATCGGCATAGGCCACGTGATAGGGAACGAGTTCGAGCTCGCCCGCCGGGTTGCGTCGTATCAGCGAATAGAGACCGATCTTGCCGGGCAGGTATGCTGCGTCGAACTCGTCCTTGCTCATATCTGCAGGATAGAATCCCGCGCCGAGCGGTTTCGGGCCGAAACCGTCGATGAAGGGCTTGTCGTCATCGAGCCTGTCCCACGGCCCGTAGTTCAGTTCGGCGAAGCGGCGCGCATCGACATTCGCAATGCTGTCGAGCCATTCCTCGTAGCCCTCGCCGTAGCTCTGCTTCCAGAACAAATCATCCATGATCTGCGACGCATCGATCAGGATCTTTATCATCTGACGTTGCTGGTCGTTCAGGTGCCCGAGATCCGCCGTCAACGTGACGTCAGCATAGATTTCGGGCCTCGGCTTGACGGTCACCAGCGGTTCAATCGTTGCCTCCGGTGGCGCCTCCGTGCCACAGGACGCCAGCAGGGCGGACAATAAAAAAACGCCTATTGGGCGCGAAACGGTCTGGAAATTCACAAATCCCCCTCGAGGTGTTTCGATATCACCAGTATCGCACAGGCGGCACGCAGTGGCTGCCCGGCGCCAGCCTAAAGATCGACCAATTCGACGTCGTCCGGCGCCAGCGCCTCACCCAGGAAGTGCCCGCCCACGCGCGCAAAGCGCGTTGCGCCGTCCGTAGCCAGGAATCGCAGGGATCCGGCCGTATCGCTGCGGTGGCAAGCTCCGTCAGCTTCCAGGGTCTCACGCACGAAGGCCGCGGTGGTGCTGGCTGAATCCACCAGCGTGACCTCGTCAACTGCTACCGCGCGTATCGCGTCTTTCAACAGCGGAAAGTGGGTACAACCCAGGATTATGCTGTCCGGGGTGAACCCGTCGTCACTGGCTTCTTCGAGGTAGCGGCGAATGATCCGCTCGGCGATGTCGCCGTCGGTCCAGCCTTCTTCGGCCAAAGAAACCAGCATCTCACAGGCCTGTTCACGCACGATCGCGCCAGGGTCGCGCGACAGGATGGCCTCGTGGTAGGCGCGCAGCCGAACGGTGGCCTCGGTCGCGAGGACAAGGTGCGAACCGCCGGCGCGTGCCTTGACCGCGGCAGTAGCACCGGGGTCGACCACGCCGATGACCGGCAGTGGACTCATTTGCTGCTGCAAGGCATCGAGCGCGACGGCCGATGCCGTATTGCAGGCAACGACCAGCAACTTGATACCTTGTTCCTGCAGCTTCGCCGTCGCCTGGGTGGCATACCGCTCGATCGAGATCGGGCTCTTCGTGCCGTATGGAAGGCGCGCGGTGTCGCCGAGGTAAACGAGGTCTTCTTTCGGTAACTCGGTGCGGATGGCTTTGAGAACGGTCAGGCCGCCAACGCCTGAGTCGAAGATCCCGATCGGAAGATCGGTATTGTTGGTCTTGCTCATAGGCGCATTGTGCCGAAGGATGGTCATATGTGGAATAATTCCGCCCGGATCCATTGATCGACGGAATAATCAAACGTGCAAAAACTGCTTTACGGCGTCGGAACCCTCATCGTGTTGCTCATCGCGATCGGCTTCGCGCTGCCCCGCTACAATCGTGTCGAGGTATCGACCGAGATCGACGCACATCCCGCGACCGTGTTTGCGTTGCTGAACGACTTTCGCCGATTGACGCTCTGGTCGCCACTCACCGACGCGGACCCGAACGTGCGAATACTGTATTCCGGCAGCAGCAAAGGTGTCGGCGCAACGATGACCTGGGACGGCGCCGTTGTCGGCAGCGGCACGCAGACCATTGTCGAGAGCCGGCCCTATGAGCACGTCGGTATCGTCATGAGCCCCGGCGAGCCCGGCGAAGCGAAATCCTGGTTCGACCTGGCGCCCGGCACGGGCACGACGATGGTCACCTGGAGTTTCGAGGCCGACTACGGCATGAACATCGTGGGTCGCTATTTCGCCTCGATGCTCGGCGGCGTGGTTGCCCGCGATTATGAAAACGGCCTGGCAAACCTGCGCGAACTTGCAGAAAGCTTGCCAGCAGCCGATTTCAGCGACCTTCAGATAGAGCACATCGTGATCGAAGCGACGGAGATCGCATACTTGCCGACACGATCGCGGCCGCAGTCGGCCGCTATGTCAGAGGCCATGGGTGAGGCGTATTTTCAGGTCCTGAATTTCATCGACGAACACGATCTGGAGGACGCCGGCGCACCGATGTCCATTATGCATACGTTCAGCGGCGCAGAACTCGAATTCGATGCCGCCATTCCGGTCAGGGGTGTTACGGAGGCCACACCGCGCGACGGGGCGTCCGTCAAGCTGGGCCACACCTACGCCGGCCCCGTAATCCGGGTGGAGCATATTGGCTCGTATCGGGCACTGGGGGAAACGCATCGCAAGATCTCAGCATACCTGGCGGCGCACGGCATCGAGCGCAATGGTGCCACCTGGGAGTCGTACGTGAGCGATCCGGGCGACGTACCCGAAGAGGAACTGCTGACTTACGTTTTTTACCCGATCAAACAGACTTGATCAGGAACGGCGGTACCCGGACCGTATCTTCCTCGGTCAACGGCAGGCTGACACTGGGTTCGTCGCGCGACTGCAGTACCTCGCCGAACAGGGCGACGATCTCGGACGCGCACTCGCTGGCCTCGGTGAGCGACATTTTTCGCACGGAAGCGCATACCGGGCTTTCGCCATTGTGCGGAGAAACGCGGTGCATGAGGCGCCGCAGGTCGGCGAACGATTGCTTGATCGCAATGGGCAGTTCGTCTTCGTCGATCTCGGCGAGATAGTCTTCGTAGGCGGTGATAAGTCGTTGTTTTATATGGCCATGCCCGGCGAGCACGTTCAATGCCGCGTAAAAGCGATCAGCGTGGTTTGTCATTGCCACTCCAGCGTTACGTTTTTTTTGTTGCCGCCAACCTCCCGGCGGCTTGTGTACGCTACTTACGATTTGAAGTCGACTACCTCCTGTAGTCCGCGGCCCCCTGCAGAGCCCGACAAGTCCTTCTGTACTCCTGATGTATCAGAACCTTGCGCAGCTTTTTTATAGCAGAATTTGCGAAGCGCGCGCAAGTGCGGTTTTCCACACGTTCAATTTGGACCAAATCCAGATTACCGGGTGATTTCGATCGTCCAGTACTCCTCGCCAAGCTCTCGCTGCGCCGAATACAGCGGCTGCGCCTGGCCGATTTCCCAACTTGTCGCCAGAGTCTCATTCATCACGTAGTCCCGATGCTCCTCGAGCGCAGCAGCCACTGCGTCGGACCCGGAAACGCCCAGCGTAATGCGATCCGAGACCTCGAGGCCGGCCTGCTTGCGCGCATCCTGCACCGACCGAACGAGCTCGCGGGCCAGTCCCTCCCTCAACAGCTCATCGGTCAGCGTCGTGTCGAGTGCCGTCAGGAACCCGGCGTCGGCTTCGCAGGAATAACCTTCGGCCGAATGCGTCTCGATGAGGATATCGTCGCCGTCGAGCGCTATCGTGCGCCCTCCTGCCTCGATCTCGAACGCCTCGCCGCGCGCCGCCGCGCCAGCGATCGCCGCGCCATCCACCTCGCCGAGTACTTTGCGGATTTCAGGCACCAGCTTGCCGTACTGCTTGCCGAGTTTCGGCAGGTTCGGCTTGATGTTGTAGCTGACCAGGCCGGCGTCCCTGGCAATGAACTCTATCGCCTTGACGTTTAGCTCCTCGAGAATCTGCTCCTGGTGACTCTCGAGCGCCCTTGCCGCGGCGTCATTGGGCGCGCGCACCAACAGCCTGGAAAGCGGCTGGCGTGTGCGTACACCCGAGTGGCCTCTTGCAGCGCGCGCAAGCCCGACGACTTTCTGCACGACGTCGATGTCGAACAGCAGCGCATCGTTTTGCCAGGCCGAATCCGCCTCGGGCCAGTTGCCCATATGCACGGACAGCGGCGCGCTCGCGTCGACGCTGCGAACGAGGTTCTGGTACACATGCTCGGCGAGAAACGGCACGAACGGCGCCATGAGCTCGTGCGCGCCCTTGAGGCATTCGTAGAGGGTCAGGTAGGCCGCCTGCGTGTCTTCAGGGTCGGATGATTTCCAGAATCGCCGCCTGTTGCGGCGCACGTACCAGTTACTCAGCTGGTCGACAAACGATTCAATCGCCTCGCCGGCGGTCCTGGCGTCGTAGTTGTCCAGTGATTCGGTGACGCTCGTGATCGTGTTGTGCAATAACGCGAGCGCCCAGCGATCTATCTCGGGACGCGCCTGTACCGGAATGTCACGACTCAGGTCGACATCATCGAGTCGTGCATAAAGCACGAAGAACCCATAAGTGTTCCAGAAGGTGTTGATAAACGAGCTGGCCACGTCGGCGACGATCTCGACCGAGATGCGCTTCGGCGCGTCGGGTGACAGGCGCGCGAGGAAATACCAGCGCAGCGCATCGGCGCCAATCGTATCGAATACGTCGTAGGGATCGATGATGTTACCGATCGACTTCGACATCTTCTTGCCGTCCTTGTCGACGATATGGTTCAGGCAGATGCAGTTCTTGTAAGCCACACTGTCGGAAACGAGTGTCGCTATCGCGTGCAGCGTGTAGAACCAGCCGCGAGTCTGGTCGATCGCCTCGCAGATGTAGTCGGCCGGGAAATGCTTTTCGAAGGTGTCCTCGTTATTGAACGGGTAGTGCCACTGCGCGTAGGACATCGCGCCCGAGTCGAACCAGCAATCGATGACCTCGGGTACGCGCTGCCAGGTCTTGCCGTCCTTCTCGAAGGTGATCTCGTCGACCGCGGGACGATGCAGGTCGAGCTCGGCCAAATCACGCCCCGTCAGGTCCTCGAGCTCCGCGATCGAACCGACGCAATGAAAGCCGCCCTCACCGTCGGTCCAGACCGGCAGGGGTGTGCCCCAGAAGCGTTCGCGTGACAATGCCCAGTCGACGTTGTTCTCCAGCCAGTTGCCAAAGCGGCCATCCCTGATGTGCTCCGGCACCCAGTTGATTGTCTGGTTCAGTTCCGCCATGCGCTCGCGAAACTTCGACGTGCGGATGTACCAGGCGTTCTTCGCGTAATAGAGAATCGGGTCGCCCGTGCGCCAGCCAAACGGGTAGTTGTGCCGGTAACGCTCAGATCGAAACATCAAGCCGCGGTCTTTCAGAATCCGGATGAGCGGTTTGTCGGCATCCTTGAAAAACAACCCCGCCACCGGTTCCACCGCCTCGACGAAGTGCCCGTCGAGCCCGACGGCGTGCACCACCGGCAGGTCGCTGGCCTGTCCCAGTGCAAGGTCGTCCACGCCGTAAGCCGGCGCGGTATGCACGATGCCGGTGCCGTCTTCGGTGCTGACGAAGTCGGCGGCGAGCACTTTGAACGCGTTGGGCGAGTCGACTTCGATGTAGTCGAAAAGCTGCTCGTATCGGGTGCCGACCAGCGCGGAGCCTTTGACCGTCTTCGTAACGCTGTGCTCGGTGTCGCGGAACACTGCTTCACGCAGCGCTTCGGCGACGATGAGAGTCTGCCCGTCCGATTCGCAATAGCTGTAGTCGATTTCCTCGCCGACGGCGAGCGCGAGATTGGACGGTAATGTCCACGGCGTCGTTGTCCAGACGAGAAAGTAGGTGTCGTCCCGGCCAATGACCTTGAAGCGCACCGTGATAGACGGATCCTCGACTTCCTTGTAGCCCTGCGCGAGTTCGTGCGACGACAGCGTCGCGCCGATGCGGGGGTCGTAGGGAACGACCTTGTAGCCCCGGTAGATCAGGTCCTTGTCCCAGATTTTCTGCAACAGGTTCCAGACCGATTCGATGTAGCTATTGTTGAGCGTGTAATAGGCTTCGTCGAGGTTCACCCAGAAACCCATGCGCTCCGTCATCTTCTCCCAGTCACCGATGTAGCGCATGACCGACTCGCGGCAACGCCGGGTGAATTCGGCGATGCCGACTTTCTCCTCGATCTCCTGCTTATCGAAGATACCGAGCTCTTTTTCGATTTCGTGTTCGACAGGCAGACCGTGCGTGTCCCATCCGGCTTTGCGTGGCACATGGTAGCCGCGCATCGTCTTGTAGCGAGGGAATATGTCCTTGAAACTCCGCGCGAGCACGTGGTGAATGCCGGGTTTGCCGTTCGCGGTGGGCGGGCCCTCGTTGAACGTGAACAGCGGGCCGTCTTCAGTGGTTTCGAGCGTCTTTGCAAACACGTCGTGCTCGCGCCAGAACTCCAGCACCTCCTGCTCGAGGTTCGGTCCGTTGTAACGTCCCTGAATTTCCCTGAACGTGGCTTTGTCAGCTGCCAAAACTCTTTCCCTCAAATATAAAAAGCCCCGGGCGCATCCTGTGCGCCCGGGGCGATCTGTGTTCGTCGCGGTACCACCCGGCTTCGCGGTTGCCCCACCAGGAGGGCGCCCACCTCATGGACCGTTCTCGATTTGACGATAGGGTCCGTCGCTCGTCTCGTGAGCCAATCGGCCAGGCCTACTCAGGATATACGTACTCACGTAGCCTTTTCGGATGGCGACTCCGGGGTGATATTCGGCAGGCTCGAAGCCGGAGCTCTCACCATCCTCCGGTCGCTGTGCCTCAAGTGGGCTGCCTGTTTGTCCCCTTCAGCGTCTTGCGGTGGAAAGTACGGTGCGGGACGGAAAAACACAAGGAAAACTGGCGAAAAATACGGTTTATCATGGACGAGGACACGGAAAAGGGAACACGCATGGCAACTCGAAGGGCACTGATCACCGGAGCATCGGCCGGACTGGGGCGGGAATTCGCCCGCCAGCTCGCCGCAAGCGGCGTAGACCTCGTCGTTGTGGCCCGCCGCACGGACGCCTTGAATGCACTGGCCGACGAACTGATTATTGCGCATGGAATCGACGTAGTCGTCCTGCCGGCGGACCTGTCGGACGCGGCCGCACCGGCTGCGCTCTATGGAGAGATACGCTCACGTGGCCTTCGTGTCGACTATCTCATCAACAATGCGGGCGCCAGCGGACCAGACCTTATCGAGCACGGGGACTGGGAGGCCTGTCGCAGCTACGTCGAACTCATGATGACCTCGGTTGCCGCGATGTGTCATTTTTTCCTGCCGGCTATGCAGGAGCGCGGTTTCGGGCGCGTGCTCAACGTTGCATCCGTTGCGGGTCTGATGACGGTGTCGGGCGATTACAGCTATGGGCCGACCAAGGCCTACGTCGTTGCACTGTCGAAAGCATTGTCGACCTCGTTCCGAAATGACGGCGTGCATGTGCTGGCTTTGTGCCCGGGCTTCACGCACACCGACTTCCATGTTTCCGAGAAGCTGACGCGCATGAAAAAAGCAACGCCGAAGTTCATCTGGTACGACGCCGACGTCGTCGTGCGCGAGGGCCTGGCCGCACTGGAGAAAGGCCGCGACGTTTTGATATCGGGCCGGCTGTATCGCTTCCTCGTTCCACTGCTTCGCTCACGGCTGAGCCGAAAACTGATATCGGCACTGGGTGTCAAGTTATGATGTTTGCAACGACAACGACCGCACCGTACGCTGCCATCAAGATAGCTAAGACCTCAGGCGGCATGGTTGAACATTTTGTCCGCTTCCCCACTATTACTCAGTAGCATATTCCTCGCGATAGCCGTGGCGGCGCTCCTCTGGGCCGAGTTGAAGTCCTCGTTTCTGGGAATCTCGCTGGCGAAGCCAGTCGCCAGCACGCTATTCGTTATCACGGCGTTGTTTGCAGGCGCCCTTTCCTCGACTTTTGGATTGCTCATCCTCCTGGGTTTACTTCTCTCCTGGATGGGCGATGTGTTACTCATCTCGAAGCATCAGCTCTTTTTCATGGCTGGCCTTGGCAGTTTCTTACTGGCTCACGTGGCGTACAGTTGCGCCTTTCTATTGCTGCCACTTGACCTTCCGTCGTTGATTCTCCCGGCCATTGCGATGGCAGCTGTCGCAGCGACAATCCTTCGTTGGCTCTGGCCTCACCTGACGCGCAACTTCCGCCCGGCAGTGGTGTGTTACCTGGGTGCTATTTCGCTGATGGTCATACTCGCGGGCGGTACGGCAGCCGATGCTGGGCCACAACTCGCAATAGCTGCCGCGCTGTTTGCCGTATCAGACATCTTTGTCGCAAGGGACCGGTTTGTTTCACCGTCGGCGGCTAACAGGCTCCTGGGTCTTCCGCTCTACTACGCAGCCCAGCTGATCTTTGCTTTGAGTAGCCGGAACGGCCATTGGCCTGGTGGCGCCTGACAATTCGCTCTACTTGCATGTTCCGCTTGCGTCACGACTATTGCAGCGGCGAGGAGCCCGCCGTAAGCCGGTCATCGAGTGAGCTTGGACGTTGGCCAGCCGACGAAACCCCGGAAACATTAATTGCGTTCCCGGGATTGTAGATCTCTCAATGTCGTTGCGTTCGCCGTTCGCTAGTCGTCGCTATCATTTCCCCCGAAACGGAAATCGGCCGCGACGCCGAACACGTCTATGTCGCCTTCGCCCGTAACGCCGACCTCGCCGACATCAAGGTAACGGTCGAAGTGAGCTGAAACACCCCAGCTCTCGTTGAACGCATAACGCATCACGAGGCCACCGAAAGGCACGGTTTCGGACGCGGAATTCGACTCCGGCACACCGCCGAACACTTCTCGTTCCTCGACGTCCACGTTAGCGGCGCCGATTCGCCCGCCTGCCGAAAAATTCTCGCTGAACGGGTAACGATAGGCCACGCTGAATTCGAAGGCATCTGTCTCGATCGTGCCTTCGTCGCTGACGCCCTGCCACGTGCCGCTAAAGGTGGTATCTCCCATCTTGTGATAGCCGCCGGCGATGACGATTTTTTCTTTGACGCCCGGATCGTACACGCCGGACAGTTTCCAGCCCATCGCGCTGCGATCCTGCGATCCCTGGAATGATGAGTAGTCCTTGAAGTCGGTGCGGCTCATGAGAGCCTCCAGCTCTGCCGACAATGCGCCCTTTACCGGCAGTCCCTGGCAAGCGGACAGGAACAGCAGCGCCGCGAAGCCGAAAAGGCCAGTATAAATACCAGACTTCAGTACGCCTTTCTTGATTATCGCGCTCATCGTATGTCTCCACAACGTGTCGAAAACCAATGTTGCGATTCGGCAGCCCGGCGATCTGTGGGCCTTCGTGGCGTCTTTGGATGCGTCGCGGAGGAGACGAGGACCCGTGGCTTTGCGTACTTGGCTATTCGCAAGTTTGCCCTTTCGGTCGCGATTAGCAGTTAACGTGGATGACGGTCGAGCGTCAATTCGAGAATCTACTTAGGGCGACAGGCAGCGCCATTGCGTTTACCTATGCGGCATAGCTCGTGATCAGGTACTGAATAATGGCTTCGGACTCGGCCATCTCTTCGCCAGTGTTGGGGTCAATCAGATAAGGAATCGAGACACGGCCTGCGCGCTCCAGCAGTTCAATACGGTTGTGCTGATCGGGTTCTGACTGCAAATTCACAGTATCTCTTACTACCGGAGGCACCCAATCGGAAAGGCGAGTTCGACCAGCAGAGCGCAGGATATACGGAATCTCGAGTTCACAAAGAAGGTCTCTGACCGGGCGCGCATACGGGCTGGACTCGAAGCTGAACAACTCCAAAGGACTGGCCGGCTGCCTGGACGGTTTCGCCCGCATGCCGGCCATTCCCCTGGCGATAGACGCAGCACCGGACCCAAGCTTTTGCAGCGAGCCGGTGCGCCATTTTATCGGCAATGGGCGCTTGGCGTAGGTCTCGAACAGATAGTCAATGATGTCCAATGACTCGTACATCTGTCGCCCGGTGTTGGGGTCCACCAGGAACGGAAACTGCGCCTTGCCTCCGAGTTCAGTGACGCGCGGCCGGAATCGCCCGCCGTTTTTGGGGCACGGATAAATCATGGCGTCCAGATCCAGTTCCGTAAGCGCTTCGCGCACCAGCCTACAGTAAGGGCATCCCTCGAAGTCGTAGAGCTCCAATAGCTTCGCGGGCTTTTCTCCGGCGGGATGGGCTGTTATGCCAAACCCGGTTCTCAGGGCCGTTGCCAACGCCGATCCAGCAACATTGAAACGGTGTTTTAGGAAGTCTGGGGTCATAATTGCTCCTGCTTGCTGGCGCAATCGATGCACAGCAACACGGTCGGATCGAACTCGAGGCGTTTTGGATTGATCGGTTCGTCGCACTCCTGGCAGATACCGTACTCGCCGTCGTCGATGCGCTTCAGTGCCGCCGCTATCTGCCGCAGCATCGCCTCGCGGCGCGCCGCCGATGCTTTCGCCATGGCCTGCGCCTGCATGGCGTCCATGCGTGACAGTCGCCCGACCTTCGTCTGATCGAGTTCGACTACGGCCGCGGACTCTTCGGCAGTCTCGGCAACGGCCTGCAGTTCATCACGCAGTTGCAGCAATCTGTCACGCAAATCGCACCCCTTCAGCCTCTGCCTGCGAGGCAGCCGGTTCCATACACAGTCGACTACTTTGCGGTTGGGTGACATTTGCTGTCAAATCGGGCCCTGTGTTTCCGCAACCGCATTTCATCGATAGCAACGGGATTCGACTGGCCGTCTACGAGCAGGGAGAAGGGCCTGCCGTAATCCTGCTGCACGGGTTTCCCGAGCTGGCGTTCTCCTGGCGGCACCAGCTCGCAGCGCTCGCCGAAGCCGGCTATCGCGCCATCGCGCCGGACCAGCGCGGCTACGGGAAATCCAGCGTTCAACCGCGCGTTTCGGACTACACCGTCGAGAAACTCATTGCCGACACGCACGGGCTCCTCGATGCACTGGAACTTTCGAGCGCGGTGTTCGTCGGTCACGACTGGGGCGCGCTGCTGCTCTGGCAAATGGCGATGCTCGCACCGGAGCGCATCGACAAATTGATCATCCTGAATATTCCCCATTACCCACGTTCGACAGAAGACCCCGTTGCGATTTGGCGGGAGCGTTTCGGTGACGAATTTTACATCGTCAATTTCCAGGATTCGGACGAAGCAGACCGCACATTCGCGGCTGACACGGCACACTTTTTCGACGTCACCATGCGCCGTAACCAGATGTCGCGCGAAGTGTTCGATTTGATGGCACCCGAAAACAAGGTCGTGAGCTTATTGAAACCGCTCGCCAGGAAGAAGCACCGCGGTGAACCGATTCTGACAACCGAGGAACGCGATTATTATGCGGCGGCGTTCGCGGCCAGCGGTTTTACCGGCGCCATCAACTGGTACAGGAACTGGACTCACAACTGGAAACGACTGGAGGGTGTCGAGCAGACGATCGATATCCCGACCTTGTTCATAGGGGCAGACGACGACGTCATCATCGCGCCCGAGCACATCGAGGGAATGAAACTGCTGGTCACCGACCTCGACATTCACATGCTGGCGAATTGCGGACATTGGAGCCAGCAGGAAAAACCCGCTGAGGTGAATCGGCTGATCCTGGACTGGCTAATGCAACGCGGGTGAAACGATCGAGTCGGTACCCTCGCCGAACATCGCACGATCGAATGCATTGACGATATTGTCGGTATCCTGTGCGCCGACGATGAGCAGGCGTCGATTGACGAGGAAGCCGGGAACGCCGACCAGGCCGCTGCTGCGTACCTGCCTCTCGCGCGCCAGTACGAGTTGCCGCAACTGATCGCTGTCGATGGCCTTGATGACGTCCGGCGCAGACATGCCGTGTGCGCCGGCGATATCGATCAGGTGGCCCCGCTCGCCAATATTGCGGCCTTCTTCGAAAAACGCGGACATCAGGTCCTCGGCGAGCGCCGACTGATCCTTGCCCAGCGTCTCCGCCAGCTGCATGACCTGGTGCACGGGCAGCGTGCTCGGCACGTGGCGTACTTTGTCGAAGCGAAAATCGATGCCTACCTGCTTGCCCTCCTCCCTGAGGTACTCGAGCACGGGTTCCACGTTCGCCGGACTACCGAAGCGGCGTGTGAGATACACGTCGAGCGGTTGACCTTCGGGCGACATCTCGGGATTGAGTTCGTACGGAAACCAGCAGACCTCACTGGGCCCCTGCACGGCTTTCAACGCCTCGTCGAACCGGCGTTTGCCGATAAAGCAAAACGGACAAACCAGGTCCGCGATCACCTCCACATGCAGCGAGGCAGTCGGGCCGATCCGATCGTTGCTCCTGACGATGTTGGAAAGTGTCTGGCTCACTGCTTCATCCTCCACGTTAGACGCTGAAATGAGGGCTTTTCAGTCGTTATCAAGCGTACCCGGCAGGCTTTGAACCCAGGCTGAACGGTACGATTAGTGAGTTGGACGCGCCTGGCGACGAATAGTTTGCGGAATTTTTCGCGAAATTGTCGGAACTTTTTCTAAATATTAGGAATATAGGGGTAAATGCTTCGAAATTCGGAAAACATGAGATTCTCTTTCGGGCCAGCAAAGGGGTTGGCGTCAATTGATAATAGGGACGCGTTTCTCGAATTTAGTGAGTGTTTAGGTTTTTTTTATGATTTTCTGTGAATTATCGCCGCTTTTGTCGGTCAACTCTGCCAAAAGTGTCCGCGGACTCCGACTTGCACACGCCCCGGGCGAATCGGACTGATAGATACAAGACTATTACGCAATTTTATCGGTATTTAACCGAAGTTAGAGGTTTTTCGTGTTTTTTAGCTCGTTGATGCCCCTCACCCAGGCGATGTACGCCACGGCTCCTGAGATCAGGAAATTGTAGATTTCCGGCATCGTGACATAGCCGCCTCCGGTTTCCAGGACACGGTCCGTGATGAGCAACGTTCTCATCGCCATACTGATGATCAGCGCCGACAAGGTGACCAGCGATTCGAAGGCGCCGATCAAAACGGTCCAGCCCGGTCGCCACAACATCAGCGCCAGGCATGCAAAACAAACGCCGTAGTAGGCCATTCGAGCCAGCGGCAGGGCCTCCAGGAACGCGACGCGGACGTTGATTCCTAAGGCAAGGTCGAGCAAAAGGAAGATCACCGTTGCCGCGTAGTACGACACGATCAACTTGCCCGACCCCTTGGCGGCGAAAAAAGCGACAGGCCCTGTCCTCGTAACAATTTGTTGCAAGCATCACTCCGGCGGCCGAATTGTGCAATATTCCGTGTCTGCGGCGGGTCCTGTTGTAAGCGAGCCCACCAAAAGGAGAATTTCGTGCTGATAAAGAAACCCGCCGACATCCGACCATCGGAGATTACTAGCAAGCGTAATTACCTCAACAGGCGCGAATTCATTCGTGCCGGCGCAATTGCCGGCGGCTCGATACTGGCAGCGTCGGCGGTGCCGGCGACGGCGGTGGGCGCGGTGGTTCCCGAGGCGCGCCGGGCGGCGCTTACCGACGTAAGCAGCAGCCCGTTCAGTACCGACGAAGCGCCGAACAGCTACGAGGACATCACGACCTACAACAACTACTACGAATTCGGCACCGGCAAGGCCGACCCATTCGAGAACGCCCAGGATTTCGAGCCACGCCCGTGGACGATCACCGTCGACGGCCACGCGGAAAGGACCGGTGCGTTCGACTTCGACGACTTCATAAAGCCGTTCGACCTGGAAGAACGCATCTATCGCATGCGTTGCGTCGAGGCCTGGTCCATGGTCATTCCCTGGGTCGGGTTCCCGCTGGCGGAAGTCGTCAAGTACTTCAAGCCCACGTCAAAAGCCAAATACGTGGCGTTCGAAACGCTCAACGACCGCGCGCGCATGCCAGGCCAGCGGAGGCGCTCGCTCGAGTGGCCCTACCGCGAGAGTCTGACAATCGCCGAGGCGACCAATCCGCTGACCATTCTGGCCGTCGGGTTGTATGGCGAGGTGCTGCCCAACCAGAACGGGGCGCCGATCCGGCTGGTCGTACCGTGGAAGTACGGCTTCAAGGGCATCAAGGGCATCGTCCGGATGCGTTTTACGGAACGTCGCCCCAGGACCAGCTGGAACATGTCGCAACCTCGCGAATACGGCTTTTACGCGAACGTGAACCCGAACGTGGATCACCCGCGCTGGAGCCAGGCTCGGGAACGTCGAATCGGTTCGGGACTGTTCGCCAGCAAACAGCAGACCCTGATGTTCAACGGTTACGGTGACCAGGTCGCGGATCTCTATAAAGGCCTCGACCTGCGCCGTAATTTCTAAACAAGGCTTGGATACACTCAAACAAGTCCGGCTCATCTGGAAACCGCTGGTCTTCCTGGCCTGCCTGGTTCCGGCCGCACTCGTGGTCACGGACGCGCTGGAATTGACGGGCCGCCTGGGCGCCAACCCGATCGAGGAAATCCAGGACCGCTTCGGAATCTGGGCGCTGCGGTTTATCATGATCACGCTCGCGGTCACGCCGTTGCGGCGCCTCACAGGTTGGAACTGGCTTGCGCGATTCCGGCGTATGCTCGGCCTGTTTACTTTTTTCTACGCCCTGTTGCACTTCCTGACCTGGCTGTTCCTCGATCAGGGCTTGCTGGTGCCGGCGATCCTCGAGGACCTGGTCGAGCGGCCCTTCATTACGATCGGTTTCGCGGCGCTGCTGCTGCTGACGGCGCTCGCCGCCACCTCCACCAACGGTATTCGCCGCCGCATGGGGCGCCGCTGGCAGACCCTGCACTATTCGGCGTACCTGGTCGGCTTGCTCGGGGTATGGCATTACTGGTGGCAGGTCAAGAAAGACGTGACCGAGCCGCTGAACTACGCGGCAATTCTCGCATTGTTACTGGGCGCCCGGCTGTGGTGGCGATGGCGAAAGGCGCGCAAATAAAAGCCGGGGCGGCCGCAGCCGTCCCGGCAGTCTCACACAGGTACGTCGTCAGGCGACCTTCACTGTGCGTCTTGCTGCCGCCCGGATTTTCGGAAGCGTGACCGTGAGGATACCGTCCTTCAACTCGGCGTGGATTTTCTCGACATCCACTTCAGCCGGCAAAGCAACTGTTCTCATGAGCTTGCCGTAGCCGAGTTCGTGCCGATAGAACGAACCCTTCTTGTCTTCTTCCTCGAACTGCCTCTCGGCCTCAATCATCAGGCGGTCGCCCGCGATCGTGACCTCGACGTCGTCTTTCTCTACGCCGGGCAGTTCGCCACGGACTACGAGCTCTTTGTCGCGGTCAATGATATCGAGGCGGAAATACCGCTCCATATCGACATCAATCGGCCACTTCCACCCAAAAGGCTCGAACGTCTCCATCCAGCGGCGTGGTGGGAAGTTCTCGAAGAACTCCTCCATGCTCTGGGTGAGAGGCGCCGTCCGTCTTATATCAATCGCCCGTTTGCCGGGCTCGAAATTACGCAGGATTGACATGTAACACACCTCCTTCCCGTTGCATGCTGGCAGACCTGCGCCAGCACATCATTTATACGCCCGCCAGAAAAGCTGGCAATTCGGGAATTTGCGCATTGACAGGATTTCGACCGCAAACAGCGCTCTCTGTGGTCACCTGTTGCAAGAAAAAAGGCCCGGCGATCGCTCGCCGGGCCCTTACTTTTGCGATGGATGAAATCGCGGCTGAAGCCGCTCTTACATCATTCCACCCATACCGCCCATGCCGCCCATGTCAGGCATCGGCGGGCCACCGGCAGATTCGTCCTGCGGCGCATCGGCAACCATCGCTTCGGTTGTGAGCAGCAGGCCGGATACCGAGGCTGCGTTCTGCAGTGCGAAACGCGTGACCTTGGTGGGATCGAGGATACCGGCATCGATCATGTCGCCGTATTCACCCGAAGCCGCGTCGAACCCGTAGTTGCCCTTACCCTCGGCAACGGCGTTGAGCACGACGCTGGCGTCGCCGCCCGCGTTGCGAACGATTTGGCGCAGCGGCTCTTCGACGGCACGCTTCAGGATGCCGATGCCGACGTTCTGGTCGGCATTGTCACCTTCCAGGTCTGCGATCGCGGCCACAGCGCGAATCAAGGCTACACCGCCGCCCGGTACAACGCCTTCTTCGACGGCGGCGCGCGTAGCGTGCAGCGCATCTTCGACGCGTGCTTTCTTTTCTTTCATCTCGACTTCGGTTGCCGCACCGACCTTGATGACGGCAACGCCGCCGGACAGCTTGGCAACGCGTTCCTGCAGCTTCTCTTTGTCGTAATCGGACGAAGACTCTTCGATCTCTTTGTTGATCTGCTCGACACGTCCCTTGATTTCGCTGCTCGCGCCGGCACCGTCGATGATCGTCGTGTTTTCCTTGGTGATCTGGATCTTCTTGGCTTCACCGAGGTCATCGAGCGTCGCCTTCTCGAGCGACAGGCCGACTTCTTCGGAAATCACCTGGCCACCCGTCAGAACGGCGATGTCCTGCAGCATGGCCTTGCGGCGGTCGCCGAAACCGGGCGCCTTGACGGCAGCAACCTTGACGATGCCGCGTATGTTGTTGACCACCAGGGTGGCCAGCGCCTCGCCCTCGACGTCTTCTGCAATAATCAGCAGCGGCCGACCGGCTTTGGCGACGCCTTCGAGAATCGGCAGAAGATCGCGGATGTTGGAGATCTTCTTGTCGAACAACAGGATGAGCGGATTCTCGTGGGAAATCTGCTGGCTGGCGGCGTCATTGATGAAATACGGTGACAGGTAGCCACGATCGAACTGCATGCCTTCCACGACATCGAGTTCGTTGGCGAGACTCTGGCCCTCTTCGACCGTGATCACGCCTTCTTTGCCGACCTTTTGCATTGCCTCGGAGATGATTTCGCCGATCTCGAGATCCGAGTTGGCCGAAATGCTGCCAACCTGTGCAATGGCTGTCTCGTCCTCGCAAGGCTTCGACAGATTCTGCAGCTCGTCGACGATCGCGGCGGACGCCTTGTCGATACCGCGCTTGAGGTCCATCGGGTTCATGCCGGCGGCAACCGACTTCAGTCCTTCGCGCAGAATCGCCTGGGCGAGAACCGTTGCAGTGGTCGTTCCGTCACCGGCGACATCAGAAGTCTGGGAAGCAACTTCCTTGACCATCTGCGCGCCCATGTTCTCGAACTTGTCCTCGAGCTCGATTTCCTTGGCAACCGAAACACCGTCTTTCGTGACGGTCGGTGCGCCGAAGCTCTTGTCGAGCACGACATTGCGGCCTTTCGGACCCAGGGTCACTTTAACCGCATTCGCGAGGACGGTGACGCCGGCGAACATCTTCTGGCGCGCGTCATCGCTAAAACGTACTTCTTTAGCAGCCATCTTTAAATTCCTCTGTTGACTGAGACGGACCGTGCCGCCTGCTGGTTTTTAATCTGATTCGATGAAACTTAGGTCTAGCTCTCGATTACTGCCATGATGTCGTCTTCCTTCATCACCAGCAGCTCTTCACCTTCGACCTTGACTTCAGTGCCGGCGTACTTGCCGAACAGGACTGTATCGCCGACCTTGACATCCAGAGCACGAATATCACCGTTCTCGAGGATCTTGCCGTTGCCTGCAGCAACGACTTCACCCTTGATGGGTTTTTCCGCCGCGGCGTCGGGAATTACGATTCCGCCGGGTGATGTGCGCTCTTCTTCCATGCGCTTAACGATGACTCGATCATGAAGCGGACGCATCTTCATGGTGTATATCTCCTGTAAGTTGTTGAAGTTTAACCGTCTTTTAGCGGTATTCGGGCCGCGCACTGTTAGCACTCGACCACGAGGAGTGCTAATAATAGGCATGGGCCGCCAAATTTCAAGCATTTCCACACGACTTTTCGTTCAAAAATCGGACCTGCATCGGTGACAACAGCCGGGTTTGGAGTAACAATCGCAACCCCTGTCCGGTCTTCAAAGGTGAGGACCGTTGTCACCAACTTCGCTACTGACACCTATGACAATAATTCGTAAGGCATTATTCACCCTGCTTCTGGTCTGCGCCGCCGCGGTCCCGGCACTCGCGGACGACGAACTGTTGCGCGTCGAGGAGGCGTTCCAGTACGTCGTGGCCGACACGGGTGATGCGCTCGAAATCGACTGGGCGATCGAAGATTGCTGTTACCTGTATCGCAACAAGCTCACCTTCGAGAGCGCTGACGGCTCGCTGGTCTTCGGCGACGTTCAGTTGCCGGAGGGTGAGCACCACGAGGACGAGTTCTTCGGCGCCCAACAGGTTTACCGCGACCGCTTCTTCGTCACTATTCCCTACACGGCAAAAGGCGATCGGCCGCAGACCGCGGAGCTCGTCATCAAGAGCCTGGGCTGCAACGACGACATCGGCATCTGCTACCCGCCCCAGGTATGGACCGAAAGCGTCAAGCTCCGCAAAGTCGCCAGCGGCACACCGAAGCTGCAGCTCGGCGCACTGGCCGGCGGCGCCAGTAACGAGTTTCCACCGGTCGACGAGGTCTTCTTCCCGGACATATTCGCGGTAGACGGCAACACGGTCGAGGTCGGCATTCGAATCGAGCCCGGCTTCTACATCTACAAGGACAAGATTTCAGTTCGCTCCCTTAGCCCGGATGCGAAAGCCGGTCAGCCCGATTTGCCCAAAGGCAAGATGAAGACCGACGAGTCGTTCGGCGAAATGGAGGTCTATCTCGAGAGCATCATTGCCCCGATGGCGATCGCGCGCGCGACGCCGGAGGCGATGGATCTCGATTTCGAGTTCAAATACCAGGGTTGCGCGGAAGGCGGGCTCTGTTACATGCCGCAGACGCGCGTGATATCGGTGAGTTTGCCGGCTGCCACGACGGTGTCGGACCTGTCATCGATGCCTGCAGACGATGCACCGATTAGCGAACAGGCGCGGCTCGCCGGGATTATTACCGGCTCGAGCATCTGGGTTGCCGCAGGGCTGTTCTTCCTCGCAGGCCTTGGCCTTGCGTTTACGCCCTGTGTCCTGCCAATGGTGCCGATATTGTCGGGCATCATCGCAGGCGAAGGCGATGACGTCACACCGATGCGTGGCTTCACGCTCGCACTCAGCTACGTGCTTGGCATGGCGCTCGTGTACACGGGAGCGGGCATCGCTGCCGCAGCCGCGGGCATGCAATTGCAGGCAACGTTCAATCAGCCGTGGGTACTGGCCCTGTTCGCCGGCGTTTTCGTTATCCTCGCGCTCGGTATGTTCGGCGCCTACGAGCTGCAAATGCCGAGCAGCATTCAGGGCAAACTGGCCAGCGTCAGCGGCAACCAGAAAAGCGGCACGATGGTCGGCGCCTTTGTCATGGGCGCTTTATCTGCGCTGATCGTGACGGCCTGCGTCGCCCCGGCACTGATCGCCGCACTGACCGTCATGGCGCAGACCGGTGACATGCTGCGCAGCGGCACGGCCCTGTTCTCCATGAGCCTGGGCATGGGTGCGCCGCTGCTGCTGGTGGGCGCCGCGCAGGGCAAGTTGCTGCCCAAGGCAGGTCCATGGATGGTCGCCGTAAGGAATGCCTTCGGCTTCATGATGCTCGGGCTTGCCATCTGGATGTTGTCGAGGGTGCTTCCCGGCACGGTAACGATGCTCTCGTGGGCATTGCTGATCTTCATGGCCGGTGTATTCATGGGCGGACTCACAACCCTGACGAGCGAGTCGGGCGCCGCACAAAAACTCGGCAAGGGTTTCGGCTTCCTCGCCATCCTGTATGGCCTCGTCCTGATGCTCGGCGGGCTCACCGGCGGTACCAATCCCCTGACGCCGCTCGCGACCGTCAATCTCGGCGGCGGCCGTGCAATGGTGGCGGAAGAAAAGCACGAATTGCCTTTTCAGCGCGTAAAGACGGTCGACGACCTCGACCGCGAGTTGGCCGCAGCCGCGAGTGAGGGCAAGTCGGCGTTCCTCGATTTCTACGCGGACTGGTGCGTCTCCTGCAAGGAAATGGAGGCGTACACCTTTACCGACAGCGACGTGCAGGCTGCACTCTCGAACACGGTGTGGCTGCAGGCGGACGTGACGGCAAACGATGAGGCGGACCAGGAATTACTGAACCGCTTTGACGTGTTCGGCCCACCGACGATAATTTTCTTTGACACGGAAGGCCGGCAGCGGCACGGTTACGAGGTCGTGGGGTACATGAAGGCCGAGGATTTCGCGCCGCACTTGCGCAAGGCCTTCAGCACATCGGCGTCCCTGCGCACACAAGTCAACCAGTAGCCAGCACCTCACCAGTAAAGGTCCCGATGTGTCACGAGTAACGTTGATCTTCGCAGCCGGCCTGCTTGCATTGATGGCGGGCGCGCTGTTCTACGCGGCCCGTATGCCGGTCAAGGCCCCTGCAACGCAGACGCCTGTGCAACAACCGAAAGCGCTCGAAGTCCAGACGCACCCGGAATTCACATTGCCGGACATGACGGGCGCGGAACGCAGTTTCTCGGAGTGGCAAGGCAAGAACCGGCTCATTAACTTCTGGGCCACCTGGTGCGCACCCTGCCGAAAGGAAATACCGGTGCTGAAAGCATTCCAGGCCGAGCAATCCGGCAACGGATTCCAGGTGCTGGGCGTCGCCGTGGATTATCCCGAAGAGGTGGCCGCGTTCGCCGAGGCCGTCGAATTCAACTACCCGGTACTGATCGGCCAGATGGAAGCGATGGCCGTCGCCGAATCCTCCGGCATCGAATTCGTCGGCATGCCGTTTACGATGTTCGTCGCATCCGACGGTGAATACCTGAATGCTCATTTCGGCGAATTGCACAAGGAGCAACTGGACCACGTGGCGGACGTCATGTCGCGACTCGACCGCGGCGAGATCGACAAGGACGATTCGGCTCGACGACCCGCGCACGCGGCCTCCGACGGACAAAAGTTGCACTAAAGTCCAAAAAAAGGGGTAGTATTGCCGCCATCTTCGGCAATCTCGCCACGAAACTCACGAAATGTCCAAGTTTTTGCTCATCAACGGCCCGAACCTCAACCTGCTGGGTTCGCGGGAGCCGGACGTCTACGGTGCGACACGCCTGGAAGACATCGAAGCACGCTGCGTCGCCCTCGCCGGCGAGCAGGGACACGCCCTGGATTGTTGCCAGAGCAACGCCGAACACGAACTCATCGATCGCGTGCAGCAGGCAGCCGCCGACGGGGTCGACTTCATTATTCTCAATCCCGGCGCGTTCACGCACACCAGCATAGCGCTGCGCGATGCTCTGCTCGCAGTCGGGATTCCGTTTATCGAGATTCACCTCAGCAATACGTTTGCACGGGAGGAATTTCGACATAGCAGCTACTTCAGCGATATCGCGAGCAGCTGCCTTTTTGGATTTGGGGCTTATGGCTACGAACTGGCGTTGCAGGCCGCCAGTCGTTTCGTCGCACATGCCGGAGAATAGTCCTCCGACGAGGTGAACTTGATGGATATAAGAAAAGTAAAAAAACTGATCGAGCTGCTGGATGAGTCCGGTATTGCCGAGATCGAAATAACCGAGGGAGAAGAATCCGTACGTATCAGCCGCTACGCACAAGGCGCCCACGCGGTGCCCGTTGCCCCGGCGGCTGCGCCGGTGGCGATAGCGGCGGCGCCCGCTGCCGCGCCCAGGGCCGCGGCGGTAGAGGCTGTCGCCGCGATCGAAGTGGAAGAAGACGGCTTCGAGGTCACGGCACCGATGGTCGGCACCTACTACGCGGCATCCTCGCCCGGTGCGGCGCCGTACGTCCAGGTCGGCGACCGGGTCGGCGAAGGGGATACGCTTTGTATCATCGAAGCGATGAAGATGATGAACCAGATTGAATCCGACGTGTCGGGGGTCATCAAGTCGATCCGTATACAAAACGGTGAGCCTGTTGAATTCGGCCAGACGCTGTTCGTGATCGACCAGCGCCAGGGCGACTAGCGGGCGACGCCGACATGCTGGACAAGATTGTCATTGCCAACAGAGGTGAGATCGCGTTGCGCATCCTGCGGGCCTGCCGCGAGATGGGCATCAAGACAGTTGCCGTGCATTCCACGGCCGACAATAACCTGAAGCATGTGTTGCTCGCCGACGAAACGGTCTGCATCGGGCCGCCGCCCTCGACCGAGAGTTACCTCAACATGCCGGCCATTATCAGTGCCGCGGAAGTGACCGACGCGACTGGTATACACCCGGGCTACGGGTTTCTTTCCGAGAACGCGGACTTTGCAGAACGCGTGGAGTCGAGCGGCTTCACCTTCATCGGCCCCAGGGCCGATTCCATTCGCCTCATGGGGGACAAGGTCTCTGCGATTGCGGCGATGAAAAAAGCCGGTGTTCCCTGTGTGCCCGGATCGGATGGGCCCCTGGGCGACGACCCGGACGAAAACATGCGGCTCGCGCGCGATATCGGCTACCCCATCATTATCAAGGCGTCGGGCGGCGGTGGCGGACGCGGCATGCGCGTCGTGCACGCAGAAGCATCCCTCACCGCGGCAATCACGGTGACGAAGGCCGAGGCACGCGCCGCGTTCGGCAATGACGTCGTGTACATGGAAAAATTCCTCGAGACCCCGAGACACGTCGAGTTCCAGGTTCTGGCCGACACGCACGGCAACGCCATTCATCTCGGCGAACGCGATTGTTCGATGCAAAGGCGGCATCAAAAGGTCATCGAGGAGGCACCCGCGCCCGGCATCACAGAAGCGCAACGCAATCGCATCGGCGAACGCTGCGTGAGGGCGTGCGAGGAAATCGGCTACCGCAGCGCCGGGACCTTCGAGTTCCTGTACGAGGACGATGAGTTTTATTTCATCGAGATGAATACCCGCCTGCAGGTCGAGCACCCTGTAACGGAAATGATTACCGGAATCGACATCGTGCGGGAGCAACTGCGAATCGCCAGCGGCGAGGAACTGTTGATCAGTCAGGAGGATGTGCGGATCCAGGGACACGCGATTGAGTGCCGGATCAATGCCGAGGACCCGAACAGCTTCATGCCCTCGCCCGGCCTGGTCACCTTGTGGCACTCCCCGGGCGGCCCGGGTGTGCGCGTCGAAAGTCACATCTACAGTGGTTACAAGGTCCCGCCCTACTATGACTCGATGATCGGCAAGCTGATCGCTCATGGCGCAGACCGGGACGCCGCTTTCGCGCGCATGAAAAGCGCCCTGAGCGAGATCGTCATCGAAGGAATCAAAACGAACGTACCGCTGCACCAGGAAATTTTCCAGCATGCCGCATTCCAGGCGGGCGGCACGGACATTCATTACCTCGAGAAACGTCTCGGACTGGTTTGATACGGAGCGACTGAGCCGTGGATTGGCAACAGTTCGTCATCGACCTCGACACACTGGACCCGGCCACCGTCGAGGAAGTCTTCACGCGCCATGGCGCGCACTCGGTCACCCTGAGTGACGCCGGTGACGCACCGGTCCTCGAGCCATTGCCGGGCGAGACGCCACTGTGGGCCGACACGCGCATGACCGCACTGTTCTCCCCGGACGTCGACCTGAAGGGGGTGCGTGCGGGACTGCTGGAAGCGCTGCAAGTCGGTTCTTTGCCGCCGCATCGCGTCGAGACCCTGGCGGACCGCGCCTGGGAACGCGAATGGCTGAAGGACTTCAGCCCGATGCAATTCGGCGAGCGGCTCTGGATCAGCCCCGGCGACGGCGTGGTGTCGCAGCAGGATGCCGTTATCGTGCGCCTGGACCCCGGGCTCGCGTTCGGCACCGGCACTCACCCGACGACCGCGCTGTGCCTGGAATGGCTCGACGGCCTGCCGCTAAGGGGCGCAACGATGCTGGACTACGGCTGCGGTTCCGGCGTGCTGGCGATTGCCGCCCTGCTGCTCGGCTGCCGAAGCGCCACAGCGATGGACATCGATCCCCAGGCCGTCATGGCGACCGGCCAGAACGCCGCACGCAACATGGTGCAAGGGCAGTTGCGGATTTGCCGGGGCGAAGACGAAATCGAGGGAGAATTCGACGTCGTAGTGGCGAATATCCTCGCCGGGCCACTTGTTCAGTTTGCCGAATCCATCACATCAACCGTTACACGCCGCGGTATGCTTGCGTTATCCGGCGTATTATGTGAACAAGCCGGGGACGTCATGGAGGCGTACGCGCGCTGGATCGAATTCGACGATCCGGTATGGAGGGAGCAGGACGGCCACACGTGGTCGCGGCTCACGGGAACGAGGAGATAGGGCCAGGCAATGTACACGCAATGCCCTGATTGCAGCACTGCATTTCGCGTCACAGCAGATGTCCTGAAACAGGCCGCTGGCAAGGTGCGCTGCGGTGGCTGCGGTA
The DNA here is from genome assembly GCA_945788625.1 of uncultured Woeseiaceae bacterium. Classification (GTDB taxonomy): domain Bacteria; phylum Pseudomonadota; class Gammaproteobacteria; order Steroidobacterales; family Woeseiaceae; genus UBA1847. The sequence continues at coordinate 24,460 of CALZMQ010000057.1, forward strand.
ATGCTTTCAACGCACTCAAGTATTTGACGGAGCGGATGCCCGAGCCGACGGCACCCAAGGCTGCCGAAGGTTCGCTTCCGGAACTCAAGCCCGAGAGCCCCAAACAGGACGACGGGCTGCCGACGTCAATCTCCGCCGAGCAAAGCGCAGCGCTGCTGAAGACGCTCGATCAGCTCGCCGGCTCCGACATCCGTATCGAGGATACCGGCGTCGAGTGGCGCGTATTCGACGAAGATGAGACGTCCGAGCCTGCGGCGGACGACGACCACGCGAATATCGCCGACGCACCGGAAACGGCCGTCGACGAACTCCTCGAAGAATCACCTACTCCGGTGGACCAGATCCTCACGGCCGCGCCGACCAACGTCGAGGCCGGCGAAATCTTCGAGGAATCGGCGCAGAGTCCAACCCGTACGTCGGTCGACGAAATACGATTTGACGACAATACGCCGTTGCCTGACGACTTTGGGCTGGATGGCGGCGTCTCGATCGAGACCGACGGCGACATTCCCGAGCGGCCACAGCCGGAAGCGGAGCCGGCTGATGTGACGGATGACGCGCAAGCGGAGCTGGCGCTGAGCGAGCCCGATGAGTGGGAGGACATCCTCGGCGAGTTCGAGGACCTCGCGGTAGACGTTGCAGCGCCTGCCGATGACACGGCGGCGGCGATTCAGCAGAGTCCCGACGAGCCTGCGGAGCTTCAGGACAGCCCCGGCGAGCCTGCGCCGCAACCGGAACCGGAAACACCCGAACAGGAAGCCCGCGACGAAGTCGAAGAACTGCTCGACATGGATACGCAGTTTGCGTTGCAGGCCGAAGCCATGGGCATCGACCTCAGCGGAATGCACGAACGTGCTGAAGCGGCCGACGAAGCTGACACGCCTGAAGCAGCCGTGATTGGCGCGGACGCAGCGCCGGCTGAGGAGCCGAAGCTCGAGCTGCATGCGGAACCCGATGAAGAGCCCGGGCCGGACCCGGATACAGACATCGAGGAGGTCAGCGCTGCAGAGCCGTCCGCGCCGGAACCTGCTGCAGACCCCGAAGACGATATTGCGCTGGATCTGGAAGCAGAACTCGGCGCGGAGTCCCTCGACGAACTCGCAGAGATCGATCTGATCGATGAAGCCGATGCCGCATCGATCGAGAATGAACTGGCCGAACTTGCGGACCGGTCAAACGTGTTCGACGACGGTTTTTTCGACGCCGAAGAAGCGGCAGCGCAGGATGACGTTGATCTCGACATCGAACTCCCGGACGCCGACGAGAGCGGCGCGGCGGACGAGGACGGTCACGAGATTGAAGTTTGGGATGTCCCGCAAGCCGACGCACGAAAGGACGATGATTTCGACTTTGGGCTCCTGGGTGCCGACGAAGACGCGCCCTCAGACAAGGACGATGGCGACGCTGAGATGGTGGACGCCGATGAGATTGAGGCGGCCTACGAAGACGGCGATGAGGACGAAGATTCACATATCCCGCCGCTGAGCGAAGAGGAACAGACGATCAATATGATGATCGACCAGGACCTCCTGAGCCTGGCGATCGAGGACGAGGATGGTTTTGCCTCTACCATCGTCATTCCGCGGGAGGACGCCGATGCGGACGCCATCGCCGCCGAGGATGAGTGGCCCAGCCTCAGGGATACGGCATCGGGCTTCGAGACCATCGTCATGGAAGGCGAGACGATTCACTCGGAGATCGACAAGGAGAAGCTCGAGGCGGATGCGGCAGCCGCGGCGGCGCTCGCAAAGCAACGGGAACTCATCGCGGATCAGCAGCAACCCGCCCGGTCACGAGGCATCCGTTATGGCATGCTCGGTGCTGTGTTCCTGCTGGTGATACTACTGCTCGCACAGGCAGTGCATCAGTATCGCGAGGAACTGGCGACCATCCCCGCGTTCAATTCCACGGTGGGCCCGATGTACCGGGCGATCGGCAAGCCGCTGTCACCGGCCTGGGACATACGGGGTTGGCGGTTCGAGGCCACACGGGGAAGCACCGACGAGAACGACGAAACGCTGACCATATACTCGCGCATTGGCAATAAATCCGAGACGCCGCTGCCTTACCCGATGATCAGCATTTCGCTGACGGACCGGTTCGAAGAGACTATCGGCAGCCGGATGCTCGATCCCGCGGAATACCTCACCAGCGACCTGGATCCGCGCAAGCTGGTTCAGCCCGGGAATACCTTCAACGCGGTGATCTCCATCCAGTCTCCGTCCGAGGAAGCGACCGGCTTCAAGCTGAACGTGTGTTATCGGCTGTCCAGCGGACAACTGCGCTGCGCGATCGAAGATTTTAAATGAAGCCACTCAAAATCGGACCCTACGAACTGTCGAGTCCGTTCGTACTCGCCCCCATGGCTGGCATCACCGACGCGCCGTTTCGGCGCATTTGCCGGCGCTTCGGTGCCGGTATGACAACCTCCGAGATGACGACGGCTGACATCAGCCTCTGGCAGACACCCAAGTCGCGTTTCCGGCTGGATCTCGATCTGGATGCGGAGCCCGTGGCCGTGCAGATCGCCGGCTCCGAACCACAACAGCTGGCCATCGCCGCCCGGGCCTGTGTCGGGCGTGGCGCACAGATCATCGACATCAACATGGGCTGCCCTGCCAAGAAAGTGTGCAAAAAAAGTGCCGGCTCGGCGCTCCTGAAAGACGAGCAGCTGGTCAAATTGATACTTGATGCCGTCGTCCGCGCCGTGGACGTTCCGGTCACGCTGAAGTTCCGCACCGGTTGGGACCGTGAACACCGCAACGCGGTCACGATCGCGCGCATCGCCGAAGCTGCCGGCATTCAGGCGCTTGCAATTCACGGGCGCACTCGCGCGTGCCGCTACCACGGGGATGCGGAATACGAGACGATTGCCGAGGTCAAACGTGCCGTCGAAATCCCGGTAATTGCGAACGGAGATATAACGACTTTAGAGAAGTCGCTTGAAGTTCTTCGCCTAACTAATGCAGATGGCTTGATGATCGGTCGTGGTGCCCAGGGACGCCCGTGGATCTTTCGCGAGCTTGGACTTCTTCTAAATCCGACTACGGAAAATACGCAGCTAGAAAAATCTGAATTGCGTGATACTATGCTCGACCACCTACACGAACTGCACCGGTTTTATGGGGAAACAACCGGGGTTCGAGTGGCTCGCAAGCATCTGACCTGGTACTGCAACAGCCTGGCCAATGCCGATGACTTTCGTCACCGTGCAGTGCGCGTCGACAGTGCCTCAGAACAAATCAGATTGACGGAGCAGTACTTCTCAGGATTTAAGGAACGTGGCCCAGAAAAAACACAAGAAAAAAGACCTCACGTCAAAGAAAGGCAAAAAACCGCTCTGCGAACACACTGAAGATGCACTCGATCAGTACTTCACGTCGCTAAACGGCGACAGGCCCGGCGAATTGTACGACCTCGTCATCGGTGAGGTTGAACGGCCGCTGTTCAAGGCCGTTATGGATTACACACACGGCAACCAAAGTCAGGCTGCCGGCATACTCGGTATCAACCGGGGAACCTTGCGGAAAAAACTCAAGACTTATTCGCTCATTCGATAGGAGCGGTTTCCTCGCCGCCCATTTTCACCAGGTGCATCAATGTTCAACGTACGACGCGCGCTCGTCAGTGTTTCTGACAAGCGTGGACTAATCCCCTTTGTGACCGGCCTCACCGATCTCGGCGTGGAAGTTCTTTCGACGGGCGGCACCTGCCGCGAGCTCCGCGGCGCAGGCCTCGACGTCGTCGAAGTCTCTGAAAAGACAGGGTTTCCCGAGATTATGGACGGCCGCGTGAAGACGCTGCATCCGGTCATCCACGGTGGGCTGCTGGGTCGCCGCGGTACCGATGAGGCCGTCATGGAGCAACACGGCATCGAGCCGATCGACCTGCTCGTCGTGAACCTGTACCCCTTCGAGCAGACCATCGCCCGCGAGGGTGCGAGCATCGACGACGCCATCGAGAATATCGACATCGGGGGGCCGGCCATGATTCGCGCGGCGTCGAAAAACCACGACGGTGTCGCCGTCGTCGTGAGCCCGGACGATTACGAGGCAGTGCTCGACGCGCTGAAGAATGACGATCTGTCCCTGCACCAGCGCCGTCGCCTTGCGGCCAAAGCCTACGCGCATACGGCGAGCTACGACACGGCCATTACCCGTTACCTGTCACAGTCGTTGCAGGACGACGCCCTCGGTGAGCGCTTCGTTTATGCCGGCCGTTTGTCGGAGCAACTTCGTTACGGTGAGAACCCGCACCAGCAGGCATCGTTTTACGTCGACCAGCAGCCTCCCGCCGGCTCGCTGGCCGCGGCATCGCAATTGCAGGGTAAAGCTCTGTCCTACAACAACATTGCGGACAGCGATGCAGCGCTCGAGTGTGTGCGGCAATTCGATGAGCCGGCATGTGTCATCGTGAAGCACGCCAATCCCTGCGGCGTCGCCGTCGCCGGCAACATACTGGAAGCGTACGACAGAGCATTCAGCACGGATCCGACCTCGGCGTTCGGCGGTATTATCGCGTTCAACCAGTCGCTCGATGCCGCGACGGCAACCGCGATCATCGAGCGTCAATTTGTCGAAGTGATCGTCGCGCCGTCGATCGACGCCGATGCGGCAAGCGTGTTGTCGGCCAAGAAGAACGTGCGCGTACTGGAAACCGGGGTCGCCGCGCGGCCGTCAGGCGCCACATCGTTCGATTTAAAAAAGGTATCGGGCGGATTGCTGGTGCAGAATACCGATCAGGGTGTGATTACGGCCGACGACCTGAAGCTCGTGACGGAAAAGGCACCGACCGACCAGCAGACTCGGGACATGTTGTTCGCGTGGACCGTCGTCAAGTACGTGAAATCCAATGCCATTATCTTCTGCAAGAACAACACGACGATAGGCATCGGCGCCGGGCAGATGAGCCGGGTGTACAGTACGAAGATCGCCGCGATCAAGGCGGCAGACGAGAACCTGGACGTCAAGGGCTCGGTCATGGCCTCAGACGCATTTTTTCCGTTCCGTGACGGCATCGATGCGGCCGCGGAGCACGGCATCTCGGCGATTATCCAGCCGGGCGGCTCCATGCGCGATGACGAGGTCATCCAGGCGGCCAACGAACACGGGCTGGCGATGGTCTTTACAGGCATGCGCCACTTCCGTCATTGATTCGCCCGCGCAGCGGGCTCCTGTAAAGAGGTCCTATGAAGGTTCTGGTAATAGGTTCGGGTGGCAGGGAACATGCGCTGGCATGGAAATGCGCGCAGTCGACGGTCGTCGGTGAAGTACTGGTCGCTCCCGGCAATGCCGGCACGGCGCGCGAGAAAAACGTCCGCAACGTCCAGGTCTCGCCCGACGACATCGATGGCCTCATCGCGCTTGCCCGGGCCGAAGGCATCGGCCTGACCATCGTGGGTCCCGAAGCGCCGCTCGTTGCAGGCGTCGTCGACCGATTCAACGAGCAGGGCCTTCCCTGCTTCGGCCCTTCGGCCGCCGCCGCCCGTCTCGAAGGCTCGAAAGCCTTCACGAAGGACTTCCTGGCGCGGCACGATATTCCGACGGCCGCGTACGCGAATTTCACCGAGCTGCAAGCGGCACTCGATTACATTCGCGAACAGGGCGCACCGATCGTCATCAAGGCCGACGGCCTGGCGGCCGGCAAGGGCGTGATCGTCGCCATGACGACTGACGAAGCGGAACGCGCTGCCACCGATATGCTCGCAGGCGGCAGTTTCGGCGAGGCAGGCGCGCGCATCGTCGTCGAGGAGTTCCTGGATGGCGAGGAAGCGAGTTTCATCGTCATTACGGATGGCGAGACGATACTGCCTCTGGCGACATCCCAGGACCACAAGGCGCGCGACGAAGGCGACAGGGGACCCAACACGGGCGGCATGGGCGCCTACTCGCCGGCGCCCGTCGTCACAACCGAGATCGAGCAACGCATCATGGAGCGGGTGATTCGCCCGACGCTCACCGGCATGCAGGCCGACGGCACCCCGTATCTCGGATTTCTTTACGCCGGCCTGATGATCATGGCGGACGGGACTCCCAAGGTCATCGAATTCAATTGCCGCATGGGTGACCCGGAAACACAGCCTGTCCTGATGCGCCTGACGTCAGACCTCGTGGGTATTTGCACGTCGACCCTCAACGGTACGCTCGCCACGCAGACCGCCGAATGGGATCCGCGCGCAGCACTCGGCGTCGTGCTTGCCGCGGGCGGGTACCCGTCGAGTTATGCCAGGGGCAAGACGATCAGCGGACTCGACGCGGCCGACAGTCCTACGCAGAAGGTGTTTCACGCCGGAACCGGAACCGACGGAGACGAGGTGACCACCAGCGGCGGACGAGTACTTTGCGTGGTCGGGCTCGGCGACACTGTCGCTGCAGCCGCGGACCAGGCTTACGAATCGGTCGGCCGGATCGCCTGGCAGGACATGTACTATCGCCGTGACATCGGCCATCGCGCGATCGCGCGAGAGAACTCCTGAGACGATCGTGCTGACGGTTGCGGACGCTCGCGATGCGATTCACGGTGCGATGCCCGCCTTCCCGGCCGAAACGGTGCCGACGTCGGCTGCGACCGGCCGCGTCCTGAGGCAGGTCGTTCGCGCCGAAAGAGACCAGCCGCCGTTCGATCGCGTCATGATGGATGGCATAGCACTGTCGTATGCGGACTTCGACGCCGGCACTCGCGAGTACCCGGTCCAGGCCACGCAGGCCGCAGGCGATGCCGCCCTGTCGTTGCAGGGGGGCCGTTGCATAGAGATCATGACGGGCGCGGCGCTGCCGGAAAATGCCGACTGCATCGTCCCGGTAGAACGTCTTTCGGTTTCCGACGGTATTGCGCGCATAGAAGATGGCTACGTGGCGGAACCTTTTCAGTTCGTACACCGGCGCGCATCGGATCACGCCGCCGGCGCAGAGTTGTTGGCGCCGGGCAAGCGCATCTCGCCTATGGACCTTGCAGTTATCGCGTCCTGCGGACTGACCGACATCGAGGTTAGCCAGCGCCCGGTAGTCCGCGTCATCTCGACCGGTAACGAACTGGTCGCGCCGGGCGCTGCGATAGAGCCACACCAGATTCGCCTGTCGAACGGACCTGCAATCCATTCACTGCTGGGCGAGTACGGTTACTCCGAATGCGCACACGATCACCTCGTGGATGAACCGGACGTATTGGAGAAGAGGATCAAGGTACATCTCGACGAGGCGGACGTGCTCATACTGAGCGGCGGCGTTTCGATGGGAAAGGCCGACTACGTGCCCGGAGTACTCACCCGGCCGCCAGGTCGTATTCGCGCTGCCGGGTAACCCCGTATCGGCACTGGTGTGCTGTCGCCAGTACGTCATTCCGGCACTCGCGGCGGCGTCTGCGTTGACGCCGGATCCACCCGAATTTGCCGCGCTCGCCGGCGACGTCACGTTCAAACCCGACCTCACCTGTTTCCAGCCGGTGCGGTTGATATCGAACGCGGCCGGGCAGGTGCTGGCGATGCCGGTAAAGACCAATACATCGGGCGACTTCACCGCGCTGTCCGCCACCGACGGGTATGTCGAACTGGCCAGGGAACGCAGCCACTTCCCCACGGGCACGCCGCTCTTTCTGCATCGTTGGCTCAAGCATTGACGCGACTTGCAGCCAACCGGCCGGTACCAGATACTGGCCGGCATGATTTCAGCCCCTGATGCGCTGCAGCGCCTGCGCGATGGCAACCGGCGATTCGTCTCCGGCCAGGCAGGCAGCCTGTCGACGGCAAGCCGAACCCATGACGCCAGTCTGTCCGACGGCCAGAATCCGTTCGCGATCATCCTCGCGTGCTCCGACTCGAGGGTGCCGACGGAGTTGATCTTCGACCAGGGTTTTGGCGACCTGTTCGTCATCCGGGTTGCCGGCAACGTCGTTGCGCCCTCGCAAATCGGCAGTATCGAATACGCAGCCACTCAGTTCGGTACCCGGCTCGTCGTAGTGCTCGGGCACTCCAACTGCGGCGCCGTCGTCGCGACGCTGAAGGAACTGGCGCGCGAACAAGCTCATCGGTCACCCAACCTGCGCGCGATCGTGGACAGGGTGCGCCCTGCCGTCGAGCCTCTCCTGGAACAGCCCGGCAACGATGACGAAGCGAGCCTCGTAAGCGCCGCGGTGCGTGCCAATATCCGCGCGTCGGTCGCGCAACTGTCGCACGGGTCGCTGATCCTCGAGCTGCTCGTCGAGGGCGGCCAACTGAGCATTGTCGGCGGCGAATACTCGCTCGAGACCGGCGCCGTTGAATTCTTCGAAAACGAGCAATCATGAATCAAATGCCGCTTACCGGCAGGTGCTTTTGCGGCGCGATCCGGTTCGAGGTCGCCGGTCCCGAAAAATACGCCTGTTTTTGTTATTGCGAGAGTTGCCAGCGCGCGGCAGGTGCACCCGTCGTCGCCTGGGCGACCTACGCTCGCGACACATTCAAGGTAGTCAGCGGCGAGGTGCACTGGCATCAGTCCTCGCCTGGCGTTACGCGCGGCATCTGCGAGCATTGCGGTTCGTGCATCAGTTACGAAAACGAACAGCGCCCCGGGGAGATCGACATCACCGCGAATTGCCTCGACGATCCGGCGGCGCCTGTTATGCGCGCGCATATCTGGACCGAAGACAAGCAACCCTGGATGCACATCGGCGACGACCTGCCCGTATTCGAGAAGAACGCCGGCTGATGCGCCTGCGCACCGGGCGACCGGTTTGACTGCTCGGCGCCGTCTTATGAGGTAGTCGAATCTACCGGAGACAGGTGTGCACGTCGGTCACATCAATCTCGCGAAGTCCTTCAATGGCGCCGGGGATCATTTCATCGAGCTTATCGAGGCGCTGCAGGAACATGGCATACGGCAACACGTGCTGGTCAGGAACGTTGCGCTCGCGAAGCGCCTCGACCTGATTGACGGCGTCACGGTTGGTCCCACCGTCAGGTCCGCCGTCATGGCTTATTGCCTGATGCCCGCGCTCGACGTCGTCCATATTCACAATCCGTCCGAAGGACAGTCCGGGCTGCTGCTGTCACTGACGCGATCCATACCCTTTGTGCTCACGCAGCGCGGCCAGTCACCCGGCAACAACCCACTGGCACAGGCCGTTTACAGGCGTGCATCGGGTGTGATTTACGAGTCGGACGCCGATGCCGCCAAGCACCTGCGCATTTACCGGCATGCCATCGAGGCCTGGCGCTCGTCGGCTGTGTCGTCGTAGCTTCAGAATTCCCAGAGTACGCCGATTGCCGGCAGCAACGGCATCCAGTAGTCGAGGCTGTGCTCGAGTGTCGGATTGCCGGCAGCGTCGTCCGCGAGGTCCCAGTCCAGGCAACAGACGTTGCGACGATTGAAGACGTTGGAAACCTCCACGAACGCAAGCAGCGAACCGCGACGCACGTCGAAGCGGCGACTCAGGCGTAAATCGACGCTGGCGAACGTCGGATGGCGCGCGGCGTTTCGCGGCCCCGGTATCGCAACGTATATCGGTTCGCCATTCGGATCGATTCCGGCCGCGACCAGATCGAGCCCTGTTTTCGGCCACCCTGTGTGCACACTTGCCGCCGCCGAAAAATTCCAGGCCTCGCCGTTCCATGCGAATCCGCCCTGCACGGCGTGACGCTGGTCCCAACTGCGCGGCACGTCCCGGCCGTCGATACGATCGGTCACCTTCGACCAGGTGTACGATGCCCACCAGTCCCAATCGCCCGAGGTCCGGTCGACAGACAGCTCGATACCTCGCGCGCGCGCCCTGGTCGGATCCAGTCGCACGCGGTCAGCCTGCAACTCGGGCATTATGCCCAGCGGGTCGTACAGGTTTTCGAAACGCGGCCGCAGGTCGCGGTTTTCCTTGTGGAAGGCCTCCAGTCGAATCGATGTATCGTTGCTCGTGAGGTGCTGCATACCGACGATCAGGTGGTCCGCCCTTTGCGCCGGCCAGAAAGTGGTGATGCCGTCCTCGATCTGCAGCGACTGAACCGGCTGTGACTGGTGATACCGACCGACGCTCAACCTGAACTCGGTGTTACGCCATGGCCGGTACATGAGGTTGAGCCGCGGACTCAGTTGCGAGTCCGAGCTCACGTCGGTGTAAGTCTGATCGTCCCAGCGCAGTCCCCACTCGAGCATCGCTCGTTCCGCTATTCGCCAGCGGTCCGATACGTACAGCGCGTAGCTGCCACCCCCGGGACTCGCAAACAGCGAGCGCGTTACATCGGAGGGCTGATTTTCGTACAGTGCCGCCAATCCGAAGTATTGCGCCGATCCCGCGTATGAGTAGTCCGCTTCGCTATAAGCCACGTGTATTCCCCATTGGGTCCGGTGCCGCGGCGACGGACTCCACATCCAGTCCTGGCGTATCGCGAACTGCCTGACGTCCCGGACGTCCTGCACTGTCGCGAACATCTTCTCGGGGTCGTTGGCGAAGCCGTCCCGGTCGTTGCGATAGTCGAGCATCGACAGGACCGTGCTGCTGTGCAGCGTCGATGACCAGTTGCTGTCCAGGCGCAGCCAGAACTGGGCATTGCTCGTGTCGCTGACGACATACTCGCGTTCAGCCGGATCCGTTTCCAGTACGAGCGCAACCTGGTCATCGGCGAACAGCGCGTTGACCGAAAGGCTCATGTCCGGCGTGAGATCGAAGGTGTATTCGCCGAACAGGTCGAAGTAGGAAGGCTGGCCGAATTTCGGGTCGATGACGAGATCGAGATTGCCGCGCCGGGCCGAAAACAGCCAGTTACGGCCGCCGTCGGCACCCGCCCGCAACAGTGACGTATTGAAGACACTGAGTCCGATTTCGGTATGTCGTGGTTTCTCGGAGTTCAGCGAATCCATGAGCACGAGACCGCTCATGCGGTCGCCGTAGCGAACCGGGAAGCCACCCGTGTAGACCTCGACGCCTTCGATCGCGCGGGCATCGATGGCGCTGAAAATATTCTGGTAGTCGCGAATATGGAATGGGTCGAACAGCCATTGACCGTTCAGCATGATGCCGATTTCACCCGTCTCGCCACCGCGGAAATGTGCCAGGGCCGATGCGCCGCTCGCCGCTGTGCCAGGCAGGCGTTGCGTGACGCGTATCGGGTCTTCCCCGATATCCGGCATGTTCTGAATGGTCCGCCGGTCGAGCTCAAACTTCGACGTCGTGACCTCCCTCGATATTTCGTACCGGCTGGCCGCGACAATGACGGTTTCGATATCCGGCTGCGAGCTTGTTGGTGTACTCGCCGAAGGTGCGGGCTGTTTCGGTTGCTGCGGGTCCGCCCGGACCACGAGGTGTACATCGGATTCCGAATGCACGGTCAGGCCGTACGGCGCAAGTATTTGCCGTACGATCTCCACGGGAGTGCCCGGCACCGGCTCGCTGACAACCCGCAATTCGGCGGTAACCAGTTGGCTACTGTAGGCGAACGGATGACCTTGATCGCGAAACCCGTCGATGACGTTCGCAATCGTGCGGCCGGTATAAGGCACAGCCTGCCCGTCGTCGGCGGATGCCACCGACAAGACCAGCAAGACGATGAGCGGCACTGCGCGGATCATTGCTCGTGTTTTGCGTAGTTGTATTTAGTCGCTGACGTAGATCACTCCCTCTGTCTCATCGACGCGCACCGTGAGTGCCGTCGTCATCATCGCCAGGCGAAGCACCTCCAGGGGCTCATTCTCGTAGTCCCCGGTCAGCGTGTCCCTGACCGCGACCTCCGCCGCTTCGCCCTCGTAACGGAGTTCGAATCCCAATTCACGGCACACCCAGGTCAGGAAGGCATCGATGGTCTTGCCGTTGACGTCGGCAGTCCGTGACGCCCGGTTTACCCAGTCCCAATTTTCACCGTGACGGCTGATGCTCAATTTGACCGGCCGCTGCCTTCCCTCGAGCTTTACCTGCTCGCCCGAATACGCAACCACGCTGTCTTGCCGGTCACCGACCACGGACACATGCCCTTCCCGGACGCTCACCGTCAGCACGTCCGATTCGACCGCGGACATGAACTGCGTGCCGGTGTGCAGAACTTCGCCCAGGTCCGTGCGGACTACGAAGTCCCGTGAATCCGCGGTGTCGATCCGCGTCGCCAGTGACGCGGGTTCGGAATCGAAGTAGACACGACCGTATTGCACGTACACAGAATGGTCGTTGGTGAACTCGACGCGTGTTTTCTGATCGACGCGAAGCGAGCCGCCACTACCCCAGGCGAGCGCCATGCCGGCCTCATCGCCGGTCACTATAGTCTGCCCCGAGAGGACGCCGGAGAGGTCGCGGGTCTCGCGCAAGACTGATTCTTCACCGAGCACGTAGACCGAACCGAAACTCTGCTCGATGGACGCAACCTGCACGCTGCCAATTTCCGGAGCGCGAAAAGTATTGAATACGGAAAACACGCCGACCAGCACGGTTGCGGCGATGGCGACATTGAGCATGCGCCGGCGCACCCGCCGCCTGCCGCTTACCTGCTGCCATTCTGCACGCACGGCTCCGCGGGCAGCCGCCGTGTCGGTTTCCGACGGCACGGGTCGCGGCGACGCGTGCTTCAGCAATTGCTCCAAAGCTGCGTCAGACCGAACGCCACTACCCTGTTCGATATTACTCATAGTTGCACCAACTCGCTCTCATGTCGCTCCATTCCTTCCGTCAACGACGAATACACATCGGCAAACGCTCGCTTGGCACGAGCCAGCAGTGACTGCGTTGCCTCGGTGCCGATATTCAATCGCCCGGAAATCTCGCGTACCGAATGTCCCTCGATGTACTTCCATTCGAGTACGTCTCCGTACCTGGGTGGCAACTTGTCGAGCGCCACCTGGATCAGCCGCAGCAATTCGACGCGCCTGTAATGTCGATCGGGACTCATTTGCTCCGGCGCCCGGAAGGAATCGACCGCCGCCTGCACATCGGGGAAGTCTTCGGTCAATACGATGTGGTCCCGATAGCGTCCCTGCTTCGCGAGCCAGTCGCTGGTCTCGTTACGGCAGATCGCGCAAAGCCAGGTGAACAGCGCGGATTCGGCCCGAAACGTGTGCAGCTTTCTCACCGCGCGTGTCAGGGTAATCTGGGCTACTTCCCGCGCCGCGTCCGGATCGTCGGACAAGCGCGTCAGCGCGAAGCGATACAGGCGCGCGAAATTTTCATCGAAGAACTGGTCGAATGCCCTAGCGTTGCCCGCAAGCAACTGTTTTACAAGCTTTTTATCTTCGAGATAGACCGCCATCACGAACCACTCCGGGTACTCGACCATTAGACGGTTTCAGCCGCAATAATCGGTCGGGCGATCCATTGATTGTACGCCGCCTGCAGCGCGCCCACGTAGGGAAAAGGTGTCAGGTTTATTTTCGTATTTTCCTTGGCCAAGGAAAATACGAAAATAAACCTGACACCTTTTCCCCCTATCGCGAAACACCCGGGCTACGTCCTTACGTCGTCAAGAGAGCAAGTATGACGGCGACGCCAAACAACCCTATTGAAGCGAGTACCCAATAGGACACCAGAAGTACCATAGTTCTAAGGATGCTGAGAAAGACATTGCCACCGTAAATTTCGAAAAGGCTGACCCCAACGTAAATACTGGATATCAACAACACTATGCGCGCAGGCCAATTGCCGGCAGCAGCTGTTGACCACGCTGTTATGCCAAGTGCAGATACCGAGCCAATGCCAATCGCGGCGATAATAACGATAAGAAAGACGCCAGTCTTGATGTGCACCGCTGCCAACAGGTGTTCACCATATGGATGACGCCGCCCGAAAAACAACATCTTCAAGATCAATCCGACAAACGGCAGAAGCACGAACCCTACCTCGGGCAAGTGTCCAATAACGCTCTTACCAAAGCCCGGTGAGTTCGACATGTCGTCGAGTCGCGCGTCCAATATCTCAATGAGGCCGCGATCCGCGACCCTGCCGTCTTCAACTGCGCCAACAGTCCCACTATCGATGAGGTCAATCTGGAACGTCAGCTGCGCGGTCAAGGTGCCAAGGACAAAATAGAGGATTACACTGGCAACCAGATACATGCGCAGCGGCGGAAGATAGCGTGCTCTTCGGCGGCGAAGATGGTCTTTTGTAATCCGTCCAGGACGTATCAGCAACGTGACCACCGTATTGATGAAGCGGCCGTCGACATCAGTGAGCTCTTGAAAAGCTTCGCGTAGAATTCCGACGAATGTCAGCGGCGCGATGCGCTGATCCTGGCCACACGTGCTACAGAACCGTCCTTTTAACACGCTCTCGCAGTTCGGACAGTTGCCGGACACATTCGTGTATTCAGCTCGGGTCATCGATTGATCCCATCGCAGGGAAGTCAACACTTGGACTGACTCTACCGTCGACCTGCCGGATGAGAGTCACTCCCCGCCCGTGTTGACCCGGATGTTCACGATCTCCGTGACGATTTCCATGCCGCCACCGCTGGCCATCTTCTTCATCATCTCGATTTTCGGCCCCATCATGCGTTCCATCATCTCGCGTTGCGCCGCCGGCATTGCGGCCATTTGCTGCTCGAACTCGGCCATTTGTTTCTGCGCTTCCTGCAGCTCTTTTTGTTGTGCTTCATCGATGACGCCACTCATTGTCATGACTTGGTGATACGGCTCATGCAAGTTGCTGCCCGGCACGTCACGGTAGTCGGAATCGACTTTCTCGAGGACGACGGGTCGCGCCCCTTCCGGTCCGGTCGCCGTGCCGTTGATCCGGAACTTCAACGGTACGTACTCCTTCGTATCGAGCCAGATCTCGAACGTATCGAAACTGACCTGCTGCTCGTCCATCCGCTCGACGTGATCGACGTCATCGGCTTTGAGGTGGAATGCACTGCGTCCGTTGATGTCTTCCTTGCCCACCAAGGTCGCTTTGGCCGCCAGTTCCTGCATTTCGTCGAAATCGACGATCGAGCCGTCGTCCGTTTGTTCCGACAGTGCGGCGAGCCGTTCAGGCGTCATCGCTGGCATGCCCTGACCGGTCGCGCGCCGCTGCTGCAGCTCGAACTGCGGAACGACGCGAAAAGACGTTTCATTGACGCGCTCGTAGTAGAGGGTAATCGGGCTGCCGGCCACGACCTGATCGACCGTGTAGTTACTTATCCCTTTCCAGCGTTCGAGTTGCAGCTCGCGGGCCTTGTCGAGGATGGATTGCGCGTCCGCCGCGTGGGCACTCCAGGACGAAAGCAGCACGAATACGAAAGTTGTGCAGGAAGAAAACTTGCGCATGGCGATTCCCAGTTAACATCGAGTGATGCCCATTAAATCAGAGCGCATCTGCCATGGGAAATAACGCACAAAAGAAATACGGGGCCGAAGGGCCCCGTATGATCCGTGTCGCGTCTGGGCAATCACGCGCGCGCAGCGGCGCGTGCATTGCCGGATAGCACCCCTACCGCTTCATTGCTTCGAAGAACTGCACGTTCGTCTTCGTGTCCTGCAGTTTGTTCAGCAGAAACTCGACGGCCGCGAGTTCGTCCATCGGATGCAGCACTTTCCTTAAGACCCACATCTTCTGTAGCTCGTCAGGATCTGTCAGGTATTCTTCCTTACGCGTACCGGATCGGTTGATGTTGATCGCCGGGAACGTGCGTTTCTCGGCAATGCGGCGGTCCAGGTGGATCTCCATGTTGCCGGTGCCCTTGAATTCCTCGTAAATCACTTCGTCCATCTTGGAACCCGTGTCCACGAGTGCGGTTGCCAGGATCGTCAGGCTGCCGCCTTCCTCGATGTTGCGCGCGGCGCCGAAGAAGCGCTTCGGACGGTGCAACGCATTTGCATCGACACCACCGGTCAGGACCTTGCCCGACGACGGTACGACGGTGTTGTAAGCGCGCGCGAGCCGGGTAATCGAGTCGAGCAGGATGACGACGTCGCGCTTGTGCTCCACGAGCCGCTTGGCTTTTTCGATGACCATCTCGGCCACCTGGACGTGCCGGCTTGCCGGCTCGTCGAATGTCGAAGAAACCACCTCACCGCGAACGGTGCGCTCCATCTCGGTCACTTCCTCGGGGCGCTCGTCAATGAGCAGCACTATGAGGTCGACGTCCGGTGTGTTCGCGCAGATCGCGGACGCAATGTTCTGCAATAGCATCGTCTTACCGGCTTTCGGCGGCGACACTATAAGACCGCGCTGGCCTTTGCCGATGGGCGCGACCATGTCGATGATGCGTGCCGTAAGGTCCTCGGTACTGCCGTTGCCCTGCTCGAGCTTCAGGCGGTCTTTGGGAAACAGCGGCGTCAGGTTTTCGAACAGAACCTTGCTTCGCGCATTCTCGGGCGCATCGTGGTTGATCTGCCCGACTTTCAGCAGCGCGAAATAGCGCTCGCCGTCTTTAGGCGGGCGAATCAGGCCGGAGACCGTATCGCCGGTACGCAGGTTGAAACGGCGAATCTGGCTGGGGCTGACGTATATGTCGTCCGGGCCGGCAAGATACGAGCTGTCCGACGAGCGCAGGAATCCGAAACCATCCTGCAATATCTCGAGTACGCCGTCGCCGTAAATATCCTCGCCAAGGCTCGCATGCGCCTTGAGGATGGAGAAGATCATGTCCTGCTTGCGCGAACGCGCGAGGTTTTCGACACCGAGCGCTTCACCGAGTTCGACGAGCGCTGCTGCCGGACGGGTTTTCAACTCCGTCAGGTTCATGATGTTCTTGCTTTGTTCGAGCTGCTCGGGCGGTATTACGTCGAGACTACCCTCGTCATCGGGATACTCGTGTTGCGGCGCGCGCCGGCGACGGCGGCGGTTCGGATTGCCCTTGCTCTTGTTGCCCGACTTTGCCGGGCGATTTTTCGTTGAAGTACCCAAGTACCCTCTCACAGATTAGTGTCCAGAAATTCGTCAAGTTGCGATTTCGGCATCGCACCCATTTTCTGCGCCCGTACGGCGCCGTCTTTGAATAGAATCAGTGTCGGTATGCTGCGGATGCCGAATTTCTGAGCTGTATTCGGGTTCTCGTCAACATTCAGTTTTACGACCGCGAGCTTGTCCGCGTGCGTTTCCGCGACCTCTTCGAGCAGCGGTGCGATCATCTTGCACGGCCCGCACCACTCCGCCCAGAAGTCGAGCAGAACGGCCTTTTCGTTCTGTAATACATCGGCATCGAATGTGCCGTCCGATGTGTGCACGATATTGTCGCTCACCGGTTTGATCCTCCCAATGATTTGCATTTGTATAGTGGTAGTGCTCGTTGCCAGGCTCCCTGACGAACGAACATCATAAAAACGGATGACGCTGCCTTAACTATCAGGCAATATGTCGCAGCTTTACTGCCGTAATTTTTCGGCTTATTTCTGGATCGATGAAAAGCGAAATTGGCGGGTGCGACGGCGGTCGCGTCGAATTAAGGTCAATTTGAACGCTTCGCGAGCCATTTTGCAAGCTTTTAGCGCACATTTTCTGGTCTCATTCCTATGTCTGAAAACCATCTGAGCGACCTCAGATTCGACTCTTTGCCCTTGAACGAAAGCGTGCGGGCCGGCATCCGCGACGCGGGTTTCGAGTTTTGCACGCCAATCCAGGCCAGTACGCTGCCTATAGCCCTTGAACAGCACGACGTTGCGGGCCAGGCACAAACCGGCACCGGCAAGACAGCGGCTTTCCTGATCGCCGCCTTCGAGAAGCTTCTGAACAACGAAGCGCAACGCGACGGCAAGCGGCAGCCGAGGCTGTTCGCGCTGGCGCCGACGCGTGAGCTTGCCGTGCAGATCGCGAACGACGCGGAGGTCCTGGGCAAGCACACCGGGCTGAAGATCGGCATCGCCTTCGGCGGCACCGATTATGAAAAGCAGCGCAAAACGCTCGAGGCAGGCGTCGATCTCCTGATCGGCACGCCGGGGCGCATCATCGATTACTTCAAGCAGGGCGTGTTCAAATTGGACCAGGTAGAAGTCGCCATCCTCGATGAGGCCGATCGCATGTTCGATCTCGGCTTCATCAAGGACATTCGATACCTGCTGCGTCGCCTGCCGCCGCCCGACCAGCGCCTGAACATGCTGTTTTCGGCAACGCTGTCGCACCGCGTCATGGAACTCGCCTACGAGCACATGAACGAGCCCGAACTCGTGCGCATCGAACCCGACAAGGTGACGGCCGACCGTGTTCGCCAGGCAATTTTCTTCCCCTCCAACGAGGACAAGATGCCGCTCCTGATCGGCCTGATTCGCGAGATGGGCGAGTCGCGCATCATGATCTTCGTCAATATGAAGCGTGAGGCGGAAAAAGTGCAGGATTACCTCGAGGCCAACGGCATCCATGCCAAGGCCATATCGGGTGACGTGCCGCAGAAAAAGCGACTCAGCATGCTGATGAAGTTCCAGAGCGGCGAATTGCCGGTCCTGATCGGCACGGATGTCGCCTCTCGGGGCCTGCACGTCCCGGACGTGCAGTACGTCATCAATTACGACCTGCCGCAGGAGGCCGAGGATTACGTCCATCGCATCGGAAGAACTGCGCGCGCAGGCGCGGCCGGCGACGCGATCAGCCTCGGCTGCGAAACCTACGTAATGTCCCTGCCCGACATCGAGGACTATATCGGCCACAAGTTGCCGGTTGCCAACTACAACGCGGCGGACCTGCCCGAACTCGTCAAACCGAAACCGCGCAGGCGAAAGCCGCAAGGCCAGCGCGGACGTTCCGGCAGTGGCGGCAGGCAGCGCTCCGGCGGTGGCGGGCGACGCGGCGGGCCACCAAGAAGATAGCTGAAGGAGCGCGCCTACGTCAGCATATCGGCGACCGTCTCGACCCCCCGAAACTCCGATTCCCGCTGCACCGGTTTGCCCGTATCCGGCCGCGTCACCGTAAGCAGCATTTCGACACCGTACTCACGCGCGCTGCGCAGAACCGGCTGGCTGTCGTCGACGAACAGCGTGGTTTCGACATCGAAGGCAACGTCCTCTTGCAGCGCATGCCAGAATGACTGGCTCTCTTTCGCATGGCCGTAGTCGTGCGAGCTGATCAGGCCGTCGAAGTAATCGCCCAGCCCGGTGACCGCATCCTTCAAAGCCAGCGTATCCGGATGCGAGTTGGTCACGAGCAAGACCTTTACGTCCGGGTTTCGGTGCACGCTGCGCAGGAAGTCGAGCGCACCGGGCAGGTAGCCGATGCGGTAGTTCACGTCGTGATGCAACTGCATGACGTCGATGCCCAGGCGATCGCACCAGTGATCCAGGCAATACCACTCCAAATCACCCTGAATGGCACGGTATTGCTCGAAGAGATGCTCGCGCGCCGCGTCGAAGGTCATGCCGTTGGCCGCCGCGTAGCGCCTCGGCACAAGGTCCTTCCAGACGTAGTTGTCGAAAGCGAGATCGAGAAGGGTCCCGTCCATGTCCAGCATCAGCGTCTCGCTGCGCTGCAGTGCGGTTTTCGGATCCATATTCACTGATATACTGCGCGCCCGGTTTGATCGCAGGATTCCCTGATGAACCTCACATCGCTCATCGAGCCCATCGTCGCATTGGCCGAGAAGGCGGGCAACGCGATACTCGAAGTGTACTCGACGGATTTTGAGGTGCAAAACAAGTCCGATGAGTCGCCGCTGACGCAGGCGGACCTTGCCTCGCACAATTTGCTGGTAGCCGGCCTCGAAAATCTGGAGGCCGGCGTGCCCATCATCTCGGAGGAGTCGGGACTGCCCGATTTCGAGGAGCGCAGCAGCTGGGATCGCTACTGGCTGATCGATCCGTTGGACGGCACCCGGGAATTCGTCAATCGCAACGGTGAATTCACGGTCAATATCGCCCTGATCGACAACCACGCGCCGATCCTGGGCGTGGTCCACGTGCCCGTGCGGCGAAAAACCTACATCGGCTGCGAGGGCCTCGGTGCCGAAATCCGCGACGGCGACGAGCCGCCCCGGGCGATTCGCGTGGCGGCGTCAAGCGGCGATCCCGTGCGCGTGGTCGGCAGCCGCTCGCACCGGGGTGCAAGCCTCGACAGCTTTCTCACGAACCTGGGCCCGCACGACCTGGTGCCGATGGGCAGCTCGCTGAAATTCTGCGTCATTGCCGAGGGTTGCGCCGATGTTTATCCGCGATTGGGTCCGACCTCGGAGTGGGACACGGCAGCCGCCCAGGCGGTCGTCGAACAGGCTGGTGGCAAAGTCGTCACGCTCGACGGCAAGCCGATGAAATACAACGCAAAACCGAACATTCTAAACCCCCACTTCCTGGTCGTCGGGGCCACGGACAGGGACTGGTTGGCGCTACTAGCTCACTGCGAGTAGCATATTCTCATGACCGACAAGATCGATACCGAATCGTTTAAGCAACTGGAGCGATTGCGTGAGTTGCGAGTCAGTCACCGGGACCTCGATTACCTGATTGACCGGCTGCAGGAAGACCCGATGGTCGATCAGCTCAGGATCCGCCGCCTCAAGAAGCGCAAGCTACTGCTCAAGGACATGATCAGCATGCTGGAAAGCGAGCTGATCCCGGATCTCGACGCCTAGCAGGAGCGCGCCTGCCCCTGGGGCACGTAGCCAGCGCGCGAAACGAAGCGGCCTCCTGCAAGCGATGCTCCAGCCCTAGCGCGCGACCGATGCTTGCCGTTCGCGCCACAACAGGAACAACGCCGGTATCACGATCAGCGTGAGCACCGTGGCGCTGATCATGCCGCCAACCATCGGTGCGGCAATACGGCGCATTACCTCAGAACCGGTACCTCCACCGAGCATTATGGGCAGAAGGCCTGCAATAATTGCCGCAACCGTCATCATGATTGGCCGTACACGAAGTACCGCGCCATTGATGACTGCCTGTTGCACGTCCCGGACGGTGAGCGTGCGTCCTTCCGACTCCGCTATCGTCATGCGCTCTCGAATCGCCTGGTTCAGGTACACCAGCATGATGACGCCAATTTCAACCGCAACGCCGGCCAATGCGATAAAGCCAACACCGACGGCCACGGAGAGATCGTAGCCGAGCAGGTAGAGCAGCCAGAGCCCGCCGATCAGGGCCATCGGCAACGTACCGATGATGATCGCTACTTCCGCGAAGCGACGGAAATTGAGATACAGCAGCAGCAAAATAATTGCGAGCGTCACAGGACCGACGACGGATAGCCGTTCTTTCGCACGAACCATGTACTCATACTGGCCGGACCAGGACAACGCGTATCCGGCGGGCAGTTCTATGAAGTCAGCAACCACTTGCTGGGCCTCGGCTACGTAAGACCCCAAGTCCCGACCGGTGATATCGACGTAGGTCCAGCCATTTAGGCGAGCGTTCTCGCTCCTGATGGCAGGCGGGCCGTCGACGACCTTCACATCGGCAACGTCGGCCAGCGCGATTCTCGCCCCTTGCGGTGTCACTATGGGCAGGAGCTTGAGTTGCTCGACCGAGTCACGCACGCGCTGCGGGTAGCGGATATTGACCGGGTAGCGTTCGAGCCCCTCCACGGTTTGCGTTACGTTCATGCCGCCCACGGCCGAGCGCACGATGTCCTGAACATCCTTGATATTCAACCCGAGACGCGACGCACGCTTGCGATCGATATCGACGTCCACGTAGCGTCCGCCGGCAACGCGCTCCGAGTAGACAGAGGCAGTGCCGTCGACGTTGGCCAGCACTCGCTCGAGATCCTGGCCAATGCGCTCAATCACTTTGAGATCGGGCCCGGCGACCTTTATTCCGACGGGCGTCTTGATCCCGGTCGCCAGCATGTCAATACGCGTTTTGATCGGCATGACCCACGCATTGGTGAGGCCCGTGTATTGTATGGCGCGATCGAGTTCCGCGCGCAACCCCTCCGGCGTCATGCCTTCTCGCCACTCTTCGCGCGGCTTGAGCTGAATCACCGTCTCGATCATCGTCAGCGGTGCGGGATCGGTCGCAGTTTCCGCGCGCCCGATCTTGCCGAACACACGTTTTACCTCGGGCACTTCGAGGATCATCTTGTCGGTCGTTTGCAGGATCTCCCTCGCTTTGTCGATCGACACGCCCGGGTACGTCGTCGGCATGTACATCAGATCGCCTTCGTCGAGTGGCGGCATGAACTCCGAGCCAAGTTGCGTCGCAGGCCACAGGCCAACTACAAGAACAATGGCCGCGAACACCAACGTTCCCTTCGGAAACCGAATCACGGCGTTGATAATCGGTCGGTAGACCGCAATAAGTACGCGGTTTATGGGGTTCTTGTGCTCCGGCATTACCTTGCCGCGTATGAAGTAGCCCATAAGCACGGGGACCAATGTGATCGACAAGCCCGCCGCAGCCGCCATTGCGTATGTTTTTGTGAACGCCAGCGGCGCGAACAACCGGCCTTCCTGCGCTTCGAGCGTGAACACCGGTAGAAAGCTCAGCGTGATGATGAGCAGGGAGAAGAATAACGGCGGACCAACTTCCGTCGCCGCATCGCCCATGATCCGCCACCGGTTCTCGTCCGTCAGCGGTTCTTTTTCTATGTGCTTGTGTACGTTTTCGATCATGACGATGGCGGCATCCACCATCGCTCCGATCGCAATCGCTATCCCACCCAGGGACATGATGTTCGCGTTGATTCCCTGCACCCTCATCACGATAAATGCGACGAGGATGCCAACGGGCAAACTCAGTATTACGACGGCCGAAGAACGCAGGTGAAAGAGAAACACCGCGCATACGAGCGCGACGACGAGGAACTCCTCGACCAGCTTTCGTTCGAGAGTCTCGACTGCGCGCTTGATCAGATCAGACCGGTCATAGGTCGTAACGATTTCAACGCCGTCCGGGAGACTACGCCGCAGCTCGGTGAGGCGAGTTTTCACTGCATCAATCGTGCTCAACGCATTTTCTCCCCACCGCATGATGATCACCCCGCCAACGACCTCACCTTCGCCATCGAGATCGGCGATGCCACGACGCATTTGTGGTCCGAGTCGGATCTCCGCCACGTCGGAAAGCAACAGCGGCGTACCTTGCGCATTGACGCCCAGGGGAATGTCACTGAGATCGTCGATGCCTTGCAGGTACCCGCTCGCCCGCACCATGTATTCGGCCTCGCCCATTTCGATTACGGAGCCGCCGGTTTCCTGGTTGCCTTCCTTGATGGCCATGCTGAGCTTCGCCAGCGGAATGCCGAAAGCGCGCAACTTGTCCGGGTCCACCACCACCTGGTACTGCCGCACCATTCCGCCGATCGTCGCGACCTCCGCGACACCGGGAACCGTCTGTAATTCATATTTGAGAAACCAGTCCTGCAGGCTGCGCAGTTGAGCCAGGTCATTTTGCCCGCTGCGATCGACCAACGCGTATTCAAAGACCCAGCCGACGCCGGTCGCATCCGGCCCCAGCGCCGGCTTCGCATTGTCCGGCAGTTGTCCGGTAACCTGGCTCAGGTATTCCAGAACGCGCGAACGCGCCCAATAGAGGTCGGTTCCGTCTTCGAAAATAATGTAAACGTAGGAGTCGCCGAAAAAGGAATAGCCGCGAACGGTTGTTGCCTTCGGCACGGAGAGCATCGCTGTAGTCAACGGGTACGTAACCTGGTCCTCGACGACTTGTGGCGCCTGCCCCGGAAACGACGTTTTGATGATGACCTGCACATCGGACAGGTCGGGCAGCGCATCAACCGGAGTATTGCGCAACGAGTACAGCCCCCATGCGGTAATGAGAACCGTAAGCACAAGCACCAGGAACCGGTTCGAGATCGACCAGCGAATCAACCCGGCGATCATTGCGAAGACCCCATATTGTGCGAGTCGTGATCCATTTCGGGATTCATCGGCTCGTCATCATCCGTTGGACCCTGACTGCTATCCGTGTCGGATTCCATCGGCTCGTCGTGATCCATCGGCGGCTGGCTATCGTCCATCTGCGCCTCGTCCGATACACTCATTCCGGCCAGCGCCCTTTCAATGTTCGATTCCGAGTCAATCAGAAACTGTCCGGAGGTAACCACGCGATCGCCGGCGGATATTCCCTTTCGGATCGCGACCCGATCACCTGACTCGATGCCGATCGTCACGGGTTGCGCGCGAAATCGCCCGTCACCGAGCGCCAGGACCACCCGATCAACCGACCCGCCCCGTATCAGCGCTTCGCGAGGGACATGAGTAACCGGTCCGGTGCTGTCGCCACTGATCGTGACGCGCGCAAACATGTTTGGCCGAAGCGTCTGTCTTTCATTGTCGAAACGAAGCCGGACCTTTAACGTACGGGTCTTCGGATCCAGCTCCGGGTAGACGTAGTCAACGATGCCATGCCACATTTTGCCTGGAAGGTAATCGAGCTCAACGATCGCGTGCTGGCCCGGTTTCACCCACGCGGCCTGGCGCTCGAATACTTCGGCCAGTACCCAGATACTGTCAAGCGCCGCCACGGACATGATCTCCGTTGCCGGCGTGACGTAAATGCCTTCCCTGACGCCCAGATGCACTATCACTCCGCTGGATTCAGCGTAAACCCGAACTCGCCGCCGGACCTTGCGCTCCTTGTCGAGACGGGCCATTTCGCTACCTGTCACACCCAGTGCCGTCAGGCGCTCTTTCGAGGCTTTTGTCAGCAGCGTGTTGTTGCTGCGCAGCGCCACGAGGTATTCCTCTTGCGCATTCACCAGCGTCGGCGAGTACAGTTCGAACAGCAATTGTTCTTTCTCTATCGGGTCACCGGTGGCCTTCGTCGCCAGTTTCTCGACCCAGCCGTCAACGCGCGTGTGCACGTGCTGGACGGTGTCCTCGTCATAGCCGACGTAGCCCACTGTCTCGATGCGCTGCGAGAGTTCACCGCGCTCTGCCCTGGCGGTTCGAACTCCCAGGTTATTGACGATAGTCGGGTCAATTTTGACGACGCCGGGCTGACCGTCCACTTCGTCCGCATACACCGGCGCCAGGTCCATTCCCATTGGCGACTTGCCCGGCTCGTCCCTGCGGTAATTCGGGTCCATGGGCGCAACCCAGTACAAGACCTCACGAGCGCCATCGGCCCCGGCTCCACTGTTATCGGTAGCCACCGGATTCATGGAGCGGCCGATGAAAAAGCCCGCGACGATTGCAGCAAGCAGCGCTGCTGCGAGCAGAATAGTTTTGTTCATTGTGAGAGTCCTCCGAGGTTTGCAAGCACCGCGTAGGTTTGTGCCCGCTCGACCTGCAGACGAATGTTGTCAATACGGGTGTTCAGATCATCGACGTAGGCGTGCATCACGTCAGCGAAGTCGCCCCTGTCACTTTGATAGGCCAGCAGAGACGCCTCAGCGTGGTTCTTCGCCTGGTCCAGAATGCGGGAGTCATACAGCGACAGGCGCCGCGTCAGGTCCTGCCAGCGCGCGTGTTCGGCCGCCAGCTGCCGTTGCAACGCGCGCAAGGTCTGTTCCTTGACCGCGCGTGCGGCACTGCGCTCCTGAAGTGCCGCTGACAGCGTGCTGTCGACGGACCGCTTTCTGAAAAACGGCAGACACCTTCGCGATAGCTGTAGCCGAGATCGACGGCCCAGCCCGGCTTGGACCGTTGTTTCGCCAGGTCGACGCCCGAATTGCGTGCTTCGATCTGCGCATCTGCCGCTCTGAGCTTTGGATGCTCCAGAAGCGTCGCCTGCAATGACTCCAGGAGCGGCATTTGCTCCCAGGCCGGCAGTTTTTCTGCCAACGGCCGCGCAGCGTCATGTCCGATCCATTCGCCGAGTTCCGCTCGCGCCCTGGCGCGCTGCCTGTCTATTTCTATCAATCGGTCGTCGAGGCGACTCAACTCGAGTTCGGCGCGAAGCACATCTTGCTGGCTCTTACGCCCAACGGCATACAGTGACCGCGTGATGGTTGCCAGATCGCTGAAAAACGGTCGCGACTCGGAAACCAGGCCGTGTGCCTGCTCCCAGTAATACCGATCGAGCCATGCATGACGCACGGCACTCAGCACATTTCGCCGTCGTGCGTCGGCGTTTTCGGACATTTCATCCGCAAGCAACCCGAACTTCCGCGCGTTCAACGAGCGCGTCTTGCCAGCGGGGAACACCTGGCGCAGCCCGATGACTGCGTGCGTCATGCCTTCTGTTCTGAAACCGCCCGACTCGATCGGAAAATTATTCAGCCCGACGCGTAGCATCGGATCGGGCAGCGCAGCAGCGATGACGGCGCGCTCATCGAGCGCTGCTGCCCGGGCCAGCAAAGCCTGCTGCCCGGGTTCGGCGGCCAATGCCAGGTCCTCCGCCGCGGACAGCGTCAACGGGACTGGATGCTGCGCAAGTACGGGCAGCGTGATCAACATCGCTGTAGCGAAAAGCGACAGGCGGTGAATATTCGACGAGCGTGTTGCGGCCCGAGAGACGTTTTTGTACTCGGGCATTTGCCCGAATGGGGAATACATCGGAAAAGCTCCTACGTGAAAAACCGGGGAAACAGGCGGTTTACGACGTGGAGTTACTTAATCCCGATAGACGCAGTAAAGGATGCGAAGTGGAATTGGCGAGCCACTTCGATCCGGAGGATCTGCGGCGCTGCCAAAATGGGCGTCAAGCCGGTCAGGCAAGACGACCTCAAAGGATGGAATGACAACCAGGTTCTCGCCGGTGTCTTTCGGTTCAAGCTGGCCGGAACGCGCGTCGAGCACGGCGTCATCGACTTCGCAGCACTCCGATTGCGTGCTTGCATCAGACGATACAGTTTTCGGATCGCAATGCTCGTGGGCCGCCTCGAGCGACTGTGCCAGCTCCGGCGGGCAATGCGGACATTCCACCTCGCTCACGGCCGCCACGGCACAGGGCTGCAGACCCAAACTGACCCACAATGCGACAAACACACCGAACCCGCGTCGGCGCGCTGTACTGTCGGGGTGTCGCTTGCTGTCGGCCAGGAATCTCATCATTGACTGAAAATAACGGCTAATCCGCGGAATTAGAAGTCTTACCGGCCAGAATGTTTCATAAAATCGGGGGTATTACCTAGAAGTGGTGCTCAAATTCGCTGGTTTACACGACATTCGGGTCAAATTTTCGCACCTATATGGGTTTCACCACGCTCGGCCGCCAGCCGCACCTGCTTGCGGCGCTCCTCGAGGCGCGCGCGCCGGTCAGCATCGGTTTCACCAACGCACTGCGGACATGAGACGCCCTCCCGATAATCGGGGGATTTCAGGTCCTCACTGCTCAGGGGACGGCGACAGGCGTGGCACTGCACGTAGCCGCCTTCGGCGAGGTCGCGATCGACGGCCACGCGCTGATCGAATACGAAGCACTCGCCGACCCACCGATTGTCGTCGGCATCACCGTGCTCGGAAATCTCCTCGAGGTAGTTGAGGATGCCGCCCTGCAGGTGATACACCTCCTCGAATCCCAGCTCGAGCATCAGGGCCGTTGCCTTTTCGCAGCGAATGCCGCCCGTGCAGTACATGGCCAGCGGCCGGTCTTTCGAACTCGCGGCCAGTTGCCGCGCGAATTCCGGGAACTCCCGAAAACTGTCGTTGCCCGGATCGATCGCTCCGGGAAAGGCGCCGACTTCTATCTCGTAGTGGTTACGGGTGTCGATGACCAGTACGTCCGGATCCTCGATCAGCGCATTCCACTCCGACGGCGGCACGTGTTTGCCGGTGCCCTTGTGCGGGAGAATATCGGGGCGCCCCAGGGTGACGATCTCTTT